>NZ_JAHKPR010000047.1 GCF_018860585.1 Colwellia sp. E2M01
ACACCCAAGTGGTTTTGTATTGACAGGTAAAGTCAAATACTAACTTAGTAATGAAAAATTCGTGTAGAAAAGCCACACGTCATTTTGAATTACGTCGTTATTAGTTGATTTACCACTGTCATTAAGTTTGACAAAGACTATTGAAAAATAGCAATCACGTACTCGTGTTACTTAAAACAAATTTCTTAAATTATTTATATTACTTTCCCAGATAGTTAAACAAGTTTTTATCTAGCGACAATAGCGCTGTGGCCCCACCTGACTCCATTCCGAACTCAGAAGTGAAACGCAGTTGCGCCGATGGTAGTGTGGGAGTTCCCATGTGAGAGTAGGACATTGCTAGGTTTCTATTTAACCAGTAAATGAATCGCAACAGCGCCGATGGTAGTGTGACTTATGTTACAGAAAAGCCCATGTGAGAGCGAAGCGGGACATTACTAGGTTTCTATTCGAGCGAAAGCTCACGAGAAAAGCCCGTTACTAATGTAACGGGCTTTTTGCTTTCTGGTGTTTTTATAATTTGAGTGTTTGCTTGTGGCGATACTTGACTCTCTTATGCTAATACCATTATTTATAACCTTATCCCATTATTTGTTAAATCTTTCACTTATTACATTCGGAGCTGTATTAATAAATGAGAAAGTTATTATCTTCCCCTGTAAAAATGGCATTAAACGATGCTGAAAATTTTTCTTATCAAACCGCGTTAAAACACGTTACTGAAATTAGTTTAAACCTAATGGCAGTTAAAGTAGAAAACCGTCCTGATGACTACTTAGGTTGGTGTAAAGAGTTAATTGACGTATGTCGTAATCGAATTAACATGGATCTTTTAGAAAATGAACAATTACCTAGCTTAAAAAAACTAGAGCAAAGCTTAGTATTGGGTGCTAGTGCTAGTCAGTTCAAAATGGCTCGTATTGCACCTTGGCCAATTTTTACCGCCTTTATTGAGCAACAAGCCAATATTCATGGATTAGATGAACGATTAGCTTTATTAGATTACATTCAATTAATTAAAAGTAAAAAGTTAGCTGATATGACGGAAGTTGAACGATTAGCTTTTGTTGGTAAACATACACCACACCATATACATACAGAATATAACTTTGATGTTGAATGGTTTGCGTCAACTAAAACCGCCAAAGTATTTCATACTTTGATAGCAGAGCATCCTGAGAAATTTGATATAGCACTCAGTTTTATACCTGATGTAGGTGATGTAACTCCTAAACAATATCAAGATTTTGTGAATGCTTATAAAAAAATATTTTCAGATTATAAAGAAAATAAAGAATCAGGTGAAAAAGCACCGTTATCCCCAGCAACACGCTTATTAGCAATGAAACGTCCTGATCAGTTTATTGCGTTAACTAATACAAAAATTGACGTATTATGCCAAGGTTTATCTATTGCTAAGTTTAATAATTTTGATTTTGATAGTTATTGGCAAGATATGATTGGTACGTTAAGAACTTTTGCTTGGTGGCATCAAACTCAACCAGAAGATGAACAAGAATATAAGCTATGGCAAGCTCGTGCAATACTCATAGATTTATTTTTATTTGTAGATGAAGACTTTGCTTTTAATTCAAATTATCTACGACTTAGAGATAAAGCCCAGAATAAAGTAAATACGCATCAATCAACAATTTCCCGAAGCCGAATAAAATTAACCACTGAAGAGTTAGTAGATCAAGCTCTTGCTGAAGAGGGGATGCCTGAATATATTTTAACGAAACGAGATACTATCGTTAATCAAGTTAAAAAAGGTAAAAATACTGATGAAGTGATAGGGTTAATGAGAGCTATTTTTGGATAAAACTTGAATATATCATTACAGCTTTGTTGTTTATTTAATAACCATAACCTTGGTATAATATAATAAAGCTGTAGCTATATTAATCATAAACTTTAATTTTTATAGGTTGTATAATTCAGTACAAACTACGCAATATTTATTTACCTACTTTATAAAAACTATGAAAACCACTATTAGAAAATTATCGATTAAATTCATCATGAAAAAAATTATATTACTCTCATTTTTATATTCATTTCCAAGCTTTGCTTTTGTTGACTTAGTTATGGTTGATAAGTCAGATAATAAAATGTATTTGCTTTCAAGTGGCAAAGTGATAAAGGAGTACCATGTAGCACTCGGTAAAAACCCTGAAGGGCATAAAGAGCAAGAAGGGGATAAAAGAACACCAGAAGGCTTATACACCTTAGATTATAAAAAAGAAGATTCTGCTTTTTATAGAGCCATGCATATCAGTTACCCTAATGAAATAGATTTAGCCAATGCTAAGGATAAAGGTGTTTCTGCAGGTGGCTTAATTATGATCCATGGGCAACGTAATAATTTTGAAGGACTTCCACGTTATACTCAACAATCTAATTGGACGAATGGCTGTATTGCGTTAACAAACCCAGAAATAGACGAATTTATGTCGCTAGTTGATGTTGGTACCCAAATTCATATTAAATGGTAAATAAATAGTTATAAGCTATAAAGGTGAAGTTATTACATTATTATTCAATAATTATACATTACTTATATCAATTACCAATTAAGCCATTGATATGTGCTACAACGCTTCTACCTAAGGCACTTGGCGCATAACCACCTTCAAGCACTGAAATTATTCTTCCTTGGCTATATTCTGTTGCTATCTTTTTAACTTCATCGGTGATCCAGCGAAAGTCTGCTTCAGTTAAGCTTACTTGTGACATTTCATCTTCAATATGAGCATCAAAACCAGCTGATATCAAAATTAATTCAGGTTTGAATTTATGTAACGCAGGTAACCAATGAGCAGTTAATTTTTCTCTAAATTGCTCACCTTTTGTGGTTGCAGGTAAAGGCGTATTAATTATAGGTGGTATGTCACTTTCGGTTACTTCAAAAGGAAATAGAGGATACTCATAACTCGAACAGAATAAATAACCTTTATCGTCTTCAGGTGTCGCTTTAAAATGATTTCTGATGATATCTTCAGTACCATTACCGTGATGCACATCAAAATCAACAATAGCGACACGCTTCAATCCATATTGTTGTTTAGCATAAGCTGCGGCAATGGCGACATTATTGAAAAAACAAAAGCCCATGCCTTTATCGTGTTCTGCGTGATGCCCTGGTGGTCTGGTAGTACAAAAAGCTGAGGTTAATGTATTATCCATCACTAAGTCAACAGCATCAACTGCTGCACCTGCAGAGTAGAGTATTGAAGTTAATGACTTTTCATTCATGACACTATCAGGGCCAACAACAAATTTATCATCACCCTCTTTAGGTGCGTTATTTAAAACAAAATCTATATATTCAGTAGTATGAGCTAGTGATAGTAGTTTTTTATCTATTGGCTTCGAGTCAAATTGGCGCACGACGTAATCTAATCCACTACGTATTAGCTGATCAGATATAGCGCTTAAACGTTTACCGTTTTCAGGGTGATGATCACCCATGTCATGTTCGCTACATTTATAATGTCCAATAATTCCAACCGTCATAATTACTAACACCTTTTATTCTTATTTTATATTTTACTTATGAGTTTTCAGTCTCAGTACTTTCAGCTAATGGAAGTTTTAAATTAACTTCATCAAAGTCTTCACTTGGTTGACGTAAAAAGCCAGCTCTTTCAAATACTTTCAACATAGAGCCATTATCACGTCGAACACTCGCCACTAAGCTATCGAGTTTACGTATTCTGGCAATAGCGATAATTTCAGCTAGTAATGCTGTTGCCATGCCGCGTCCACGTAAGCTTTCTTTTATCACAAAAGCAACTTCACCACTATTGATACTTTCAATATAATAATATCGCGCAACGGCTTGTATAGCTTCACCCAAGGAATCTTTTTGGGTAAAACATAAAGCCAGATCTGTGTGTTGATTAACACTAACCAAGTTACATGACTTTTCACGAGTCATTTGCGTAATGTGGTGGTTATAACGCATGATCAAGGTTTCTTTATTATGTGAATAAAAGAATTCTTGTAACTTACGCTCATCAGCAGGGGCTAATGGACGTAATATGTAATTAGTATTAGCAAAGTTAAATCGCTTCATTTCAATTGAGCCTAATTCAGGCACTGAGCTTGGCGAGCTTTCTTGGTACTCAGGTACCCAATAATGCTTACGAACGTCACTAAGTAATTTATCTCTGAACTTAGGATGAGCAATACGAATTAACTCTAAGGCGCGCTCTCTAATACTTTTACCCTGTAATGAAGCAATACCAAACTCGGTAACCACATAAGATACATGTCCGCGCGAGGTAACTACGCCGCCACCTTCGGTAATGTGCCCGACAATTCGAGATATCTTGCCATCTTTAGTTGTTGAAGGCAGAGCGATAATCGCTTTGCCACCTTTGCTTAAAGAGGCTCCACGTACAAAATCAACTTGACCACCAATGCCGCTATAAAATTGATAGCCTATTGAATCGGCCACAACTTGTCCTGTTAAGTCGACTTCAATAGCACTATTAATAGAGACCATATTATCATTTTTTGATATTTTGACAGGTGAATTAATATGCTCTGATGGATAGAACTCAATGTGCGGGTTACCATCAACAAAATCGTATACCTTTTGACTACCAATACAAAAACTGACAACCGCTTTACCTTTGTGGTAAGTTTTCCGACGGTTATTAATAACGCCTTTTAGCATGAGATCAATCACGCCATCTGAGATCATCTCGCTGTGAATGCCTAAGTTTTTATGGTTGCCTAAATAAGTTAAAACCGCTTCAGGAATTTTCCCTATGCCAATTTGTAAAGTTGAACCGTTTTCAACCAACATGGCAACGTATTGTCCAATTTGCTCGGTTCGTTGATCTATTTCTGGCGCAATAATTTGCGGTAACTCTTGGTCAACATTAATCCATGAATGAATTTGATTTACGTGCACAAAGCTATGGCCATTAGTACGTGGCATTTTGGTGTTTACTTGGGCAATAACATATTTTGCTGCTTTTACAGCGGCAGAAACAATATCAACACTCACACCCATTGAACAATAACCGTATTCGTCAGGCGGGCTGACCATAATGAGGGCGACATCAAGGGGTAATATTTTTTCATGAAACATCTGTGGTACATCAGAAATAAAACACGGTGTGTAATCACCGCGTCCTTCAGCTACCGCTTCTCGAATATTCTTGCCGCCAATAAATAAACTGTTTACTTTAAATAAATCTTTATGCTCTGGTTTTGCCCAAACATTTTCAGATAAGGTGAGCATGTGCACGGTTTCTATATCATGCAAACCTTGGCTATTTGCAATAAGATCATCAATTAAAGCATTAGGTACGGCAGCATTAGAGCCGATAAAAATACGGTTACCCGATTTTAAATAGTCTGCCCATGTAATGGTTTTTTGTTCGGTATATAGGTGTCCATCTTGTGCTGTCATGAAATCCCCTAGACTAAATTTATAAATTGAATATCGATTAAGTATGCGCGCTTAACATGACTATTTATTGATCCCTATCAATTGGATCTTTGTTAAATGAATAAATACGTTATAATCGCCCATTCTACCGTATTTTCATTTTCAATTTCCATGTGACTTTAGTCTCAATGGAAGAATAATAGATACCCGTTTTACTTGAATATGCAGGATTCAGCTGGAATTAGAAACGCCTTTAGGCAAGGCATTGATTGTAGAGAATGGTTATTCCCTTCTCAAAATCAATAACGCTGCGTAAAGCGTTTCTAAACCAGCCTTCGGGAAAGACTGAGCAAATCATACTCAGTGTTACATTTCTTTTTAAGGGAATAATCCTTGATAAAAAATGTGCCTTGATTATGAATCGCTCAGACTTTCTGAAATGAGCATCTTCAAGTGGAACGGGTATACATATAATTAAGGACTTACTTTACGTGTCGACAGAAAAAATATTTATTATTGGTTTACCTCGTACTGCAACCACCAGTGTTTGCTTAGCTATGTTAGAGCAAGGCTTAAAAACAGCACATAATGCCTACACTCAAGAATCCTTTATCCAAGCACAAGTATTAGCCGACACGCCGATATTTTGTGATTATCAAGCCTTAGATAAGCACTTTAGCAACAGTAAATTTATTTACTTAACGCGTAAAGCTGAACTTTGGATCCCGTCTATAAAACAGTTATTACAACGGATGATGGTCAATTTACAGCGAACTGATGGTGGTTTTAATCCACATTTAAAACGTTGTTATAGTGAAACTTTTGCACCATTAACCCTTGATAATGTTAACAGAGATGATTTTTTATTAGATTGCTATAATCGTCATCAGCAAGGTGTTTTTGAGTATTTTAAAGACAGACAGCAAGATCTATTAACCATTGATGTAAGTGATGATGACAGTTATTTAAAGTTATTAACCTTTCTTAATATTGATAATGATAAAGCGCGAGAGGGCGGTTTTAAACAAATTAATATTGGTGGCAAAGTTCGCGCTTGGCAGCATCTTAATAATGACTTTAAGGTGGAGTCGACTAATAAAGGTCGTATTGATAAGAAACTGTATTAATACATCTATAAGAGCTGATGAATAACGCTAGCTATTGTAGGACATAAGCTTCACAGGTAAAATTACGACAATATATTAAAAGCCAATTATCTAAATAGAATTGATGTAGAGAATAATTATTATGTTTGAGTTAAAACACCACACAGGCCAAGACTGGGTTGATGCCGTTATGGCTGATTTTGATAAGTTTTTACAAGATCACGCCGCAGCAGAAAAAAAAGCATCAGGCATGGCAATGGCAATGTTATCGCATTATCCAGACAAAGCTAAGTTAGTTCGTGCGATGACAGATTTAGCTATTGAAGAATTGATCCACTTTAAACAAGTATTAAAGTTGTTAGTTGCCCGTGATGTTACTTTAGGACAAGACAAAAAAGACCCGTACATTACGCAAATACGTGCATTATTTCGAAACGGCACCAGCTATTTTATGATGGATAGATTATTGGTAGCAGCGGTTATTGAAGCGCGTGGTTATGAAAAATTCTTTTTAGTATCAGAAGCATTGCCGCCAGGTCGAGATAAAGACTTTTACGTTGCTATCGCAAAATCTGAAGAGAAGCATAAAAACTTGTTTGTTGAATTAGCTTATGAATATTGTGATAAAGCGGAAGTTGATGCACGGTTAGAAGAGATTTTAATTGCCGAAGCAGAAATTTGTAAGAACTTACCTATTCGTGCAGTACTTCACTAATAGAGACTTATCTTAATACTGTAAAGCATCTTTTCGGCATCAAAATTAAGGCATCAAAAGTACTTATTAACTAACGTTAGTTTTTATTTGAAATTGTCGTACTTTTTTGTAATTACACCTTACAGCTTAAGCTAAATCACTATTGTTAAATTCAATCGATAATATTCTATGAAAATAGCCTTTAACAGCATTACTCCTGATCTGATTGCCAAACGAAAGTCGGTGCATGAGGTCTGTAATCAGTTTCGACGTAGCCCAAGTAAAGGTAATTTAAAACGGGTAAAAGCACTATTTCAACAGTGTGGCGACGGCGTCATTATTGAGTCAGGCATCCACATGGATTACGGCGATAATATTATTGTTGGTGATAGGGTGTATATCAACATCAATTGCACGATGCTTGATGGCGTAGTCACTGACAATCTTACTGATGATGCGACTAGTGATAATACTCCTTTAATTACTATTGGTAATGACTGCCTGATTGGCCCGAATGTTCAACTGTTAGCTGTTTCTCATGATGTTGATCCGCAATTACGTCGCGAGAATAAAACTAACTATGTTGAAAGCATAACTTTAGATAATAATGTTTGGCTTAGCGGAGGTGTTATTGTGCTTAGCGGTGTAACTATTGGTGAAAATAGCGTGATTGGTGCCGGCAGTGTAGTAACTAAAAATGTTGCAGCCAATAGTTTTTATGCGGGTAATCCAGCAGTTAAAATACGCGATTTATAATGCTGGTTATGCTTTATCTAGCCTTTCTTAAGCATACTACTAATCTTATTTACAGTATTTAAATTACGTCCTGTTGCCGATTGCCCAAGACACGCTTCAATATTTGCGACTAACTTAGAGCGGCCAATACCATTTGGCGCGTATAAGTAAAACACCTTATCCTTAACGGTATAATTTTCCGACTTTTCAACCTCTGCAAAAGAAGCTAAATATTTATTTACTTTTTCTTGATTGAGTTTGATATCGCCATGACAAAAATAACAATGCACAAATTTCCCCTCAAACGTTTGATAGGGATTTTTTGACTTTGCCGTAGTAAACTCACCTTCAGTGAAAATAAATAATTCTGGTGAAAAGCCAAAGTTGTCCAATACAATTTTTTGAATCAACTCTTTCGGGTTATTTTCACTGTCTAACACGACATTGCCGCTTTGAATATATGAAGCAACATTTTGAAGGTTATGTTGTATTAATAAAGGCACAAGAGATTTCATTGGTAAAATATTATTGCCACCAACATTTATCCCTCTAAATAAAATAATATAGGTTTTCATTTTTTTCCTTTATTAACAGTCTAGTTTTGTGAGTTTAAATGTTCGGCTATTAAAAGTATTTATAAATACCTTTATATAGCATCTTTACGTTATAGTCATTAATCGATAATTCAGTAGATCATTATATAGGATCAATTATGCATTTTCTTTCTCGTCGTCTTGTTATGCCAAGTGATTTAAATTATGCCAATGCACTATTCGGTGGTCGCGTACTTGAATGGATTGATGGCGAAGCAGCGACTTACGCCATTTGTCAATTAGGCACTAACAGCCTCGTTACCAAACATATTGGTGCCATAAGTTTTCAGTCACCAGCAATACAAGGTGATGTTGTTGAGTTTGGCTTAGCCACGAAGAAAGTAGGGCGAACGTCAATTACGGTAACCTGTTTAGTGCGTAATAAAGCGACTAAAGCTACCATTTGTTTGGCAGACGATATTGTTTTTGTACAACTTGATCCTACTACAAGAAAGCCAGTACCACATGGTAAAACTATGGCAGGTTTAGTTGAACAAACACAAAAAGAGTTAAGCACACTCAATATTAGTTGAGATTAGTTAATGTTTATAACATCGTTGATTTCGTTTCTTGATATGCATAAAGCATAGCAATACACTAGTAACATTATTCCGTTAATATAAAAGTAGAGCTATGTCCTCAGATCGTTTTGGCACCACTGTCCATTACAAACAACAAGAAAAAGGTTACCGAGATCGCGCGTTAAAATTATACCCTTGGGTTTGCGGACGTTGTGCGCGAGCTTTTGAATTTTCTAATTTGAAAGAACTAACGGTACATCATGTAGATCACGACCATACCAATAATCCAAACGATGGCAGCAATTGGGAGTTGTTATGCATATACTGCCACGATAATGAACACGATAAATACACTGATCAAGCTAAATATCAGCGTGAAGTCACAGCTGGCGACAGCAACCAAGATACGGCAACGTATAATCCTTTTGCTGATTTAAAATCAATGTTGAAGAAATAATAGACTTTTCATAAATCAGACAGTTAAAATAACTAAAGTAGATGAGCTATTTTACTCATCTTCTTTAGTTAAGTATTTCTCATAACCATTCACACCAAAAAACCTTAACGACTTTTTTTGCTTTAATTTCTTAGCAATCAAAAGCTCACCACAGTAAATCTTCACCACTTGTTTCTCACCATTACTATCAGTTTCATAATTATGAAGCGGATTTAATCTCAAATTATCAAATTCAGTTTTCATAATAAGTTTCATAGTGAATCCTTCGATTTTAATACTTTTGTTAGGTTAGCATTAGGTTAGCTGTTTAATTTTATGGTAAAGGTTAACCTGATTCCATAGCAAGAATTGCTTTGATATCGATAGCTTCAGCATAACGAGTCATATTTTCTTGCTGTTGCTTTCTAGCCAATACCGCCATTCTATCTGCTAATTCATTACCTTCTATATTGGCATGACCTTTCACATGACGAATGGTGATTTTTGACTGAATGGTTTTATATAGCGCGTAACATTGCTGAACTAAAGCGAGGTTTTTAACTTCCTCGCCTTTACCGCGAGTCCAACCTTTAGCTTGCCAGCCTTTTGCCCACTTGGTAATACAATCTATTGAGTACTTTGAGTCAGACAAGATACAAATACTGTAGTCAGTACCTGCTGTCTTATTTCTTTCAATAAAATGTTGCGCAATTTGAAAAGACGATAATAAACCATTTAACTCGGCTGTGTTGTTGGTGCCGTTAGCTAAGTACAAACCATAATATAACGAGGTCACTTTACCGTGCTCGTAAACTGCAAGCCCAGTGCCTGATTTACCTGGATTAGGTGAGCAAGCACCATCGCAATATATTTCAATATCACTTTTAGCGTTAGGACTAGTAGTAACTGACTTACTCGTCGCAGTGCCTTTTGCTGTGCTTGTTGTTTTTCGTGTTGAAGTAGGTGCTGCAGTTTTTCCGCCTTTTTTACTTAAAGAGCGTTGCATTAATGCTTTGGTATAAGTTGAGGCAAAGGCAGATTCAGCTTCATATTTTGATTCAAAGCCCATGTATTGCGCGTCACTTCGACCCGCAGTATGTTGTTGTACTTCAGGCCAAGTATTAAATATGCCTGTTTTGGCGCCTTTCCAGATAACGTAGAATTTTTTACTCATAGATAACTAACAACTTTTTATGATAAAGAAAATAAATGAACGGTACTAGCTACGTATCTAAGCATGTATATAAACATGTAACGAAACAAGTAACGGACCAATATTATCAGCAATAGTTAACAGCTTAGCTACTAAAAATACTAATAAGTAAGTAATATTAGCGTTAATTTTTAAAGAATACTCATATTGAGGAATACAAAATGTTTACCAAGCGATTTCATAAAAAAGTTAGCATATTGGCAACTGCATTTTTTACCACAGTAATAACAACCATATTATTAAGCAGTTGTAGTAGCTCAGAGGTTAACAATAAACAGAAATGGTTAGTTATAGATAACTTTGAGCAACAATCATTACAAGGTTGGACCAAAGCAGATACGGCCAACAACACTAAACCTTTTAATGAAAACCCACAAGTTACTGAGTTAAGAACAACTTTCAAATCTGCATCATCATCTGTTGATAATCAATATATGATCAAAAAGCCGGCGAAAGACGGTTTAGTCGGCAACCGTAAAGCGTTAACTTATAAAGCTTTGCCGGTAAGCGTTAATGTTGGTGAAACCTATACTTTCTTTAGCCGGATTAATGTGGAATATTTCCCGAATAATCATGCTTTTGGCATAAGTAACCAAATGCCAGAAGATATTGAAAAGCTTGGCTACGATGCTTTTGAACCAACCTTGCGCGTTACTGATAAAGCAGAATCTAATGGTTTGAAAAATGACGGTGCCTTAATGGTAAAAACCGATGATGGTTATAGTAATGTGCAAAATTTTGCAGAACAAAAGTCAGCTAAGCCATTAGTTGCAGGGCAGTGGTATGATATTTGGTATGTGATAAATAACAATACCGTGGCAAACGGTGGTCAAAGTTACGATGTTTACGTTAAAGGCGGCGAGTTTTCAGAACAAACTTTAGTTTTTAAAGGTGCGCAATTTAGAAAGAAACGTGAACTGCCATTAATTTATTTTTTAATGAATTGTAATACAGGGCCCCATAAAAAGCCTTATGGTAATGGCGGTTTACAATACGATGATTTATATATGGTAAAAGGTGTTAATTTAACCTCGCCTATTTAATGTTAGCGACTTAATTATCCTAATTAATATTCATCAGTGTAAATTTTTCTAGTTAAACGAAAAAATTCTAAGAAATAAAAAGCAGCTCAATTGAGCTGCTTATCTGCCTTCTTCATTGGCATTACTTTGGGTGTAATTAACTACTTTAAATTAGGTAACCTATTTCAATATTTAGTTTTTAGTTAACCCATAGTAAATTACTCCCTATTAAACCCTAGGCACTTCCACTAAAATCTTGTTAAAATTAATATCTTAATAATAGAACTCACTCAAATAGGATCTTCATGGCGATTAACTGGTTTCCAGGCCACATGCACAAAGCGCAAAAAGAAATTAAAGAAATATTACCGCAAATAGACGTGGTGATTGAAGTGTGTGATGCGCGCTTACCTTTTAGTAGCGAAAACCCAATGATCACCGATATTAGAGGTGATAAACCCCTTATAAAAATTCTTAATAAAAGTGACTTGGCCGATCCTGAAACAACAAAAATTTGGTTAGATTATTTAGAGTCACAACATAACGTAAAGGCTATTGCTTTAACGACCGATAACCCTGGAGTAGCTAAAAACCTAGTAGGGTTAATTCGTAAGTTAGTACCAAATAAAGATCAAGACGGCAAACAAATTAATGCTGTTATTGTAGGTATTCCTAATGTGGGTAAATCAACACTACTTAATACTCTTGTTGGTAAAGCAAAAGCTAAAGTAGGGAATGAGCCTGCAGTAACCAAAGGACAGCAACGTATACGTTTAGAAGAGGGACTATATCTTTATGATACGCCAGGTATGTTGTGGCCTAAAATAGCCAACGAAAATTCAGGTTATCGTTTGGCAGTTTCTGGCGCAGTAAAAGATACTGCCTTTGATCATGATGATATTGCTTATTTTGCTGCTGAATATTTACTTAACGCTTATCCAAAAAGAGTAATGGAGCGCTATCAACTTGAAGAGCTACCTGAGCATGAAGAGGATTTAATTGAAGCGATTGGCCGTAAACGCGGTTGTGTAAAAAGTGGCGGTAGAATAGATTTACATAAAGCATCTGTTATTTTAATTAACGAAATTCGTGACAAAACATTAGGCGCAATCTCTTTTGAATTACCTGAAATGATTGATGCCGAAAATACTCATTTTGCTGAACTTGAAGAAAAACGTATTGCAGCAAGAGAAGCTAAAAAAGCAGCCCGCGGGCGAGGCCGAAAAAATAAGCGTTAATTTAATGGTTTAGTTACATAGTCAATAGTGCATCTTTAAAGGGCAAGCTATTGATTAAGATCTTATAAATTAAAAGTATGGGATACTTATAGCTACTCGTAGTATCCATAAAATTAATTTATTTAACACTGATTAAGTATAAATCTTAGTCAGCACAATAAACAGGTTAAGTTATTACAACTACATATAACAATACTCATTCGGCAGACGACGCAACAACACACTTGCAACTTAAAATAGCCACCTTTAATTTATTTAACTACCTTGAGCCTCCTAACGCTTGCTATGAGTTTGAGCGTATTTACAGCGCCGAACAATGGCAGAAAAAACAACAGTGGATTACCGATTACTTAGCTGAATATCACCCGGATATTATCGGTTTTCAAGAAGTATTCAGCCCCGAGTCATTAAAAGCGTTAGTAAGCGAGCAGGGCTATGATCATTTTGCGGTAATTGATGAGCCTCACGTGGTTGATGATTTTATTTATTCGCGTCCTGTTGTTGCCATTGCCTCTCGTTACCCCATTGTTGAAAGCGTCGCAGTATCACCTAATATTGAACTGGCGCAAACCTTAGGTTTAACTGATGATTTTTCGTTTAGTCGAAAAGTAATACGCGCAACGATTGATGTACCGCACCTTGGTCAGTGTGATTGTTATGTAGTGCACTTTAAGTCAAAGCGCACCATGATTGAGTTAAATGAATCGGATTTTACAGAAAAAGGTGAAAAACTATCTCCAGAAAAAACAATCATTGAAACTTTAAAAGCTCAAGTCGCTGGCGGTTGGGGCTCTACTATACAGCGTGGTAGTGAAGCGGCATTGTTGATGATTGAAATGATAGCAAGGCGAGAACAGACAAATAAACCAATGGTGTTAATGGGAGACTTTAATAATACTTTGAGCGATGGCGTATTAACCCATTTGCTGACTAACTCTTTACGTTTTGTTTCGACTATTGATCGTGATATCTACCTTGCTAAGTATTGTTTACAAGACTCATGGGATTTATATCAAGCAGTAAAAAACGCTGAGCAAATTGGTATTGAGGAAAATATTGCAGAGCAAGACAATACGCAAATTAATGTAGATACAATAGTTGATGCCAACCAAAGTGTAAGCACTGTTCGTAATCCAACTCATTATTTTGGTGTCACTAGCTCGGTGCTTGATTATATTTTATTATCGTGTGACTTTGATGCAGGTTACCATGACAGTCTGTATGAAGTGAGTGATTACCATACTTACGATAGACATTTAATTAACCCACTTTTTGATCGAGATGGAGAAAGTACTGATCATGGTGTGGTGTTAATTACGCTTACTTTGCGCTCGTAAAGGTCGGGTTCTGTTTTTAAGGGAATATTTATTTTAAAGGTATAGCTTACTTTTAAAGTTTAAATTTACTTTTTAAAGAAGTATAAATAAAAAGACCAGTACAATAACTGGTCTTTTTCAATTCATTATAACAAAGCTTTAAACTTACTTAGCTTATTTAACTTCTTCACCTGCAGCCTGTTTGTCAGCATGGTAGCTTGAGCGAACAAGTGGACCACAAGCTGCATGTGCAAAGCCCATGCGTTTTGCTTCACGTTCAAACATAGCAAATTCATCAGGATGAACATAACGCTCAACGGCTAAGTGATCTTTACTTGGTTGTAAGTATTGGCCAATCGTTAACATGGTTACGCCGTGATCACGTAAATCTTGCATTACTTCTAGTATTTCTTCGTTGGTTTCACCTAAACCAACCATTAAGCCTGATTTGGTGGCAACGGTAGGGTTAGCTTCTCCAAACTTTTTCAATAAATCTAAAGACCATTGGTAGTTAGCACCAGGGCGAACTTTAGTATAAAGGCGCGGTACGTTTTCCATGTTGTGGTTGAATACGTGTGGCGGATGTTGATTTAATATCTCAAGGGCTCGATCCATACGACCACGAAAATCAGGTACTAAAATTTCTACTTTAGTGTTCGGCGCTTGCTCGGCTAGTTCTTTAACACAATCAGCAAACTGTTGAGCGCCGCCGTCACGTAAATCATCTCTGTCTACTGAGGTAATTACTACGTATTTTAACCCCATGTCTTTTAAGCTATCGGCTAATTTCTTAGGCTCATCTGGGTTTGGTGGTAATGGACGACCGTGACCTACATCACAAAATGGACAACGTCTGGTACACAAGTCACCTAAAATCATAAAGGTTGCAGTACCGTGGTTGAAACATTCAGACAGGTTAGGGCATGACGCTTCTTCACATACCGAGTGCAGGTTGTTTTTACGTAAATTGGCTTTGATGTTGTCAATTTTTTCACTAGTGCGTGGTAACTTAATACGTAACCAGTCGGGTTTACGTAGCATAGTTTCTTTTGTAGAGCTGACAACTTTAATAGGAATATGAGCTAACTTGTCTGCATCGCGAAATTTTTCACCGGCAGCGCGGTCAGCTGTTTTTGTTTCAGAAGTTAAATTAGTACTCATTATCTGTATTCTTCTCGCTTGGTAAACCTCTTTGATAGCTAACATTATTAGCCTCAAGTAAGTTTATTAAATGTTTCACTAAGGCAGTACTTGCAGTAGCAGTATCTTGTGGGCCGCTTAAATCAGCCGTTTGCACCATTTCTAAACCAGCATAACCGCAAGGGTTAATACGCAGAAAAGGTGATAAATCCATATTTACATTCAAAGCTAAACCGTGAAAAGAGCAGCCTTTACGAATACGTAACCCTAATGATGCTATTTTTTTGTCATCTACATAAACGCCTGGAGCGTCAGCTTTAGGATAGGCAACAATATTATAATCATCTAACGAGGCAACTATACTGTTTTCAATCAAGGTGACTAAATCTCTTACCCCGACTTTTTTTCTTCGTAGATTAACCATGATATAAATAACCAACTGGCCAGGACCGTGATAAGTTACTTGTCCGCCTCTGTCTACTTTTACTACTTCTATATCTCCAGGAACAAGTAAATGTTCAGCTTTCCCTGCTTGACCTTGAGTAAATACTGGCGGATGTTCAACCAACCATAGTTCATCAGCTGTTGAGTTGTCACGGTTGTCGGTAAAGTCTTTCATGGCTTGCCAAACTTGGCTGTAATCCATGGTATTTAATTGTCGGATCACTAATGAGCCAGCTATGTTAATCGCTTCTTTCTCTACGGTTGAGCTTGAGAGCACTAGGTAAACCTCGTTAATTTACAATAATGACTATGTTGAAGCTTACGAATTATAAAACGTAACGTACTTCTTCGATGGCATTTAATGTTTTATAGATTTTTTCAATATGTTCTTTACTTGTCACGGTAACGGCAAGTGATACTGAATGATAATTGCCCTTTGAACTTGGTTTTATTTTAGGTACGTAATCACCTGGTGTATGTTTTTGCAATTCAGCAATAATAAGATCAGGTAGTTCGTCACAGGCAACGCCCATTACTTTAAAGTTTAATACGGTAGGAAAATCTAATAATTCGTCAAAATGGGTTTTCATTTATAGTTACTTCTTTTCGAGCTAGGTTAAAACTTATCGCGCTATTTTATCATTAAACGTTAACGGCTGATATTACTTTGTTGAATCTCGGCTATACAAAATGGAATATACAAATACGGGCAAAAAAAAACCTCATTATTAATAAATGAGGTTTTTGTTATGCACTTCAGAGCATGAACTTGTTTTTTATGATCTAGTCAGCAAATTGTAGTTTTACGTAATCTACCGCGCGGCTAAATAAGCTACCTTCGTTTACTTCTTCTAACGTTACTAATGGATATTGAGCAATATCTTCTTCATTGAGCTGTAAGAACAAAGTACCAACAACAGTACCTTTAGCTAAAGGCGCTGTTAATTTTTGGTTTAGCTCAAAGTTAGCTTTTAAGTTTTGACGTTGACCACGAGGAATAGTGATCGGTGTATCTGAAATAATACCTAAATCAACGTTCTCTTTATCGCCCATCCATATACGATTGCTAACAAATTTTTCACCGGCTTTATATGGAGTGATTGTTTCAAAAAAGCGGAAACCGTAATTTAATAATTTTTTACTTTCAACTTTTCGGGCGCGTTCGCTTGCTGTCCCCATAACCACGGTAACTAAACGCATACCATCTTTTGTTGCAGAGGTAACTAAGCTATAGCCAGCATTAGATGTATGCCCTGTTTTCATGCCATCAACATTTAAACTCTTATCCCACAATAAACCGTTACGGTTATATTGTTTGATGTTGTTGTAGGTAAACGATTTTTGCTTATAAATGGCGTACTCTTCAGGAACATCACGAATAAGTGCTATAGCAAGTGCAGCCATATCGCGTGGAGTAGTCATATGAGATGTGCTGTCTAAACCATGGCTGTTTTCGAAAAAGCTACTCGACATACCTAATTGCTGCGCATGAGCATTCATTAAATCGGCAAAAGCACTTTCGCTACCTGCAATATGCTCAGCCATAGCAACACAAGCATCGTTACCTGAAGCAACAATAATACCTTGGTTCAGTAAGCTAACAGGTACTTCAGTACCCACTTCAATAAACATTTTTGACGAGTCAGGAAAGTTTTTAGCCCAAGCTTTTTCACTGATCATTACTTTGTCGTCATTACTGATATTACCGTTAAGTAGTTCTTTACCAATAATATAGCTCGTCATTATTTTAGTTAAACTTGCTGGCGCTAATAACGTGTCAGCATTTTCTTCGGCAATAACTTTACCTGTAGTGTAATCAATTAAGATATAGCCTTTGGCATTAATTTGCGGAGCATCAGGAATAATAGATATAGCATGTGCTAATGGAGAAAGCATTAATGTGGCGGTTAATATTGCACCGTTAAAAAAAGCGCTTAGCTTATTGGCGCCTTTACTTGTTAAAGTTGGCGCGTTAAGAATTGTTATATTTTTAATCATAGTATTTGTTATTTGTTCACAGTTAAGGAAAATCAACTGTAACAAAGTATACCATCTCTATAAGTCTTGGCTACGGGCAATAAAAAGATAATGTTAATAACTTCTTACATAAGCCGTTAAAAAGCTCTTTTAAATGTAACAATTTTCATCAAATATAAGTTTTAGTTGAAACTGGGTACATATCAGAACAACTTTATGTTCATTTAATGTTGTTCACTTCTCGCATAAGCATTTGGATAGCCATTTTCTTTTAACGAGGAAAGTAAAGTGTTTAAGGTAGCAAGATCATTAATTGGCCCTATCTGAATTCGATACAGTCCATTTTGCTCAGGATAACTTGTTTCTTGGTTATATTGACTTGTTAATTTTGTCGCTGTGTTTACAGCAACATCTTTATTACTGGTTGCTAATACTTGAATATAAGGAGTAGCAATACCTATATTGGTTTCTTGTGTGGTACTTACTGATGCGGATTTTTCAAGATTGTCTACGATAGAAGTTTGCTCATTTATAACGGTAGAAGTGTTCTGTGAATTAGTTTCTAAGTTAGTTATTGAGTTAGTTATTGAGTTAGTTATTGAGTTAGCAGTGTGATCTTTTGTTAGATTAACAGTAGGCAAAAGTGATTTATCTGCGGGTAGTTTTACCTTATCTGTTTTAAGATCAAATTCAGTGATTGCTTCAATATGTACTTGGGCTGTTCCCGTTTTTAGCATATCGAGTTTATAAGCGGCGCTGTATGATAAATCAATAATACGTGATTCATGAAAAGGCCCCCGATCATTAACACGAACAATAACCGACTTGTTATTTTCCATATTCGTAACTTTTACATAAGTAGGGAGCGGTAAGTTTTTATGCGCGGCACTCATGGTATACATGTCATAAATTTCACCATTAGAAGTGTAATGGCCATGAAATTTATTGCCATACCATGAAGCAATACCTGTTTGTTGAAACCCTTGGGCTGAGCTCATTACTTTGTATGGTTTACCAAAAACTTGATAGTCTTTATTACCGCCTCTACTATGTGGCTCTGCGCGAGCAATAGCATCTTGTTGCTCAGCAATACTCGGTAAACGTGTCGGCGTACTATCATGTGTTTGTGCATAACGACCAGAAGTACTACAAGCATTAAGTAATGTAACAAAAAACGTTATAGAAAATAATGTTAGTGCTTGTTTTTTAGAGTAAAGAATAGTTAGTGATTTCATAAAATATTTAATATTTCAACTGTATTTACGGTCAATAAAAGTAAGATAAACCAAACATCTATAACAACATTAAGTTGAACATATTTTAACAAGCTAAAAAAGTTAAATGTAAGTTTTATGGTAAAAAATATAAGTAAGCACTTGTAAGTAAAAATAATAAATTTATATGTTAAGCGTGGAACCGACGGTGAGTACTGATAGCCATTAAAATGCCAAAACCAAGCAATAATGTCACCATGGAAGTACCGCCAAAACTTACCAAGGGTAATGGCACACCAACAACAGGTAATAAGCCAGATACCATACCAATATTAACAAACACATAAACAAAAAAGGTTAAGGTAAGGCTGCCTGCCAATAATTTAGTAAAAGCTTGTTGCGCGTTAACTGCAATCCATAAACCACGCATTACTACAAACAAATACACAGCAAGTAAGGCGGTAACGCCAACTAAACCAAATTCTTCACTAAAAACTGAAAAAATAAAGTCGGTATGACGTTCAGGTAAAAACTCAAGTTGCGATTGAGTGCCCTGTAGCCAGCCTTTGCCTTCTATGCCGCCAGAGCCTATCGCAATTTTAGATTGAATAATATGGTAACCAGAGCCAAGCGGATCTTGCTCAGGATTTAAGAAAGTTAGTACTCGTTGTTTTTGATAAGGCTTCATCAAAAACATCCATAAAATAGGAATAAACGCAGAAGTTAACGCAATACATACACTAATAAGTTTCCAGCTCGCACCCGCTAAAAAGATAACAAAAATACCAGAGCTAGCAATAAGTAATGAGGTACCTAAATCCGGTTGTTTGGCAATAAGTAATGTGGGTAATAATACTAAGATAAATGCTTGTATTACGGTTGATAGTCTTACCGGAAGATTGTCTTGACTCACAAACCAAGCAATCATTATTGGCACGATGAGTTTCATTATCTCAGAGGGTTGAAATTTGATGAAGCCTAAGTCAAGCCAGCGCTGTGCACCTTTGCCAACATGACCAAACAATAACACACTAAGTAACATTAATAAGCCTACTACGAATACAGGTACAGCCCATTTTCGATAAGCTAAAGGTGGGATTTGAGCGACGATGAACATACCAAGTAAGGCAACACCAATACTTCTCGCTTTTAAATAAACGTAAGCTGTTTCTTGGCCTTTTGCACTATATACAAGAAATAGCCCTAAAGCTAACAAGGTTAGAATGCCGAGCAATAATGGAACATCTATATGCAGGCGTTGCCAGATAGAAATTGCTTTTTTTTGGTCTTGTCCAGTGCTGCGCATTAATCAGTCTCGCGAGTTTGCTTAGTATTATTAATACTGGCTTTAGTTTGTACTTTAGCGGTTTTTATTTCAGCTTTAATATCTCTATTACCAAAATATTGATCCATTATTTGTCTTGCTACAGGGGCTGCATTGGTTGCACCACCACCTTTTTCTACGTTTTCTATAGCTACCGATACAACAATTTCAGGATTGTTATAAGGGGCGAAAGCGATAAACATAGCATTATCACGCTTGTTTTCAGAGGTTGATTCAGCATCATATTTTTCATCTTGCTTAATACGAGCAACTTGCGCAGAGCCGGTTTTTCCTGAAGCATCATACTTAGTACCCTTAAAAGGTTTATAAGCCGTCGCGCTTGGTTTTTGTACCGTATTGTGCATCGCTTTTAAAACCACATCCCAGTTTTTTTCGTCATTAATTTCTAATGGTGCGCGTGGCTCATAAACAATCGGTGTGACTTGATGATAAGCGTTACCATTGCTTTCAATGATTAACTCGCTGCTTGCTTTTAATAAATGTGGTATTTTACGTTCACCATGATTAACTAAAGTGGTAAGCGCCTGCGCTAGCTGTAACGGTGTTACTGTCCAGTAACTTTGTCCAATACCAACGGATAACGTTTCACCAGTGTACCAGGACTTTTTGTAACGCTCTCGTTTCCAAGCAACGCTAGGCATAATGGCTCTACTTTCTTCGTGAATATCAACGCCGGTGTAATCACCAAAACCAAATTTTTCCATCATGGTACTAATTTTTGTTATCCCTAACTTAAAAGCAAGATCATAAAAATAAATATTACATGATTGCTCTATCGCAGTAGTTAAATCTACCATGCCATGACCCCAAGGTTTCCAGTCACGGTATTTATTTGGCAAACCATCAAGTTGATACCAACCAGGATCATAAATTTTGGTAGATGGGGTAATAACCTTTTCTTCTAAACCTGTTAATGCCAAGAAAGGTTTAACCGTAGAAGCGGGTGGGTAACCTTGCACGCTTCGGTTAATTAACGGTAAATCACTTGAGTTAAGTAACTTTTTATAGTTTTTACTACTGATACCATGAACAAATAAATTACCGTCGTAACTTGGATTAGAATACATAGCCAAGATTTCACCACTTCGAGGGTCCATCGCAACTATTGCTCCACGCTTACCTGACAGCGCGCGTTTGGCAATCATTTGTAACTCAATATCTAAAGATAAAGTCAAATCTTTACCTGGAATAGGCGGTGTGTAATTTAAGGTACGAATAACGCGACCTTGGTTATTAATTTCAACTTCTTGGTGACCAATAAAACCATGGAGCACATCTTCGTAATAACGTTCAATACCCAGCCTGCCTATAGCGTAAGTAGCCGCATAGTTGTCTGATTTACCTTCTTGCTCTAATTTATTGGCATCTTTACGGTTAATACGTGCCACATAACCAAGAGTATGCGTTGTTAAATCAGAAAAAGGGTAATAACGCTTTAGTCGTGCATTAACAAATATACCGGGGAATTTATGTTGGTTGACAGAAAATAAGGCAACTTGTTGATCGCTTAACCGTGAATGTAACTCAACAGGTTTGAACCGACGATTGCTCTTCATGTTTTTGAAAAATCGTTCTTGACGCTCTGGACTTATATCAAGCAATGAGCTTACTTGAGCAATACTGGCTTTTATGTCATCAACGTCTTCGGCAATAACTTCTAAACTATAAACAGGCTTGTTATCAGCCAGTAATACTCCATTTCTATCAAAAATTAAACCACGGTTTGGGGCAACAGCAACAAGCTTTATACGATTGGAATTAGAGCGTGTTTTATACTTCTCAAATGACTCAACTTGCAAGCTATAAATATTACCAAGTAGTAATAATAAAATAACGACTACACCACAAAAGGTGATAAACGTACGACGAGCAAATAAGTTTGCTTCAGCGGATTGATTACGAATGACATTACGGCGAGGAGGCATTATTGGTTTCTAACCTCAGTAATACATGACACATAAAAAAGGGATAGTATTTTACGTGATACTTTACCTAATACAGTACATAAAATGGCACTATTAGGTGTTGTGGCAGATAGATTTTTAATCTGTAGTAATATACGTAAAATAATAATTAACAAAATTATTCTCTATGATAGGGGTGGTTAGTGTTAACACTCCAAGCGCGATATAAGCTTTCTGCGATGAGTACCCTAACCATGGGGTGAGGTAGTGTTAATGCAGATAATGACCATTTTTGTTCAGACGCTGCGATACACGCTGGCGCTAAACCTTCAGGTCCACCCACTAATAATGCAACATCTCTGCCGTCAAGTTGCCAGCTCTCAAGTTGTTTAGCAAGTTTTGGGGTTGTCCATGCTTGACCTTCAACTTCAAGCGTAACAATACGACTTCCTTTCGGAATAGCGGCAAGCAATAGCTCACCTTCTTTGGCAAGTATACGGGTAATATCTGCATTTTTACCGCGTTTACCTGCGGGTATTTCAACTAAGTGGAAACTTAAATCACGTGGAAAACGACGGCTATATTCAGCGAAGCCTTGACTAACCCATGCAGGCATTTTGCTGCCTACGGCATATAAAGTAAGTTTCATAAATCGATAGTTATTAGGAGGTTAATTATCATTTCAACACTGTCTACCTTATTTTTTAGTATTTTACCTTATTGTGTCGTGTTATTGTAACTTACGTTTTAGCTCATAAATCGACGCTAGATAATACACAAAACTCAATAACAGAGTTATCCATTATTGAGTTATCAGTTGAGACCTATTAAGTCTCAAGAGTGATCAAGTAACAAGCTTTGGCTAAATAGCTAATGCTTTGAATTAAATAATTAGCTGAAATTTATTCGGCCCAAAGTTGTTCAAGGTTATACTTATCACGTTGTTCATCAGTCATAACATGTACGATAACATCGATTAAATCAACTAACGCCCATTCTCCAATATCGTTACCTTCCATGCCTCGTGGTTCAACACCTTGAGCACGACACTCAATGGCAATTGACTGAGCGATAGATTTTACATGACGATTTGAGTTACCTGAACAAATAATCATGTAATCAGCAAAGCTTGCTTTGTCGCTAATGTTAAGAGCAATGATGTCTCGGCCTTTCATGTCTTCAAGTTGTTCTATTACAAATGCTTTAAGTTGTTCAGTTTGCAAGGCGTTATTCCTATCGTTAATCGAACTTAGATTGGCTCTGTTTGAGCTATATAAAATAATTAGTGCAATATTAACACTTTTTACGCCAAGGGTTAACGGTAAAGATTATTTTTATTAATATAATCTAAAACTTTTGGGTGAAGTTGCTGTTCAGTGCTTTGTCGCTGTGCAATACGTTGGCGTATTTGAGTGGAGGATACATTGAAAAGAACAGGCTCAGCAAAGAATATTTTACCGGCTTCAAAATTTAATAGGTCGGCTTTATTTGTTGTTTGTCGTGCTGTTAATAATGCTTTTGTTTCGGTGTTTATTTTATCTACATTATAATTTGGTCGAGTGTTAACAATCAAGTGGCATAACGCTAATATTTCTTGATATTGATGCCATTGGCTAAAGGTAAGTAAAGAGTCCATACCAATAATAAAATGCAATATATGTTCAGGATATTGTTGTTTTAAAGCATTAAGAGTATCTACAGTATAGGAGCGGCCAGCACGAGTTAATTCTTGTGTGTCGCAAGAAAACAAGTCACTTTGTTGACAGGCAAGCTCCACCATTGATGCGCGTTGCTCAGCGCTTGCATGAGGAACTAAATCAGGAGTCACTTTAAGCGGAGAAATATACGCCGGAATTAACAATATATGTGATAGCGCTAATTCATTGGCAACAGCTTGTGCTGATTGCGTGTGACCTAGATGAATAGGGTCAAAACTCCCCCCTAAAATACCAAGCCCTGATTTTTTAGTCGTGTTAATATGACTTGGAGAATTATTTTTACTAGCGGGTTTAAAACTAGTCGCTCTGTTATAAAAGCCACTAAGAATTGGCGTAGCTCGCATTACGCTTGCTTTAAAATAAGTCGTTTTAATAGGCATTAAGGTTATCAGCCATAGTTTAAGCTAAGCGGAGCTGTTTTTTCACCATGATATAAGGTGATACATAAATCGGCTAATAAAATAAAAATATTAAATTCACTACTGGTTTTACTTAATAAATCTATATCAGCAATACGTATTATAGCTTGTTTTATATTATCAAGTTTAATATGTGTTAGCGCATGTTGATACAATGGTTTGCGCTTATCCCAAACTCGATATTGTTTATAGACTTGCGTAATATTTTCACCTTGCGCTAATTGATTGAGCATGGCATATAACTGGTGAATTTCTTTATGGAATACCCAAATGAGTTGTGCTGGCGCCATACCTTCTTGCTGAAGTTGATCAAGCATGGCAATACATTTAGCACAATCACCAAGTAACAAGGCATCAATTACTTGAAAAGGATTGAATTTAGCTTGCTTAAGAATGATCTGTTCCGCATCTTCAATATTAATGCGTTGGTTACCAAAAAGTAGAACAAGTTTTTCTAACTCTTGGGATAGGGCAAGTAAATTGCCTTCAAATAACTCGATAAGTAGAGTATTTAGCTCAGGTGAAATATTAAGTTGTAACTGTCTTGCCTGATTATTTAACCACTGTGGCATTGATTTTAGTTCAATGTCATATAAGGGCAGGTAACAGCCTAACTCAGTTAAACTTTTAAACCATTTACGGTTAGCGCTTGGCCCATCAAGTTTAGCGCCATGAAAAATAAACATCACATCTTGCGGTACATTACCACTGTTAATGTCTTGGTTTAAACGCTCAGCTAAGGCGAGTAGGGCTTTATTTCCTGCATCACCTACTTTAACCGTAGTCAGTTCAACTTCAATAATACGTTGATTCGCAAAAAGACTTAATGCTTGGTATTCATCAATGATAGATTGCCAATCAAAGCTAGTTTCACTACTAAAGCGTATAACTTCACTAAAACCTAGACTTTTTGCATGATTTTTAATTGCCGCTAAGCTATTGTTTTTTTGCCAAGGCTCATCACCAAAAACCAACCAAACAGGTTTGAAACCTTGTCGTAGGGTATTATCGAGTTGGTTATGGTAAATTTTCATAATAAACCTATGGTAAATATTTGCTAAACATTGGATAAATTACCTAGCACCTAGCACCTAGCACCTAAGCTCTAGGACCTGTAGTCTAGCAAAACTAATCTGGTTGAATTCTCGCTAAATCTCGTAATATTTTGTCCGCAGCAGCAGTTCTCATTTCACTTAATAGTAACGATAATTCACGACTTTTTGCCAGAGCAAGGTTTGGATCGTCTTGATAATCACGGTAAAGCTCAAAGCGAAAGTTACGAGAGTCTTGCTCTGGAAAACGCACTTGATAATGTACAGCATAGATTAATTCATACTCAGCAACTTGACCATTAGAAAACAACGACAAAGTACGTCTATCGAGCTTATCTGAAACAATGCGTAATTCAGGCGTGCTTGATTTAGAGTGCTTTAACACGTTAACTTGATTATTGGTCAAATTAAGTTTAACCAATCGAGTTAATTCACCATGCACATCACTCGAGGTAACGTAAAGGGTTTGCAACTCATCATCAAGTAGGTAATCACCACGTAACTGAAAGCCACAAGCTGATAATAAACTTGTGAACAATAAAGTAAGAGCTAAACGTTTAAACGTTAAGCCCTTAGTTACTTTTTTTATCTTAACTATAGCGTTAAACATAATTTAGTTAGCAACAATGTTAAGTAGCTTACCTGGCACATAAATTACTTTACGTATGGTATTACCGTCGGTAAATCTCAATACGTTTTCGTCATTTAAACCAAGCGCTTCAACATCGTCTTTACTTGCGTCAGCTGCAACGGTAATTTTTGCGCGTAATTTGCCATTAACTTGCACAATAATGAGTTTTTCATCTTCAACTAAGGCGCTGTCATCAACTACAGGCCAACTAGCATCTTCAACACTTAACTTGCTGCCACCAACTAAATTCCATAAATGATGACATAAATGTGGGGTGATTGGTGTAAGCATTAACACTACAGCACGAACTGCTTCTTGCATTACCGCTTTATCTTCAATACTGTCTAGTTTCGCTTTATTTAGGTGGTTCATTAATTCCATAATGGCAGCAATTGCCGTATTAAACGTATTACGACGACCTATATCATCGGTTACCTTAGCAATGGTTTTATGTAATTCACGACGTAAATTCTTCTGATTGCTGTTTAAAGATAAGGTTGAAGTATCAGGAATTGCTGCGCCATTAGTGCTTTCAACAAAATCATGTACTAATTTATAAACACGTTTAACAAAACGATGTGCGCCTTCAACACCGGCATCAGACCATTCTAACGTTTGCTCTGGCGGTGAAGTGAACATGATAAATAAACGCACGGTATCTGCGCCATATTTTTCAATTACTTCTTGTGGGTCAATACCATTAGCTTTTGATTTTGACATTTTGCTCATACCCGCAGATAACACAGGTAAGCCATCAACTTTACTCACTGCCGAGGTAATATTGCCTTTTTCGTCACGTTCAACGGTTACATCACTTGGTGCAATCCATTCTTCTGCACCGTTATCAGCTTGGCGGTAGTAAGTTTCAGCTAATACCATGCCTTGACATAAAAGCTTTTTAAATGGTTCATCACATTCAACTAAACCTACATCACGTAATAATTTATGGAAAAAACGTGAATAAAGTAAATGTAAAATAGCATGTTCGATACCGCCAATGTATTGATCAACCGGTAGCCAGTAATTGGCTTTGGCAGGATCAAGCATTTGCGTATCGTCATTTGGTGAACAGTAACGAGCGTAATACCAAGAAGATTCCATAAAGGTATCGAAAGTATCTGTTTCACGTAATGCGTCTTCACCGTTGTAAGTCGTTTTTGCCCACTCAGGATCGTCTTTAATAGGTGATGTTGTACCGTTCATTACCACATCTTCAGGTAAAATCACTGGAAGTTCGTTTTCTGGTACAGCTACAGATTCACCATTTTCAAGGTTAATCATCGGGATTGGTGTACCCCAGTAACGTTGGCGAGAAACGCCCCAATCGCGTAAACGGTAATTAGTTGTGACTTTGCCTTTACCTTCACTGGTTAGCTTTTCACTAATCGCGGTAAATGCTTGTTCGAAATCTAAACCGTCAAATTCACCCGAATTAATTAATGTTGATTTTTCAGTGATTGCTGCTTTGCTAATATCATCAGATTCAGCACCTGCAATAACTTGTTCAATCTCTAAATTATATTGTAATGCAAACTCATAATCGCGTTGATCATGGGCTGGCACAGACATAACCGCACCTGAGCCGTAATCCATTAATACAAAGTTTGCAGCCCATACAGGTACTAATTTACCTGTTAGTGGGTGAATCGCTTGAAGACCCGTATCAACACCTTTTTTCTCCATTGTCGCCATATCAGCTTCAGTGGTTTTGCTGTTTTTACACTCATCAATAAAAGCAGCTAATTCGATGTTATCTTGTGCTGCTGCTAATGCTAGGGGATGCTGCGCAGCAAGCGCTACATAAGTAACACCCATTAAGGTATCAGGGCGTGTGGTGTATATATCAAAGCTTTCGTTAGAATTGGCAACTTCAAAAGTCATCTCAACACCTTGCGAGCGACCAATCCAGTTGCGCTGCATGGTTTTAACTTGCTCAGGCCATTCGTCTAACTTGTCTAAATCTTCTAGCAATTCTTCAGCGTAATCAGTAATTTTGATAAACCATTGTGGGATTTCTTTACGTTCAACAATCGCGCCAGATCTCCAGCCTTTACCGTCAATTACTTGTTCGTTAGCTAATACTGTTTGGTCAACTGGATCCCAGTTAACTGTAGCATTCTTTTTATAAACTAAACCTTTTTCGAAAAGCTGCGTGAAAAACCATTGTTCCCAACGATAATAATCAGGCTTACAGGTAGCTAATTCACGGCCCCAGTCGTAACCAAAACCAAGTGATTGAAGTTGATTACGCATGTAGTCAATGTTTTGATAAGTCCAGTTACCCGGCGCAGTTTTGTTTTTAATCGCTGCGTTTTCAGCAGGTAAACCAAATGCATCCCAACCCATTGGCTGCATAACATTTTTACCTTGCATGCGCTGGTAGCGAGAAATCACATCACCCAAGCTATAGTTACGTACGTGACCCATGTGTAAACGACCACTTGGATACGGGAACATAGCTAAACAGTAAAACTTTTCTTTGTCTGGGTTTTCAACAGCTTGAAAGGTATTGTTATCAGTCCAAAATTTTTGTACTGTGGCTTCAATTGACTGGGGATTGTAAATGGCTTCCATTTAGGGATTCTCTAATACTTTTGAGGTGTTAACGGCTTACCTAGCATTTTGCAAAGTAGTCTAAATTTTTATCGAAACTATTATCGAAATTATTATTTAAATTAAAGTGCAAAACCGCAAGTAAAGCGACGTGAGATTATCGCAGTAGAATACCTTATCTAGCGGGGTAACAACAAGTATAACTTTGAAATTTTCCTAGGGATAAATGCGCAGTTAGGTCTATAGTTAGCTTGATAATTAAATAGTTAGCCCAATATCTAAATGGTTAGTTAGCTAAATAGAACGCTTTTTTATAAGCCTATTTAGAACAAGTTATTAATCAATAATATTGAGAGGAAATACCATGTCACAACAAAATGATTACTTTGCTGATGTATATAAAAAACTCAATAACTGGTTAGTTGAGATGAAAATACAACAAAAACCGAATATTGATGAATTTATAAAACAGGCTAAATTGTATGCGGGTGCTATTGAAAGCATGTCGGAAGAAAAGTTACAACAATTTACCGCTAACCTAAAATATGACTTGCATGATTTTTATCAGTTAAATAAAAACCAAGCAGAACATTCTGTTTATTTAGGTTTGTTAAATGAAGCGCTATGGGAAAACCTAGCCAAATTAACCGACAAATCACAAGTAGAATGGGCTGAATTAGTTGATGATTTTGACCACGATGGTGTATATAAAAGCGGTGATTTTATTGGCTTTGGTGAGCTACAGTGTGAGCAATGCGATGCAAAAATATCGATTACCCATTTTAGTGAAATTAACGATTGTGCCCATTGCGGATCTAGCGACTTTATTCGTCAACCACTTAACCCTTAAACTTTAACCATGCAGACATGGTGATAACCTGACAATCAACTTGTTAGCAAAAATGTTAACAAGTACACTACCGACAAAATATATTGATTATCCAGCAAACATGCTTTTGATAACCCTTAAAGGATTTATATGACTAAAACTGCTTCTAGCCTTGCAGATCAAACCCGCTTGGGTGTTGATGAACTGACTTCTTCTCTATCCACTTCATTATTTTCTCAAAATAAAAAATCAGCTAGTAATGTTAAGGGCAATAAACCACAGAGTTTTGTAGGTCATGACCGTGCAAAAGAGGCACTCGAGTTTGGTTTATCTATGTCTGCTATTGGTTTTAATGTTTTTGCAATGGGTGAGCATGGCACAGGCCGACAAACCTTAATTAAGCAAATGTTAACAGCACTTGCCATAGAAAAAACCGCTCCAGATGAGTGGTGTTATACCAATAATTTTGATGAAAGCCATATCCCGTTAACCTTGTCAGTAAAACCAGGTGAGGGTAAAGCATTACTAAGTAGTATGAATAAGTTTATTGATGGCTTGATCAGCTTATTTCCTGATGTTTTTGATAATCCGGGTTACCAACGTAAAAAATCAGCCATTGATAGAGAGTTTAATCAAAAATACGATCAAGCTATTAGTGTTGTTGAAGAAATCGCTTTAAAAGAAAATGTAGTGTTATTTGAAGAAAATGGTGAGGTAGGCTTTTCACCTTTAGTTGACGGTAAGCCGTTAAGTGAAAAAGAGTTAGCAAATCTAGATGACACTGCCAGAGCAAGTTTTTATCAAGTGATCACCGAACTAGAAATTGTCTTAACCGAACAGTTATTAGAATTACCGCAGTGGAAACGTTTGTCATTTGAGCAATTAAAAAAATTAAAAAATGCAACTGCTGAACAAGCCATTAAGCCATATTTAACTGAACTAGAAAAAGAGTTTAGTGAAAACGAAGGTGTTTTAAAATATTTAGGCGCAGTAAAAAACCATGTGGTTGAAGCAGTTTTAGAGATTTTAATATCTGAATCAGACGACGCACCAACTGATAGAGAACTACGTAAATTGATGGTTGAACGTTTTTTACCTAATTTATTGGTTCCTCGTGATATTAAACAAGGTGCTCCTGTAGTTTATGAGCAAAACCCAACCTACCAAAATTTATTTGGTCATAATGACTTTGCTAGTTTTCAAGGCAGTAGTTATACCAGTTATCGTTTAATACGCCCCGGCGCATTACATAAAGCTAATGGCGGTTATTTGCTGCTTGATGCTGAAAAAGTATTAAGCCAACCTATGATCTGGTCACGTTTAAAACTGGCCTTAAAAACACAACAAATTACCATTGAAAACCCGTATTCAGATTACAGTCAGCCGAGTGGTTATAGCTTACAGCCTGAAAAAATACCCTTACAAGTTAAAGTAGTGCTTCTGGGTGATGCTGAAATTTATTATACCTTGCAAGATTACGATCAAGAGTTTACCGAGCTATTTAGAGTACTCGCAGACTTTGATCGCCACCTTGATAAAACCGACGATAACTTAACAGCTTTTGGGCAACTTATTCGACAACGTGCTGAGCAGCATAATTATCCGCAAGTAAGTGATGATGCGGTATTAGAATTAGTACGCTACGCCCTTAGACGCGGCGAGCATAAACATAAAGTTTCCGCCAATATTGTGCAGGTAAATGACCTACTTGATGAAGCTAATTACTGTTGGCAAAAGCAGGGCGGTAAAGGCTCACTTACCGCCGAGCATATTGCTTTAGCACAAGCGGCTAAAAAACGTCGTGTTGGTCGTTTAAGTGAAACTTGGCTAAGTGAAATTAAAGAGCAACAAGTACTTATACACACTGAAGGCGAATTTATCGGTAAAGTAAATGGCCTAACGGTACTTGAAATTGGCGACAGTGTTTTTGGTACTCCTGCGCGCATTACAGCAACCGTTTATGCTGGTAGTGAAGGTGTTACAGATATAGAGCGTGAGGTTGATTTAGGTAAATCTATTCACTCGAAAGGTGTATTACTGTTAACAGGATATTTAGGGCATAAGTACGGACAAACATTCCCAGTGAGCATTTCTGCCAACATTGCTATTGAACAATCTTATGGTCATATCGATGGTGACAGCGCTTCAATGGCGGAACTTTGTGCACTCATCTCAGCAATTACCTTATTACCAATTGATCAGAGTTTAGCGATGACGGGTTCAATTAACCAACATGGTGAAGTACAATCCATTGGTGGTGTTAACGAAAAAATTGAAGGCTTCTTTCAATTATGTCTCGATAAAGGTTTAACAGGAAAACAAGGGGTTATCATTCCTAAAACCAACGTGATTAATCTAATGCTTAATGATGAAGTAATGAATGCGGTATCTCGCGGTGAGTTTGTTATTCATGCTGTTGAAACAATAGATCAAGCGCTTGAGTTATTGATGAATGTAGACGCAGGTAAAATTAGCAGAACAGGCCGATACCCACGTAAATCTATTCATGGTTTAGCGCTCGATAAACTTGAAAACTTTGCCAATATCCTTAATGGTGATGAAGAATAGGAATTTGAATATTAGGTAAAGTTTACAAAATTGTAAATAAGGCCTAACATAATTGTTCATTTATTGCACTTTAGTTTAGTCTTTGTTATCTTGTTTAACATAAAAGTAACAATTGATTGGGCTAAAATGCAATTTTCGTCGGAAGAGCTAGACTTCTTCAGTAATATTTTTACTGAGAAAACAGCCGATGTTCAGTTGGTTGATGAGCAGCTTGAAAACTCAGGTAATCAACCTAAAATAACACGTCAGAAATTGAGCGTGCAATCCGACGTGCCTCCATACTTACGACAAGTTTTAGCGGAGAGTAAATTAACGCTTCTAGCTGAAATTAGTCACTACCAGTTATGGTTTCCTGTTAGTTTGTCTTTTACTAACGAAGGCGACTTTTTACCTAAACTAGGCACACCTGAAATCATTGATGTTAAAGGTAATGAACGTAGCTGGCGAGTAAACACACCGAAAGATGTTGCACTTATTGATGTATTGAGCGACCAAAAAATTGAAGTATTATCATTGTCTGCAACAGGTATTACTTTAAATATGCCAAGTGTTGAGGGTGACGCTTTAGACTTGCTACAAGCACCTTTAGAAATGAGATTTGCAGATGAAACGGCACTTAAACTAGAGCTTGATATCGTACGCCATGAAAACAACGTAGTGGCCGCTAAATTTAAAGATTTAGATCAAGGTAGAGAATCGTTAAGAAAGTTTTTATTCAATTCACATAAAGTCAAACACGCTAACCTCTACCAAGATGTTATTTTATAAATTACTTGCCAACCCCCTTAACTTCTGTATAATGCGCGCTTCGACAACAGGGTAAGTGATATTAGACATTCTTAAGAATGATTTTTATACGAATTCTTCCATGATTTTTGCATGGTAAGATATTCTGTATAAGCATTACTTCTTCATAAAATGCTAATCAGTGGCTAACACAACGAACATTACACTCTCTTATACACCTTGTTGGTTCTATAAAGACTGCTTATACCAACGGTTTTTACTGCTAATTATTAGTCAGTGAATTGTTACCGTAAAATGGATGTATAAGATAATCGAGATGAGTGGGGTTTTACCGCCCAATAGACTTGCCCAGCTAATTCACTCCTAGAGTTAGCAAGAAATATAGTGTTAATAGAACACTGTGTGCCTAAAGTCTTCCTGGTGGTTTCCTCGTAACTATTTACGCAGGTTAAGACTTAGCAATTTAAAGCAAAAGCTATAGCTAGCTACTTTAAGCGCTGTAAGGTAACAATAAATTTTGTTAGCTTAGCGGGAGTTTAGCAGCTGTTTAGCTATTGATTTTTATAATTACACCCTGTAATTACGCTCAAGTAATGTGCCTGTCTTGAGAAGATGAAAATTATTTATGACTGATCAAAAAACTGAAATTCAACCAGTAGAATTTGCCTCTTTAGGTTTACCTGAAAAAATATTATCTGCTGTTCTTTCTATTGGCTTTAATGCAGCTACCGATATTCAAGCAAAAACAATTCCCCCATTACTTGCTGGTAAAGACGTATTAGGTGAAGCACAAACAGGTACTGGTAAAACAGCAGCATTCGGTTTACCTGGCCTTGCTAAAATAGACACTTCAATTAAAAAACCACAAATGATGGTTTTAGCACCTACGCGTGAGTTAGCAATGCAAGTTGCAGAAGCGATTGAATCTTTCGGTAAAGACATGAAAGGTTTACGTGTAGCTACATTATACGGTGGTCAATCTTACGGACCTCAATTTCAACAACTAGAGCGCGGCGCGCAAGTTGTTGTTGGTACGCCAGGTCGTTTAATGGACCACTTACGTCGTAAAAGCCTAAAATTAGGCGATTTAAGTGTATGTGTATTAGATGAAGCTGATGAAATGTTAAACATGGGCTTTTTAGAAGACATTCAATGGATATTGGATCACTTACCTAAAACAGCGCAAATGTGTTTATTCTCAGCAACTATGCCACCAGCAATTCGTAAAATTGCTAACAAGTTCTTAAAAGAGCCTGAGCATATTAAAATTGCAGCAGTGAAAAAAGCGAAAGCAAACATTACCCAATACGCATGGAAAGTAAGCGGCATTACTAAAATGACTGCACTAGAGCGTATTGCGGAAGTAGTTGATTACGATGCAATGATAATCTTTGTTCGTACCCGTAATGATACTGTAGATATTGCTGAAAAATTAGAGCGTGCTGGTTACCCTGCATTAGCGCTTAATGGTGACATGAACCAAGCACAACGTGAGCGTTGTATTGACCAAATGAAATCAGGCAAATCCTCTATTTTAGTAGCGACTGATGTTGTTGCACGTGGTTTAGATATTCCGCGTATTTCATTAGTAATTAACTATGATTTACCAGGTGATAATGAAGCGTATGTTCACCGTATTGGTCGTACAGGTCGTGCTGGTCGTGAAGGTATGTCAATTGCATTTGTACGCCCACGTGAAATGTACTCATTACGTCATTACGAGCGTTTAACGTCAGGTAAAGTACTTGATTACCAATTACCAAATATTCAAGAAATTGGTAAAATTCGTATTGAACGTACACGTCTTGAAGTAGCAAGTATTATTGCAGATAAAGACATTGCAAGTATGCGTGAAATTGTTGAAGGCATGGCGGCGGAATCTGAAGTATCTATGCTTGACCTTGCAGCGGCTTTCTTGTTCCAAAAACAAATGAAGCAACCATTGCAACCAAAAGAAGATCCTAAACCACGTCGTGAAACGCGTGAACGTAACGACAGGAATGATCGTGGTGATCGTAACAGCCGTGGTAACGACAACCGTCGTGATTCTCGTGGTCGTAACGAAGGTCGTAACAACCGTGATGACAAACCACGTAAAGCTAAAGTAGCGCGTGATGATGTTGATTGGCAGACTTACCGTTTAGAAGTAGGTAAAGAGCATGGTGCACGTCCAGGTGATATTGTTGGTGCTATTGCTAATGAAATATCACTTGATAGCAGCTACATTGGCGCGATTAACTTACACGAAAAACATAGTTTTGTGCAGTTACCTAAAGGTATTCCAACAGACTTGTTTAACCAATTAAAAGGTGTACGTGTTCGTCGTCAACCGCTTGCTATTAGTACATCAAATGAAGCAGTTGTTAGCCAACAACGTTCAAACCGTCGTCCAGAAAAAGCACAACGTCATAACTAGAACATACTAGTCGTTAACTAAAGGATATTTTGTTAACGATTATATGATGCAAATTGTTTTAATCTGAAAAGCGCCTTTGGGCGCTTTTTTGTTTTTTGACGGTCAAAAAAATGATTTTTATGGCTTTTATGCTAAAAAGTGTAAGTATTTATCTCCATCATCTTGTTTGCCTATTGCTTTATCTATTACTATAGAGCCATCAAAAAAATAGGCAACTAAAGAGTATTTAATCGTATCTCATAATGTTTGAACTCACTCCACAATCAATACCTGCAAAAAATCATCAACTCGCTATTCGTATTTATTACGAAGATACTGATGCTGGTGGTATTGTATATTACGCAAATTATTTAAAATTTTTTGAACGTGCTCGTACCGAGTGGTTGAGAGAAATAGGTGTAAACCAAGAAAGCTTTTTGCAACAAAAATTAGGGTTTGTAGTCAGACACGTAGAAATGAATAATATTGCTTCGGCAAAGCTCGATGACTTATTGGAAGTACACTCAACCATAATCACCTTGAAACGCGCAAGTTTAGTGTTTCAACAACAAATAACTAATCAACAAAAGCAAGTTATATGCACGGCAAATGTACGTATCGCTTGCGTAGACTTTAGTCAGAATAAACCCTGTGCTATTCCTGACTTAATACTAGGAGCGTTTAAACGTGTCAGCTGAAATCTCTATTTTCCATTTGTTTTTAGAAGCAAGTATATTAGTACAAAGCGTTATGCTTATCTTACTCAGTTTTTCAGTTATCTGTTGGGCAATGATCTTTCAGCGCAGAAAAATTCTTCGTACCGCCGCGGCAGAATTAAAAGCCTTTGAAGATAAGTTTTGGAGTGGGGCAGATTTAAGCAAGTTATATAGCGAAATATCGGCAAAGCCACAAGTACAAGGTATCGAGAGCTTATTTGTTGCAGGCTTTAAAGAATTTGCTCGTCTAAGAAAAAGTCATATTGATAACCCACAAATTATCGTTGATGGTACCCATCGTGCTATGCGTGTTGCTTTATCCCGTGAGGTAGACAACCTAGAAACACACTTACCTTTTATGGCAACAGTTGGCTCTATTAGTCCTTATATTGGCCTGTTTGGTACAGTATGGGGAATTATGAATTCATTTATTGCATTAGGCTCAGTAAAACAAGCGACCTTAGCAATGGTTGCGCCTGGCATTGCTGAAGCGTTAATTGCTACAGCAATGGGCTTATTCGCCGCTATTCCTGCGGTCATGGCATATAACCGCTTTAGCCATAAAGTAGAAAAGCTAGAAAATAGTTACGGTAACTTTATGGATGAATTCTCTAGTATTTTACAGCGCCAATCTGCAGCTGAGCAATCATCTAAGTAAGGTCGTACTATGTATCAAAGAGTTAGACGCCGTAAAGTGGCTGAGATAAACGTAGTGCCATATATTGATGTAATGTTGGTATTACTCATTATATTTATGGTAACTGCGCCGTTAATTACCCAAGGGGTGAAGGTAGATTTACCGCAAGCTGAAGCAGAGCCTCTTGACGAAGACAGTAAAACACCACTTGTTGCTAGTGTTGATGCTCAAGGTCGCTATTACATAACTGTTGGTGCTGATGACAAAACGCCAATGTCAGCAGAAGAAGTTGCTGTATTAGTAAAAGCACACCTTGAACTTGAGCCAGGTACTCCCGTTGTTGTGAATGGTGATGGTGCAGTATCGTACAATGCAGTTATACAGTTAATGGTAATGTTGCAAACAGTTGCTGGCGTACCATCTGTTGGTTTAATGACTGACTCGGTGGATTAAGCATGACTAAACAAACGTCTCCAGTAAATATTACTAAAACCAATAACGCTAAAGCTTTTTGGCTAAGTATTGCTTTGCATGTTGTTTTATTGATTGGTTTATTATCGGGGGATTTTGCTTCAATGCCTAAACCAACGCCAACACCTGCACCACAAACAGGTGAACCAATTAAAGCTGTTGTTATTGATAAAGCGAAACTTGATCACGCAATTAATAAGATCAAAAAAGAAAAAGCCAACCAAATTAATGCCGAACAAAAACGTATTAAAGATGCTGAAAAACGTGAAGCAGATGCAAAAAAACGTCGTGCTAAAGAAGAAGCACGTATTAAAAGTTTAGAAGCGCAACGTAAGAAAAAAGAACAAGAGAAAATTAAAGCCGACAAGGCAGCAAAAGCGGCAAAAGTGAAAGCCGATAATGCTGAAAAAATCCGTAAACAAAAAGAGCAAGAGAAACAAGCGGCGGAAGAAGCGGCTGCAGCAGCAAGATCAAAACGACTTAAAGAAGAGGCGGCAGCTAAAAAAGCAGAAGAGCAGCGACTTGAAAAAATTGCAGAGCAAAAGCGTCAAGAAAAAGCGGCGAAAGAGCAAGCAATACAAGATGCTATGTTAGCTGAACAAATGGCCGTTGAAATGGCGAGTCGTAATCAAGCTCGTCAACAACAAGTAATGACTGAAATTCAACGTTACTCAGCATTAATAACGCAAAGTATTAATCAACGTATGATTAAAGATCGAAGCACGATGGAAAATAAATCGTGTAAATTAATGCTTAAACTAGCTCCTTCTGGTTTTGTTATTGACGTTAAAGCGGGCCAGGGTGATAAAGTGGTTTGTGATGCCGCGACCATAGCTATTGGTAAAGCGGGTAACTTACCCGTGTCTAAAGACCCTGAAGTGTTTAAAGAAATGAGTAATTTATCAGTGTTAGTAATACCGAGTTTTTAATAGAAATGTTTACTCTAGGTAATTAATAACTAACTATTTTCATAAAGCAGGAAAATAATAATATATGAAATCATTATCAAAATGGTTACAAAAAATAACCATCAGTGCTTGTCTCGCGTTTAGTTCAACGTCGGCAATGGCTGCCTTAGAAATCGTTATTACTGGTGGCGTAGATAGCGCTCGACCTATCGCAATAATGCCTTTTGAATGGAACGGTATAGGCGAACGACCAGAGTTCATGTCAAAAGTCATTAGTGATGACTTATTACGTAGCGGTAAGTTTAGCCCTATATCGGCAAATAATTTTCCACAACAAAAGGTTAGTGCCAATAATGTTGATTACAGCGCATGGGCAGGTTTAGGTGCAGAAGCACTACTTATTGGTAAAATAAATGAAACAGCCCCAGGCCGTTATACGGTAAGTTATCAGCTTATTGATGTGATCCGCGGACAATTACTAGATAGTAATAGTTCAAAGTTAAGTAATGGCGAATTAGTTAAAAGTAATGAACATTTATTAGCACAAAGCAGTGCTATCCTTGCTAAAAATCAAACACGTCGATATGCACACAGCATAAGTAATGTTATCTACGAGCAACTTACTGGTACTAAAGGTGCTTTTTTAACTAAAATTGCTTACGTTATCGTACGTGATGAAGGCGCTTATCCATACCAATTAGCTTTTGCTGATTATGATGGTTTTAATGAACATGTATTATTAAGTTCAAAAGAGCCATTAATGTCACCAGACTGGAGCCCTAATGGCGAACAAATTGCTTACGTGTCTTTTGAAAATCATCAAGCCGAAATTAACAGTATTGACATTTATACCGGTGAGAGAAAACTAATCAGCTCATTTAAAGGCATAAATAGTTCGCCACGTTACTCACCAGACGGTAAGCAAATGGCCATGGTATTATCAAAAGACGGTAATCCTGAGTTATACATAATGGATCTTGCAACCAAAAAACTACGTCGAGTCACTCGTAATCGTGCTATAGATACTGAGCCAAATTGGACACCTGATGGAAAATCATTAGTATTTAGTTCAGAACGAGGTGGTAAACCGCAGTTATATCGCGTAGATTTAGCTGGTGGTAAAGTAAGACGTTTAACCTTTGATGGTGAAATGAACCTTGGAGGCTCAGTAACACCAGATGGTAAACAATTGATCATGGTAAACAGAACGCGTGGCCAATATCGCTTAGCTAAATTAGAATTAAACTCTGGTTTATTTCAAGTGTTAACCGAAACGCGTTTAGATGAATCACCTAGTGTTTCACCTAATGGTGGCATGATCATATACAGCACCTCGCACAATAATCGACAAGTGTTGGGATTAGTGTCGGTAGATGGACGTTTCAAAGCAAGACTACCTGCCCTTGATGGTCATGTAAAAGCACCTGCTTGGTCGCCATTTTTATAACAAGAATAATAAGATATAAAAAATTAATTGAGTTAACTCAAAACTCATCACTTTAGAATATAGGAAAATATAATGCGCTTTAATATAAAAAAAACTAACCTAGTAAAAAGCTTAGCAATCGCTTTACCGCTTACTGTTTTATCAGCTTGTAGTTCAATGTCTGACTCTGATGAACAAAGTCAAATTGATACTAATGCTCAAGTTACCCAAAATGCAGAAGCTACAGCTGAAAGCGTACAAGTAACTGCAGCAAAACGTGCCGCAGAAATAGAAGAGCAAAAACGTCAAGAATTAGCAGCATTACGTGCTGAACATATCATCTACTTTGATTTTGATGTATCAAATGTAAGTGAAAAATATGGCGCTATCTTAGATGCACACGCAAGCTTTTTAAATGCTAACCCAGAAACAAAAGTACTTATTGAAGGTAATACCGATGAACGTGGTACGCCAGAGTACAACATCGCATTAGGTGAGCGTCGTGCTAAATCAGTAGCTACCTACTTAGAAAACATGGGTGTTCCAGCTGAGCAATTGACTGTAGTTAGCTACGGTGAAGAAAAGCCAGCAGACAGAGAACGTAATGAAGCAGCTTTTGCTCAAAACCGTCGTGTTGTATTAGTTTACTAAGAAATATTTATCACTTGTATATTAAGCAGGTACCTAAATGAAACTCAATAAAGTTTTATTTGGCATGATGTTTACAGCTAGCGCATTCAGTGCGCTAGCTGTTGCTAAAGCGCCAGTCATTGATGTTAACGCTAATTCTATCGACTCAGCAGCGTTAATGGACCAACTAACAACGCTAACACGTAAGTTAGACTCACGAAATAAAGCGCAAATTAAACTTCAACGTCAACTTGACCAATTACAAAATGAAGTCAGCGAACTTCGTGGTGTAACCGAGTTGCATACTCATCAATTAGGTGAAGTATTAGAGCGACAGCGTGAACTGTATCAAGAAATTGATCGACGTGTTAATGAAGTACTTAAATCTCCGAACAAACAGAAAGCAAGCACAGCTAATACTACTATCGCGGCGGTAAAAACGACGACAGAGTATAGTAACAACCTAACTGAAAATGAAAGCTATGATCGTGCGGTTAATTTTGTATTAAAAGATAAAAATTACCAACAAGCTATTGTCGAGTTTAAAGCTTTTAATAAAAACTTCCCTAAATCTAGCTACGCGCCAAACTCACACTATTGGTTAGGACAGCTATTGTTTAACCAAGGTGAGCTTACAGAAGCGCATAATGAATTTTTAATTGTTGTAAATGCTCATAAAGACTCATCAAAGCGTCCTGATGCTTTACTGAAACTCGGTATGATTGAAGAAAAACAAAAAGATAATAACAAAGCTATTTTATCCTATCAGCAATTGCTAAAAGAGTATCCAGATTCAACCTCTGCAAAACTCGCAAAACCACGTTTAGCCAGTTTAACTAAATAGTATAAATAGTAAATAAATTGTAGCACTATTACTTTTGCTGATGATTAATGTAGCGTATTGTTGAGAAAATGCGCTAATAGTAAATTTTATCGAGAAAAAAGCAAGAAAAACGAAGTTTATAGTTGCACTTCAAAAAATTATGAGTATTATATGCCCCGCGTTGAGGCAGTGACTCAACACATGTCGGCCGTTAGCTCAGTTGGTAGAGCAGTTGGCTTTTAACCAATTTGTCGAAGGTTCAAATCCTTCACGGCCGACCACTTTCATAACTTAAGTTATAATATTAATTATTACTTACAGTTAGAATAAAAGTCTCCTTATCTTTATCGAAAATGGAGCAAGTAAATCGTAAATATAAAATCTTGTATCGGCCGTTAGCTCAGTTGGTAGAGCAGTTGGCTTTTAACCAATTTGTCGAAGGTTCAAATCCTTCACGGCCGACCACTTCAAGATTATTTATTGTTTACTACAATTAGGAACGGCCGTTAGCTCAGTTGGTAGAGCAGTTGGCTTTTAACCAATTTGTCGAAGGTTCAAATCCTTCACGGCCGACCACTCCTAATTAGTAAAATGTAAAACCTCAATGATAAAGTTAATCAATATTTATCCCTAGTTAAAGTTGAGTTATAAAGTACAGGAACGGCCGTTAGCTCAGTTGGTAGAGCAGTTGGCTTTTAACCAATTTGTCGAAGGTTCAAATCCTTC
>NZ_JAHKPR010000035.1 GCF_018860585.1 Colwellia sp. E2M01
TACTGCCATCAATCGCATAATAACCATCAGTGTTAGTGCCCGCAGTGAAATCAACTACAGCTGTTTCATCTTCATCCGACACACTGAACGTCGCCACCGTCGCGCCCACTGGCGTCACATCTTCCGTCGCTGAGCCCGCTGTTAAGGTTAAGCTGGTTTCATCATCCGTCGCATTGGTTGCTGGTGTGCCTGTCGCCGTTTTATCGGTTGAGGTACCCGAGGTCGTTAAGCTGATCTCAGGCAAGGTATTGCCCGCATCTAAGAACACTTTACCGGCAGCGGTTAAGGTAATGTTAGTACCATCAATCGCATAGTAACCGTCTATATTGGTACCGGCTGTGAAATCAACTACAGCTGTTTCATCTTCATCAGACACGCTGAAGCTCGCCACTGTTGCGCCAACCGCCGTCACATCTTCCGTCGCTGAGCCCGGCGTTAAGGTTAAGCTGGTTTCATCATCGGTAGCGTTGGTTGTTGGTGTACCCGTCGCGGTTTTATCCGTCGACGTACCTGAGGTGGTTAAGCTAATTTCAGGTAAGGTATTGCCTGCATCAAGGAAGTCTTTACCGTCTTGCGTTAAGATAATGTTAGTACCATCAATCGCATAGTAACCGTCTGTATTGGTACCGGCTGTGAAATCAACTACAGCTGTTTCATCTTCATCAGACACGCTGAAGCTCGCCACTGTTGCGCCAACCGCCGTCATATCTTCAGTCGCTGAGCCCGGCGTTAAGGTTAAGCTGGTTTCATCATCTGTTGCATTGGTTGCTGGTGTACCCGTCGCGGTTTTATCCGTCGACGTACCTGAGGTGGTTAAGCTAATTTCAGGTAAGGTATTGCCCGCATCAAGGAAGTCTTTACCGTCTTGCGTTAAGATAATGTTGGTACCATCAATCGCATAATAGCCATCAGTGTTAGTGCCCGCAGTGAAGTCCACTGTCGCGGTTTCATCTTCATCTGACACACTGAACGTCGCCACCGTCGCGCCCACTGGCGTTACATCTTCCGTCGCTGAGCCCGCTGTTAAGGTTAAGCTGGTTTCATCATCTGTTGCATTGGTTGCTGGTGTACCCGTCGCGGTTTTATCCGTCGACGTACCTGACGTAGTTAAGCTAATTTCAGGCAAGGTATTGCCCGCATCTAAGAACACTTTACCGGCAGCGGTTAAGGTAATGTTACTGCCATCAATCGCATAGTAACCGTCTATATTGGTACCGGCTGTGAAATCAACTACAGCGGTTTCATCTTCATCCGACACGCTGAACGTCGCCACCGTCGCGCCCACTGGCGTTACATCCTCTTCTGCTGAGCCCGCTGTTAAGGTTAAGCTGGTTTCATCATCTGTTGCATTGGTTGCTGGTGTACCCGTCGCGGTTTTCTCCGTCGACGTACCTGACGTGGTTAAGCTAATTTCAGGTAAGGTATTGCCCGCATCTAAGAACACTTTACCGTCTTGCGTTAAGATAATGTTGGTGCCGCTGATCGCATAATAGCCATCAGTGTTAGTGCCCGCAGTGAAGTCCACTGTCGCGGTTTCATCTTCATCAGACACACTGAACGTTGCTACCGTCGCGCCCACTGGCGTTACATCTTCTTCTGCTGAGCCCGCTGTTAAGGTTAAGCTGGTTTCATCATCTGTTGCATTGGTTGCTGGTGTACCCGTCGCGGTTTTCTCCGTCGACGTACCTGACGTGGTTAAGCTAATTTCAGGTAAGGTATTGCCCGCATCTAAGAACACTTTACCGGCAGCGGTTAAGGTAATGTTACTGCCATCAATCGCATAGTAACCGTCTGTATTCGTACCGGCTGTGAAATCAACTACAGCTGTTTCATCTTCATCCGACACGCTGAACGTCGCTACCGTCGCGCCCTCTGGCGTTACATCTTCTTCTGCTGAGCCCGCTGTTAAGGTTAAGCTGGTTTCATCATCAATTTTATTAGTAGAGCCTGGGTTAACATCAATAGTTACTGGTGCTTCTTGCTCACCGTCAGTTGCCGATAACGTAAAGTCCGGTAAATCAACGCCGCTGTTAATTAAATCAGCACCGGCTTGGGTTAATACCACGGTATTGCCATCAAGGGCGTAGTTAACGTTATCAGATAAGGTCACCGTCACAAGATCGCCGTCTTCATCCGCTGTCGTAAACGTCGCGACTACATCATCTTCACTGGCTTGCTCTTCGGTGAAACTTGGGGTTGTTGACACAAGCGTAATGGTCGCTGCATCGTTTACTAAGTTAGAAGTAACAGTGTTACTTGCACTTACACCGTCACTCGTTATTAAACTAATATTTGGTAATGCATTACCTGCATCTAAATAAGCCTCACCTGCAGCTGTTAATTTTACGTCTGATCCATCTAATACATAATAAACGTCATCATTTGATCCTGGTGTAAAATCAACCGTTAACCCGCCTTCATCATCAAGAAGCGTGTAACTACCTAAAATTGCACCTGCAACCGTAGAGTCTTCTGTAGCAGTACCGTTAGTTATAGTTAAGGTTTCAACATCATTAACTAAAATGGTGGTAATTATATTGGTAGCAACTACACCATCACTGGTAGTTAAACTGATATTAGGTAATACATTACCTGAATCTAAATATGTTTCTCCTGCCGATGTTAATTTAATATCACTGCCATCAAGTACATAATAATTATTAGTATTAGTGCCCTGAGTAAAATCTACCGTTAATGGAGCTTCACCAGGCTCATCTGTTAAGGTATAACTACCTAAAATAGTACCTGCAACTGTTGTATCTTCTGTGGCAGTTCCGTTAGTTATAGTTAAGGTTTCAACATCATTAACATCAATTGTGTCACCAGGGTTAACTTCAATCGTAGCAGGTGTGTCTTGCTCACCGTCTGTTGCTGATAAAGTAAAATCTGGTAAGTCGCCACCGCTGTTAATTAAATCAGCACCGGCTTGCGTTAATACAACAGTATTGCCATCAAGGGCATAGTATGTGGTATCTGATAAAGTTACTGTTACTTCATCACCGTCTTCATCTGCGGTACTAAACGTCGCAACTACATCAGTAGCAACAGCATCGTCTTCAATGAAACTTGGTGTGGTTGAAATTAAGGTAATTGTAGAAGCATCATTAACATCAACAGTGTTACCTGGGTTAACCTCAATCGTAGCCGGTGTGTCTTGCTCACCATCGGTTGCTGATAAAGTAAAATCAGGTAAATCTCCGCCGCTGTTAATTAAATCAGCACCGGCTTGCGTTAATACAACAGTATTACCATCAAGCGCATAATAAGTAGTATCTGATAAGGTAACCGTTACCTCATCGCCGTCCTCATCTGCAGTATTGAATGTAGCAACAACATCAGTGGAAACTGCCTCTTCTTCAGTAAAAGTTGGGGTAGTTGAAACTAACGTAATCGTCGCTAAATGATTTACATCGATGGTGTTACCTGGAGCAACATCGATTATTGAAGGCGCTGTTTGTTCACCGTCAGTTGCTGATAAAGTAAAATCAGGTAAGTCGTCACCGCTGTTAATTAGATCAGCACCGGCTTGCGTTAATACCACAGTATTGCCATCAAGTGCATAGTATGTAGTATCTGATAAAGTTACTGTTACTTCATCACCATCTTCATCTGCGGTACTAAACGTCGCAACTACATCAGTAGCAACAGCATTGTCTTCAATGAAACTTGGTGTGGTTGAAATTAAGGTAATCGTCGCCGAATCATTAACATCAACAGTGTTACCAGGGTTAACCTCAACCGTAGCAGGCGTGTCTTGCTCACCATCTGTTGCTGATAAAGTAAAATCAGGTAAGTCTCCACCGCTGTTAATTAAATCAGCGCCGGCTTGCGTTAATACAACACTATTACCATCAAGGGCATAGTATGTGGTATCTGATAAAGTTACTGTTACTTCGTCACCGTCTTCATCAGTTGTTATGAAAGTCGCAACTAGATCCGCAACAACCGTCTCGTCTTCAGTAAAACTTGGCGTAATTGAAACAAGAGTAATAGTAGCAACATCATTAACAGCACCAACAGTAACAGTCGATGCAGCCGTAGTTGAGCCTCCGTTATTATCTGTTGCTACTAAGGTAATAATTGCTTCGCCGTTAAAGTTTTCAGCGGGTGTAAAAGTGTAAGTACCGTCATTATTTACAACAACACTGCCTTGCTCTGCAGGAACATTTGCGGTAATAGAGTCTACAGTGCCATCAACATCTTCTGCGGTAAAACTTACCGTAACAGAACCAGAATCTTCATCTAACGCGCCATTTTCAACAGTAAGTATTGGCGCAATATTATTATCTATGTCATTAGCTAAAATAGTCGCTGTACCAACGGCTTGAGAATCACCAATTTTAGCGGTAAGCGTAAAACTTTCATTTTCTTCATTGATGTTGTCATCGATAGTATCAACAACGACATTTATACTTGTAACTCCAACAGGTACAATAAAGTTGCCTTTACCATCAAACTCTAGGTATTGTGGGTTTTCCGCGTCGCCATAAAAAGCTTTAAGGCTCGAACTAGTATAATCTTGCTCTGTCGCACTGCCAATTTGCAGTGATAAATTAACTAATGTAAATGAATCTGCTACATCACCTAAGTTTTTATTAATATTTACGGTAAATACAGCACTTTCACCTTCCGTAACTTCAGGCGAATTTACTGTTAATTCAACAGGGTAATCATTATCAAAAATACGTAGTGTAGCTTGTGCATCATTAATGGTTGCATTAGTTGCATTTGAAAGATTTATCAAAGCAAACTCTGGTGAATCTTCAATAATTAAATCATCAACAACGGTAATTGAAATAGTTGCGGTTGTTTCACCCGGTTGAAAGGTGACAGTACCCGAAGTATTTTCAAAATCTTCGCCAAATACAGCAGTTAGCTCTGTCGTATTATAATCAACAGTAATAACTTCATCGCTTGCTTCACTTAAAGTTAAAGTAAATAATGCATCACCTTGACCTTCAATAGTTAATACATGCTCAATATTTATCGTCGGTAAATTGAGAGGAAGCGAGTCATTATCTTCAATAGCGAACAATATAGTTTCATCGTAGAATTCTTCACCTTTGATTTCAGCACGGAAATATTCTGTAGGCTCAATAGTAACATCATCAAAAATAGGTACTCGAATTTCGATATTACTAGTACCCGCTGCTAATTCAAATCCAAAAATTGGACGAGGAATACTACCGCTTGTATCAATATCAACGATAACCATTTCATGCCAAGTATTACCGCCATCATTTGAATATTCTAATGGAATACTGTAATCATCTGCGTATTCGGCAATTTGAGCGATACCATTATCAAGAACAACATCTTTACCTAACGCTGTTAACTCTGCTTGAACTTGAGCAGTTAACTGTTCACTTAATAATTCACTGGTAAAATTAATGCTTAACTGTGTATCGGTATCAAATGTTAAAGAACTGTTTAAGGTAAATTGGTTAAAGCCTGCATCTTCTTTAACATCATTAATATCAGCAGAAAGGTGAGATTTATAACGATCTAAACTTTGTGAGGTAACCTCTTTGCTAACGGTCCAGTCTTCTACGCGGTAATCAATAGCAAGGCCTTCTAAATCTTTACCTGTAACGCCTTCGTTAAGTTGGATTTCATAATTACCATCACCTTTGTCAACCAAAGTACCAATATTTTCAAACGCCGCAGATAATTTAACATTATCAACAACTAAATTTTCAGTGATAACTTGCTGACCCACAGCCCCCACTAAAAGATCATCTGTACTAAAAGTAATTATCCCTTCCGCTTCAAGAAAGTGATAGTTAATTAAACCGCCAGGTACATCAATGGTGTCGACTTCACGAGCATCTACATTTTCAGGTGCGCGATCGCCCGCTAATTCATCAATAGTTTGTGCAACATGCTCCATCGCTATTGACTCAAATGTGTTTTCGCCAGTAGGATCGCTTTCAGTTTCACGAGTAAACTCTATACCAACAGACGCTAAGGCCTGAGAAATCAATTCTTTACCTGAATTCGTTATATCTAAAGGCTCACCCGTTGTTGGATCAATATAACCAGTAAAAGCATCACGAATTTCTTGGCTGATTACAATATTTGTTGAATATGAATTTTCGGTATTTACCAGTTGGTCTGTACTTAAAACACCATCTGAGTTATTAGTATCTGATAGGTCACTGTCTAACGCCTGTAAGAAAATAGCCATATTTTCAACATGGTCTGAGTTACTATCTGAAAGCTCTGTTCCCGCAATATCTTGTAAGAATAAAATATTACCATTAATTGCATCGGCGCTAAATTGACCGATAACAACATCACCAATAGTAAAAGTGATAATATCATCAGCGTTATATCTGAATTCACCTGCTGTGCCATTTTCACCTGTAAGCCCAGTTAAGCCTGATGATGTACTGTAACTAACACCTGAAACAAAGTTATCGGTAAACTGAGCTCTAAAGCTTGAATCTGAGATACCGTCATTGGTATCAGATAATTCTATTGAAGTAGAATTAAAGGCAAAACTTGCTGTTTTAAATTCTGATGATACAAGTGTTTCACTGCCATCACGCGAAACGCTAACGAACTCGGTAGTACCGCCATTGTTTGCTTCACCGGCAGCGGTTTCAACAACCTCAATAGGCTCTTCACCTGCTTCAATTTCGGCTTGAATGGCTTCAATTTCAGCTAAATCTTCAGCATCAATTTCAGTCTCATCAACAGGGGCATCAGCTTCGACAGTGTCATTAAGAATATTATCTAAATTTACCGTCAAATCAGTGTTTTGTTCTTGTGGATTTAACTGGTCTTTATCTTTATTAATACTATCGGTCATGATCTAGCCTTCATTCGATGATTATATACTTTAGTGAGAAACAAGCTGCTTACAAAAAAAACATAAAACTCACAATTAAAACACTGCATTTACGAGTATATACATTTGTTTTAATCCAAAGACTTATACTAATATATTTAACGCACACAGTCTATATTTTAAGCTATTTAATACCCTGATATTGATATAAAACAAGATCTTTTATTATACCAATCTGATTAAATTTCTTCCCAACTCAGAGCTATGTTCGATGTGCAATAACAAGGCGAATTTGTTTAGGTCTAGTCATTCTAAATCAAATAAATTTAACGATGTTAGTGTGCATCGAACAAGCTCCCAAGGGCGAGTTTAAAAGGCTTATATGCAGTGTTATTAATTTTGACAAGGACGCTACATGGATGTAGCTTCTTAGAGAATGCAGGAGCACATTCTCCTGAACAACCATTCTCTTCAATCAATGCCTTGCCTCTAAGCCTTTTAATTCTCGCTGAGTGGGAAAGAACTTAATCAAATTGGTATAAGCTTGTATTGATGTTTTCAATAGGGAAAGGCAGAAGTAGTATTTACGGGTTTAATTTATTATTTAACCCGTAAATAAAATAGCCTACCTTATTG
>NZ_JAHKPR010000019.1:0-13370 GCF_018860585.1 Colwellia sp. E2M01
GGGAGGAGACCATATATGATCTCGGGTTAATAAATATTTCTCTAGTAGCTATTTTCTCTCCTTTCATCGTTAAATTTACTTGCAATAGACCCTAGGTATTGACGCGAAATTTGCCTTGTTTATTTTACTAATACCAGTTTCATTAATTAAGTGAGCTATTTTAGCCCGTATAAATGATCACTTAGTTTGTGAGATTGGTATAAGGTACTTAAAGAAAATATCAAGCTAGAGTACTAGTTGAAATAATATTGTAAATTATTTCAAAAGGTTAAAAATATCTTAAATCGAATTCAGGTTAACTATTCAATTCATTAAACTACCTTTGCCTCGCTTTAAATTTTGGGTTTGTTTTGCAAATAACATAAACCTTACCTCTGCGCTTTACTATTTTACAATCTGGGTGGCGATTTTTAGCACTCTTTAATGAACTTAAGATTTTCATTTCTTTTCCTTAGATTTTAATTTACCAAATCGATTATTAAATTTAGCAACACGGCCATCCTGAGTTTTAATGCTTTGTTTACCTGTATAATATGGGTGTGATTTACTCGAAACTTCTATAGAGTAATAAGGATAAACAACCCCATCTAACTCAACGGTTTGGCTCGTACTTAATGTTGATCCCACGATAAAGTACTCATCAATAGATGTATCGTGAAAAGCAACCATTTGATATTTTGGGTGGATATTATCTTTCATAATCACCTTGTTTTGATATGTTGTAACATAACTATACATTGATACCTAAATGATAACAAGTCTTATTTGCGTTAATCGTGGGTATACTGCTTCAGCATAGAGTAGTATTAAATTTAAGGATAATTAGCGAGTTATTTAGTAGTTTGAATTTAAAGGTCTACAATAAAGTTATTCTTTTTAGCTAAAGTGCATAACATTTGCTTAAGTAAAGTGAACTGGCTTTATAGTTGTTATCAGAATGATGTGGTTTCTGTCCTGAATTTATGTATAAAATGGATTTTATTATTTTAGTAAATATAGGGGGCGTATTAATGCTTACTTTGAAAAACATGTCTGAAATTTTAAATTCGCTTCCTGATCCGACATTCATTTTAACGAAAGCGGGTCGATATGTTGAAATTTTCGGGGGTAAAGATCTTCGTTATTATCATGATGCAAGTAAGCTAGTTGGTTTGTCTGTTACAGATGTTTTAAATACAGAAAAATCGGATTGGTTTCTTGGTAAAATCAAAGAAGCCTTAAAAACCAATAAGCTTCTTATTACTGAATACAATCTATCAAGAAAAGATGTTAAAGGGTTAGATGATGATGGCCCGAGCAACATCATTTACTTTGAAGGGCGTATTCAACCCCTGAACTTTAGTGTTGAAGGTGAACCAGCTGTATTATGGCAGGCAACTAATATTACACAGCGTTACCAATTAGAAGAAAAGTTACGCACTATCAGTGAAACAGATCCTTTAACAGGGATTTGGAACCGCCGTTATTTTTATCAAATGATTGAAAAACAAAAAGGAGTAGCAAATCGTAGTTTACTTCCTATGTCTTTATTGATGTTAGATATTGATCACTTTAAAGTGATAAATGATCAATGGGGGCATAAGATTGGAGATCTAGTACTGAGTGAAGTCGTTAAAGTGATGCTTGACTGCATAAGAGAATCAGATTTAATTATTCGCTGGGGAGGCGAGGAATTTCTTATTTTTATGGTAAAGAGTGGATTGGCTGCAGCGGCTTGTGTTGCTGAAAAACTTCGCCTGAGAATTGAGAGTTATAGTTTTATAAATGATATTAAAGTAAGAGTAAGCATTGGTTATGTTCAATGGGATACTGTAAATAAAAATATTGAAGAGACTATTGCTAATGCCGATACTGCACTTTACCTTGCTAAAAGTGAAGGGCGTAATTGCATAAAAGCTTATTCTGGTTAATTAACTTCACCCCTAGTTAATAAATTTAACGATGTTAGGTAAAATAGCTTGTTGAGTAACTTTGCTTAACCAGAGCTGGAGTTAACTAATAAAGAGCTGATAAATTCACCTTTGTTTTTTCTGAAAAGCCAGTAAAATAATTAGTTTTTAACTACTCTTTAAAGGTAAGTGATGAAACGCGTAGTTCTATATATTTCAGATAAATGTCCTCATTGTCGAGAAGCAAAAAAATACTTAGATGATAATGGCATTCAATATCGATTAACCAATGCAAAAATGCAGCGAGGTAGAAAAGAGCTTGACGCTATTGGCGCAAGATCGGTACCCGCACTTAAAATTGGTAATGAAGTGATGATTGGTTGGAACCTAAAAGAGTTTAAGAAACTCTATGGTGAAGGTTAGTAAGTAGAATTAACGACTAATTACCTTATATAAATTGATATGTGAATGAGCTGCTTGAAGTCTTGAATTCGGATAATAAATTATTTTAAAACGGCTAACAAATAGGTAATAACATGAGTATTAACTTTACACATTTTGATGAATCATCAGCAAAAATATTAACATTATTAGCACAGAATTTTCCTAAACCAACAGAAGTTGGTTTTCAAAACCTTTACCCCGATGATGAAGGTGATGAAAATAAACGTGCTATACATATCGGCACGTTAGCTTTTTTACGCCATGATGACTTTATTGCTCATGAAGTGGGTAGTGCAGCATCTTTTATTTTAACGGCGAAAGGTCTCGAATTATTTAATGAAAATATTAGTGAGCACATACAAATGCGACTCAATTATTAGCTCACTCATAATGCGTTAACCTTTAACGCATTTAGGCTAAACGATTTAATTGTTCACCTTGTTGAAACGAAAGAATGTTATCAGCTACTAAATTAATTAATCGTTGTTGTGCCTCCATGCTGGCCCAAGCAATATGCGCAGTAATTTTTAAATTAGGTAAACTGCCCATCAATAAAATATGCTCGGCAGCTGGTGGCTCTTGCGTTAAAACATCTAAAATAGCGTAAGCAATGTCCTTATTTAATAAAGCGTCAAACAATGCGTGTTCATCAATTATTGGTCCACGAGCGGTGTTAATGAGTACTGCGCTTTTCTTCATACGCGATAATACATCGCTATTAATACATTGTTCGGTCTCGGGCGTTTGCGGACAATGTAAGCTGATAATATCGGCTTCTCCAATCACTTCATCGAAAGATACTCTTCCATTTCTGACTGTTGTAGCACCTGGGCGTTCACTAATTAATGGTTTCATATTAAAAGCTAAAGCAATCGCTTCAACCGCCTTACCTAAATTACCGTAACCAACAATACCTAAGCTTTTTCCTGCTAGCTCTTGAAAACCGTTACCGTGATAACAAAATACCTCACTTTTTTGCCATAAGCCTTGCTCAGTGTTTTTATTGTGATGGTTTGTTTGTTGATAATATTCAAGTAATTGCGCAAAAACGTATTGGGCAACAGAGGAACTAGCATAACCACTGACATTGGTTACTGCGATATTTAGCTCACGGGCAGCTTCAATGTCCACATTGTTATATCCTGTTGCGGTGATACAAATTAGCTTTACTTGTGGAAGCTTAGCGAGCACTTCTGCGGTTAATAATACTTTATTGGTAATAATAATTTCAGCGTCAGTACAACGCCTTATTACTTCGCTAGGCGAGGTTGTGGCATAACAAATTAATTCGGAGACTTGTTGCTCAATTAATGAAAAATCAATGGTGGGACTGAACGTTTGTTGATCTAAAAATACCGCGCGCATAATGATTACTTATTAAAGGTAAAGAGTAATATTAGTCTAATAAGTTTCTGCGTATGCAGGAAGAGCTAAATAGTTTTAATGCTTAATTTAAGTGTTAGTTAATGTGTTAATTTTAATTAATGAGCTCGTTACGAACTCATTAATATTTTATTTTCATCAAGCTTACTTAAATAACGTTAACTTAAATAGAGTTAACTTAACTATCCAGGACGACCATCTAATCGCCCTTTCATTAACATTGGCGCATAACCAATGATAAATATAGTGAAAGCGAGGATCCAAAAAGCGCCACTCATATCAATAAACATTAAGGTTTTTTCTGGCATGGCCCAAGGACCAAAAGTACGTGCTAGTGCCGCTAAATTAATCAATACAAACGCAACACTCATGGCTTTTGGCGCTATTAATGGACGACCAGTATGCCCTAACGAAACACGGGCTATCATGGCTAAAATTAAGCCGCCCATGCCACCAATCGTTAATAAATGCCAAGCATGATTACTTGGTACTTCAGGAATAAGATAACTAATACCTAATACAAATAAACCAAAAGCGATGAACTTCATGGCGCCATGTAATGACCATAACAATGGCACATTTAAAGTTATCCAAGGTTTCAGCCTAAGCCAACGTACTGTTTGAAATACACTAGCAATAATTAATAACACGCCAAAAAATAATACGGAAAAACCCACAATAGGTTGTAACAACAAACTAAACATAATAATAGCTAAACTACCGTTGGCAGCTTTGTCTAACCAAGGTAATGGTGTGGCTTTTTCAGTTTGAGTACCGTTTGCGGTAAACATTGGCGCAACACGTCCGGCCATAACCGACATTAAGAAAGTAACTAACATAACCCCAGCATAACCAGAATACATAGTGCTAAAGGTTTGTGGGTAGTTTATTGCTAAGTGCATCTCTGCATTGGCAATAGTGAATAATGCTAACAGCGGTACAAAGAATAAATTTCGGTATTGTTTTATCGCTAAAATAGGCTTAGCTAGTACATAAGCAATCGCAGGTAAAAAAAGTAAATCAACAATAGTACTAAGCGTTGTTCCAAGTAAGCTTGGCATACTCATAAATACACGTCCTGCTAACCAGAGCAAGAATAAAAACAATAAAGAGTTACCTTTAGCGCCGCTAACTCCTGTCCAGTTTTGAATAGCCGTTAGTAAAAAACCAGCAATAATAGCCCCGCCAAAACCATAAATCATTTCATGAATATGCCACCAATGCGCGCCACCTAAAGGTGAAAAACTAATAGCACCTCTAAACGTTAATATCCAAAGTATGATCGCGACAACACTAAATATAGCGCCACCTAAAAAGAATGGTCTAAATCCTAAACGTAATAGCGGTGTGATTTTTTGTTCAGTTTCTAAATCAGTTATTTGCATTAAGTGTGAGCCTTATAAGGAAAGTCATTATTATCACTTTTACAATTGTATAAAAATATGAATATTTATACCTGAAATAGATCAAGGAATCGTTAAGTTTTAACGATTCCTATAAAACAAAATGTAGTTTAATTTTTAGTGTATACTTTATCTCTAAACTACTTGTGCATTACTGTTGAACAAATTGTTTAACTTGACCTAATGATGCCGCCCCAACTTGAGTAGCAACTAACTCTCCTGCTTTCATTAATAGCAGGGTAGGAAGTCCTCTAACGCCAAACTTAGCTGCTAACTCTGGGCTATCATCGGCATTTACTTTTATGACTTTAAGATCATTATGATCTTGAGCAACTTGCTCAACAACAGGGGCAAGCATTTTACATGGCGCACACCATGGAGCATGAAATTGAATAAGTATCTTTCCTTCAGTTTGTTCAACAACTTGTGCAAAACCATCGGTATTAACTTCTGTAACTTTATTGATTGTATCTGTGCTCATAATCTTCTCCGTTTACTATATTTTTAAAAAATTTTATTTGTTGCTTAAAGCTCTATCGAAAGTCGTCTCTATCGTTCAACAGCTGTGTTTCAAGCAGTAGAAACAGTGTACTGAAGTTGTTATTACTTTATTAGATGTGTTTAATGAGATACATTGTTCTAAATATGGAACAGTGTGCTGTATTATTGTTTTAAACACGTAATAATAATTTAGTTAAAATAATAAATAAAATAGAGGGAAAGTATGAAACTGAGTAATTTAGATGATTTACACTTATTTGTTACCTTAGTTGAAACAGGTTCATTCACGCGAGCAGCCAAAATTTTAGGTATAGCAAAATCAAAGTTAAGTAGAAGGCTTGCCTTATTAGAAACAAAGCTTGGTTGTGATCTATTATTACGAACTACACGAAAACAAGAGCTTACCGATAGTGGGCGCTTACTGTTTTGTGCAAGTAAAGAACACATAGAAGCCTTAGCAAAAGTTGAAGAAGAGCTTTCGTCGTCATTAAATCAGCCACAGGGCACGTTAAATATTTTATTACCATTAGAGTTTTTTAATAAAATTATTAGTCACTTAATTGGTGATTTTTTAAAAAAATATCCGAAAATAACTTTACACTGTCAGCACTATTCTGGCTCTGTTCCTGAATTCGATCCTAAATTTGATTTATGTTTTGTTTTACATGAACAAGCATTACCATCTACAAATTGGATAGCTAAAGAGTTGTTAAGTTTTCCACAATCTATTTATTTTTCACCGGCAATGTTAACTCAAAGCATTGAAGCCTTACTTAATCCGTTAGGTGATAACTCAAGTGCTAACGTTGGCATTAGTCCGGAAGAACTGAGTCAATATGATTGTATTTTAGAAGAAGAAAATCAGTCTTGGAATTTTAGAAATGGTAATAAAATAGAACAAGTCAATATTACTGGTAAAGTGATGTTATCGAGCCCTGAAATGCGATTTCAAGCGGCAGAACAAGGATTAGGCTTATGTAAGCTACCTAATTATGTTTTGAAAAATAGGCGAGAAAGTGAAGCATTACAAAAACTCACTCTTACTCATCCACCTATTGCACAACGTTTAAGTGTGCTTTACCAAAGTCGAAATATTGCCAGTAAAACCCGTACCTTTTTAGATTACTTTCAAAGTCATGTCGGGCAATTGTTATAAGGTTATTGCAATAATATAATTCATGTGAAAGTAAAAATGAGATAGACCAATACGTGCTTTGCCACAAGCATTAAGCATTGTTATGATGTGATTACTTTTGCAGTTCATTAAACTTTTGAACCGTATATCATTTTTTCATCAGAGTCTTTTATGATAGCAACACCACTTGAACGTATTACCCTTGAGCCTAAATCTACTGCAACAGCCTGTGTTATTTGGCTACATGGTTTAGGTGACTCTGGCGCAGGCTTTGCGCCGATAGTACCTGTTTTAAACTTACCTGATAATCATGGTATTCGCTTTATCTTTCCGCATGCACCTGAGCAAGCCGTTACCATTAATCAAGGTTACGTAATGCGATCTTGGTATGATATTAAGAGTATGGATTTACATAATAGAGCGGATATGGACGGTGTGTTAGCGTCTGAAACACGTGTGCAATCACTTATTCAAGAACAAATTGATTCAGGCATAGCGGCTAAAAATATTGTACTAGCAGGCTTTAGCCAAGGTGGCGTATTGAGTTTGTTTACGGGTTTACGTTACCCAGAAAGTTTGGCCGGAATTTTAGCGTTATCGTGTTATTTACCAACGGCAGATAAATTGCCAGAGCAACGTTCTGAGGCTAATGCGAACACGCCTATTTTACAAAATCACGGTACTCATGACGGTGTTGTGCCAATGAGTGCAGGTAAAATGGCCAATGAGCTATTAACTAAGGCTAATTATGATGTGACATGGAAAACCTACCCAATGGAACATTCTGTATTACCGGAGCAATTAACCGATATATCAAAGTGGTTACAGGCTCGATTACTTGCTTAGTTTTGATGTTTTTTAAGTTAATAAAAGCACTAATACAGGTAATGTAACAGAAAAGGAGTTTACGGATGATCGAGCTAGATTCAAGCTTCAATATCTAACAGAGTCAGGTGTGAATATTAAAGTCAAAGAAGTGAAGTTAACCTTTAATAACAGTGTTAATAGGTTTGTTGTCTTATTCCTAAAATATTGAAAGTATACTAATGAGCAATGTAGATGAATAACGAAGAAACATTAACGGGTAGTTGTTTGTGCGGAGAATGTAAATATGCAATTACCTCGGAGCTAAAACACTTCTTTCACTGTCATTGTATACAATGTCAAAAAATGACGGCTTCAGCATTTGCTGCCAATATTATAGCGGTTCCTACAAAGATTAACTGGCTCTCTGGTGAAGAGAACATAAAGCGATTTGACTATCCAGAACGTGACTTTACACAGGTGTTTTGTATGAACTGTGGCTCTGGTTTACCATTTCTTGATGGCAGGGGAGAATTGTTATTTATTCCTACAGGGACTTTAGATAATGTGCCGAAGATCAAACCTGAAGCCAATATATATTGGACTGAAAGGGCAAAATGGTATGAGCATGGTATAACTGCGCCTAGGCAAGACGCTTGCGATAATATGTAAAGTTATTTATCGCAAGCATCTTACCGTTAGTTCTTTTTCTGTAATTCTTGATGGATGTGTTTCAATCCCATTTTACCCGGACTGCACACATTACTCTTCTCGATAAGACTCTGCAACAAGGTGATGTCTGTTTAATAATTTATAAAATTCCGTTCTATTTCGTTGTGCTATACGCGCCGCTTGTGAAACATTACCCGCGGTGATTTTTAATAACTTTGATAAATAGTCACGTTCAAAGTGTTCTCTTGCTTCTTGAAAAGACGGGAATTGAGTTGAATCATCACGTAAAGCATTTTTTACTACACTCTCACTAATAACACTTTCACTCGATAGTGCGACACTTTGCTCTATAACGTTCTGTAATTGTCGAATATTACCTGGCCACGGGGCACTAATAAGCATTTCCATTGCTTCTTGATTAATACTTTTTATTGGCATATTAGAGCGAGCAACAGCTTGATTTAAAAAGTATTGTACAAGTAATGGAATATCTTCTCGGCGCTGGGCTAAAATAGGTAGCTCTAATTCAACTACGTTAAGTCGGTAATATAAATCTTCTCGAAAAGAGCCTAATTTAATCGCTTTGGTTAAATTGACATGAGTTGCTGAAATTATTCGAACATCAATTTTTATCGCTTGTGTGCTACCAACAGGGCGAACCTCTCGCTCTTGTAATACACGTAATAGTTTCACTTGAAAGCTCAAAGGCATATCGCCAATTTCATCTAAAAATAGCGTACCGCCATCGGTTGCTTGAAATAGTCCTTGGTGGTTTCTTTCTGCGCCGGTAAAAGCGCCTTTTACATGACCAAATAATTCTGACTCAAGTAGTTGTTCAGGAATGGCGGCACAGTTAATCGCGGTAAATACTTTGTCTTTGCGGTTACTTGCTTGATGAATAGCTTTGGCAAGTAACTCTTTACCGGTACCACTTTGGCTATGAATAAGAATACTAAAGTCACTATTTGCTACTTGTTTCGCTTGTTGCAGTAGTGAGGTCATGATTGTACTGCGGCTGATTATACTACTGCGCCATAATTCAGTTTCACTTGCTTCTCTACCGCTTGATGGTTGTAAACGTATTGCTTGTTCAACTGTATCTAATAATTCTTGGCTTTCAAAAGGTTTAGTTAAAAAACTAAATACACCTTGTTTAGTGGCGTTGATGGCGTCAGGAATGGTGCCGTGTGCGGTCATTATAACCACTGGGATATTCGGGTGTAACACTCTTATTTGTTCAAAAAGCGCCATACCGTCCATACCTTCCATGCGTAAATCGCTGATCACTACTTGCGGAATAAAGTTTTGTAATATGCCTAAGGCTATTTTTGCATTGGCAGCAGATTCAACATTATAGCCTGCTGCAGATAAGCGAATACCGAGCAAGCGCAATAGGCTTGGATCGTCATCTACAATCAGGATTTTTGCATTGTTTTTGGGAGAACTATCAGTGTTTAAGCTCATTATCTTCTCATTTTATGGCTTAGCCACGTTGGTTAATATTTTGGTCTATTTGTTTAAGCAGCATTAATTGTTGATTTACATGATTGAGCTGCCCTTGTAACTGTTTAATGTTTTTATTGTTAGCTTCATTTTGTGTAGCAAGCTCTTTTTCTAAACGCTCTTGTTTTTGTAATAAATATAACTGAGAGTTTAATTGGTCTCTTAATAGCATACTAAAAGCCAAATTATCCTGAGTCATGGTGTTACTCACGAGTAGTAATTCATTTAATAAACGTTTTGCTTTATATGGGTGATGAAGTGGTGTACTAGGTAAGCAGTAAATTAAAATAAGTTTGCCTTGGCTTAATGATTTTTGCTCTGTGCTAGTTGCCATTAACTTCTTTTGTTTCGCTTCTTCCGACAATACTTCTGCTTTAGTTAATGACTTTAACCATAAGTAATATTGGTTGTAGTTAATCACCGTGGTTTTTTTCTCTAAAGGTTCAGGATTATCAGCAGATGTTAATTGGCAAGCACTTAATAAACTAGTGAACAAGAGTATTAGTATTACCGAGAAATAAGACTTTAGCTGTACTGTTAACATTGTATTTAATTTCTTAGTATTCATTACGGGTTAATCACTTGTGTGCTCATTGTTGGTGTATTTAGCGGTAATGTAATTGTGACGCAAGTACCACTTTGATTTACAGCGTTAAGCTTTTTCGCTGATGTTATTTTAATGTGGCCATTTAGACGTAATAATAACTCTTTAACAATAGTTAACCCTAAACCACTCCCTTTTATTGGGTTGTTCTCAGGTGGTGTACTTTGATAAAAAGCATCAAATACTTTTTCCGTTAATGACGGCTCAATACCAGGGCCTTGATCAATTATATTAATGGTGAGATCTGTTTTATTACTGTTATAGGAAATAGCTATTGTGCCGTTAATAGGTGAATATTTTATCGCATTTGAAAGTATATTATCTAAAATAACACTGAGTTGTTTACTATTACTGTAAATAATACAAGGACTGCTATCGCATTTTAAGGTTAAATCTTTAGATTTAATATCTAATAACCTAACGGTACAAGCTTCATTAATTAAGTCCGATAAACTAATTTTTTCTAAATGATTTAAACTGGTTGAATCTAAAACAATATTAAAATCGAGTAAATCTTCAATCAAGCGTTGCAATCGACCAACACTGGTACGAATGATATTACAAATTTCTTGTTGGTCATCATTAAGGGAGCCAACACTATTGTCGTAAATAAGCTCAGTACCTTCTCTAATAGCGGCGAGAGGTGTTTTTAACTCGTGAGAAATATGACGAATAAAGCTCGACTTCTGTAATTCTAAGGTGTGTAACCGTTGTCGCATATTCTCTAATGCATCGGCTATCGCAATAACTTCAGCGGAGCCTTGTAGCTTAATTTCTTGCTCAAAATTACCTTGTTCTAATATTTTGATTTTATTAGTAAGTCGCTTAAGTGGTTTAGTAATTAAAACAATAAATATACCAGCAATAAGTAAAGTTAAAGGGATAATAAACAGGCGTTTAAGCATATTGTTACTGATATCTTCAGTGGTATTATGAATAGTAAACACTTGTTGGTTAACTACAAAGTTACTGCGCTTAGCTAGTTGCTCTGTGATCGTATGTAATAATTTAAACTCGCCTTGCAATTGCATTAATGATAAACCATCAACCTTTGTACTGTTCATCAATATCCGCAGCTTTTCATTCTCAACCTTAAGTGATGTTAACTGCTCTTTTAATTGCACATCTTGTTGTTGAGCTAATGTTTCTTTAATGATTGCCTGTAACTTGTTTTGATGACGATTAAATGAATTCAATAATTCAGTATCTTTCAATACCACATACTGACTTGCAGAGCGCTCAATCTTCGCGATGTTCTCGTCTAATTTATTATTAAGTTGTGTTAGTTGTGCAACGTGGTAAATAGCACTAGTGCTGTGTTTAGCCAACTGACTTACCTTATTAGCACTAAATAATAATGCCAACACTAAAGGCATTGTGACAAATACAAAGCCTATTAAGATGAGTTTATTAAGAGATATTTTGTTCAGTAGAGATTGACTAAAAACCAAAAAAAAGTTGATTAATTTATATAACAACACTTTATTTTTTTTTAATTGATAAGAAGTAGTCATGGAATTTAGCGAGGACTCATTAATGATAAATAATTTAGGCTACCCTTTGTATGATAAAAACATCATAAAAACAAGGGTGTCTTTATTTTGAGACAGGTGTGTTGGTTTATGTTTTTAATGTTAAGTTGTTGTAAAATATATATTTATTTGTTTTCATTGAGGAGGTGTGAGTCTACTTAAACTTAATTTGATTATTGTGTTGGTATTTGGAGACACTTTTAACCAGCCAAAGACAATGAAAAACCTAAAATATAAAATTAACCTTTTAAAATCAATGTTTTGAAATTTTGGCACGATGAGTGCTATTAGCTAACTATTATAAATTTAGAATATGTAAATTAAGCTGCATGGAAGCCGCTAATTAACCCTTTATTGTTAAAGCCAAAGAGAAGTAGCATGAATAACATTAGTTTAACGCAAATAAGTGCCTTTGTTGCCGCCGTATGTTTAGTTTCATTTTTCGTTAATGCCGATGAAGAATTAGTCACTTATAACACTGAAGAGCATACTGAGATAGTTACTGAAGTTACAGATAATTCTGTAGAAGTGGATTTAGAGCTTATTGACGAAACTAATGAGCTTGAAAACACTGGTGACAGTTTCACTTTTACGTCGTTAGATACTGATCAAAACGGCAAATTAAGCTTAGAAGAGGTAGCGGCAGGAAAAAATAATTGGTTACTGCGAGCTTTTGATGAAATAGATGAAAATACTGACGCTTCAATCACCGAACAAGAATTAGTTAATTTTGCTACTTATATGGCAAGTAAAGCAACCACTACAGCATCAACTTAATATTCGTTAAGCACGAGAAAAACAAAGAGTAACAATAGTACTCTGTAAAGCTTTAGGGGAGCTCCCAACCCATATCAAATCGACTAGTTTGTTTTCTTAAGGACTGAGAAAAGGGCTTAATAGACTTGTTATAACAATCCACTCCCCTTAGGCCGGCTGCTTTTGTAGTCGGCCTTTTTTATAGCTGTGCATTTAGTATAGGTATTAATTTTTTGGTATTAATATTAAGCTAGCTAACCGGTTTTTCTATTTCATCAATCCCTTCTTGTATCATTTCAGTGACATTTTCTAGCTTTCCAGAGATCACCGTTTGTGCATCAAACAAGCCTCTATTATAAAAATATGCGCCAACTTCTTTGGCAAAAAAATCGAGTAAAAATTCAGCATCAAATTGTCCTAAATCTTGCTCAAGCTCCTTAGCAAAGTAACGTTGAATTTTAGTCACAAGTTGTTCTGTTTCTGCACTAGAAAATTTTATAGTACTCATATTTTTATGGCTTTTAGTTAGTAAGGAAAAAGAAAGATAAAAATATATTATACCTAGGCCAAATAATGAGTCAAAAAACAGAAAAATTAATAGTGTTAATGTTTATCAAGTGAAGTGATCTTCACTTATTTCGGCAGTTAACCAAATGGCTGCGATTAAATTGATTAAAATTGATTAAAGTTAGTACCAAGTCCGTTAAATAACTGATCACCTGTATTGGTTAAAATACTTAAATC
>NZ_JAHKPR010000019.1:13423-44283 GCF_018860585.1 Colwellia sp. E2M01
CAGCTAGACCAGAAAATTATCAGAATTGGTATAAGTTAAACTTTACCTCAGGAGCTTTTATTATTGAAAGTGGTAGATTTTTTTTGACGATAAAGTAGAGTATAAGTCAACTATGAAAGGGCGATTTTAAAAGCAATGGTAAGTCATAACAAAACAAATAGTTTTAAACATTGGTGGCACACAGAATGCGCTTTTTGTCGTAAAACTAGGTTGTTGCTTGCGTGGCTTATTTTTATGCTAATTATCGATTATTTTTTCTTTCGAGTTTTATTCTAAGTACAACAAGATACATTTATTCCCTCACTAAAGGTAAATTATTATGAACCAAGGATTACGCTGGACTGATTCACTCGAAATTGCTTTGGATTTAATAGAAGAGCATGAAGATGTTGACCCTTTAACAATACACTTCACAGACTTAAGGCAATGGGTACTTGATTTAGAGCGTTTTGATGATGATCCTGCTCATTGTGGTGAACGTGTACTTGAAGCGATTCAACTGGCTTGGATTGCTGAAGTAGACTAAGTAAAACCTTCTTTTACATAATGCTTAGTACATAGTATTTAGTACTAGCCGTAATATTTTCGATACATGATTTTCATTTATTTTCTTTTTCAAACAAATGAGTAGCTAATAAAATGCCTTTATCTCAGCGTCCACTTTATATTCCTTACGCAGGCCCGTCGTTATTGGAAACGCCTTTACTCAACAAAGGTAGTGCTTTTAGCCAAGAAGAGCGCGGCAGCTTTAACTTAACCGGCCTGTTACCACCTCGTTTTGAGACCATAGAAGAACAAACACAACGCGCTTATCGTCAATATAGTTGCTTTAATACTGATATTAATAAACATATTTATTTACGTGCTATTCACGATAATAATGAAACTCTATTCTTTAATTTAGTACAAAATAACCTTGCTGAAATGCTGCCTATTATTTACACCCCAACCGTGGGTGATGCTTGTGAGCAGTTCTCTGATATATATCGTAGCTCGCGTGGTTTGTTTATCTCTTATGACGACCGCTTTAATATTGACGATATCTTAAGAAATGCAACAAAAAATAAAGTAAAAGTGATTGTAGTTACTGACGGTGAGCGTATTTTGGGGTTAGGCGACCAAGGCATTGGCGGCATGGGTATTCCTATTGGTAAATTGTCATTATACACAGCTTGTGGCGGTATTAGCCCTGCGTATACTTTACCGGTAATGCTTGATGTGGGCACTAATAATCAAAAGTTATTAGACGATCCTATGTATATGGGCGCTCGTCATAAACGTATTGACCAAGATTCTTACGATGAATTTTTAGAGTTATTTATCAGTGCAGTTAAGCGCCGATGGCCGAGTGTTTTATTGCAGTTTGAAGATTTCGCACAACCTAACGCTATGCCTTTATTGCAACGTTATAAAGATAGAATTTGTTGTTTTAATGATGATATACAAGGTACAGCTGCGGTGAGTGTTGGTACTTTACTTGCTGCTTGTCGCAATAAAGGCGCTAAATTATCTGAGCAACGTGTTGCTTTTGTTGGCGCAGGATCGGCAGGTTGCGGTATCGCTGAGCAAATTATTAGTCAAATGGTTAGTGAAGGTTTATCTGATGCTCAAGCACGTAGCCAAGTATTTATGGTTGATCGTTTTGGCTTGTTAACTGAAGGAATGAAAGATCTTCGTGATTTTCAACAAAAGTTAGTGCAAAGCAAAGCCGCTATTTCATCGTGGACACTTAATAACAGTAGTGAAAATGAGCAAGGTGAAAAATTTGCGTCTTTACTTGATGTTATGCACGGTGCTAAACCCGATATTCTTATTGGTGTATCAGGGCAGGCGGGGTTATTTACTGAGCAAGTTATAACCGCAATGAAATCGCACTGCGAATTACCTATTGTTTTTCCATTAAGTAACCCATCTCGTCAAGTTGAAGCAACACCTAGCCAGGTTATTAATTGGACTCAAGGACAAGTTATTATTGCTACTGGCAGTCCGTTTGACCCAGTGGAATATGACGGTAAAACCTTCCCAATAGCGCAATGTAATAACAGTTATATATTCCCAGGTATTGGTTTAGCCGTGGTGACCGCTAAAATAAGTCGTATTACCGAGGAAATGTTACAAGTTGCTAGTGAAACTTTAGCTGCGGCATCCCCTTTAGCTAACAATCAATCTGATGAATTATTACCACCATTAACGGCAATTTCCCAACTGAGTAAAGATATTGCTTTTGCTATTGCGCAAGTGGCTTTTAAACAAAACTTAGCCTTACCTATGAGTGATGAAGAGTTGTTGGCGGCAATTGAAAGTAATTTTTGGAAACCAATTTATCGCCAATACAGAAGAATAAGTGTATAAGTTGCATATTCCAACGGCTAATTAATTACATGAATAACAGAAGAACTCTCGGTATTATGCGTCAGTTATATCATTAGTTATTTGTAGCAATTTCCTCTATAATGCGAGCACAACACTAGTTATTAAATAGATGATTAGTGTGTGCATTTAAATTTTCATCTTTTTATTCCAAATACAAGGGCTTAACATGACAGTCGAACGCACTTTTTCTATCGTAAAACCTGATGCAGTTGCTAAAAACCTTATTGGTCAAATTTACAACCGTTTTGAAACTGCAGGTTTAAAAATTGTTGCATCGAAAATGCTTCACCTAAGCCAAGAACAAGCGGAAGGCTTTTATGCTGAGCACAAAGGACGCCCATTTTATGAGCCTCTTGTTGAATTTATGACTTCAGGACCAATTATGGTTCAGGTACTTGAAGGCGAAAGTGCGATTACTAAAAACCGTGAAATTATGGGCGCAACTAACCCAGAGGAAGCTTTAGCGGGTACTATTCGTGCTGATTTTGCTGGTTCAATGAGAGAAAACTGCGCTCATGGCTCAGACTCAGTAGCCTCAGCGGCACGCGAAATTGCTTATTTCTTTTCTGATGATGAAATTTGTCCACGTACACGTTAATTTAAATTCTGGTATTTTGGTATAAAACGTTAATTGAATAAGGTTCAGTTATTTAACTAAATACCATGCAGTTTTTTTAATAATTAAACTGATATCAATTTAAATACAGCAAAGGATTTTACTGAGGAATTAGTAAAATCCTTTTGTTATTTCTAACGGGGTCATATCTCTGTTAAAAATAACCGAGTAAATTGCGCTTGTTGCTTGAAAAGTATACAATGCGCGCCTTGTTTTTTTAAGCTACTTACAATGCGTTGAAGATGTTAAATATTTTCGATAGCGAAGTAGTTACCTGAGTTATTGAGAGTTTGTTGTATGAGTAATGTAAACACAAAAGTAAACCTACTTAATTTTGATCATAAAGGTATGCGTGAATACTTTGATTCTATTGGTGAAAAGCCTTTTAGGGCGGATCAAATCATGAAGTGGATTTATCACTTTGGTTACAGTGACTTTGAGCAAATGACCAACATTAATAAAAAATTACGTGAAAAGTTACAGCGTAATTGTGTGATTAGCGCACCTGAAATATCAGAAAAACAAGTGTCAGAAGATGGCACTATTAAATATGCATTAAAGCTTGAAGGCGGCCAAGAAGTCGAAACAGTGTGGATCCCTGAAAATGATCGCGCAACCTTATGTGTTTCTTCACAAGTTGGTTGTGCTTTAGAATGTACTTTTTGTGCAACTGCGCAACAAGGTTTTAATCGTAACTTATCGATGTCTGAGATTATTGGTCAAGTCTGGCGTGTAGCTAATGACATAGGCGCAACTCGTATTGCCGGCACTCGCCCAATCACTAACATTGTAATGATGGGAATGGGTGAGCCGCTGTTAAACATGAAAAATTTAATTCCTGCGCTTGATACCATGTTGAACGATTTAGGCTATGGCTTGTCAAAACGTCGAGTGACGGTAAGTACTTCAGGTGTTGTTCCTGCATTAGATATGCTCAAAGAAAAAATAGATTGTGCTTTGGCTATTTCAATTCACGCGCCAAATAATAAATTACGTGATGAATTAGTACCTATTAATAAAAAATATCCACTGGAGGATTTTATTACAGCAGCCGGTCGCTATATTGATGGTTCAAAAGCTAATAAACAGGCCACAATTGAATATGTTATGTTAGATCACGTTAATGATAGTACTGATCAAGCACATGAATTAGCACATGCACTTAAAGGTTTACCAAGTAAAATTAACTTGATCCCGTTTAACCCTTACCCAGGTTCACCATACAAACGCTCAAGTAATTCACGTATTGATAGATTTGATAAAGTATTACAAAGCTACGGTTTAACGGTAATTACACGTAGAACGCGTGGTGATGATATTGATGCTGCTTGTGGTCAACTTGCTGGCGACGTATTAGATAGAACTAAGCGCAGTGGCTTTAATGCAGCAAAGAATGCTGAAATAAGTTCATTGAAAGATCAAGCTAAAACTGACACTATCGCAGTTAAAGCTATTTAATTACTAGTACTCTGTTTTTAGTATAAAAATAATAATACGAGGCGATCAAGGCATTACCAATCATGAATAAAGCTATGGCTAAATATATTACTTCAACCTTATTAACTGTGGTTTCTATATCAGTGTTAACAGGCTGCGTAACTCAAAGTTTCGAAAATAATGAGCCGATTATAAAAACCCAAGCAAACCGTGACGAAATGGCAGCAACGCGTATTTCTTTAGGTTTGGGCTATTTAAAAATGGGTGATATGCCGCAAGCTAAACTTAATCTTGAAAAAGCAAAAGCCTTCTCTCCTAAATTAGTACAAGTTTATACAGCGTTTGCACATTATTATGAAACCGTTGGCGAAGTGACACTCGCTAAAAAATCCTTTGAAGAAGCCTTAGTACTTGATGCTGATAGTGCTGATACACTCAATAACTACGGTGTATTTTTGTGTCGTCAAGGTCAAGTCGAAGAGGCGGAAGTTCAGTTTTTAAAAGCCATAGCTGTGCCAAGTTATTTGATGGTCTCTCAAAGTTATGAAAACTTATCTTCGTGTTACTTACAGAACGATGACTTTGTAAAAGCAGAGCTGTATCTTACTAAAGCTATTTATCATGACCCAAACAGAATAGCTATTTTACTACAAATGATACGTTTACAATATGCTATGGGTAATTATACTGAAGCGAAAAGATTTTTACTAAAATTTGAACGTAATACTCAGCGCTATACTCCTGATTCTCTTTCATTAGCTTATAAACTTTACATTAAATTAGGACAGCGTCGCACCGCCAATAATTATGCCAATATGCTGGTGAAAATGTATCCTCAGTCTTGGGAAGCAAAGCAATACCTACTGAATGAACTTATGGTTATTTCTGCCGATGAGTTAGCGAAAAGATACCAGTTAACAAATAAGCATGAAAATAAAGTCGTCACTTCTGATAACAATAAACGTGTAGTGAAACTTTCACCGAATAAAGGTACTAACACACCTTACACAAACAGCATAACAACAAGTGATAATGGTGCTGCTATAGCAAATAAAAGGGTTGCTACCTCATCGAGTGTTAACGCAGCTCCGAGTGCTGTTGCGACAACAACACAAACAACGGCGACTGCAGGTGCTGCGGTAATCTCTGCAACAGCGGGTGCCGCTGTTGCAACTACAGCGTTAAGCTCAGATGCTGAAAGTGCTAAGCCTATTGCCGTTAGTCAACCGACTGCACCTCAAGCACAAGTAGTAACGGCAAAAGCTAATAAGGTTGCTCCAGTGACTCAAACAGTTACTACAACTTCGGTATCAAATATTGAACCAACGTCAACGCAACCTATACCTGCAACAAGAGATGTCGCTTTACCAGAAGAAACATCAGCTGTTGTTGCTGTAGATACAGAACAGGCGGCAAGAAAGCGATTAGCTGAACAAGAAAAGGCCGCACAAGCAGCACTAGACAAAGAGATACTTGCAAATCATATTAATAATATTGATGAACCAGTTACTGTCTCCGAATCCGCAACTGAAAGTACTGATATGGTTGCCGTAGAAGCGGCACAACATACAGTAGAGTCAGGTGATAACCTTTATAAAATTTCCGTAAAATATAATATCAAGTTAGATACTTTTCGCCAATGGAATAACCTCTCTGAAAGTAATCAAATACAGGTAGGTGATAAGCTTTACATCGTTGATCCAAAAACAGTGAACAATATAAATGAATAAAGAAGTAGATGTCATACTTAACAAGAGTGACAAAAGCCGTCAGCAAAACGCTGATGATAAATTGCATACCGAACTGTCCGAAGATATGGAAATGGTAAGCCCTGGCGCTATGCTTTGTGAAGGTCGTAAAGCGCAATCATTAACACAAGAGCATATAGCAATAAAGTTAAACTTTTCAGTTTCACTGGTTAAGTCTCTTGAAGAGAATCGTTTCGATCCTGCAGTACCGGTGACTTTTATTCGTGGTTACCTTACTAACTACGCAAAATTAGTGAATGTAGATGTTGAAGATGTTTTAGCAAGTTATGAAACACTTAATGTCGCCAATATTCAACGTACTGAAATGCTAAGTTTTTCTAAGCAAACCAGTAAACAAGCAGAGCACAGTCGTGTGATGTGGCTAAGTTATTTAATTGTGGCTGTATTGGTTGGTTTAACTATTATGTGGTGGCTGCAAGATAATAAACAACAAAACCAAGATAAAGCACAGTCAGCACCTGTTATAACTGAAGCGGCAGCAGCAAAAGACACTGATTCAACAACAGTTATTGAAAATGATAATACAGCAGATAACGCTGAGTTGAATGTTATTAACAAAACTGAGTTAAATAAAAATGCTAAGTCTGGGCTTGATGAAAAAAACTTAAATGAAAATAATCTAAATGAACTAAGCATAGATGAAAATAACATCGGTGAAGTAACGGTAAGTGATGTCGCTGCCAATATAAGCACTGATGATGTTAATCAAACCGAAGAGCCGGGTTTAAGCAAGGCTATATTTACTTTCTCGGGTGATTGTTGGGTTAATATTTTCGACGCAACTGGTGAAAGAATTGCATGGGGCGTTAAAAAAACAGGTTATGTAATGACCATTGAAGGTGTAGCACCACTTCGCATTACCGTGGGTAAACCTGAATTAACAAGTATTGTTTTTAATGGGCAAGCGGTAGATATGTCGGCCTTTAACGTAGGCAATATAGCAAAATTCAACTTACCTCTCGATGAGTAGCCAATAAATATTGAATATCACAACCAATATAAAGAATAATTATGTTTAAAGAATCTCCTATTATCCGTCGTGTTTCTCGCCAAATTATGGTGGGTAACGTACCTGTTGGCGGTGATGCGCCAATTACTGTGCAATCAATGACAAATACATTGACCACAGATGTTGCAGCAACCGTAGCTCAAATTAAAGCATTAGAAGCCGTCGGTGCAGATATTGTGCGTGTTAGTGTACCAACAATGGATGCGGCAGAAGCTTTTCGTGAAATAAAAAAGCAAGTTAATATACCTCTAGTGACTGATATTCATTTTGATTACCGCATCGCCTTAAAAGTAGCTGAATATGGCGCAGACTGTTTACGTATTAACCCAGGTAATATTGGCCGAGAAGATAGAGTGCGTAGTGTTGTTGAAAGTGCCCGTGATCATGGTATTCCAATTCGTATTGGCGTTAACGGCGGCTCTTTAGAAAAAGACATTCAAGAAAAATATACTGAGCCAACACCAGAAGCTTTACTTGAATCGGCAATGCGCCATGTTGATATTCTTGATAGGCTTAACTTTGATCAATTTAAAGTGAGCGTTAAAGCTTCAGACGTATTTTTAGCGGTAGAATCATATAAATTATTGGCTAAACAAATAGATAATCCGTTGCATTTAGGTATTACTGAAGCTGGTGGTTTACGTTCTGGAGCAGTTAAATCATCAGTTGGTTTAGGTTTATTATTAGCGCAAGGTATTGGCGACACATTACGTATTTCTTTAGCGGCAGACCCTGTTGAAGAAATTAAAGTCGGTTTCGATATTTTAAAATCGTTAAAGTTACGTAGTCGCGGTATTAATTTAATTGCTTGTCCAAGTTGTTCACGACAAGAGTTTGATGTTGTTGCTACGGTAAATGCATTAGAGCAACGTATTGAAGACATTATGACACCAATGGATGTTTCAATTATTGGCTGTATTGTTAATGGTCCAGGTGAAGCTATGGTGTCTGATCTTGGCTTAACCGGTAGCAGCAAAAAAAGTGGTTTCTACTTAGATGGTCTTCGCCAAAAAGAACGTTTTGACAATAACAATCTTGTTGATCAACTAGAGCAGCGTATTCGCGCGAAAGCCCATGCAATGAATGAACGTAATAGCGAGAAGAATAAAATAGACTTTAAACCAATTGATTAGTCTTTTGTTCATGAGTTTTCTATAAAAGTAATCTCGAAAGATCAATAGACCTTAATAAACGCTGCAAGGCGATGGTTTATTAGCAACCTTTTATTAGGTATACTTCGCGCTGCGAAAATTAACACAAAACAAGTCTGGTAATGGCTTTACATGGTTTACTTGTCAGTCTTACCAAAGAAATAAGAAAGAGAGAACAGCTCAGTGGCTAAACAACAGGCTCTACAAGCAATTCGTGGTATGAATGATTGCCTTCCCGGTGATACTAATATTTGGCAAATGGTTGAAACGGTATTACGTCGTGTTGCCAGCAATTATGGTTTTGCTGAAATTCGCATGCCAGTAGTTGAGTCAACCGCACTTTTTAAACGCGGTATTGGTGAAGTCACTGATATTGTAGAAAAAGAAATGTATACCTTTGATGACTTAAATGGTGACAGTTTAACATTGCGTCCAGAAGGCACAGCAAGCTGTGTGCGCGCAGGTATTCAACATGGGTTACTTTATAACCAAGAACAACGTCTTTGGTACATGGGACCAATGTTTCGCCATGAAAGACCACAAAAAGGTCGTTATCGCCAATTTCATCAATTTGGGCTAGAAGCCTTTGGTATTGCTACGCCTGATATCGATGCTGAAATTATTTTGTTAACTTCTCGCTTATGGCGGGAACTTGGTATCAATGAATTTGTCACACTAGAGTTAAACTCATTAGGCTCGAACGAAGAACGTGCTAATTACCGTGAAGCTTTAATTGCTTATTTAGTTGCACATGAAGATCTGTTAGATGAAGATTCTAAGCGTCGCATGCACACAAACCCGTTACGCGTACTTGATAGTAAAAACCCACAAGTACAAGAAGCATTAACTAATGCTCCTAAGTTATCTGATCATTTTGGTGAAGAAACTCAGGCACATTTTGATACGCTTTGTGCTCGTTTAGATGCCGCAGGCATTAACTATGTATTAAACGAACGCTTAGTACGCGGTTTAGATTATTACAACCGTACCGTATTTGAATGGGTAACAACTACATTAGGCGCGCAAGGTACTATTTGTGCTGGTGGGCGTTATGATGGCTTAGTTGAACAGCTTGGTGGTAAAACAACACCTGCTTTTGGTTTTGCGTTAGGCATTGAACGCTTAGTGTTAATGTTAACCGAACTCGATAAAATTCAAAATATTCGCCCGCAAGTTGATGCTTATGTGGTGATATTAGGTGACGATGCACAGATTGCAGCAAATAATTTAGCTGAGCAATGGCGTGATCAAGTACCTGAACTAAGATTGCAATGCCATTGTGGCGGCGGCAACATGAAAAAACAATTAAAACGTGCCGACAAATCCGGTGCACAAATTGCGTTGATTTTGGGTGATGATGAAATTGCTCAAGAGAAAGTGATGGTTAAATACTTACGCGGACAAAAAGAACAAGAAAGCGTAGCATTTAGTCAAATCTCTCATTTATTATCTGAACTAATTTAAGGGCTTTAAGCCAAGGTGACATTGTGGAAATTTATCAAACAGAAGAACAACAAGTAGAAGCGATTAAAGGATACTGGCAACGTAATGGTAATACTATTATTGCAGGTCTTGTTTTAGGCTTTGGTGGTTTTATCGGTTTTAATGTTTATCAAGATAACAAGTTTGAAGAACAACTTATGATTTCTGATAACTACCAAGCTATTATTGACGAAAGTGATGCTAATCCAGAAGCATTTATTTCAGCAGGTGAAAAATTTATTAATGAAAATGGCTCGAGTAGTTATGCATCATTAACCGCATTAGCACTTGCCAAGAAATCCGCGTCACATAAAGACTGGGTAGAAGTACAGAAACAACTTACTACCGCAATTAATGCAGCACCTACTGAGGGTATAAAAGCGATTGCAAGTTTACGTTTAGCGCGTGTACAAGTACAACTTGAACAATACGATGCAGCACTTGCTACCTTAAACAGTAACTTACCCGTGTCTTTTACCGCAGCTATTGAAGAAATTAAAGGTGATAGCTACTTACAACAAGGTAAAGATGATCTTGCTCGAAATGCTTATCAAGCGGCAATTGCTGCAGATGGTCTTGCGACTAGCCCAAGTTTACAACTTAAGTTAGATGACTTAGCACAAATAACATCATTACCAACGTCAGAAGTAAATGCAATTGATGAAGTAGCTGAAACAACAGCTCAATAATTTATTCATTGGTAAACTTACTTTTGTTAATAAGGCAAACTAGGCAAATTATGCATTTTTTTGATAAAAAAAACTTCAAAGGGTTTTGTGCTAAAAAGGTACTTGTTATCTTTTTATTGTCTTCAACGCTACTTGCTTGTTCTTCAAACGATGAAGATGAAAGTACTCGAATTGCAGAGCTGACAGTGTTAGAAAATGCTTTCGAAGTTGAAGAGCTTTGGGATAATAGTGTTGGTGAAGGTGTTGAAGATTACTTTTCACGGATAAAACCCATTATCGCTTATGATAAAGTTTATAGTGCAAGCCGCATGGGGTATGTTACGGCGTTTGAAAAAGACAGCGGTGACAGAGTTTGGCGGGCAGACTTAAGTGATCTTAATAATGAGCGAAATTTTTGGGAAGCGAGAACATCAGCATTAGTGGCAGGTGGTCCTACGGCTGGGTTAAATAAGATCTTTGTTGGTACTGAAAATGGCGATGTTTATGCTTTAGATTCAGAAACTGGCGAGCTAGTTTGGCATTCAAAAATTAAAGGTGAAGTGATAACACCGCCTGCTATTGACTCAGGTGTTTTGGTTGTTAACTCTGCCTCGGGCTTATTAAAAGCGTTTGATGCCACCACAGGTGAAGAACTGTGGGAAATAGAGCAAGATGTACCTGCCTTAACTTTACGTGGTATTAGTGCGCCAACTATCGCTTCTGGTGGTGTACTTGTCGGCTCAGCTAAAGGTGATATTAATGTTTATATCTTAGCAACAGGTCAAAGCGGTTGGGCAACCGAAGTTGGAGAGCCAACGGGCTCAACAGAATTGCAGCGTGTTGTTGATGTTGACTCCGCACCTGTTGTTTTTGGTGATAAAGTTTATGTTATCTCTGCACGAGGCAACTTGGTGGCAATTGAGTTAACCTCAGGCCGCATATTATGGAAACGTCAGTATTCTTCGTATCGACAAATAGCCATTTACCGTAATGACATTTATATCACTACAACACGTGGTCATGTTTACTCACTTAACCGTATTAACGGTATTGAACGTTGGAGCAATGTTGACTTAACTAATCGTCGCGTAACGGGTCCTGCGGTTGTCGGTAAATACGTGGTAGTAGGTGACTTTGAAGGTTATTTACATTGGTTAGACCAAGATACGGGTGACATTGTTACTCGCCATGAAGTTGATAGTAGTGGCATATATACAACACCAACGGTTGTTGATGATCTTATTTATGTGCAATCTCGTGATGGTGATTTAGACGTTATTATGACACCTAAAGATTTACCTAAAGAGTAGGGGATAGTGACGAGTAGTAAGTCACTCTAGGTTACATCTTCTGTATTTTTAATATTACATTTTAGTCATACTCTTGATATTTAAATTATCCTTAAATGAGTATGCAGGTTCGTTTAGTCGAATTAGTTACCAACGGCTCCTGTGCAATCGCATTAGGAGCCGTTGCTCATTTTAGTTGTATTACTACCTCAGCAGTTTGGCTGAGTGTTATATTGTCAGCTTTACTATTAGTTTTTAATTATTTTTGTTTGAAAACTGTGCATATTTATTCGCATGGTATTTTCAATTGAGGTGCTCATGCTTCCTGTTGTTGCTCTTGTTGGTCGTCCTAATGTAGGAAAATCAACGTTATTTAATCGCTTAACCCGTAGTCGAGATGCACTGGTTGCTGACTACCCTGGTTTAACTCGAGATCGTCAATATGGTCAAGCCGAAGTAGAAGAACACCCTTTTATTGTGATTGATACCGGCGGTATTAATGGTGATGAGCAAGGTATTGATGTGTTAATGGCTGAGCAGTCTCTAATGGCCGTTGAAGAAGCAGATGCGGTACTATTCTTAGTTGATGCGCGTGATGGTTTAACGGCAGCTGATCACGGCATTGCTGAATATTTGCGTAAACAAAACAAAAAAGTCTTTTTAGTTGCCAATAAAATTGATGGTATTGATGGCGACTCAGCTGTTGCTGAATTTTATTCTTTAGGCTTAGGTGAGCACGTACATCAAATTGCTGCCGCTCACGGTCGTGGTGTCACACAATTATTAACTATTGCGTTAACGCCTCATATTGAAGCGTTAGGACAACCTAAAGTTGAAAACGAAAATGGTGATGAGTACTTTGAAGAATTCGAAGCTGAATTAACCGAAGAGCAACTAGCGGAAAAGCTTGCCGAAGAGCCAAAAGAAAACGATAAAATAAAATTAGCGATTATTGGTCGTCCAAATGTTGGTAAGTCAACACTTACTAACCGCATATTAGGTGAAGAGCGTGTTGTTGTTTATGATATGCCAGGTACAACACGTGACAGTGTTTACATTCCCATGGAGCGTAATGGCCGTGAATATACGTTAATTGACACCGCAGGTATTCGTCGCCGTAAAAACGTTACCGATGTTGTTGAAAAATACTCAGTCATTAAAACCTTACGCGCTATTGAAGATGCAAACGTGTGTTTACTCATTATTGATGCGCAAGAAGGTATTAGCGATCAAGATTTAAGTTTATTGGGCTTTATTCTTGAAGCTGGGCGCTCATTAGTTCTGGCGGTAAATAAATGGGATGGCTTAGAAGATCATGAAAAAGATCGGATCAAAACTGAATTAGACAGACGTTTAGGTTTTATTGATTTTGCTCGTATTCACTTTATCTCAGCGTTACATGGCACGGGTGTTGGTCACTTATATGAATCAGTTGAAGAAGCGTTTGTTTCGGCTACTAAACGTATATCAACAGCAATGGTAACTAAAATTCTTGATATGGCAGTGTTTGATCACCAGCCGCCGTTATACCAAGGGCGTCGTATTAAGCTTAAATATGCTCATGCGGGTGGTTACAATCCACCAATTATTATTATTCATGGTAATTCAGCTAAAAAGCTACCTGTGTCTTATAAGCGTTATTTAATGAACTATTACCGTAAGTCATTAAAAATGATGGGGACACCTATTCGTATTCAATTTAAAGATACGATTAACCCGTTTGCAGGCAAGAAGAAACTTAGTTTTACAGAGCAAAAGAAATTAGCGCGCGCTACACAAGGTTATAAAAAAGATTAATCTTTATAAAAACTTGCCATATACTTATTAACGTTTGTGGCAAGTTGTAATTTGTTACTTAATTTTCTAAAATAACTGTTACTCCTCCACTTTTACTTTCCTCATGAGTAAACATACAGAGATAGTTGAGTACTATGGCCGACCAAGCAATATTAATCGATCCAACCAAACCAACAATACGCAACTTAGCTTTTTTAAAAGCAGGTCAGCCGATTATTATTGATATCTCCACACCTGCGGGGCAAAAGAAAAAATTTAATACCTCTTATATCGGCTACTTACCTAAAAAGTATGTTCTTGTTGAGTTTCCTGATTCATCTAAATTAGGTAACTTCTCGCAATATATTGCTCAAGGCACGGTTATAACGGTACGTGGTCTTATTGAAGGTAGAGATGGTGCAGCGGTTGCTTTTATTAGTACGGTTAAACAAACTTTGCAAATTCCTTCGCGTATCATGGTGTTAGATATACCTAATGCGGTTACCTTACAAAATTTACGTACTTCTATGCGCATTGATACGCAAATAGCGGCAAAAGTTAAGATTGATGAGGTTTTTTGGCAAACAACCATGACTAATTTATCTGTTGATGGTGGTCAGCTAGATATTGTTAATGGCGAAAAATTAGTATTAGCAGAAGATAAAATAATTGATATTGTCGTTGAGGCACGCGGAGAGAAAAAAAATATTGAGCTTAACGCCACGGTTTGCAATATAAAGCAACAAGTTGACGGAGTATCTTTTGGCGTTAAGTTTAATAGTGTGAGTAAAGAACAAGTTGTTGAATTACTCTACCAGGCTTTAGTATAAAACCAGGTAATAACTTAAAAAGCTAAACACTAGTCTAAAACAACAACATTCTTGCCTAGTGATTTAGCTTTATATAATGCATTGTCTACACGCTTTAAAATACTATCAATATCATCACCGGTCGTTACTGAAGTAACGCCTGAGCTAATGGTAACATCATTATTTGTTAGTTGAGATAAGTTAACATTATTAGCTATGTTTAAACGTAATTTTTCAGCAATGACTTTGGCTTGTTCAAGGTTAGAGTCCACTAACAATATTACAAATTCTTCACCGCCCCAGCGTGCTACAAAATCGTTTTTTCTTATGTTAATTTTTAATAACGCAGCGAGTGATTGTAATACTTTATCGCCAATATCATGGCCTTGTGTGTCATTAATTAATTTAAAGTCATCAATATCAATGAAGATAATAGATAACTCATTGTTATTACGCTCTTTATAGCATAATAGTTCAGATAACTTATTATGAAAACAACGCCTATTTGGTAAGTTGGTAAGCTCGTCATTACTAGCTAAACTGTTAAGCTTTAAATGGATTCTTCGCACGTAAAGTACAATAATAATACTAATAAGCAATGTAATAAGCCCAGAAAGTAATATATTGATATAAAACGTATCTTTCGCTGTTTTAGTAAAGTCATTCACTTTAGCTACAACAATAAGATATAAATCGAGCTCATCAATAAATTTTCTACTTAATAAGTGGGCTTCACTGTTTTCTCGGTAATCAAAAACTTGGCTACCTTTACTGATAATATCTGATAATTGAGTGGCTAATTCAGGGGTGTCAATTAAACCTGGTACAGTTTTAATACCTTTTTCTGAAATGACTACATTGCCATTATGATCAACAAAATAAACGGTGAACTTATGCTTCAACCTAAAGTCTTTTAACATGTCGTTGATGTAAGAAGTTTTTAATCCTATACCTGTAGCACCTAGCATGTGGTAATCATCATCATAAATTTTATGATTGAGGAACATAATAAGTTCGCTACCCATATTAGTGTTATAATCAATGTTGATTTCGCTAGGCTCTGCTATTTTTTTAAAGTTGAAATACCAGGCACTATTAGTACTATTCTCATTAAATGTTTCTAGCAAACCTTGGGCTGAATAGTAGTTATTACTTTTATCGGACACTAAAAAAGCAGTAAACATTTTATATTTATTTTGAATTTTTTCTAAATAATTGGTGATTTGCTGAATATCATCTTCTTCATGTGACAACCAATCAATTAAAAAAGTATCGTGGGCCATCATCGAGGCAATTAAATTGGGTTCAATTATATTTTTTTGTATTTTGTTATAAATATTATCAACGGTTAAAGGTAGGGCTCTTTGTTTTAGTTGATCTCGGGTACTTTCCATTGCCGTAAAATAGTTCACAAGCGTTAGTGAGATAGATAAGGAGAAAACTAAGGCAGTAATGATGAAAACAATGCGGTAATTGAAATGCATAAAATTGGTACTGTATAAACACATTAATGAAAGTATTTAAATATCATAGCAGTTATTGTTAGCAGTTTAAGCATATTACTATTAAAAATAACTAATTAACTGTCTTTTAGTTATTTCTTCTAAATTACTTTAGCGTTAATGTGACCATCACTTAGTTGTATACTGATTTTTTCATCACTAAGTAACTGTTCAACTTTAGTGATCACTTGGTTTTTCTCGTTACGGGTAACGCTATAACCGCGTGCTATGGTTGCTAACGGGCTAACAATTTGTAATTGCTCAATTAAATGCACAAAATCATCACGCTTATGCTGTAAAGTATTTTGCATTGCTTGTGTTATACGCTGTTTACTCTGACTTATTTGTCGCTGTTGAAATTCAATGACTTTTGCAGGGGATTGATTTAAAAGACGTTGATTAAGTTGAGCAGGCTTGTTTTGTAATTGTGACATATTGCGCAACATCACTTGTTTTAAACGCAGCGTTAATTCATCAGCTTTTTGTTGCTGTAATTGTAATTGTTGCTCAGGGTGTACTTGCGATAACCTGTGTTGTAAGTAAGTTTTTTTATTATTCAATAAAAGCAACTGACTTTGTAGCGCTTTAATTAAGCGTTGCTTGAGCATTAATACTTGATTAAGTTGCTCACTACTATCACTGGAAACAAGTTCAGCGGCTGCCGACGGTGTTGGCGCGCGTAAATCAGCAACATAATCACTTAACGTGGTATCAATTTCATGGCCTACGGCGCTAATCACCGGAAGTTTACTATCATAAATAGCGTAAACAACGCTTTCTTCATTAAAAGGCCATAAGTCTTCTAATGAGCCACCACCACGGCCGACAATCAATACATCACATTCATTACGCTTATTGGCACTCTCAATGGCGTGACAAATATCGCCTTGCGCATACTCGCCTTGTACTAATGCAGGGTAGATAATGGCTTTGATATTAGGATTACGGCGTTTAAGTACAGTTAAAATATCTTTTACAGCAGCGCCGGTAGGTGAGGTGACGATACCGACGGTTTGTATGTGTGCAGGTATCGATTTTTTATGCGCTAGGTTAAAAACGCCCAATCCATTGAGTTTGTTTTTTAATTGTTCGTATTGTTGGCGTAATAAACCAGCACCCGCATCTTCCATATGTTCAATAATTAATTGAAAATCACCTCGTGGTTCATACAAAGATACTTTAGCGCGAACCAACACCTGTTGCCCATTAGTTGGAACACCACCTGTATTTAAACGTACTCGTCGGTTACTGCCTTTAAACATGGCGCACTTTACTTGCGATTTCGCATCTTTTAGCGATAAGTACCAATGACCAGAGCTAGCAGCAATAAAGTTTGATATTTCACCTGTTAGCCAAACGGTATTAAGCTCACTTTCTAAAATAAAGCGAACTTTTTTGGTTAATTCGCTGATTTGTAAAATGTGCTGTGGACTCATAATTTATGGCTCATTAAGTTGACTTATGTTCACTTTTAAATAGTGTTATTTACTGATAATTGTTGCTTGCAATACAAAAGCGTAATTAGGACGAATAGTTGACAAGAAACGCTATTATTTATGGATTACCGCCATCTTTCAATTGATTTTGGTGATTAATATTTATAAGCGCCATTTATTTACTTATTTTTATCGTAAATTGATAAATAAATGTTTACCTAAAACAATAAAACCGTTAAAATTCTGCCGCAATATTCACTCCCTAACCAACCCTTTTAGAGAGATGTTGCGATGCTAAGAATTGCCCAAGAAGCTTTAACTTTTGATGACGTGTTACTTGTACCCGCTCACTCAACTGTGTTACCACATACGGCTGATTTAAAAACTAAATTAACCCGTAAAATAAACCTAAATATCCCGATGATTTCTGCGTCTATGGACACAGTTACAGAATCTCGTCTAGCAATCACGTTAGCACAAGAAGGCGGTGTAGGTTTTATTCATAAAAATATGACCATTGCTGAGCAAGCTAAACATGTTTCTAAAGTTAAGAAATATGAAAGTGGTATTGTCTCTGATCCATTTACCGTGAGTACTGACTTTACTATTGAAAAAGTAATGCGTAAAGCTGACGATTTAGGCTTTTCTGGTTTTCCTGTTGTTGATGCTGAAAATAATTTAGTAGGTATTATCACTGGTCGAGATTTGCGTTTTGAAACAGACTTAACCCGTCCAGTTTCATCATTAATGACACTTAAAGAAGATTTAATTACTGTTAAAGAAGGCGCAGCACGCGAAGAAATTCTTGAGCTAATGCATGATAACCGTATCGAGAAAATCTTAGTCGTTGACGATGCATTTAAACTTGTTGGTTTGATCACAGCAAAAGATTACCAAAAAGCAGAAGACAAGCCTAACGCGTGTAAAGATCAGTTTGGTCGTTTACGTGTTGGTGCTGCTGTTGGTGTTGGCGCTGGTACAGACGAACGTATTGATGCACTTGTTGCTGCTGGTGTTGATGTATTATTAATTGATACGTCACATGGTCACTCGCAAGGTGTTATTGACCGCGTAAGTGAAACTCGTCAAAAATACCCTGATTTACAAATTATTGCAGGTAACGTTGCAACAGGTGCAGGCGCTAAAGCCTTAGCTGATGTTGGTGTTGATGCAGTAAAAGTAGGTATCGGCCCAGGTTCAATTTGTACCACACGTATTGTGACTGGTGTTGGTGTACCGCAATTAACGGCTATTTCAAATGCCGTTGAAGCACTTGAAGGTACAGGAATCCCTGTTATCGCTGATGGCGGTATTCGTTTTTCAGGTGATATTGCTAAAGCTTTAGTTGCTGGCGCACATTGTGTAATGGTTGGTAGTATGTTTGCTGGTACTGAAGAGTCTCCGGGTGACGTTGAACTTTATCAAGGCCGTTACTACAAATCATATCGCGGTATGGGCTCGTTAGGTGCTATGGCACAAAAAGACGGCTCAAGTGATCGATACTTCCAAAAAACTGATGGCGAAGCTGATAAGTTAGTGCCAGAAGGTATTGAAGGTCGCGTTGCTTATAAAGGCCCAGTAGCAGCAATTATTCATCAACAAATGGGCGGTATTCGCTCTTCAATGGGCTTAACGGGCTCTGCAAATATTGAAGAAATGCGTACTAAGCCTGAGTTTATGAAGATTACTTCGGCAGGTATGGGCGAATCGCACGTGCATGATGTAACAATAACGAAAGAAGCACCTAACTACCGTATGGGATAAATTCGGTTGAATTAGTTTCGCGCAATTTCGGCGTTGCAAGTGCTCACCTAGTAAACTAGGCTCCGCGCTAGCGCCTTGAACTAGCACTAAACTATTTTCAACTTGGTGTTGATTGAAGGTATCTTCAACCGAAAAATTCCAACAGGCTGAGTTATTAATATGATAACTCAGCCTGTTTACTTATTATATAGCTCAAAATGAACGAGCTTTAGGCAAGGCTGTTGAGTAATTTAGAAAATGAGTTTATGTCTCATAAATGATTTTGATAAATTACGAAAACAATGCAGCATAAAGTTTGTTCATGAAGAGCAATCAAAATGAGAGAAAAAAATGAGTAAAGACATTCATGATTCACGAATTTTAATATTAGATTTTGGTTCACAATATACACAACTTATTGCACGTCGCGTACGTGAAATTGGTGTTTACTGTGAGCTTTGGGCTTGGGATGTTACTGAAGCGCAAATTAAAGAATTTAACCCAACAGGTATTATTTTAGCAGGTGGACCTGAAAGTGTTACTGAACACGATTCACCACGTGCACCTGAATGTGTATTTAACGCAGGCGTACCTTTGTTGGGAGTATGTTACGGCATGCAAACAATGGCTGAGCAATTAGGCGGGGCGGTTGAAAGCTCTGAGCATAAAGAATTTGGTTATGCTGGCGTTGAAGTTATTGCTGAGTCTGACTTATTCAAAAATATTGAAGACAATGTTAACGATCAAGGCAATGCTGTTCTTGATGTATGGATGAGTCACGGTGATAAAGTATCTGCGATTCCTGCTGGTTTTGAAGCAATAGCTCAAACTCCAAGTTGTAAATTTGCAGCTATGGCAAACAAAGAAAAGAATTTCTACGGTGTACAATTTCACCCAGAAGTGACGCACACTAAACAAGGTTTACGCATTTTAGAGCACTTTGTTGTAGATATTTGTCAGTGTGAAAAACTTTGGACGTCAGCATCAATTATCGAAGATGCAATTGCTAAAATGAAAGCACAAGTGGGTGACGACGAAGTTATTTTAGGTTTATCAGGCGGTGTTGACTCATCGGTTGTTGCCATGCTTTTACATCGTGCTATTGGTGATAAATTGACTTGTGTATTTGTTGACAACGGTTTACTTCGTTTAAACGAAGGCCAGCAAGTGATGGATATGTTTGGCGACCACTTCGGTTTAAACATCATTAAAATTGATGCCGAAGACAGATTTATGGACCGATTAGCAGGTGAAAATGATCCTGAGAAAAAACGTAAAATTATCGGTAATGTTTTTATTGATGTTTTCGAAGAAGAGTCAAATAAACTGGAAAATGCTAAATGGTTAGCACAAGGTACTATTTACCCTGACGTTATCGAATCTGCAGCATCAGCTACAGGTAAAGCGCACGTGATTAAGTCACACCACAATGTTGGCGGTTTACCAGATTACATGAAGTTAGGTTTAGTTGAGCCATTACGTGAGTTATTTAAAGATGAAGTACGTAAAATTGGTTTAGAGCTAGGTTTACCATACGATATGCTTTACCGTCACCCATTCCCAGGTCCTGGATTAGGGGTTCGTATTTTAGGTGAAGTGAAAAAAGAATACGCCGATTTATTACGTCGTGCCGACGCTATCTTCATTGAAGAGCTCCACAAACACGATTTATATACAAAAGTAAGCCAAGCATTTACCGTGTTTTTACCAGTACGTTCAGTAGGTGTTATGGGTGATGCTCGTAAGTACGACTGGGTTGTAAGCTTACGTTGTGTTGAAACCATTGATTTTATGACCGCGCGTTGGTCACATTTACCGTATGATTTCTTAGGTTTGGTTTCAAACCGAATCATTAACGAAATCGATGGTATTTCTCGTGTAGTTTACGATATTTCAGGTAAGCCGCCTGCGACAATCGAGTGGGAATAATTTAGTTGTAGACTTGTTAAATCACATTCTTTCGTTGTCGGAAGTGCTCACGTAGTAAACTACGCTCCGCGCTAACTCTTAGAAATAAAGTGATTTTCCGTCGTCTAAAAACTAAATTAATGAACAATACAAAACCTCATTACTGAAAAGTTCTGGGGTTTTATTTTAATAATAACTATATAACACTAACCAAGGAACTCAAACTAATTGGAATTTTAGCAAAGCCGTTGAGGCTTTTCTTTCTGAGCATATGACTATATGTGATGAAAGAAAAGGCGATAACAATGCCGATAAAATTTCAAATAGGAAGAGCAAAGCACTATGATACAGAGAATTGAAAAAAAGCAACGCATGAGCCGAATAGTTAAGCACAACGGAACAATTTACTTATGTGGACAAGTCTGTGCAGACGCGACTAAAGACATTACTGAGCAAACCCAAACCATGCTTGATAAAGTTGATGAATTATTAATTGCTGCAGGTAGCGATCGCGAGCACATGTTGTCAGCAACTATTTATTTAAAAACCATGGCCGACTTTGCTGCAATGAACGCAGTATGGGACGCTTGGGTGCCAGAAGGACATGCTCCAGCAAGAGCTTGTGTAACTGCTGACATGGCGCGTGACGTTTTATTGGTTGAAATTTCAGTGATTGCCGCTGAAATTCAAGCATAAGACTTTTAGATAATTTATTATCTTTAAATCGCTTCACTAAACTCACATAACTAACGTTAACCAAGAGGAATACATGCCTTTAAATATTTCAAATAGTTATCTCAAACTTGGTGCTGCTTTTTCGCAGCAGTCACTGCCATCACCAGTGGTTTCGCCTGAATTACTGTTGTGGAATTTACCACTAGCTAAGTCTTTAGGCATCAAATTTGCGGTGCCTGAAGATAATGATTTAATCGCACAATACTTTTCAGGAAATAGATTGTTTGAGAGAAGTGAACCCATCGCGCAAGCTTATTCTGGTCATCAATTTGGACATTTTAATCCTCAATTAGGTGATGGTCGTGCCCATCTTTTAGGTGATATAAAAGATGAAAACGGCAATGTTTGGGATATTCAATTGAAAGGCTCTGGTACTAGTCATTTTTCTCGTAGTGGCGATGGTCGTTGTGCGTTAGGGCCTGCGTTGCGTGAGTTTATTATGAGTGAGGCAATGTTTGCTCTTGGCGTACCAACTACGCGTTGCTTGTCGGTTGTTGCCACAGGACAAGCAGTTTATCGCGAGCAAGCATTACCAGGTGCAGTGGTTACTCGTGTTGCCGCAAGTCATATTCGAGTAGGAACATTTCAATTTTTTGCGGCAAGAGGTGATGTTGAGTCATTAAAGAAATTAACCCGTTTTGCAGTTCAGCGACATTTTCCTGAGATCACCGTACCTGTTATTGATGATACTTCGGTAAATACGGATACTTGTTTAGACGTTGTTAGCTCTGAAAATGTGCTTGATTTCTTCGCTGCAGTATTAAATAAGCAAGTTAAATTAATAGTTTCATGGTTACGTGTTGGTTTTATTCATGGCGTGATGAACACAGACAATACGGCTATTTCAGGTGAGACTATTGATTATGGTCCGTGTGCGATGATGAATCATTATCACAGCGATACTGTGTTTAGTTCAATTGACAGAAATGCGCGGTATGCGTTTGGTAATCAAAGCTCCATTATGCAATGGAATATGGCGCGCCTTGCTGATTGTTTATTACCTTTAATCGATGACGATGAAAACGTTGCTTTAGCGAAAATTGAGCCGTTCTTAAAGCAGTTTGCTAATGATTTACAGTATTCTTATTATCTGATGATGGCCAATAAATTGGGCATCAGTGATTTGTGCGAAGGTGATGTTGAGTTAGTGAATGATTTACTGAAGTTTATGCAAGAAAAGGGGATGGACTATACTCAATCTTTCGTTACATTAGCGGCTAATTTAAATCAAGCTACTGTTGATAAAGTACTTGTGAATGATGAGGGCTCTGAGGATGAGTGGCAACAATGGTTAGTGCGTTGGTATGAACGTATTGCTGATGATGTAAATGCAGCTAAAAAACTCATGCTACAAACTAACCCGCAGGTTATTCCTCGTAATCATCATGTTGAAGCTATATTAGCGACAACACAAGCAACGGGTGACTTAACGAATTTAGATGAGTTTTTGACGGTACTGCAACAACCTTATGAAGAGGTTGATAATACGTACCTATATCAAGACGCACCGCGTGATGGTGATATAGGCTACAAGACTTTTTGTGGTACTTAATACCAATTTCATTAAGTTATTCTTGTACTAGTTAAAATACTCCAGAGCTGCGTTGCTCTCAATCCCAATAGCCAGCTATTGGTCAATTTAGCGCCTTGCTCTGAAATGTGTTTTCTGTACAACAAGCTCACTTACTTAAAATTATTTCTCTAGGAACTTTATGATAAGCCAACAGCATGGACAAGCTACTGACTCACAACAATTACATAGCGCCTTAAAGCAAACGTTTGGCTTTGATCAGTTTCGTCCAGGGCAAGAGCAAACCATCTCACAGCTACTAAATGGCCAGTCTTCTTTAGCTATTTTTCCTACCGGATCTGGTAAGTCACTGTGTTATCAATTACCAGCATTGCACTTGCCGTATCTCACTCTAGTTGTTTCCCCTTTATTGGCTTTGATGAAAGATCAATTGGCATTTCTTGCCAGTAAAGGTATAAAAGCAGCGAGTATTGATTCCACTTTAAAAGGTAATGAAGCCCAAGAAGTGATGGCTGGTGTGCGCAGTGGTGACATTAAAGTATTAATGGTGTCGGTTGAGCGCTTTAAGAATGAACGTTTTAGACAATTTATTGAATCTGTACCTGTGTCTATGTTGGTGGTTGATGAAGCACATTGTATTTCTGAATGGGGGCATAATTTCAGACCTGATTATTTGAAATTACCGAGCTATTGCCGAGCGTTAAACATTCCTTTGGTGTTATTACTTACCGCTACAGCAACGCGTAAAGTAAAATTAGACATGGCTGCTAAGTTTGCAATAAGTCACGAACATATTGTACAAACAGGATTTTATCGAGCCAATTTAGATTTAAGCGTTATTCCTGTTACTGAGCTATCCGTTACTGAAGTAAACAAAGGCGAGCCTCGAAAGAACCAATTATTATCAGATATTATCCATCAGCAACAAGGGGCTGGCATTGTTTATGTTACCTTGCAGCATAGTGCTGAAAGCGTTGCACAATACTTAACACAGCAAGGAATTAATGCTTGTGCTTATCATGCGGGCTTTGATAGTGATACCCGTAGCCAAATTCAGCAAGACTTTATGGACAATAAAGTTCAAGTCATTGTTGCTACTATCGCTTTTGGTATGGGGATTGATAAAAGTGATATTCGTTTTGTTATTCATTACGACTTGCCAAAGTCTATTGAAAATTACAGCCAAGAAATAGGACGCGCAGGTCGAGATGGTCAGCCATCGTACTGTTTTACTCTTGCGAATCTTGATGGTTTAACTACCGTTGAAAACTTCGTGTATGGTGACACGCCAGAGTACGCTGGTATTGAAATGTTACTTAACTCAATCAAAGATGAAGTTATTACCAATGCTTATGCTAATGACGCTCAAGGCTCACCTGAAGGAAAGTGGGAGTTACAAATACTGCCATTATCTAACGCCGTTAATATTAAACAATTACCGTTAAAAACCTTATTAGTGCAGCTTGAATTAGCTGGTGTAATTGAGCCTCAATATGCCTATTTTGCTGACTTTAAAATTAAGTTATTAAAACCGAAAGATGAAATCCTCAATAGCTTTAACAGTCAACGTAAAGACTTTTTACAGCGAGTATTTAACGCCACCGACTTTAAAAAAGTATGGGGAAGTTTAAATTTCGAGACTTTATTGCAAGATAAGAGTATTGACCGTAACCGCGTTATTGCAGCCTTGGAATATTTACAAGAGCAACAACTTATCGTGCTTGAAACCAGAGGCATGACTGAAGTGTTTAACGTTAACCTTAATGAGTTAGCCGATCCAAGTTTATGTCAAACCTTGAGTGATTATTTTAAAGACAACGAAGAAAAAGAAATAAAGCGTATTGCTACCTTGGTACGCTTTTTTGAACTTGATAGTTGTTTAACGGTTAACCTAGCGCGTTACTTCGATGATAGACAGTTTGATGACAAACAGTTTGATGCACGACAGCTAGGGCAGCAACAAACCACTAATACTAAATCAACACCCAAATGTGGACATTGTAGTGTTTGTCGAGGACAAGTTGCAGTGCTTGAACATTCACAAACGAATATTGCATGGCCAAGTGATGAGGCGCTACAGCAAGCTATAACGGCATTATCTGAACGACTAGAAGGGAAAATAAACCAACCACTATCGCTAGAAAGTTATTGTCGATTTTTTGCCGGCATGACAGTACCTTTGTTTGGACGTAATAAAGTAAGGCAATTACCTGGTTTTGGACTTTGTGAACAACAGCGCTATCAAGCTATCCGCGAAAAACTGCAAAGCTTGAATCTTGATCTTTAAAATGGAAGTACTAACTGATTACAGACAATCAATGCTTATTGAGTTTACATCGTCATTGTATCGTTAAAATCAGTTAATTATTCATAAAGAAAGGTTTGAGTATCTACTCTAATGTATAATATATTTATTCGATCTTATTCTCTCATTCTTAACTTGAGCTACTAAATGTTCACGACTATAAAAAATTCTGTTCCCATGAGTGTCTGGTACATGCTGCTTTCTGCATTAGGTTTTTCCTTAATGTCTGCCTGTGTAAAAGAGGTAAGTAGTTTAGGGATCCCTGTGCTTGAAATTGTCGCCGCCAGAGCAATTGTTTCATTAATTCTTAGTTATGCTGATATTAAACGAAAGCAACTTACCGTTTGGGGAAATAACAAGCCGTTACTTTTGGCGCGAGGTTTAGTCGGCGCATTTACCTTAATATTTGTTTATTACTCTGTTACCACGTTGCCTTTAGCTGAAGCGACACTTCTACAATATTTGCATCCCGTTTTCACCGCTATTTTAGCTTTGCTCTTTTTGAAAGAAGTCATACAGCGCTCAACCATGGCTTGTATTGTTATTAGCTTGTTAGGCTTGTTCATAATTATTCAACCAAACATGCAATTAACGATGCAAGCTAATGAATTGCCTTTAGATACATTATCAGTAGACACCTTACTTGTGGATAGTACGTCTAAATATTCTTGGTTAAGTATTGGCGCTGGCATTTTGGGCGCTCTTGGTAGTGCTGTGGCTTATGTATTAGTGAAAAAACTGACTAAAACAGATGATAGCTCGGTAATTATTTTTTATTTTCCGTTAGTTGCCTTACCTATTTCGGTTTTATTGTTAGGTGATGACTTTGTTGTACCTAGCTTAACTGCAGTAGGTTTACTTATTTTAGTGGGCATATTTACGCAAGTAGGGCAGGTTGGTTTAACTAAAGCATTTAATAGCTCTGATGCTAACAAAGCTAGTGCTTATGCTTATGTGCAAATAATATTTTCGGTGGCTATAGGGTGGGCGTACTTTGGTGAAGTGCCAATACTTACGACTATTATTGGCGGCAGCTTGATTATGATTGGTGCTTTAATCAATGTTTTGTGGAAGCGTTAATTTAATTGAGCAGTTTTTATCACGAAAATAAGTAATTTAAGCGCTTTTGTTCTTAACTCTCATTCTTAGTTATTTTTAGCAGCAAAACTTGCTAACTTGGCATGTGTAGTATTTGTTGTTTGCGCTAAGTACAGTGTTATTTCTTTAACCGATTGGCGAAAAGGTTTAACTAAATGAGGCTTTAAGGTTTTCTTTACCTGTTTCATTTTATCAACTTTTAACGATTCACCTTTTATGACACAAAATAAAGCTAATGCGTATACGGTTTCTAGTTCAGGTAATGCCGCCGTTCTGTTTAAATTTCTATTATTACAAGAGCCACACCCCCCTTTAAACTGATATGCGGTATTTGCAAAAATAACTCCAAACCCCATAAAGCAGGCGACTAAATCTATCGTCTGTGGTAATGCAGCCTTTCCGCCTGGTGGAGTCATCACCGTTGTATTGTGAGTGTTTGCAGTAAATTGATTAACCAGTATTTTCGCTTGAATTTGCACTAGATAAGCAATTAAGTCTTGTGGCTGATTAAGCTGGCTTTGATGAAAAGCTATATCTATAGTAGGCACAATTTTCTCACCTGCAAAGCTCTTCCCTTCAAAACTTTCTCCTTGGAAGCTATAACTTACTGCGGTATCGGTTGTGAAATCCTGAATACTTATTACTGCATTTTCACCACGCAGGCGAGTTGATAATGTTAATTTCGGCATTGGCTTTTGAATAAAATTTTGCGTAGTAACAAGCCTTAATGGCCAAGTGTTCATACCCGTATATTTAGTGGTATTAGTGAAAATAGCATTAGCCATTTCTTCAACGCTACTTGCACTACCAGGATAAAAGCTATTATTAGGTAATATCAGCTGACTATCCTCTTTAAAAAACTCACCGTCAAGTTGGGTTATGCACCATGCAAAAGTATCAAAAATCCATGCCTGACTGTCTTCATCAACAACAGGCTTCGTATTAAAAATATTTGTTTTTAACGATTTTATTTTTAAAAGGTTTGATAGCATTTATATAGTTGGCCACTTTAAATGAATGATAATTTTCAAGTACAGTTTACACTAGCCGATAATTAAAAGTCATTAAGTTAAACTTTACTTGTATATCGCTTAAGGGCAGCGAAATGGTTAACTTGTTTAAGCATATGCGCAGGGTTATTAGTTTTTTGTAAATACAGCGAAACTTCTTTGTAAGCCTTAACAAATAGCTTATATAAATCAGACGAAAATTCTTGCTTTAAGTTTTTTATATCGCAATCATTTATTGCGCAAAACAAAGCCAAAGCATAAATTAATTCAGCGCTAGGTAAATTCATTTTTGCTTTATTTTTTTCATTGATTTCAGTTGCAACATTTAACGATTCAGCAGTTTTAGTGAAAATGAAGCCAAAGCCCATAAAACAAGCAATTAAGTCAATCGTTGTAATTGATGTTTGTTGATAACCTTTATGTCTAAGCGGTGTAGGTATACCTTTTTGCTTAATTAAATAGTCTAGCTGTACTTTTACTAAATACGTTATAAATTCATCAGGCTGCTCAACTTGGCTCGAATGATAAGGGATATCGAGTGTCTTACTCGTGTTTTTATCGGCTTTGTTAGAACCGGAAAGATGATTTTCATTGTAAAAAGTTGTAGCAAAAAAAGGCTTTTTGATTGCCTTTGTTATACTGCTATGGGTTAAATTATTAATTTCCTGTTCCATTAACGAGTGTTGAGGAAAGTAATCAACTGGTGTTAGCGTTATTAACGATGAAGGTATGCCAGTGTATTGACAGATACTAATTAACACTTTTTCAGCAATTGCTTCAGTGCAGCGGATATTTTTTGGATAAAGTGTTTCGGTTAAAATTAACTGAGGACAAGTTTGGAAAGAGTTATCCTTTAATTGTGCAACGCACCAAGCAAAGGAATCGAAAATCCACTGTTGATTGGCTTCATCAACCACAGGTTGTACTTTAAATAACCTTGATAACATGACTACTCGCTATGCTAAATATTTTCTTTGGAGGCCCTTATTTTAATAGTCTTTATTGAAGAATATTAAGTAACACTGTTGATAATGATTAGCGCAAATTAAAAGGACTATATTATTTTCGTATTTTATCGTGATAATGTAAATTTAAACATTACAGTATCTGTCAAAAAATAAGTAATCATTTATTGTGTTATTTAATTCTTGTTTGGGTATTCTATAAGTAATTGTCATGACATCATTGTGGCAAATGGTATAATTAGCTCATTACGCTAAAAACCGAAAACTGATACCTTCAAAAAACAGCGTCTTCGAAAATAAAGTGCCTTATTAGACCGTTTAGGAAAAATGATGATCAACAAAGATATTTATAAGAATAACCCACTACACGGCACTAGCCTTGAAACAGTATTAACTACTTTAGTTGATCATTATGGCTTTGAAATTTTGTCAGCATACATGAATTTAAACTGTTTTAAACAAAACCCGAGTATTGAGTCGAGCATGAAATTTTTAAAGAAAACGGCTTGGGCGCAAGAAAAAGTAGAAGCTTTTTATATGTATCAATATCACAGCTTACCGAAAGCTGATGATGCTAATTTTGAATTACCGCCGCGTGACCGCATTGTACCATCGGGCTTAGAGCAAAGGCCGCCGAAAGAGTTAAGTCTTGAAGATGCGGAAGAGTTACGTGTTAAACAAGCAGAGAAAACCCGAAAACGAGCATTAGCCTCAAGCCCAGCTAATCCTTGGGGCAACAGATAAGTTCTCACTTATTCTACTATGAGTTTATTTTCCTCAGTATTAGAACAGCCCATAAGTATTTTGCCGTTTGATGGTGAAGTACTTTATTACGGTGAAATAATATCAGATCAAGATAGCGACTTTTATTTTACTCAATTATTAAACACCATGCCTTGGCAACACGACCAAGCCATGGTTTTGGGCAAGATAATTGAAACTAAAAGAAAAGTCGCTTGGTGCGCTGACACTATTGGCGGAAAGCCTTTTTCTTATAGTTATTCTGGGGTAACCCGTTATTCCCTACCTTTCTCTGCAGAGTTACTCACCCTTAAGAAGTTAGTCGAACAGCATAGTGGCGAAACCTATAACTCGTGCCTATTAAACCTTTACCATTCAGGTGAGGAAGGTATGGCGTGGCACAGTGATGGTGAAGATGACTTAAAGGAGCAAGGCGCAATTGCATCTCTTAGTTTTGGCGCTGAGCGAAAGTTCGCTTTTAAACATAAATACTCAAAACAAGTTATTGCGCTACAATTAAAGCCCAGTAGTTTGTTAGTGATGAAAGGTAGTACTCAACAATATTGGTTACATAGATTACCGCCAACTAAAACAGTGACTGAGCCTCGAATAAACCTTACCTTTAGAACTATTGATAAACCTGAGCTAACATAACAACAGTCACTTGTTAGTTCGTACTGTAAATCAGTCGCCTATATAATAGTTATACTCTCAATCTATATGCCTAATCTATGCACTTAAATGTAGATAAGAGTTATTTCTTGGTGTCATTAGACTATTAAAGGTATCGAGCTGTTTAGCGGTTAATGGCGATATGTCACTTCTCTTATCCATTCTATTAATGTCATTACGCTCAACAGGACGGATATCAGAGTGATAAGCACCATTGTTATGCATATACATTTCAACGGATTTTTGTTGTAAGAAGCTTTTAGTTTCAGGGTAGAGCGAACTTGAAACGGTAAAATCAGCATCAATACTTTTCTCATCAGCATTTTGTTTAATAATACGTTTTTGTATTGTGGTTAATATGTCACTAAAATCTGCACGCGAAGCTGTTGCTAATACGCTTGATTTTCGAGCGATAGGCAGAATGCTTTTTATATTTGTTAATAGGCTAAAGCTACTTGAAGATCCGAGTTGTATTGACATATTGATTCCCTTAGTTAATCGCACTAAATTAAGTGTTATAAAACCGATAGGAATAATATAAGTAAAAAGCAGAAGTGAAATTGTTGTAGTTTGTAAACAACTAGAAGCAAATTGTGTTCGGGCTTATACCCGTTCCACTTGAAGATGCTCGTTTCAGGAAGCCTGAGCGATTCATAACCAAGGCACCTTTTTTTATCAAGGGTTGTTCCCTTAAAAAGAAATGTAACGCAGGGTATGATTTGCTCAGTCTTCCCCAAGGACTGGTTTAGAAACGCTTTATGCCGCGTTATTGATTTTGAGAATGAACAACCATTCTCTACAATCAATGCCTTGCCTAAAGGCGTTTCTAATTCCA
>NZ_JAHKPR010000006.1 GCF_018860585.1 Colwellia sp. E2M01
TTGCCTCTAAGCCTTTTAAATTTAGCTGAGTGGGAAAGAACTTAATCAACTTGGTATAATCATGATCAGTAACCTGAACCCGGTTTATGTCATGTAATGATAATGTTTTTTGTACTTAGATTTTGGTTAAATGAGCTACACTTAAAACCAAATTGTCCTAAATAATAACGTGAGAGTCCTTATGTCTGAAACTACAGTAAATAACCTAACATTTGATCCAACTAATTTTATTAAATCTAAAGCCGCCATTGCTTGGGGGCCTAAACAACCACTGTCAGTTGAAGAAGTGGATGTTATGTTACCTAAAAAAGGCGAAGTGTTAATTAAGGTTATCGCTTCTGGTGTATGTCATACCGATGCTTTTACTTTATCAGGTGAAGATCCTGAAGGTATTTTCCCTGTTATTTTAGGGCATGAGGGCGGCGGTATTGTCGAGCAAGTTGGCGAAGGCGTCACCTCTGTACAAGTGGGCGATCATGTTATTCCACTTTATACTCCTGAATGTGGTGAATGTAAATTCTGTTTATCGGGCAAAACTAACTTATGTCAAAAAATTAGAGAAACCCAAGGTAAAGGATTAATGCCTGATGGTACTACACGTTTTTATAAAGACGGCCAGCCAATTTTTCATTACATGGGCTGCTCTACTTTCTCTGAGTACACAGTTTTACCAGAAATATCGTTAGCAAAAGTCAATAAAAAAGCAGCTTTAGAAGAAGTTTGTTTATTAGGCTGTGGCGTTACTACAGGTATTGGAGCGGTAATGAATACAGCTAAAGTGGAAGAGGGGGATACAGTTGCTATTTTCGGACTTGGTGGTATTGGTCTTTCTGCGGTTATTGGTGCCGCGATGGCTAAAGCGTCGCGTATTATTGCGATTGATATTAATGAGAGTAAATTTGAACTCGCTAAAAAATTAGGTGCAACTGACTGTATTAACCCTAAAAACTTCGACAAGCCAATTCAAGACGTGATTGTAGAATTAACGGATGGCGGCGTAGATTACTCGTTTGAATGTGTTGGTAATGTTAACTTAATGCGTTCAGCATTAGAGTGTTGTCATAAAGGTTGGGGTGAGTCCGTTATTATTGGTGTTGCTGGCGCTGGACAAGAAATTTCAACACGTCCATTTCAATTAGTTACCGGTAGAGTATGGCGTGGCTCCGCTTTTGGTGGTGTTAAAGGTCGTACTGAATTACCAGAATATGTAGAACGTTATTTAGCTGGTGAATTTAAATTAAGCGATTTTATAACGCATACCATGGGCTTAGAAAGTATTAATGAAGCATTTGATTTAATGCATGAAGGTGAAAGTATTCGTTCTGTTATCCATTTTGATAAGTAGTTTTATAATTAATGATTAATCATTAATTATCGATAATAAGATACTTGAATTCGGATAATAGTTAATTGGTCATTATTGATGTTTTTTATCTTTAATGACCAAATATCTACCATTATTTTACAGGTGAAGATCCTCACAATGACAATTGAAAATATCAGTAGTAATAAACTTTTTGGTGGCTGGCATAAGCAATATAGCCATCAATCTCGCACGTTAAATTGTACTATGCGTTTTGCTATTTACCTGCCTCCACAAGCATCAAATACTCACAAAGTTCCTGTACTTTATTGGCTGTCGGGATTAACTTGTAGCGACGAGAATGTCATGCAAAAATCAGGCATACAACGTGTTGCAGCTGAGTTAGGTATTGCTATTGTAGCGCCTGATACAAGTCCAAGAGGCCCAGGGGTTGCTGATGATGATGCTTATGATTTAGGCCAAGGTGCGGGTTTTTATGTAAATGCAACGCAAGCGCCTTGGAAAAATCATTATCAAATGTACGACTATATCGTTGACGAATTACCTGAGTTGATCGAAGCGACTTTTCCGGTAAATAATAAACGAGCTATTTCAGGACATTCAATGGGTGGACACGGTGCGTTAACCATAGCCCTTAAGAATCCCGAACGTTATTGTTCAGTCTCCGCTTTTAGTCCTATTAGTAATCCTATTAATTGCCCTTGGGGACAAAAAGCATTTACCGCTTATTTAGGAGACGATACTGCCACGTGGGCTGAATATGACGCTAGTAAATTAATGGTAAGCGCCACAGATTTTGTAGCTGCAAAGGTTGATCAAGGCGGAGGCGACAACTTTCTTACTGAGCAATTAAAACCTGAGTCGTTAATGCTAGCAGCAGAGCAGAGTAATTACCCGCTTGAGCTAGTTATTCATCAAGGTTATGACCATAGTTATTACTTTATAAGTAGTTTTATTGAAGAGCATTTACGCTTTCATTGGCAGTTTTTAAGTAGTGAATAGCGTTACACCTCAGCTAATGGTTATTCTTACTTAATACCTGGATAGGTAACTTAAGATAAATAACGATTAGCTGAAGGTATTCTCAATAAACAGTTGGGTTAGTAGCTTAGGTACAATAGTTCCTTCATCTATAAATTGAATACCCACACTGACCGTACCATTTTCATTTCGGCTGTTACATACTCTTGCAGGTATTTTGACTTCACCGTCACCAGGGCTTTGTATACAAACAAAAATATCACGTTTATTTACCTTAGTATTTAGGCTCTCTGTTTTAAAAGAAAAACCACAACCTTTAGCGGAAATATCACCAATAATCCCCGTAATTTTTGTGGAGTTTTTACCTGTGGTATTTTCCAGCATGATTGTTGCGGGTAAGTGAATACTTGCTCTTTGTTGCAAGCGTAATTGTCTGTTTTCAATATTTTTAGGGTATTCAATAAATATAAATTTTTCTGGATATTGAGTAATGTTTTTTATAGTCGAGCGAAAAGCAAAACACTCACCTTTATTACCTTCCATTAAGTAACGCACAATAACAACGTTACCTTCTACTAATACATCTTTATATTCTAGTGTATTAGCAACTTTTGGATATTTTAAAATGATGTAGTTACCTAACTCAAAACCTATTAAAGGCAACTTCAAACGCACAGATAGAGGGTTACTTATTTGCAGATCTAGGTTTTTACCTGGCTGAAGTTCAAATAATTGGGGTTTCTTATTAAGGTGTGTATTTGACATTGTGCCCTTGTTCATAGGTTTCCTGTGCGTATTTAGATCTACTACTCAATACAATATAGACAAACTATGACAAAGGTACAATGATTGATTTAGTTGAGGTTGTTGATCATTAAGGTTAAATCTCACCAGATAGAAATGAGTCTCACGGGCAATATTTTTTATCTAGAGTCTATTTGCGGCTTTGTTTTTTCGTTTCTTTTAATAGCGCTTCTTCAAACTCTTCAGGAAACAATACTAAACCTTCATTATTTTGATTAGGAAATATTACTAAAGCTAATTCATCATCAGCTAGTCCATTACTCCAACGGCTGTACCATTTATTTAATGATATAGCTTCGGCTTTACAGTCTTGCCATTCATCTGTCGCCCAGCGTAAAGCGAATTCTTCATTAGGCCATACAGGTACGCAATCTTCATCTGCAGTATTTAGCATTACGCAGCCATGTTCGTCAGCTAGAATCCATACTTCTTTATTACTCACAACTTGTTGAAGTAAGTAACTAAGTCGCTTTTCTTCATCGTATTGTTCTATGGTGTCGAGTTGTTCTTTGCTAATTGACATAAAAGCCTACATTAAGTTAGATAATAGATTATCGGTAAACAAGATTTTACCGCGTTAAGTGTAGGCAAACAATGACATATATTTATTGTTTGTCGCGCTTCAGGCATCAAGTATTAGTTTTCGTTAGGAGTAAATTTGAAAGTCACGTGGAGAGTTTCATTTAATACCACATCGGCAGCGTTATATTGCCACTGAGATAATGCTTTTTTAGCCGAGCGCTCTAATTCTCTGTGAACATTGCTCGAGATCTGTAGTTTTACCTGTGAGATCTCGTTGGTAGCTCAGTTGAATCTCGCCATACTGAAGAGCTTTGTTTATATCATAAGTGTATTTAGGAAGTACTTTATAAGTTAGATCCAATGTTTTTTGTGGCTCAGATAAAGTAGGTATTGATATAGCTATTACTGCGACCGAGTTATGAACATCTAACTGTATTATCGAGCTACTAGTGTTTTGTGCCGGTTGAACTGTTTGTGTGGTGACAGGAGAAACAACCTCTGGTTTAGGTGGCAGTGGTGGTGTTGGTAATGCTTCAATTTCATCAGGTAATAGAGGTAAAAACTCTATAGATGTTAGGGTATGATTTATTGTCGGTGTTTGCTTGGTTTCACTGCTAGCTGTGGAAAAATGACTAACAATAGCCATGATGCCGAACGATGCCATGCTACCAGCCAGTAAAAAGGTTAATAATTTAATAGTAGAGTTTTTTATTTTGCAGTGAGCCGTTAAACCATATTTTAAATCTAGATTTTTCAGATGCGTTATCCGAAGTATCAGCTCCAAAAGTAACCGATGGCGCTACAACATTAAGTTGTTTTGATAAAAACTAAGTGATAAGGTTTTGCTTAATTTGTTAATAGGCACTTTGATAGGGAAGTATATTCATCCTCCCGATAAGAGCCTTATTTATTGTAAGTTGTTGTAAATTATTGAAAATTTATCGTCTTATTCCAAATAATGAATTCAAATAGCTCAGTAGAAATTTATTAGTAAAAAATAATTTTTTACTGAAAACATACCGTTAATTCAAAAAGTAATTATCAGCTTTACCTAGCTCTAGAATTTTTATTAACAAATTTAAACGCTATGGCTTACATAAAGCCTAAGTAACCTCATGTTTTTTTTGTATAAAAAATAACTTTTTAAAGCACTCTTTAGGATAACAATAATGTCAATTCACCCCCCAGCCAAGCATTATTTATGGATCTGGTTTCTATGGCTCGGGATCTTTTATGTAAGCTGGTTTAGTCTTATACATTTAACTGATGCATGGCAAACCACTTTTGATCATTGGCCTATGGCTGTGGCTATGGCACTTGGTAGTTATGCCGCCGGTTCGACTCCAATGGGAGGTGGAACCGTGGGGTTTCCGGTATTAGTACTCTTGTTTGATTTACCTGCAAGCCTTGGACGCGACTTTAGCTTTGCTGTTCAATCTATTGGCATGGTTAGCGCCAGTATTTTTATTTTAGTACGCCGGCAACCGGTAGCTTGGCCAATCCTTAAAGGCGCGACCCTTGGTGCATTATTCGGCACGCCTTTAGGTATTTTTTTTATCGCTCCATCAGTACCAGATCTATGGGTAAAAGTAATTTTTGCCATAATTTGGGGAAGCTTTGGACTGCTTCATCTTTATCGTGTAAATGAAATTTCCTCCCATAGCGGTATGACCGAATTTGATGAAAAATGGGATCATAAATTAGGGTTTATTTTAGGTTTAGGAGCTAGTGCTCTAGCAGTCTCAGTTACCGGTGTTGGCATCGATATGGTGATTTACGCAGCACTCGTATTACTTTGTCGCGCTGATCTTAAAATTGCCATTCCTACATCGGTTATTATTATGGCTTTTGCCTCTCTCTATGGTGTTGTTATTAAAAGTGTAGCTGGTAGCTGGCAACCTGGAGTTTATGAAAACTGGTTAGCCGCAGCGCCCATTGTTGCCTTAGGTGCCCCTTTAGGTGTTTTTGTTGTGGAATTTATTAATCGAAAATACACTTTACTTATTGTCGCTACATTATGTGTGGGTCAACTCCTCTGGACTTGTCATAACGAATATGAGGCGTTAGGCTTTGGCGGTATTGCTCTAGCATTTTTGGCCGTCGGCTTATGTTTACTTGGCTTTGAAAAACTGCGTCACTGGGGTGCCAAACTCACCGAAAAAGATCCCTCACGTTTATGATGAAAATGTACTTTCTTTCAGCAATTTTAATCGATAAATAAAAAAGCCCGCAATATAGAATATTGCGGGCTTTTTTGTTTGCCCAGCGAA
>NZ_JAHKPR010000041.1:0-7376 GCF_018860585.1 Colwellia sp. E2M01
TTTTTATTAGGTATTCGCCCTTTGGGAGCTTGCTCGATGCACATTAACATCGTTAAATTTATTTGATTTAGAATGACTAGACCTAAACAAATTCGCCTTGTTATTGCACATCGAACATAGCTCTGAGTTGGGAAGAAATTTAATCAGATTGGTATAAATATAATCAATTTGTGTAGTTTACTAGACGTTACAATAAAAAAGCCTTAATTATGTTAAATAATTAAGGCTTTTTATCAATTGATTAGTAAAGTTATTTACTAGTCTTGAGACAGACTGTAAACATAAGCACTAATTAAATGTACTTTTTCTTCACCTAGAATGTCTTTCCATGGAGGCATAATACCAGCACGGCCATTACGAATAGATTCTTCAATCACTCGTTTTGAGCCGCCGTATAACCAAATATTATCGGTTAAATTAGGTGCGCCCATTGGTGTACCCATAGCTAAACTTCCTTGGCCATTAGGACCATGACAACCAGCACAGATTGCAAATTTTCCTTTACCTGCTTTCGCAAGTTCAGGATCCACAGAACGACCACTTAAGCTAATTACATAAGCTGCAACTTCTTTAACACCTTGTTCACCACCTAATGTACTTGACCAAGCCATCATGCCTGATGCTTTACGACCATTCATGATTGTTTCTTTGATGGTTTCAGGACTACCGCCATATAACCAGTCTTTATCAGCTAGATTAGGGAAACCTGTTGTTCCGTGAGCATCAGAACCATGACATTGTGCACAGTTTTGAATAAACAAACGTTGACCTACTTTTAATGCTTCATCATCAGTGGCCAAGTCTTTAATGTCACGCGCAGCGTAAGCTTCAAAGATAGGACCAAATTTAGCTTCAGCAGCGGCAACTTCACGATCATATTGTACTAAAACACCAGAGTCCTTGTCTAAATACTCTAATGTTTTAGCTTTAGATTCAGCAAGGTTTAAAATACCTTGGTTTGAGCTTTTCCAGCCTAAAAGACCAGTCCAACTACCTAAACCATAAAAAGCAATATAACCAAAAGCCCAAATGATAGTTAATAAGAAAAAGGTACTCCACCACTTAGGTAAAGGGTTATTTAACTCTTCAATACCGTCAAAGCTATGACCCATTGATTCGCCTTCTTCAACACCGGCAAAGTTTTTTAAGCACATACGTAGTAATAAGAATATTACTACTAATAAACCAAGGGTAAGTACCCAAATCCAAATATTCCAGAAGCTAGACATTATTATTCGTCTCCTGTTTGCTATCTTTATTTATAGCCTGGTTATTATCAGCAGCAGTTACATTATCCTCTTCAAGAATAGAGTTTGCAATTTCATCAAATGAAGCTCTACGTTTTTTTGAATAAGACCAAATAACAATGATAATAAACAGTGCCAATATAAGGAGGGCAAAAAGCCCTCTAAGTGTTCCGTAATCCATAACTTTTCCTTCAGGTACGGCGCTTACTTCAGTGCGTGACCAAGCGATTGTAAGTAGGCAACTAAAGCACTCATTTCAGTTTTACCTTCAACTTCTGCTTTTGCACCAGCAATATACTCTTCTGAATAAAGCGGAATATCATTACCATCTTCATCTTTAAAACGACGATTTTTAGTTAACTCATTAAATACAGATAACTTTTTAGCAATTAATTCGCCATCAAGTGTATTGGTATTTAACCAGTTATAAGCAGGCATGTTTGACTCTGGAACTACTGAACGAGGATCAGTTAAATGGGCAATATGCCAATCGTCACTATAACGGCCGCCAACACGAGCTAAATCTGGCCCTGTACGCTTCGAGCCCCATAAAAATGGATGTTCCCACACACTTTCACCCGCTACGCTGTAATGACCGTAACGCTCTGTTTCTGCGCGAAATGGACGGATCATTTGGCTATGACAGTTACTACAACCTTCGCGGATGTATATATCACGTCCTTCCATTTGCAACGCTGTGTAAGGCTTTAAGTTATCAACCGGTGTATTGGTTTCTTTTTGAAAGAACAATGGTGTAATTTCAACTAACCCACCGATACTGATAGCCATAACGGTGAAAAGAAAAAACAAGCCAACGTTCTTTTCAACTTTCTCATGTGAATTTTTCATGTGGCCTCCTTAAGCTGCATCTATAGGCTTAAGACTATTGTCTTTAGCATAGATTGTTTTAAACATGTTATAAGCCATTAAAATAAAGCCGCTTACAACGAGAACACCACCTAAGAAACGGATAAAGTAGAATGGGTATGATGCGGTTAGACTCTCAACAAAGCTGTAAGTTAAGGTTCCGTCGCTATTTACCGCGCGCCACATTAAACCTTGCATTACACCTGAAATCCACATTGCTACGATATAAAGTACAACACCTGCAGTGTGTAACCAGAAATGCACGTTGATAAGGCGAATGCTGTACATACGGCCTTGGTTAAATAACACAGGAATTAAATGGTATAAAGCACCAATTGAAACCATAGCAACCCAGCCTAAAGCACCTGAGTGTACATGACCAACAGTCCAGTCAGTGTAATGAGATAAAGCATTCACTGATTTTATTGCCATCATTGGACCTTCAAAAGTAGACATACCATAGAAAGATAATGAAACAATTAAAAAACGTAAGATAGGATCTGTACGAAGTTTATGCCATGCGCCAGAAAGTGTCATAATACCGTTGATCATACCACCCCAAGAAGGAAGGAATAAAACGATAGACATTACCATACCTACTGATTGTGCCCAGTCAGGTAATGCAGTGTAATGTAAATGATGAGGACCAGCCCAAATATATAAAGAAACTAATGCCCAAAAGTGAACAATAGATAAACGGTAAGAGTAAACAGGGCGTTCAGCTTGTTTAGGTACAAAGTAATACATCATACCTAAGAAACCAGCAGTTAATAAGAAACCAACGGCATTATGTCCATACCACCACTGCATCATCGCATCGATAGCACCAGGGTAGATAGAGTATGATTTCATTGCTGAAACAGGAAGCACCATTGAGTTACCAATGTGTAATACCGCAACGGTTGCGATAAAACCACCAAAGAACCAGTTAGCAACGTAAATATGAGATACCTTACGTTTAACTAAAGTTCCAAAGAAAACAATAGCATACGAAACCCAAACCACGGCAATCAAAATATCGATTGGCCATTCTAACTCAGCATATTCTTTAGTTGATGTGTAACCTAAAGGTAGGCTAATAATTGCAGAAAGAATAACCGCTTGCCAGCCCCAAAAAGTAAAAGCAGCTAGTTTGCCACCAAAGAGTGTTGTTTTACAGGTACGTTGCACAACATAATAAGAGGTCGCAAATAATGCACTTGTACCAAAAGCGAAAATTACCGCATTAGTATGAAGTGGACGAAGACGGGAGTAGGTTAACCAAGGTGTTTCAAAATTTAATGCAGGCCAAATTAATTGCGCTGCAATAAGTACACCTAAGAAGGTACCAACGATTCCCCAGATTACAGTCATTACAGTAAATTGACGAACAACATTAAAGTTGTAGTCTACTGCTGACGTATTACTTGTGGTCATGTTAAGGATTCCGCAGAGTTATTATTAAACAGGACAGTATTATTGTTTGAATATCTATCAAGAACGCTTAGATAAAAGGCACAATTAATACTCATTCTATGTATTTGCTCATTGAGCTTGTAGATATTTCACATCAGTGTAAATAAATGTTTCATATTCGTCGTAATTTTAACTCTTGCGCTAGAGATAAATCAACCGCTATAGACGTTTAAATTAGATGTAAATCAATAAAGTGTTTTATTATGTCGTTATAAATGAAGAAGAGAGAACTTAAATCTTAATAAATATTCAACAAATTATAAAAACTAAAAATATGCTGTTACAGATAAATTTAGTATCTAACATCTTTGGGCTAGTAACATAAGCTAGTAAAGTCGTCCGAGCTAATAGATAATAAATAACTTTCGTTTTAGTTTAGTCTGTTAATTTTGAATAAGAGGTTTAACCGTGTTAATTAAGTTTCCCCTTGCAACGTTATTTCTCTTAGTAATGTTTGCGTGTTCTGCTTGTAATCCAGTGGGTGAACAAAAAACAAACACTCATGTGAGTGAATTATTACCGCAATGTATTAGCAGTCAAAGTCAATGTGATATAGTCACTGAAATAGGGAGCTTTAATGTGAAATTCGCACAAGTTCGCCCTAATAATGAAGTCGTTAATGATATTAAAACAGAATCACCTTTTGTAATTGAGTTATCTTTTTTAGCTACCCCATTAATAGAGAACATAGATAAAGAAGAGTCATTACCCGTTCAAGTTGATAAGCCAAATGTCACAATAAAAGCTCACCTTGAAGGTCGAGATATGTTTATGGGTAAAATACCTATTTTTTTTGAACAAAACTCAAAAAGTGACGTTGGAGAGAGGTATAGTGCTGAAAGTTTGTTAGGTAGTTGTAGTGAAGAGGAAATGATTTGGCGACTTTGGTTAACGGTTGAAAGAGAAGGAATGTCACAAACATTTTTTGTTGACTTTACTAGTCAGCGATCTTGATGATTGCTTGACGACATAAGCAGCAGCGGTAAATGATAAAGACTCATTTACCGCAATATTGAAGATATATTTTACTTATTTTGATTGAGTGTACTTAACTTGAATGACGATTAGATATTATTTGTCACATCAACGGAAAGCTTTAAGCGCTGGCCGGGCTGTAGATATTTATTTCTATTAAGGTTGTTCCATCGCTCTATATCCCTAATGCTCACATTGAATTTGTCAGCAATACGAGCAAACGAGTCACCGCTGCGCACTTTATAAGTAATGTTGCGCATTATTGCATTCTCAACATTATTACTTACTTGGCTGTTATTACTTGCTGTGTTACTTTTTTGCCAAATAACTAATTTTTGACCTACCTTTAATGTATCTCTTGGCGCAAAACCATTCCATTTAGCAATGCTTTTACTGTTTACTTTATATTTTCGGCCAATATCCCATAAGTTATCGCCTGAAGCTACAATATGAACAATTTTAACGCCTTTTTGCGGTCTGCTTTGTTTTTTGGCTATTCGTTGGCCTTGAGAAAAAATATAACTATCGAGTGATTTGGCCGCTACAGGTATCAGCAAGTATTTACCTGCTCTAATATTATTACCTTTAATATTATTTACTTTTTGTATTAAATCGACACGAGTATTAAATTTATTGGCTATAGCTCCTAAATTGTCACCGCTTTTAATTTTATAGCGCTCCCAAGCAAGGCGCTCTTTAGGAGTTAATTGACTTAGCCCTTGTGTAAATTGTTCAACAGTATGAGAAGGCAACAATAAGCGATGTGGTCCTTTAGGAGCAGTTGCCCAACGATTATAACCTGGATTTAAGCGTTGTAATTCAGCGAGCGTTAACCCAGAAAGAGTTGCCGCTTTGGCTAAATCAAGCTGAGATTCAATATCAACTTCAGACAGTACCGCTTTATTTTCAATGGGGTAGAGCGACAAGTTGAAATCTGCAGGGCGTTTAATTATATCAACAAGGGCAAGTAACTTGGGCACATAAGCGCGAGTTTCTTTTGGTAAATCAAGGGACCAAAAATCGGTAGCTTTACCTAAACGTTTATTTTTTCTAACGGCGTTACGTACACGGCCTTCGCCAGAATTATAAGCGGCTAATGCTAGCATCCAGTCGCCATCAAAAAATTTGTTTAAATATTTTAAGTAAGCTATAGCGCCTTGGGTAGAGGCTACAACATCACGTCGCCCGTCGTACCACCAATTTTGTTCCATACCAAAACGCTCACCAGTGGCAGGTACAAATTGCCACATACCCGAAGCGCGACCATGCGAATAAGCAAACGGGTCGAAAGCACTTTCAACTACAGGTAGCATTGTTAATTCTAAAGGCATATTGTTTTTTTCTAATTCTTCAACAATATAATAAAGAAAGGGCTCCGCGCGTTTAGCCACACGGGTAAGGTAACTTGGATGTTTTAAAAACCAATTTCGTTGAGAAATAATGCGAGGTTGTTCGGGAATATCAAACGTTAATTGGCTACGGATACGCGGCCAAATATTATCAGCATTATTTGTGTCATTTTTTAAGGTCTTATTTAAACTGAAATCGCCGTCGGCTACCGGATGAATTACATCAACACTTTCATCCGCTAAAAGTGCTTGGTTGATCTCTAATGGATCTGCGGTTTCTATTTCTTCTTCAACACCGAGTGTTGTGGCTGTTTCATCGTCACTTGGGGGAATACTTTGACAGCTAATTAATAGTAGAGTTAAAGGTAGAAAGGTTAATAATAAATACTTCATGAACAACCAATAAAATCGATGAGAATTAAAAACGATTTAGGAGACTATCATATTTTAAGGCTATCAAGCTAACTTATTGCTGATTTTTAAAAGCTAAAATGCGTTATTTGCTTTTTTAAAAATTATCTTTCCATGCCCTTATTACTGTAAAAACATCGACTTCACTCTGTACACTTGTATGGTTATTTGTAAATTTTTGTGCTGCATTTTTTATTGTTTGCGTATTACAACGTAAAAAAGGATTTATTGTTAACTCTAAAGCGATGTTACTTGGGATGGTGGCTTGGTGTTGTTGACGCTTATTTTTTACCGCTTCGACGTAAGTTTGTAACTCGTTATTCTCAGGATCAACCGCTAAAGCAAAAGTTAAATTTGCTTGGGTATATTCATGAGCGCAGTAAACTAAAGTGTTTGAAGGTAATTGGGCTAATTTTGTTAAGGAGTGATGCATTTGTTTAGGTGTACCTTCAAATACTCGCCCGCAACCGCCGGAAAACAAAGTGTCACCACAAAATAATATAGGTTGGGATTTACGACCACCATCTACAATACTTTCGTTGAAATAAGCGATATGTCCATGCGTATGCCCAGGTAAGTCAATTACCCTAAACTGACAATTAATAGAGGCTAAAGTGACTATGTCATTTTCTTTTAAAGTTATATCAAGCTGTTTAATACCATCATTGGCTGGACCATAAACAGTAACCGGCCATGCATTATCTTTAGCGTAGGCAAGTAACTTGGCAATGCCGCCAATATGGTCGTTATGATGATGCGTGATTAAAATACTTGATAGAACACTATTGTTTTTTTGTAAGTAAGCAATACAAACATCAGCATCACCTGGATCAACAATAGCTATTTCATTAGTATTTTGGTGTGAAATAACCCAAATGTAATTATCGTTAAAAGCGTTAATAACATTGACTGTTGGAGCTATTTCGGTCGAAGACGTATCTGACATAGAAGTTTACCTAGTTTTGTTAAATGTGAATTTGCATATTAATTACAACTAATACCAATTTGATTAAATTTCTTCCCAACTCAGAGCTATGCTCGATGTGCAATAACAAGGCGAATTTGTTTAGGT
>NZ_JAHKPR010000041.1:7422-142416 GCF_018860585.1 Colwellia sp. E2M01
CCTCTAAGCCTTTTAACTTTCGCTGAGTGGGAAAGAACTTAATCAACTTGGTATAAGTTTTTAATTTGAACGTCTAATTTAGGTTTTTATTAGCGCTTTATTCACATTTTAATAAGTATGGATATATAGTAGCATTAAGTTGTCTCTTTACATACCTGATAGATAAAGCGAATTAAATGAAACCAGCATTAGCTTTTCGACAATTACATTACCCAGAAACATGGCAAGACTTGCCTAATGGGGAGTTGATAAAAAAGGCCATAGAGCTTGAACTTGCACCATGGTGGCCGAAATTTTTTGGCTACCATTTAGCAAAGTTAGGAGCATTAAGTGCTGAGATAGCAATAAGCAATAGCACTATAAAACATCAGGTAAGTATTGGTAGTGCTAACATTACACAAGCAAACAGTGATAAATATCATTGTGATGTTACTGGCTCAAACGAGGTAAGTTGTACTGAAGTTGTTGGTGATATTGACGATTTACCACTACAAGAGCACAGTGTTGATGTGTGTTTATTAAGTCATGCTTTAGAGTTTTCACTTGATCCTCATCATGTTGTACGCGAAGCAAACCGGGTCTTGATCCCTAATGGTTATATAGTGATAACAGGATTTAATCCACTTAGCTTAGCAGGATTAAATAGGTTATTACCTTATAGACGAAATAAAACGCCTTGGAATGAACAGTTCTTCACGCCAATGCGAGTTAAAGACTGGTTACATTTAATGGGCTTTGAAGTAATAGCTGATCAACGTTGCCTACATTCATCATTAAGCAGTCATTGTGCTGATAATAATACCCAGAATAAATGGGCTAATAAAATCAGTAATAAATGGCATCAATTTGCGAGTCGTTATTTACCTGCACTTGGATCAGTTTATGTCATTATCGCGAAGAAACGCGTGTTACCGTTAACGCCTATCAAACCGCGATGGCAAATAAGACCAGAGTTTAACCCGGTAAAAGTGCCGACAATGAATAGATCTAGAAAAACAACGTACACTCATAAAAAAAGTACGACTGATGTGACTAAATAGTCGAATTAATTAGTATGTTAATTGAATGAAGCTAACATCCTGAACTTAACACTCTATATATTAATACCTTTTAAAAAAAGTAACTTAACCATGCAAAGAAAAGATTTAGAGCAGTATTTAACTGACTTATTAAAACCACAACAAATTAAAGATTTCACCCCTAATGGTCTGCAAGTACAGGGCAGCGACAATATCAGCAAAGTGATCACGGGTGTTACCGCAACTAAAGCACTTATAGAGCGAGCAATCACTGAAAAAGCCGATGCGATATTAGTTCATCACGGTTACTTTTGGAAAAATGAGTCCTATGTTATTCGAGGTATGAAGCATGATCGCATTAAAGCATTATTACTCAACGACATTAATTTATTTGCCTACCACCTACCATTAGATATTCACCCAACACTTGGTAATAACGCCCAGTTAGCTAAATTATTTAACATTGAAAATGTACAAGCGTTAGAGCTTGGTAATCCGTTAAGTGTGGCAGTACAAGGCAATTTTGCTAATGCGCATACTGCTAACGACTTAACACAGCTAATAAATAAAAAACTTAACCGAGAATGCTTACATATAGCAGCACCGAGTAATAAACCTATAAAGACTATTGCATGGTGTTCAGGTGGCGGACAAGGTTACATTGAATTAGCAGCCGAACAAGGTATCGACGCGTTTTTAACTGGAGAAGTGTCAGAGCAAACCACTCATGTTGCACATGAGATGGATATACACTTTTTTGCTGCAGGACATCATGCTACAGAGCGTTATGGTGTAAAAGCCTTAGGTGAACATTTAGCCCAAGAATTAGGGCTTGATGTAGAGTTTATCGATATTGATAATCCAGCTTAATAATGACCTTTATTTTACTATGGCGATTGCCAACAAGTAGTATATTACTCTGTCTAAGTTTATTTAAAAATACTTTTAAACCATTGAACTAATTGGCCAAGGCTCTCATACCAAGCAACAGTTGTTTGTTGTAAACTTAAACTATTAGGAAAATAATAAGCCCAATTTTTAGCGCTGTCTGGGCTTTTCACCCAAAAGCCCGTCGGTGCTGCAAGTGGATAAACACCTTGTTCTTCAAAATAATTCATAGATCTTGTCATATGGTCAGCATTAGTGATCAGAACAATTTTGCTTCCCTGTACACGTGGTGCAATTAACTCAGCTTCTTCAGCAGTATCCATAGGAAAACTTTCGGTAATAATTTTTTGTGCAGGAACCCCTAAAATAACCAAGGATTGTTTAACTGTTTCTGCATTTGAAACAGGATTGAAACCGCCATATCCTGAAGTGATAACCCTTGCTTCGGGGTGTAGTTTATAAATGCGTAATGCTTCAACCACTCGTTGTAATGAACAAGCCGACAATTGACTAGTAACAGGCAATTCAGCATTGGTGTTATGACTACAACCTAACACGACTATATAGTCTATTGGTATATTTGATTTTTTATAAGCAGGATAATCATTTTCAATAGTCGTCATTACACTATCTGAAAAAGGTGCAAATGAGCTGACGAGAAGAATGACAAATGCTACCGATACACTTTTGATACTGAAGCTAGGCTTTCTCTTGTACATTATCATGGCAATAATTAATAACAACAGCACAATATTAATCGGCATAATAAAAACAGTAATTATTTTTTTTAGAAGAAATAAATCCATAAACGTAAACTTTACCACCTACATCGTTGAGATATATCCACTATATCAAGTATTACAAGAAAGTGCTTGTGCAATCAGCACTTTAACAAATCGCCATATTTTTAATCATTTATCGTATAAAGTTTATTGCAATGCCAATAAAAATCAGTTCTAATACGCACGCATTTTTTATTAGGGTTAATGCTCTATATTAACAACATAGGTAATATCAATGATATTGACTATGTTAATACCAAGGTTAATACCTACATAAAAAAGCACCAGAAGAGGCGCGAAACTTAGGTAAAAAAGCAGGAGGAACCACAATTCCAATGACTGTTTTTTGAGGGAAGTTATCGCCGAGAATATTTAAAGAGTGGCTTTAAATATTCGGTCATTTAGGCTGAATCCTGATGACTGTCACCTGACATATTTGTTAGTTACGCTGTTTATTATTAATAGAGAGTAAACTAACAACAAACAATAGGTGGAGAGCTTCTGGCTGAAAAGATTACGTTTATTTGTTTTATGACTTCCTTTAAAGCAAATCCTCTTCGTTAACTACTCAGTCATGCTCTTCCAAAATTATTTTACTTAGCATTGTGTTTTTTACATAACACTATTATATAAAAATGCTTAAGTTTTTATGGGAGAAATTTATGAAAATTGAACAAACTAATACACCTGAAAATGCATTAACTGTCGCCAAATTTGGTGGTACTAGTGTTGCCGACTATGAAGCCATGCTACGTTGTGCAAGCATCATTAAAAATGACACAAGCAATCGTTTAGTTGTTGTTTCAGCAAGTGCTGGTGTAACTAACTACTTAGTACGTTTAGGTCAAAAAGATGTGCCAGCTGCAGAGCAAGCTGAAATTGTTGCTAATATTCGTGCTATTCAAGTAAACATTACTCAACATTTAGCAAACGATGTTGAAGCGTCTCTTAATCAAGAAATTGATAGCTTACTTAGTGAGCTTACTAAATATGCAGCAACGCAATCAGCTGAGCATACGACTAAAACGGCTGATGCTATTCTTGCCTTTGGTGAGCAATTTAGCTCACGTATTTTTGCGCAGGTTTTACAATCAGTTGGCGTGGCAGGTGAATACTTTAACGTGCAAGAAATTATGAAAACTAACAGCCTATTTGGTAAAGCGGTAGTTGAATTAATTGAATTAGATAAACTTTGCGGCAAAATATTAGCGCCTAAATTAACTGATAAAGTTATTGTAACTCAAGGCTTTATTGGACAAGACGCCGATGGCAATACTACAACCTTAGGTCGTGGTGGCTCAGATTACTCAGCAGCATTACTTGCTGAGGCATTAAAAGCAAGTAACTTGTCTGTATGGACTGACGTAGTTGGTATTTTTACAACTGATCCTCGTATTACCGACCAAGCTCGTGCAATTAAAGAAATAAGTTTCGGCGAAGCGGCTGAAATGGCAACCTTTGGCGCCAAAATTTTACACCCTGCGACGCTTATTCCTGCGATGCGTTGTAATATCCCTGTGTTTGTTGGCTCAAGTAAAGAGCCAGAAAAGGGCGGCACTCAAATTATGAAAAAGGTAGATTCTACCCCAACTTACCGTTCAATAGCCTTAAGACGCGAGCAAACTTTAGTTACAGTAAAAAGCCCAGCAATGTTACACGCTAGCGGTTTCTTAGCGAAAGTGTTTGGCATTTTAGCCAAGCATGAGCTCAGTGTAGATTTAATCACGACTAGTGAAATTAGTGTTGCGTTAACCTTTGATAACCCTGTGGGCTCAACACAATCAATTATCACCAATACTGTTGTTGCTGAATTAGAGCAACTTTGTGAAGTAACAGTAGAGCATGGTTTATCACTCGTTGCGGTTATTGGTAATGGTTTAAATCGCGCCCATGGTGTTGGTCAAAAAGTATTTGATACATTAGCGGGCATTAATGTACGTTTAATTTGTCACGGTGCTAGTGCCAATAACTTATGTTTCTTAGTTGAAGAAGCAGACGCTAACCCTACTGTTGAAAAGCTACATAGAAGCTTATTTGCTTCACTGTAGGTTTTAAAGAAGCTGAATATCGCTAATTTACTCGTAACTAATACTTAAAGTTTTAGTTACGTTTAGTTACGTTTAGTTAAGGCTTTTTAGTTAAAGTTTTAGTTAAGACTTTAGTTAAGACTTTAGTTAAGAAATGCTTCTTATGTTTACCTAAAAATAAAACGCCGTACGATTAATATTATCGTACGGCGTTTATGTTACTCGGTAAGGCAATAAAGTAGGCGGGACTTTTAATCGCGCTATGTATCTTATTTATCGTTATTTATAATAGCTTTTCAATATCAGCAGTAATATCTTCTGGTTTGGTTGTTGGTGCATAACGCTTTATTACCTCACCTTGACGGTTCACTAAAAACTTAGTGAAATTCCACTTAATTGATTTAGAGCCTAAAATACCTGGTGCTTGTTGTTTTAAATAAACAAATAGTGGATCGGCGTTATCGCCATTGACGTCAATTTTATTAAAGAGCGGAAATTTAATGTTAAAGCGTAAATCACAAAACTGTTGGATCTCTTCGTTACTTCCGCTTTCTTGTTGTTTAAATTGATTACACGGAAAAGCTAATATCTCAAAACCTTGTTCTTCATAGGTATCATGTAATACCTGTAAACCTTCATATTGTGGTGTAAACCCACAATGACTGGCAGTATTAACTATCAGTAAAACAGATCCTGAAAATTGAGTTAATGCAACATCTTCATTTTTGTTATTCTGAACCGAAAACTGATAAATATTACTCATACTTTTTACCTTAATTAGTGATTTTCAATTACTCAATTTTACCATGCTCAACACAGCTTAGCCCTGAACATATTCGTAAAGCGCTTTAAGCACAGACATTTTTGTTTTATCTTCTTCATGCTCGTGCGCCAAGTTCTCAATTTTCATCATAAACTCATCTAGCGATAATATACCTTTACCGCCATATTGCAGCTTAGTTTGACAATATTGTTGCCACTTTTGTTGCTCTTCTGTTGAAAGCGTCTCTGGATAATTTCTGGCGCGATACCTAAATAATAAAACACTTAAACGTGCATCTTGAAATTGAAACGGGTGGCTTGCTAATTGTGCAGGTGTTAGTCCGCGTAAAATATCCATTTGTGCTTTATCACTGTGACTAAAGAAATTACCGCCATATAACCCTTGTTCAGCATCAACTTCAGTATCATCAAAATCTGACGTTGCAAATACATCACTTAATTTATCGCGAAGTTCAGCATGTGTTTTTAATAACTTTAAATTATCTAAACAATAATCTCGCGGTATTGATAAACGCTCAGCATTTTCAGGTAATAAGGTTTTAGCTGGGGCAATAACAGGGCATTTATTGACATGAATAAGCTTTACGGGAATAGGTAACTCATCAGGCGCTAAATCATCAAAACGTGTATATAAACGTGTTTTGATTTTATCACTGCTTAATTCAAGTAAAGGCGAAATGTCGCGGGCTAAGTCAACACAAATAACCGCATTTTTATTCACTGGGTGATAACTGATTGGCGCAAACCAACTGGTGCAACCATGTGCTGAAGATATTTTGCTTGAGGTATGCACAATAGGTGTCATCTCAGCAGTATTAATTAAATCTTTAACTTGGTTTTTGTTCTTTAAATTAAAGATAAATTCATACAATTTAGGTTGTTTTTCTTTTATCAACTTTGCCATGGCAATAGTCGCGTAAACATCGCTCATGGCATCATGTGCTGCTTCATGGCTAATACCGTTCGCTGCTGTCAATAACTCTAAGCGAAAACTAACCACTTCTTCACCATCACGATCAACCGTTGGCCAATTGATACCTTCAGGGCGAAGGGCATAGCAGGCACGAATCATATCAATAATATCCCACCGACTATTACCATTTTGCCATTCACGCGCATAAGGATCGTAAAAATTACGGTAAAACAAATAGCGACTAACTTCATCATCAAAACGAATATTATTATAACCAGCAACACAAGTATTAGGTGTTGCAAATAACTCATGAATACGCGCTGCAAACTCAGCTTCAGATAAACCTTCACGTTGTGCTTGTTGCGGTGTTATACCCGTGACTAAACAGGCTTCTGGGTGTGGTAGGTAATCAACCGGCGGCTGGCAATAAAACATTTGTGGCTCGCCAATGATGTTCAAATCAAGATCAGTTCTAATGCCAGCAAATTGCGATGGTTTATCAAACTTTGGAGCAATTCCCCAAGTTTCATAATCGTGCCAGAGAATTGTGTCTTGTATAGTAGAAGTCATTATCATTCGCTTATTTGTTAAGTCTATAAATCGAGATTATTTTTTATTTATTATAACCTATTAATATTTAATTATCGCTTTGCTATTAATGCTCAGTAATAAAGAATTAATATGATTTAAGGTACTTACTGCATCTATAGCGTAATTAATCTAACTAGTTCTATTCATTATGCTTGTAGTATAATTCACACAAAATTATAAAAGTCGTAAAGCTAATAATTAAGTGGTCAATAATATAGTTAAAGGTGATTTATTTAAATGAGTAATGTCGGATTTGGAGATAGTCGCTTTAGCTTTGCTGTATATATCGGCAACATTCCAAATATGTTGGAATATCAAGGTATATCTTCGGTTAACCCACTTAACTTAGGTGAAATTGTTGTAATCAACCAATCTTGTGGTAATGGTTGGCGAAAAGTTTTTAATGTTTATGCAAAGTTATTGTATGCCTTAGAGCAACAAGTATTCAATTTTTCAAGTAAAGCTCCAACTTGGCAAGAATACCGTGATAAACACTTATTGCAAAGTGGCAGCAACACAGCATTGTTATTTTCCACTCCGCAGTTAGCGTCTCAAACCGTGAGAAATAATACTGTGCATATCATTTGTGGTAAAGGCCATGCGCAATCATTAATTAAAAGTGGCAAGCTTAAAGCTAATTTAGTGTGGTTAAATGATGAGTTTGCGATCGATAATAAGAATAAACTCATCGTTTGCCCATATTTCGATTATCGACAATTAAGTAATGTAAAAATTGAATATTTGGCCACTTTAATATGTAAATTTTAGTTTTAGTTTTAGTTTATCGTAACTTCATTGCCTCTTTAACTTTATTCATTGCCTCTTTAACTTTATAAGTATTCTTCGTATAATGCGTCAAATCTAATGGTTGTTAGTATCTTTATAAATAAAGTGAATATGAGCAACAAAAAATACCAACCGGATATGGTGAAAAGTGTCAAAGTCAATAGAGAATCCTCAAGTATCGACGAATGATGAAAAATCGAAAATTTTGCAACAGCAATTATTTCAGCAGCAACTTCAAAACTCTTATAATAATTCAAATCAAGACGATGAAATAGATATAGCCGAGTTATGGCACGCTATTTGGGCGGGTAAATTTATTATTATATTTATTAGTTTATTATTCGCAGTTGCTTCTGTGTTTTTTGCCTTATCACAGCCTAATATCTATAAAGCATCCGTTATACTTACCCCCGCAGAAAGTGAAGGTGGGGCTGGCGGTTTAGCTGCACTTGCCGGGCAGTTTGGTGGTTTGGCTAGTATGGCAGGTATTAACTTAGGCGGTGGTGGTGGTGCAGATAAATCAGGGCTAGCCATAGAAGTGTTACAGTCACGCTCATTTATAGAGTCATTTATTGAAAGACATAATTTACTTGTACCTTTAATGGCTTCTAAAGGTTGGGATATAAACTCAAATAAATTACTTTTTAACGAGCAGGTTTACGACCAAAGCAATAAAAAGTGGATAAGAGAATTTGAAGCGCCAAGAACAGCAGAGCCATCTCCTTGGGAAGCATTTCAAGAATTTTCTGAATTATTGTCTATTGAAAAAGATAAAAGTACATCGATGATTACGATTAATATTTCTTTTTATTCACCAGATATAGCGAAGAAATGGCTTACATTGCTAGTACACGATATTAATGAATTTATGCGAGAGCAAGATAAAGAGGAAGCGCAAACATCAATAGATTATTTAAAAGATCAGTTAGCAAATATTAAAATAGCAACTATGGAAAAGGTTTTTTACCAATTGATTGAAGAGCAAACGAAAAGTATGATGTTAATCATGGTAAAAAAAGAATATGTACTTAAAACTATCGACCCAGCACAAGTACCAGATATAAAAGATAAGCCTAAACGTGCTTTGATTGTTGTTTTAGGTACCATATTAGGGGGAGTTTTATCTGTGCTTATTGTGCTTTTTCGTTATTTTATGCGAAGAGAACAGTAACTAAGTAGTTCCATCCAATAGCTTCGCACAGTTACGTACAGGCTAAATAGTGGGCAATAATTAGACTTGTTAATTGTGTTTTGCTGATAATTATTATTTTAATAATTTCCCTATAAGTGCAATTCACGTATGAGTTGGTGACATGACCTCTACGCACAGCTTAAGGCTAGCCTATTTAAAACCGTATGATAGTTGATTTATTTGCATTAACTATTGAAAAAACGACTAGTTTAGTAGGTCGCCATAAAAGGGGCGAGAAGCTTTCACTAGAAACAGTATTATAGTATTAATGAGTTACAAAAGTGCCTGTTTGAATAATAAAGTAGTTGAACGATTTTTTGGCAGTTTAAAATATAAATGGCTATTGAATGCATACCACTTAACAACAAGTGTCATGAAAAACATGTGGCATCTTATATCAGGTATTACAATCGAAATAGGCTTAATACGAGAATTTGCGGTCTATCACCAATTAAGCTTGAAAACACCACAATAAAGCTGTGCACTATTGGTGTACTCGAATATAGTTCAATCTAAGGTGGCTTTATCTCAATCTGAGATGAACAAAAATACCTTAATGGTTAATGTAACACTTTGTAGTTAAGCTTTATTTAGCCCTGTGAATAGTGCAAAAACTCAAGTATAATGCAATGTTATCAAAGAAACTAATTTATGACGAAGTTAAAAGCCAGGTCGTTGAAAATTGAGTAAGGCTTAATTTAGTATTACCTTCTATTGCAATATATTATTTTTATTGCTTATCTTTACTCGACTATCTTTATTCATTTGAGTTAATTAATCGGATGCTACCGGAACCATATATGTATATTTTTGCTACAGTTGTTACCGCTTTTATTTCTGCATTTATCGCGATTAAATTTTTCAATCCTGTTGCAATTGAAATTGGCTTAGTAGATAAACCTTCAGAACGTAAACGTCATGCTGGTCATATTCCTCTTATTGGAGGAATTTCAATATTTTTAGCGGTACTCGCCGCCAGCCTCCTTTGGTTACCTGACACTTTAGAGCTTAGAATGTATCTTATTGCTTCGGCAATGATGGTATTTATTGGCGCACTTGACGATAAATTTGATTTACGCGTACGTATTAGGATTGTAGGGCAAATTATTATCGCAAGTTTGATGATCTATGGTGTTGGCGGTTATATTTCAAACTTAGGGAATTTGTTTGGTTTAGGTGATGTAACGCTTGGGTCTTTCGGAATTGTATTTACCTATATTGGTATTATTGTAGTAATTAATGCCTATAATATGATTGATGGTATTGATGGCCTTATCGGTAGTTTAAGTATTAATACTTTTACCTCAATTGCAGTTTTGTTTATTATGTACGGCCAAACGGATTATTTAAGTTACCCTTTAGTATTAGCAACTGCAACGGTACCTTACCTTATGCATAACCTTGGTTTATTTGAGCGATTTTTTAAGAAAGAAACTCAAAAAATATTTATGGGCGATGCAGGAAGTATGTTTGTTGGTTTAAGTGTTATTTGGTTATTAACTATGGGAACACAAGGGGAGCAAGCATCCTTTAGGCCTGTAACCGCACTATGGATTTGTGCAATACCATTAATGGATATGTTGGCAATTGTCGTGCGTAGGTACCGAAATGGTAAATCACCTTTCAAACCAGATAGAGATCATCTACATCACATATTACAACGTGTAGGACTTACATCAAACCAAGCACTATTAATTATTTCAATTGTTGCCGTGGTTATGTCAACTTTCGGTATCGCAGGTGAGTATTTTAATATTTCAGAAAGTATAATGTTTGTAAGCTTTCTTTTCGTATTTGTATGTTATATAAGCATTATTAAATATATAACAAAACCTGTGGTTACCGATTAATATTTAATTTCCTTCTGAGTAGACTCATAAAAAAGTCCTTTTACCAGAAGGACTTTTTTATGAGTTAATTTTAAGTAGTCTCTTGTGTGTTAGAAGTTGAAAGATTAAAACGTTGTAGAATATATACTAGAAATAGTTGAATTTTTAGGGGTGAAATTTATTTCGTTTAAACGGATTTAATCGTGGCGCCAGCTTTACTTGCTATTTCGAGAATTAGTTATTCTATTTAAAAAACCGAGCAACAATGAGTAAACTCGTTTTAAATTAGTCTAAAGATATCATTTGTTTGGTATTTTTATGAAAAGAAATTTAGCGCCCATTATATGGCTTTAATTATAAAATAGTTTTAGATAAATAATTAATGTCACTACCACTAGAGCAATACTCCCATTATACTTGGTTGACTGGAAAGTGATGTGCAGGATCAGCTTAAATGGTATTTTCAACAAAATACTTAAGCTGATATAAACTTCACTAAAGCAGATAAACTTAGAAGTAAATTCTCAGAACTACCTTTTTCGAATATTTAGGAATAAAAATGACAAAGTCAAAAGTTGCATTAATTACCGGCGTTACAGGCCAAGATGGATCATATTTAGCAGAATTATTACTGGAAAAAGGTTATGAAGTACATGGTATAAAGCGTAGAGCTTCTTCACTTAATACAGAGCGTGTTGATCATATTTATCAAGATCGTCACGAAAGTAATCAAAGATTTTTTTTACACTATGGTGATTTAACAGACTCGTCTAATTTAACTCGTATATTAAAAGACGTACAGCCTGATGAAGTATACAACTTAGGCGCTCAGTCACATGTTGCTGTCTCATTTGAGTGTCCTGAATATACTGCTGATGTTGATGCAATGGGAACATTACGCCTATTAGAAGCTATTCGTTTTTTAGGTATGGAAAAAACAACAAAATTTTATCAAGCTTCAACATCTGAGTTGTACGGGGAAGTGCAAGAAATCCCTCAAAAGGAAACCACACCGTTTCACCCTCGTTCCCCATATGCGGTAGCGAAAATGTATGCTTATTGGATAGTAGTTAACTATCGTGAATCCTATGGTATGTATGCTTGTAACGGTATTCTATTTAACCATGAATCACCTCGACGAGGCGAAACTTTTGTTACCCGTAAAATAACCCGTGCCATCGCCAATATTTCACAAGGATTAGAGCCGTGTTTATATTTAGGAAATATGGATGCTTTACGTGATTGGGGGCATGCAAAAGATTATGTGCGTATGCAATGGATGATGCTGCAACAAGATATAGCGGATGACTTTGTTATTGCTACAGGAAAGCAAATATCAGTACGTGAGTTTGTTAAGCTCTCCGCAAAAGAAGCAGGAATAGAGTTAGAGTTTACAGGAACAGGCCTTGATGAAATTGGCACTATAAAAAGTATAGTTGGTAATAATGCTCCTGCATTAAAAGTAGGTGATGTGATTGTTAAGGTCGATCCTCGTTATTTCCGTCCAGCTGAAGTAGAAACCCTTTTAGGTGATCCTTCTAAAGCTAAAGAAAAACTAGGTTGGGTACCACAGATCACGGTAGAAGAAATGTGTAGTGAAATGGTAGCTAATGACTTACAAAGTGCTAAGCAACATGCTTTATTAAAAAATCATGGTTTTGACGTGTCAGTATCGGTTGAGAATGCATAAATGAGTACCAATGAAAGTATAAAGTATAAAACTAAGGTATTTGTAGCTGGCCATAACGGTATGGTTGGATCGGCTATCGTAAGGAAATTAAAAAATGATAGCTCAATAGAATTGATTTTAAGGACTAGAAAAGAATTAGACTTGACCAATCAACAAGCGGTATTATCGTTTTTTCAGCAAGAAAAGATAGATCAGGTTTATTTAGCTGCAGCTAAAGTAGGTGGTATCGTGGCAAATAACACTTATCCGGCAGACTTCATATATGAAAACTTAATGATTCAATCGAACATTATTCAAAGTGCGCACATAACAAATATTCAACAACTACTGTTTTTAGGTTCTTCGTGTATTTATCCCAAACTAGCTGAGCAACCAATGAAAGAAAGTGCTTTGTTAACAGGCACACTAGAAGAAACTAACGAACCGTACGCAATAGCGAAAATAGCAGGTATTAAACTTTGTGAAAGTTATAATCGCCAATATGGACGAGATTATCGTAGTGTTATGCCGACTAATCTTTATGGTGCACATGATAATTTTCATCCTGAAAATAGTCATGTAATACCTGCTTTATTACGTCGTTTTCACGAAGCAAAATTAAATGGAGATCAGGAAGTTATTGCATGGGGAAGCGGTAAGCCTATGCGTGAGTTTTTATATGTTGATGATATGGCCGCTGCTTCAGTTCATGTAATGAACTTAGATACAAAAACATATAATGATAATACTGAGCCTATGTTAAGTCATATTAATGTTGGTACGGGAGTTGATTGTTCTATTAGAGAGTTAGTAGAAACTGTTGCTAAAGTAGTGGGCTTTGAAGGGACAATTAGTTTTGATTCATCAAAGCCTGATGGTCCGCCTCGTAAATTAATGAATGTAGATAGGCTTAAATCATTAGGTTGGCAATACTCTGTTTCATTAACCGAAGGATTAGAATTAGCTTATAAGTGGTTTTTAAACAATCAAGAGCTATTTAGACGTTAATAAATATTGACGATGAACCTTCTAATAAATTTATAGGCTAAAGAAAATAGCCATGAAGTATTATTCTGGTCAACTAGGGTGAAAGTAAAACACCTCTGGTAATGTTTTTATTGGCTATTTTTATTATTGTTTGATTTATTTTCTCAATTAATAAGATTTCTCAATTAATAAGAGTTTTTAGCTATACGACATAAACAGAGCTGTAGCCTTGTTTAACTCACTTTATCAGTTGTCTTCTGTGAATATAGGAGCCTTACCTTACGCTCTTATTTTGATTGATTACCCCGCTAACTGAATGTACTTTCCTACATTCATCGCTTTAGCAGCATCTGTCTGTGTATAATTTTTATCAAAAATCAAAAATCAAAAATCAAAAATCAAATATCAATTAACTTGTTTCGAGTCTAAACTCTGCGCTATAAATTGGGTGTTTTTTCTTTTTCATTTGTATCACCTAAGTTGTTAGGTGCTAATAATAAGGTGCCAAATTAATACCAAGTCCGTTAAGTTACTAGATCACCTATACGGGTTAAAATAAGTAAATCCTGCGTTGCTCTCAATCGTAATTACCAGTTATTGCACAAGCAAGCGCCTTGTCTTTAAATATTTTTATTGAGCACAGTTAAACAAGAAACTTATCAAAATTGGTATAACTACACCATTTTAGATAAAGAAAAATAGATTGTAGGGGCGATTTGAGTTGTTTCTTAGTTAAAAAAATTGGAAAATGTATCTATAGTGCTTATTTTATATTTTTTTGAAAAATATTTTAAATAAATTTAAGTACTTATCTTCAATTACTTACAAAAATATGGCGATAGATCAGGCTTTATAGATGTACGTGGTAAATTATTAAATATTAATTTATATGTAATTAATAAAGGAAGTTAATAAATTTTGATGAATTCTTGTAAAATTCGTTTTAGAATAAAAACTCAGTGATTAATTAAGGATAAATATGAATAATAGAATAACTAAAGCAGTAATCCCCGTTGCAGGCCTTGGTACACGTATGTTACCAGCAACAAAAGCTATTCCTAAAGAAATGCTCCCAATTGTTGATAAGCCAATGATTCAATACATTGTTAATGAATGTGTTGCCGCTGGCATCAAAGAGATTGTTCTAGTTACTCATTCTTCAAAAAATGCCATTGAAAATCATTTTGATAAGTCTTTTGAACTTGAAACTACTTTAGAGAAACGCGTAAAAAGACAATTGCTTGAGGAAATTCAAGCCATTAGCCCTAAAGATGTTACTATTTTACATGTTCGTCAAGGGGAGGCGAAAGGCTTAGGTCATGCAGTATTAAAAGCGCAACCTATTATTGGCAATGAACCTTTTGCTGTTGTATTACCTGATGTTATTTTAGATGAAGTATCAGCTAATTTAAAAACTGAAAACTTAGCAGCGATGATTACTCGTTATAACGAAGTAGGTGGTTACAGTCAGATCATGGTTGAGCCTGTACCTATGGAAAAAGTAAGTAGTTACGGTGTGGTTGACTGCGGTGGTGAAAAAATACTACCTGGTGAATCAAGACCTATGACAGCTGTTGTTGAAAAACCTGCTGTTGATGATGCACCATCTAATCTAGCTGTTGTTGGTCGTTATGTTTTATCTGAGAAAATTTGGGAACTATTAAGATTAACGCCTCCTGGTGCAGGCGACGAAATCCAGTTAACTGATGCAATTGCGATGTTAATGGAAAAAGAAACCGTTGAAGCATTTCATATGACAGGACGTTCGCATGATTGTGGCTCTAAAATTGGTTATATGAAAGCCAATGTTGAGTATGGTTTACGTCACCCTGAGTTAGCTGATGACTTTAAAGATTTTTTAGCCGATTTAGTACCAACTAAACCCGCTAAAGCGAGTAAAGAAACTAAATAAACTAAGTAAAGAAGCAACTAGGTACTTTCTAGTATTAAATCTAGTATTAAATCTCGTTATTGCCGATATGTTATTTCGACAAGAACGAGATTTTTTGTTTCTACGGTACTTGTCAAAGCGATGACCAGTCAAAGTAAATCAAGTAAGTAAAACAGCTAAAGCTAATAGGTACGCTATAAGATATTTGAGTAGCGCTTATTTTCAAGACTGACTATTATATTGTGTCAGGTGGTTTATGTACTTGTAAGCGGTGATGTTGATAATTTTCTTGTGCTAATTTACTTGCCGCTTGTGTATTAACTAGCAAATATTATGGCGTAAAATTTCTTATCTCACCCCAATCTTTTTTCTCTCTAAATTCATGAAAAGACTCAGCCAATTGGCCTGTTTGTTTTAATACTTGTTGCCAATATTTAATTCGTAGGTTTGGTTCCATCTGCGTAAAATCAGTTCTATCAGGAATTTTCTTGTAAGGCAGAGATTGAATAAACTTGGCTGATGGCGCTAACAACACTGTATTATCATAACTGCTAGCGAGTACTTTACGGTTTGAACTTTTATCAAACCATCCCGCTTTTGGCTCTGAGCTAAAGTGTGGATATAAGGTTAAGTTATGATCTGTAATCTTTGATTCGCTACTAGAGTGAGGTAAATCAGAAAAGTGCTTTTTATGCTGTTGCTTTACAGTCATTTTATTTTGATTCTTCTGTTCTAACGAAAAATCAAAATGGTAATCAATTACGCCACCATCGCGGTAAGTTCCTTTCTCAGCGCCAACAATATCTTTAACTCCTGACATTACCAAAGGAATTGAACCTGAAGCGAGTACAGTGCTTTTAATGTTAGCAGCGGTTAAGTTTTGGTATATGGTATTAATATTATAAGGATCGTTTATCGCTAAATTACTGTATTTATTTTTAAACACATAACGTTGGTATTGTTTGTTGAGTTGGCTTCTAGCTATTTTGTTTAGCAACATACTGTTAAGTAAACCAGGCACTTGTAGTATTTTATTGTCAAAAGCAGTTAATCCATTACATTTAGCAACCAAAAAGTGAGCCTTAAAAACCTTGTTATTAATTACCTCATGAGCGCCATTTTCTGAAAACAATTGCTCTACAAGGGTAATCGTTTTATTGGTAACTTCTTGGGCCGTAGCCTTTTTAGAATAAACAGTATTAGAATATTGCTGCGCTAAAATTTCAATTGCTTGTACAGGATTATTTTGGGTTAAGCAGGCAGCGCGAAAGGCACCAGAGCTTGAGCCGATGAGATTAAGCTCAGTAGTTCTGTTTTGAAAAAACTCACTAAAAAGGTACTTATCTAATCCAAATAGCATAAACCACTTTGGGCCGCCACTCGCACCAAGAAAATTAGTGAATAACTCTTGTTTTAAACCGTGTTCTTGAATGGTTTTTAAAGCATTATTACCTGCGTATATCTCTAACATTTTGCATTCTCATTTAACTTATATTCTGTTTTCTGTTTTCTGTTTTTGTATTTACTTATTTTTGTCGGTGTTTTTGCTTTCACATCGATTAGGTTAGCTGGTAGTCCGACGCATCATGAGCATTAAATAATGATTGATACAATCGTGTGGCGTAATCATCTGTCATACCGGCTATATAGTCGGCGATAACACGATGTGAATTAAGTTGTTTATCTACAGCATCTTGCCAACGCTTAGCACTATTGCTTGGGAGTAAGCGTAGAGGATCAGATGATAATGCTTCAAATAACTCCATCACCATTTGTTGTCCTCGGTATTCTAAACGCTGTAAACTGGTAAGTTTGATCACATAAAAATAAACAAAATCTTTAAATATTTTCAGTACTTTTGCGGCTTCTGCCGTAAGAGCTGCATTATAACGAAGTAACGGTTCAGCAAAGTTCACATCATCTTGCTCATTTAAGTCGGTTAAATGAATAGCGGTAATAAGGTAGTTAACTAAACCACCTATGGCGTCTTTTTGTAAATGATGTTGCTCGCTAAAGAGTTTTTCTTTTAAAGTTTTACAATGCTTTTGCAACCAAACATCATCAATTTTTTGCAGCTTTTTAATTACTTCTCTATCAAAATCATTACGGCTTACTACATTGGTGACAATGGCATCTTCTAAATCATGAATGCCGTAGGCGATATCATCGGCAAGTTCCATAATTGAGCAATCGAGAGACTTAAAACGGGTTTTTTGGTGTTGTGTATTGCTACTACTTTCAGTATTACTACTAGGGTTAACCGTACTTTGAAAAAGAGTTCTATCTGCTTTCGATAAAGGTTTTAAAATCCAATCGATAATATCTTGATCGTCCTCATACAAGCCTTTTGGCGGATGCCAATCACAGGCTTTTAGTTGCCTGAAGTTAGTAACGGCAATGGTTGACGTATCTTTGCTCAGCGTCGTAATTAATTGCGGATACTTCATTAACCCTAACAAGGTACGTCGACTTAAGTTCATACCAAAATGTTCACTAAAAGTTTCTAATCGCGCAACTATCCTTAAAGTTTGTCCGTTGCCTTCAAAACCGCCATGTTCGCGCATCATGTAATTAAGAGCAATTTCGCCGCCATGACCAAAAGGCGGGTGTCCAATATCATGAGCTAAGCAAATGGCTTCTATTAAACTATCACTGTCGATGGAAAGCTCATTGCATAACACAGGAAATTTACAACGCAGTTGTGCGGTTATACCTGAGCCTATTTGTGCGGCTTCTAAAGAGTGGGTTAAACGCGTACGGTAAAAATCACTTTGACCGCTACCCATCACTTGAGTTTTAGATTGTAAACGCCTAAATGATGCTGAGTGTAATATACGAGCACGATCCCGCTGAAATGGGTCACGATGATCTTGTCTTCTTGCAACAACCTTTTTTAGGCGCCTTTCCATCCACATTTCATTCATATTTATTTACTGTGATTTTATGAGTTTATTTAACTTACCTTAAAACTTTTTCTATTGATAGATTACGAAATGATTTAGCTACCAGCAAGGTGACATATAACATTCATTTTATCGGGGGAAGAGCAGTTAACGTTATTTTGTTAAAACTGTTTGATTGTTAGGACTAAACTAAAACCAGCCGACATATATGTATTTGTTATCTTTGTTTGTTTTTTGTAATCAATAAATTAAATAAGCGTTAATTTTTGTGGCATATCTTTTAAATATTAAAAAATATTACAAGATAATTAACGTGTAATGTCCTTAAAGTATATACTAGTTACATGGAGCTCCGGATAAGTGAAATGCCAAAGCCGCTTTAATTATCCCAAGTTTGAGTTAGTGAATAATAGTTAAAGGCTGAACAAAAGTTTCAGCTATCAGCAAATGTTTTATCTTAATTAGGGCCTGCATGTTTAAAGTTATTCAAATTAATAGTACGAGAATAATTTTCGCTTTATTATCTTTATGTATTTGTATGTTATTTAATACAGATGCATACGCTGCTGAAGATAATCCTAGCAAAAAACTTATCCTTAATAATTGGTATTATCATGATGGTGAATTACCTGATGTAGACAGTCAACTTTTAGCGACAAAAAATATTCAGCAATTAAAAGTTAATGAAACACCGTTAATTACACAGTCGAGTATAAGTGCTACATGGCAAGCTGCTCATCTCCCTATTTTAGGTGCTAGCGAGCATAGCCAAAATATTCTTTGGCTTAAGCGAGACTTACCGTCTGGTAATTGGCGCGATCCTTATATATTTATCAGTAGTATCGACCTAACTGTACAAGTTTTTCAAAACAACAAACTCATTTATCAATATGGCGATTTTGACGCTCAGGGCAATAGTCAGTTCTCAGGATGGCCGTGGCACCTAATTCGTCTGCCTGATGATTATGATCAACACCCTATCTTTTTGAGAATTTATTCTAATTACCCGGATATCGGTTTGTCGGGTAATGTCTTTATTGGTGATCGATACGATTTATTATCAGGCGTTTATGAACGTGGCTTTATTGGCTTTTTATTTATTTTAGTCGTGTTGTTAGTCGGTATTATTAGTACCGTTATGGGAATGATTAAAAAAGATAATCATGTGGCCATGTGTACAGGATTCTTGTCTTTTAATCTTGCGTTAATGATGTTTGCTGAAAATGAGCTTAATCAAGCCGTATGGTATAACCCTTTATGTTGGCGCTATATAGCTGCATTTAGTTACTTTTTAGTGCCTGCTTTTTTAGCTTTGTTGATGATTACTTGGTTTAAAAAAAGTACCCCTAAAATTGCCTATGGGGTGTTACTTGTTAGTTTGTTTTTTGTGATAGGTGTGTTGTTTTTAAGCTTATTTACCTCGTTTAATTTTATAAATGCTTACCCGTATTTTGACATGCTATTTATCGTTTTAGTGCTTGCTCTTTTTATTGGTTGCCTAAAAAACCTTAAAAAAGTTGAGATACACGGTGTTATTATGACGGTAGGTGTTTTAGCGTTATTTATCTCGTTAGTGCTTGATATGATGAGTGCTCATCGCTTTATTGATTGGTTAGGACGCTCTTCGCAGTGGGGGTTAATTTTATTTACCCTGACGTCCTTGGTTATTTACTTGGTGAGAGATTGGCAGCAGCAAATAGCCTTAACCAAATTTGCTCAAGAACTAGAAGATAAAGTAGAGCAAAGAACCCAAGAGTTAAAAGCCAGCCAAAAGCAGTTACAGCAAGTAGCCAGTGAAGACTTTTTAACTTCGTTACTTAATCGAAGGGCTTTTTCGAGTTTAGCGACTAAAGAGATTGCTAATGCTATACGTCATCAGCAACCAATATCTTTATTGCTTTATGATATTGATCATTTTAAAGACATTAATGACCAATATGGTCATAGTGTTGGGGATTTAGTGTTAAAAGCCATAGCTAATACCAGTAAAAACGTTTGCAGAAATAGTGAATTGGTGTGTCGTTATGGGGGAGAAGAGTTTGTTATTTTACTTCATTCAACACATGTTGATAAAGCTGTAGTATTAGCTGAGCGTTTACGTGAAGTTATTAATGCGATAGAAGTAAAAAACAATGAAGATATTATAAAAATAACCGCAAGTTTTGGTTTAGTTACGATTAATGATTTTACTATTAATGTTGATGAAAGTGCTGAATCATTACTGGATAGTTTACTGTCTAAAGCAGATGAGCTTATGTATCAGGCTAAAGTCTCAGGTCGAGATAACGTCAAAGCTGAACGGATTGGCTAGTTTAAATTCAAGGTTCAGCTTATTATGTTTTTAGTTTATGTAGTGGCGATAAAAATAGCGCGTTTAGGCGCCGGGTAACCCTCAATGGTTTTAGTGTTGTCTTCTGGGTCGAGAAAATCTTGTAAAGACTCGGTATCAATCCACTCGGTTTTTCGTTGTTCATCAAGGGCGGTAATATCGGTATTTACCACACGAACGTTGTTAAATCCGCAGCGTTCTAACCAAGCACACATAGCTTTTTCACTCGGTAAAAACCAAACGTTGCGCATTTTTGCGTAGCGTTCACCTGGAACTAATACCGTATTTTCATCGCCATCAACAATTAACGTTTCAAGTACTAGCTCGCCACCTTTAACCAGTTGTGCTTTTAATTGGTATAAAAAATCAATCGGCGAGCGGCGGTGATATAACACGCCCATGGCGAAAACCGTATCAAAGGCTTTTAATTCTGGTAATTGTTCTACGCCTAACGGTAATAGATGCACTTGCTCATCGTTGATAAAGTGCTTTACGGCATTAAATTGCATTAAAAATAGTTGCGTCGGGTCAACACCGACTACAAATTTAGCGCCAGCGCCGCGCATACGCCATAAGTGATAACCACTACCACAGCCTATATCTAAAACATATTTACCTGATAAATCACTGATGTGATCGGCTAATCTGTCCCATTTAAAGTCACTACGCCATTCGGTATCTATGTGCAATCCATGAATATGATAAGGACCTTTGCGCCATGGTTTAAACTTTTTCATTAAGTTTTCAAGGCGTTTAAATTCGCCTTGGTTTAAATCACCTAGTTCACCTACTTCAACTTTATCAACCAGGTTTACTTGTGTTTGCCTTAGTTCACCTTGATTTACTTTTGGTAAAGCATCTAAGGTTTTTTGCCAATGTTTGTATTCACCATGTAAATTATTTTGGTGCCAATCGGTAAGTTGAGCGGGCAGGGTATTTAACCAATGGCTTAAACGGTTTGTGGCAATTTTTTGGTAAAATAAGTTAAATTGGTTCATAGGTGATTATGTCTTTTTTAAGATGATTTAAAGTTTTCGTATTTTTATAAACTTATCGTACCAAGGCGATTGTCTCAGATACGTCATTCCTTTGCTGATTGTCTCAGATACGTCATCCCCGAGGTGTATTGTCGGGGATCCAGTTTTTTAAAGTACTGGATCTTCGATCAGAAACTTCGAAGATGACGATTACAACAAGCTTCTGAGTAAACTATATCTGAGAGCACTATATCTGAGTGAACTATTATAAGCATTATTCTAAATAAGTATGATTCTAAAGTAATTTTATTTGATGGCAATAAACGAGGTGAAATTAAAACATTGAAACCACTGTGAAATATGAGTAAATCCAGCTTGAGCTAAACGATCTTTATGTGTTTCAACACTGTCGGTTAGCATTACTTTTTCTAGCGCAGTGCGTTTTTGTGCAACTTCTAATTCACTGTAGCCGTTGTCGCGTTTAAAACTATGGTGCAAGTCAATAAGTACTTCATCTATTACGGTGTCATTACTCGATATTTTTTCAGAGAGCACTAATAAACCACCTGGCTTTAAACCTTGGGCTATTTTAGAGAGTAACGCTTGACGCTCTGATTTTTCAATAAACTGTAAGGTAAAATTAAGCACGACCATAGACGCGTTTTCAATATCGATATCTTGAATATTACCTTCGATAATTTCAACAGGGGTATTACCTTTAAAAGCTTCGACGTGCATTTTACAACGCTTAACCATATCAACAGAATTGTCTACACCAATAATTTTACAATCAGTAGCGCTAATTCCTTTTCGCATGGCAAGTGTTGCCGCACCTAATGAACAACCTAAATCATAAATGTTGCTGTTATTTTGCACAAATTGCTTACTCAGCCTACCGATGGTTTCAATTATGGTGTTGTAACCAGGTACAGAGCGAGAAATCATATCAGGAAAAACTTCAACAACTTGCGCATCAAAGGTAAAGTTTTTAACTTGAGAATGTGCTTGTGAGTAAATTAAATCGGTATCAGAATGCTTCATTTTGACTATTTTATCTAAGGGCTTAATCATTAATGCTGCTATTTTAACGTATATAACGATTAATACCAATCTGTTAAAGCCTACATATCACACGCATTAATTTCACCATCTGCCTGTTGTAGGGTGACATTAACAATCTTTGCTTTATAATATGCGCAAATTATCGTAATAAGAGCAATTTAAGCACTTATTAACAAAATATAATAGAAATGGTATAGGACAAAATACATGCGCAGTCTTTATTGTGGTGAGGTTAATGAATCTCACATCGGACAAGAAGTTACTTTATGTGGTTGGGTTAACAAACGTCGTGACTTAGGCGCGGTTATCTTTTTAGATTTACGTGATCGTGAAGGCATTGTTCAGGTTGTATATGATCCTGATTTACCTGAAGTGATTAAAAAAGCCAATACTTTACGTAACGAGTTTTGTGTACAACTTACCGGTAAAGTACGTGCTCGTCCTGAAGGACAAGTCAATAAAGACATGAAAACAGGTGGCATTGAAATACTAGGTTTAGACTTAACTATTTTAAATAAATCTCTGCCATTACCGCTTGATTCAAACCAAGTTAACTCTGAAGAGTTACGTTTAAAATATCGTTACTTAGATTTACGCCGCACTGAAATGACAGAGCGCTTACGTTTTCGCGCAAAAGTAACGTCAAAAGTACGCAGTTCATTAGAGAACTTAGGTTTCTTAGATATTGAAACACCGATACTTACTGCAGCAACACCAGAAGGTGCACGTGACTATTTAGTGCCAAGTCGTACTCATAAAGGTCAATTTTTTGCACTGCCGCAATCACCACAATTGTTTAAACAATTATTAATGATGTCTGGCATGGAGCGTTACTACCAAATCGTTAAATGTTTCCGTGATGAAGATTTACGTGCTGACAGACAACCAGAATTTACGCAAATAGATATTGAAACCTCATTCATGAGTAGCGATCAGGTAATGCAAGTTACCGAACAAATGATCCGTGAATTGTTCCAAGAAATGCTCAATGTTGATTTAGGCGAATTCCCTCGTATGCCGTATTCTGAGGCGATGTCTCGTTTTGGTAGTGATAAGCCTGATTTACGTAACCCATTAGAGATCGTAGATGTTGCAGACATTTTAAAAGATGTAGAATTTAAAGTATTCTCAGGTCCTGCAAATGACGAAAAAGGCCGTGTAGCGATTATTTGTGTACCACAAGGTGCTGCAAAATTCTCACGTAAGGGCTTAGACGAATTAACTAAGTACGTTGGTATTTACGGCGCTAAGGGTATGCCGTGGTTAAAAGTTAATGATGCAGATGCAGGTCTTGAAGGTTTACAATCACCAATTCTAAAATTCTTAACTGCAGAGCAAGCTCAAGCTATTTTAGAACGTGCTAACGCTAAAACTGGTGACATCATCTTCTTTGGTGCTGATAACTACAACGTTGTTTCAGAGTCACTTGGGGCGCTTCGTCTTAAACTAGGTGAAGATTTAGAATTATTACAAGGTGAGTGGAAACCGTTATGGGTTGTAGATTTCCCAATGTTTGAAGAAGCTGACGGTCAATTACACGCGATTCATCACCCATTTACTGCACCAACTAATTTAACGGCAGAGCAATTAGAAGCAAATCCTGTTGGCGCATTATCTGATGCTTACGACATGGTATTAAACGGCTGTGAATTAGGCGGTGGCTCAGTACGTATTCATAATCAAGATATGCAAGCAGCAGTATTTAGAATTCTAGGTATTAGTGACGAAGAAGCGCAAGAGAAATTCGGTTTCTTACTTGAAGCATTACAATATGGTGCTCCACCACATGCGGGTTTAGCATTTGGTTTAGATCGTTTAGTTATGTTAATGACAGGCACTAGCTCAATTCGTGACGTAATGGCTTTCCCTAAAACAACAACAGCGGCTTGTCCGTTAACAAACGCGCCAGGCAATGCAAATCCTGAGCAGTTAAAAGAGTTAGGTGTTGCGACTATTGTTGAAGAAAAAGCTGAAGAGAAACAAGATGACGAAGCATAAGTAGCTATTAATTAGTTTTTTTAAACTAAAATATTACTCGATTAATGCAGCTAAAACTTATGTTTAGCTGCATTTTTTATGCTCTAATAAGCGATGACAATAGATTTAAAAAGCGAGTTTATTCAGCAAATACCGATACGTCATCTTCGAAGTATCTGATCGAAGATCCATCTTATTACAACACTGGATCCCTGATTAAGACACCACGGGGATGACGTCTCGCACTTAAATGCATGTTTATAAAATTTAATATATAGAGATAATTAGTTGACAATAATTTTAGGTATTGATCCCGGCTCTCGTTTTACAGGTTATGGCGTGATCAAACAAGAAGGGCAAAAATTTACCTACCTTGGCAGTGGCTGTATAAAAGCCCTTAGCCAAGGCGAAGATTTAGCCTCGCGCTTGCAAACTATATTCGCTGGCGTGTCTGAATTAATTATTCAATTCAAACCTGATATGTTTGCTATTGAGCAAGTGTTTATGGGCGTAAACCCTGGCGGCGCGTTAAAGCTAGGGCAGGCACGCGGCGCAGCTATTGTTGCAGCAACTAATAAAGGTTTAGCTATTAGTGAATATTCTGCAAGACAAATTAAGCAAGCGGTAGTCGGTACTGGCGCTGCCGATAAAAGCCAAGTTCAACATATGGTGAAAACTATTTTAAAGCTGCCGGGCACGCCACAAGCGGATGCGGCTGATGCCTTAGCGGTAGCGCTTTGTCATGCGCACAGTCATATCAGTATTGCTAATTTAGCAGGGCAGGCGAGTAAAACAGTTAGAGGGCGTTTGCGGTAACTGCTCTATTGTATTGCGGATCAATTTTGTTAAGCTCAATGGATATATGCATTACCACGTAGAACGTGGGAACGAGGAAATCAGTTCATATAACACCTAAAATAAACGCGTCATTCCCGAAGTGTCTTGTCGGGAATCCACTCTATTCAATATAAGTTATGCAATTTCTATTTTACAAAGACCCATTGCTTTACTGTATAAATGTATAGTGCTATTCTCTTGGTTAAATTAGTTAACCTTTGGTATTTATCGTGATTGGTCGTTTACGTGGCACGTTAGTAGAAAAATTATCCCCTGAAATATTAATTGAATGTAGTGGTGTAGGCTATGAAGTTACTATGCCAATGACCAGTATTTATGCTTTACCTGAACTTAATCAACAGGCAACCATTTATACTCATTTCGTAGTGCGTGAAGATGCACAATTACTCTATGGTTTTGCTAATAAAACTGAACGTCGATTATTTCGCTTATTGATTAAAGTGAATGGCGTAGGGCCTAAATTAGCATTAGCAATATTATCAAATATGTCGGCAGATCAATTTGTAAGCTGTGTAAGACATGACGATATTAGTGCGATTGTGAAAATTCCAGGTGTTGGTAAAAAAACTGCAGAGCGTTTATTAATTGAAATGCGTGATAGATTAAAAGACTGGCAGTCAGAGCAAATTCACCTTGTTAGCTCTGACGGAGTTATGCCTGAGCAAATGTCTGCAGAATTACATCAAGAGTCTACCTTTATAAATGATAATAAAGGTGATGCCATAAATGCACTTGTGTCACTGGGTTATAAACAAGTGCAAGCAGATAAAGCGGTAAAAGCTGTGTATCAGCGAGATATGTCGAGTGAAGATATTATCCGTGATGCATTGAAGTCAATGTTATAGAATAAGTGATTTAAAACATGATATTACTTGTTCAATTTTTCAATTTGATGTTGAATCAAGTATCTTAAATGTTAGTAAAAGCAAAGCACTATATAGAAATCCAAGGAATACCTAACCATGATAGAAGCTGATCGCCTCATTGAGCCTGTTGCGAGTATTGAAGATGAAAGTGTTGATCGCGCTATTCGTCCTAAAATGCTGCAAGATTATACGGGGCAAGAGCACGTTAAAGCGCAAATGGAAATATTTATTCCTGCGGCAAAAAATCGTGCTGAGCCACTTGATCACTTACTTATTTTTGGCCCTCCGGGATTAGGTAAAACAACACTCGCCAATATTGTAGCCAACGAAATGGGGGTGAGTATTCGCACCACATCAGGCCCCGTGCTTGAAAAAGCAGGCGACTTGGCGGCACTATTAACCAATTTAGAGGAAAACGATATTCTCTTTATTGATGAAATTCATCGCTTAAGCCCAATGGTTGAAGAAATACTTTACCCCGCGATGGAAGATTATCAACTCGATATCATGATTGGTGAAGGGCCAGCAGCGCGTTCAATTAAACTCGATTTACCGCCATTTACCTTAATTGGCGCAACGACACGTGCCGGCGCATTAACTTCACCATTACGTGATCGATTTGGCATAGTACAACGGTTAGAATTTTATAAAGTTGCCGAATTGGCGTCTATTGTTACGCGCTCTGCGCACTTTTTAAATTTAACTATGGATGAAGAGGGCGCATTTGAAGTCGCAAGGCGCTCGCGTGGTACGCCACGTATAGCTAACCGTTTATTACGTCGTGTACGTGATTATGCTGATATTAAAACGCAAGGTATTGTTAATAAACAAACTGCTGCTGACGCCTTAGATATGTTAGAAGTTGATAATGAAGGTTTTGATATTATGGACAGAAAATTACTACACGCTATTATTGATAAGTTTATGGGCGGTCCTGTAGGATTAGATAACGTTGCCGCCGCCATTGGTGAAGAGCGTGAAACGATTGAAGACGTACTAGAACCGTTTTTAATTCAGCAAGGTTTTTTACAGCGCACGCCACGCGGCCGTATTGTTACTGATCGAGCTTACCAACACTTTGGTATTGAAAAGGTAGAAACGGATTAAATGAGAACACAGGGTTATCTATTAAGGTATGACTCAACAATAAGCGTTTACTACTTAAAGTTTTATAGTGTAGTTAACAGGCTCTAGGCTACACATCGCTTATATGTTAATTAGCTATTTTTTGTTTGAATAATAACTATTTGTGCGGGCGATTTTGCCATGCTTTAATTGTTTGGTAGCGCCATAGCATTTGAATTGAAAAATAACCAACGACAGAAAACAGCACTGCAAGCACCCCGCAACCAACTAAAAATGCAGGGCCTATCGTAGATAAACTATCGAGTACCCACTGCCAGCTTGCTTGAAATTGAAAATTACGCTCTGGGACCGAAAGCACCCAAGTGCCAACCAAATAACAGGCATAAAAGATAAAAGGCATTGTAAATGGATTTGTTATCCATACTAAAGCGATAGATAAAGGCAAATTAGCGTGACACATAATAGCGCCAGCGGCAGCTATTAACATCTGAAAAGGTATAGGCATAAAAGCAAAAAACAAACCGACAGCAAAAGCTTTTGCGACAGAGTGACGATTTAAATGCCAAAGGTTAGGGTTGTGTAATAAGTTACCAAAAACTTTCAGGCACTTATTATCCTTAACTGATTGATGATCTGGCATAAAGCGTTTAAAGAGTTTTTTCGCCATTGTATTCAACAAGTCCTTTGACTAAACATTATAAAAATAATTTATTTAGTTATTTTAATTTATCTAAATGATATTTTTATGACTATTCTATTAGTATGTATTGATGTTACTTATGATAAATAACACCTTGTAAAAATTTATTAAGCTAAAGCCAAGCTACAACAAAACTAATACTAAAACTAAAACTAAAACAAAAGTAACAGGTAATCAGAATTAAGTGCTAATGCGTAACCCAATTTACCTTTGCATAGCATATGCATAATAAAGTACTTTAAATAATGTTATTGAGCGCGCATCGAATAAGAGCAGGCCTGAGACAATTATTTACAAGTACAAATCAAAAGGATTTATATCACTATGGATTGGTGGTTACTAACATTTTTTCTTGGTGCTATATTCTCGCTGTTTTTATCGGAAGTGCCAACAAGTTTTCAGCTATTTCTGCTTTTTTGTTTGAGTATTGGCTTTTTAATTCATAAAAAGTCACGTTTAAGCTCAGGATTATGGATTGGAGCGTTATGCGTATTAATTCAAGCGCAACTTTACCATAGTCAACTACCAGAGACTTACTTGCAGCTAATGCAAAAAAAACAAAGTTTAATCATTGCTGGCGAAGTAATTAATTTGCAAAGTAAAGTTAAAACAGATGACACCATTCGCTTTAACTTTCTTGTTAATAATATCAACAACGAATCATTAATTAAGCCAATCATCGTAAGATTAAATTGGAAAAAATCACTTATTGAAATAGCACAAGGTAATAAACTTTCACTAAAAGTAAAGTTAAAGCCGGCACATGGTTTATCTAATTTAGGCTCGTTTAATTATCTAAGTTGGTTAAAAGCACATAACATAGTGGCAACGGGCTATGTTATTAATCCACATAAGAGTCAGCTAACGTCACCTAACATAAATCAGCTGGTCTCTAGTCATGTTAGCGTAAGGCAAGAGTTATTTGAACAATATCAAAAAGTTACACCTGTGCACCCACTTACCCCTATTTTATTAGCATTAGCTTTTGGTGAACGCAGTTCATTAAACCCAGAGCTTTGGCAGGTTTTACAAGCCACAGGTACTAGCCACCTTATTGCTATTTCAGGTTTACATGTAGGGTTACTTGCGGGGAGTGCATTTTTTATTGTGGTATTTATTACTCGTTATTTACCCATTAAAAATTCCCGTTGGCAGTACATAAATATACGTTATATTGCTATAACGCTAAGCTTAACCTTTGCATTATTCTATGCTTATTTAGCTGGTTTTTCATTGCCAACACAGCGCGCCTTAGTCATGTTAAATCTATATTGGTGCAGTCGTTTAATAGGTATTCATTTGTCGGTGAAGCGCTTAATTTTACTGACCATTTTTATTTTGTTATTAATCGATCCATTTAGTTTATTAACTGCAAGCTTTTGGTTATCTTTTTATGCCGTTATCATTATTTTTGCCACGCTCTGGCGGTGTAAGTTCTGGCTAAATAGTGGCAATGCTTTGTGGCGTTTTATAAAAGGGTTGTTGATTATTCAAGTTGCACTCACTTTAATGTTAATACCAATTACCGCTGTTTTTTTTCAACAAATATCATTAGTGTCTCTTGCTGCTAATATTATTGCAGTGCCCTGGATGAGTGCGGTGAGTATTCCTACAACATTACTTTCAGTATTGGCTCTACCACTCAGTGAGTCGTTAGCTACATGGCTTATGACGATATCTTTAACGTCATTAACTTGGTTGTGGCAATATCTTGAATTACTTAGTAAGCAGGAGTTTTCTATTATCTACCTGTCGCTTTCTCAACAATTGATTGTATGTTGTGCGGGCATAATTATTTTAGTGTTTGGCTATTTTTTGCCTTTTGCTTTATCTAATGGGATCAGTTGGTTAAATCAATGTTTATTCTTGATACGAGCCAGCTTACAAAAAGTAGCTAGTAAACGAGGCCTATTTTTGTTGTTTACTACGACGTTCTTAATGATAACACTAAGTCTGAACGGTAATTTATTTGGATTTAATCAAAATAAAAATGCGCAAATAACTAGTACTTTAATAAATAGTACCTTAATCAATAGTATTCCAATAAAGACTAATCAAGCTCAGAATAAAAACTCTTCATGGCAAACTATATTTTTTGATGTAGGGCAGGGCTTATCGATACTCATAAAACAAGGTGAGCATGCAATTTTATATGACACGGGAGCGGCTTACCCCAGTGGTTTTAACATGGCAGAGTCGGTGATTTTACCTTATTTACAATATGCAGGTATTAAAGCACTCGATAAGGTGATTTTAAGTCACGGTGATAATGATCATGCAGGTGGAATTATCCCCCTCATTAACAATATAGAAGTTAAACAAGTATTAAGTAATGATGACAATATTATAAAGTCAATTCGCTCTTTATTTACAGATAAGGGGTTATCTGATACAGAAACCTTAACTAATCGTTGTGAGCCTGGTTATAGTTTTAGTTGGCGAGGTTTATCATTTTCTATTTTATGGCCATTATCTGTTGACGAAACAGGGAGTGATATTGACCGTAAACAAAAAAATGATGATTCTTGTGTGCTTTTAATTAGTGATTTAAGAGGGCAAAAATTACTATTAACGGGAGATATTTCAGCCAAGGTCGAGCAACAATTACTAACTTTATATCCAACGCTTACCGCTGATATTTTACAAGTTCCGCATCATGGCTCTAAAACGTCCTCATCCACCAGTTTTTTACAGCAATTATCACCCGATATTGCTTTAGTGAGCGCTGGGTATTTAAATCGTTGGAATATGCCTGTTGCAAGTGTTAAGCAACATTATGAAACACTTAAAATACCTTTGTTAAATAGTGCGGAATTAGGGCAAATTATTGTAACTTTTACTAATGAAGACTACAAAATACAAAGTTATGAAAAAGATTTAAGACCCTTTTGGTTTAGTCGTTAAGTGGTAATTAGTTAATATGTTATCTTACATTTTTAGTTCCCTTCATTTTGCCCTTGCTTCGTCTATACTTTTTGTTGGTTGTATTCCCGTTTCTACGGTAAAATAAAGCTTTATTATTGTGGGTTGGGTAAAGTCAAACTTTACGCTACGCTCGTTTCTTCTTTTATCATTGTAATACTAGAGTAATCATAACTAATGGCATCTTCTTCTACTAACGCCTTATCTTCTACTTCTAATAGTCCTAAAACTACAACGTGGCAAACGTTTAAACGGCTTGTACGCTACGCTAAACCTTACAAACTTGGTTTTGTAGCCGCTATTTTGGGCATGATCGGCTATGCAACTATCGACATTTACTTTTTATCAAAATTACAGCCTTTAGTTGATGAAGGTTTATCAGGTAAAAACACTGAATTTATGAAATGGGCACCTGCCTTTATTATTGCTGCTTTTATTATTCGAGGTATTGCTCATTTTATTGCTAATTATTGCTTAGCTTGGGTTGGTAATAATGTTGTTGCCGATTTAAAACAACAGCTTTTTGAGCACATTATGTCGATGCCGGTAGCATTTCATGATCAAAACTCAACTGGCTCATTGATTTCTAAGGTTACTTTTGACACGGAGCAAGTCTTAAACTCTGTGAGTAAATCTATTTTAACTTTGGTGCAGCAAAGCGCTTTTGTACTGGGCTTGTTAGGGTTAATGTTTTATATGAGTTGGCAGTTATCATTAATCTTTTTATTAATAACGCCTGTCATCGCCGTTATTGTTACTCTGGTATCTAGACGCTTTAGAAAAGTAAGTAAAAATATTCAAGGTGCTATGGGCGAAGTTACAACCGCCGCAGAGCAAACCTTTAATGGCCATAAAGTAGTGTTAACTTTTGGTGGCCAACAGCGTGAATTTTCTCGTTTTTCATTAATTAATAAACGTAATCGTCAGCAGCGCATGAAAATGAATGCAACTAAATCAGCGAGCGTACCTATTATTCAGATTATTGCCTCCTTTGCTCTTGCTTTTGTTTTCTATGCTATTACTTCTGAGATTTTTAAAACGGATATTTCGCCAGGTACTTTTGTCAGTGTTATCACTTATATGTCCATGCTTTTAAGGCCATTAAAACAATTGACCAATATTAATAGTGAATTTCAACAAGGTATGGCTGCGTGTATTAGTATTTTTTCAGTACTTGATCAAGAAACAGAAAAAGATAAAGGCACTCTACCGCTTGAACGTGCATCAGGCGCTTTATCTTTTAAGCATGTTGATTTTGCTTATGAAGTAGCAAAGAATGAAAACGATACAGTTAAAGTAGAATCGCCAGAAATAAAGCTGGCGTTAAACGATCTTACTTTTGATTTAGCACCTGGTGAAACTTTAGCGCTGGTAGGGCGCTCTGGCAGTGGTAAATCAACCGCAAGTTCTTTATTACTTAGGTTTTACGATGCTACTAACGGTGAAATACTAATAGATAACACCAATATCGAAGCATTTAAATTAGCCGATTTACGCCAACAGTTTTCTTATGTATCACAACAAGTTGTACTTTTTCATGATACTTTAGCTAATAATATTGCTTACGGTAAACCCGATGCAACACAAGAGGAAATTATTGCTGCCGCTACTAGTGCGCATGTAATGGAATTTGCAGCAGAAATGGAAGAAGGGCTTGAAACGAATATTGGTGAAAATGGCGCCTTACTTTCTGGTGGACAAAGACAGCGAGTAGCGATTGCTCGAGCACTTTTATGTGACGCACCATTCTTAATTTTAGATGAAGCGACTAGTGCATTAGATACCGAATCTGAACGTCATATTCAAGATGCGCTACAAGCATTACAGAAAAACCGAACATCAATTGTTATTGCTCATCGTTTGTCTACCATTGAAAGTGCCGATAAAATTATTGTCATGGATCAAGGTAAAATAGTTGAGCAGGGTGATCATCAAAGTTTACTTGCTAAACAAGGTGCTTATGCACAATTGCATAACTTCCAGTTTGAGTAAGCTGATATGCGTTTAATTGAAAAAGTATGGTTTCAAGGTCACAAAGCTAAGTGGCTATTAATTCCTTTGCTGTTACCTTTGTCGTTCTTGTTTTGGCTAATCAGCAAGTTAAGACGTATTGGCTTTACTATAGGTTTGTCCAAGTCAGTCAAATTAAACAAACCCGTCATTGTTGTTGGTAATATTGGTGTTGGCGGCAATGGCAAAACTCCTGTTGTTATTTATCTTGTTGAGTTAACGCGTTCACTTGGTTTAACACCCGGTGTTATTTCTCGCGGTTACGGCGGACAAGCAGCGCATTACCCTTATCTAGTGACTGAACATTCTACGCCAGTTGAAGCGGGTGATGAACCAGTACTGATTAATAAACGTTGCCAAGTGCCAGTGGCGGTAGGAAGTGATCGCATTGCCAGTGCTGAGTTACTTATTAGTCAGGGTTGCGATATTATTATTAGTGATGATGGCTTGCAGCATTATCGATTACAACGAGATTTAGAACTTATTATTGTTGATGGTAAACGTTTGTTTGGCAATGGTTTATTATTACCAGCGGGGCCTTTGCGAGAAGGAAAGTGGCGTTTATCACATTGTGACTTAGTTATTTATAATGGTAAAGCAGAGCAGAATAAATTAACTCAAAAGCCAACAATAAGTAATAAACAAGCTAATATCGCTTCCTTACACATGAGTTTGACAGCGACACAATTATGTAATTTAGCGACTCAAAAGAAACTTAGCATTGTCGATTTTATTAAGTTACATGGAAAAAGTGATGTTAATGCTATTGCGGGTATTGGCGCACCACAACGATTTTTTGATACACTTAACGCTAATAAGATAACAATAATTAAGCAAAAAAGCTTTGTTGACCATCATAGTTTTACGGTTACTGATTTTAGCGAATTTAATGATAAAACACCGCTGTTAATGACCGAAAAAGATGCGGTAAAATGCCAAGCGTTTTGTAAAAATAACTGGTGGTACTTACCGGTTGATGCTGAATTTTCTGACATTGAAAAACAAATGATTACCGATAAAATTAACCCGTTAGTAATTCAAAATACACCTAGTTAAATAAATAGTTAAATAGTTAAGTAGCTAAATCATTCTATAACTTACTCTGAATTTAAGTATTGAATGGGACTAAAAACTAACAAAGAATAAGCAATCAATTTAAAGAGATATAATAATGGCTTTTGATACAAAATTAATGGAAATCCTTGCCTGTCCAGTATGTAAAGGTAAATTAGATTACGACAAAGAAGCAAAAGAATTGATTTGTCATTTTGATAAACTGGCCTTTCGTATTGAAAAAGATATTCCTGTACTACTAGAAAGTGAAGCCCGCGATATTAATGCGAGCAAAACAGCTGAGCAGGTTAGTTAATTTATGTCTTCTTCTACTTGTACAACAGACTTTGTGGTAGTTATTCCTGCTAGATATCAATCTTCACGTTTACCTGGCAAAGTATTAGCGGATATTGAAGGTAAACCAATGATCCAATGGGTTGTTGAAAAAGCAGAGCTTAGTGGGGCTAGGCAAGTGATCGTAGCTACCGATAACGACGAAGTTGAGTCTGTGGTAAAAAGCTTTGGTGGTGAGGTTTGTAAAACGCGTAGCGATCATCAATCAGGCACTGAACGTCTTGCTGAGGTTATGGAACAATACCAGTTCAGTGATGATGAAATAATTGTTAATGTGCAAGGTGATGAACCCTTTATTCCACCTGCTAATATTGCACAAGTTGCCTATAATTTAGCAAATCAAAAAGAAAATCGTGATGTTGCGCGTATGTCTACCTTAGCGATTAACATTAAGTGTGTTACCGAGGCCTTTAACCCGAATGCGGTGAAAGTAATACTCGATAAAGACGGCTACGCATTATACTTTTCTCGTGCAACTATCCCTTACGATAGAACGCGTTTTTTAAATAGTGATGCAAATACCGCTGACAATATCACAGAGGTAGGCGATTACTATTTAAGACACGTTGGTATTTATGCTTATCGTGCGGGTTTTATTAAAGATTATGTTAATTGGCCAACCAGTGAATTAGAGCAAGTTGAAGCACTTGAGCAGTTAAGGGTTTTATATCAAGGTGAGAAAATTCACGTTGCTGTAGCAAATAGTCATGTACCTGTTGAAGGTGTTGATACCCCTGAAGATTTAGCAAAAGCAAGAACGTATGCCGCAAGCTTGGTAAGTTATTAAAATATTTAATAAGTTACCTCATTTAGTGATTACTCACTCAGAAAATCTTTCGCTAGTTTACCTACGTTATAGGGTTAATATAACGTAGGCTCCTGTCTTATTTATTTCTGCTCAGAGAAGTACCTCTCTACTTAAAGACTTATTTGTTTAGCTAATACGTTTTGTTATTTTTAAATATACCTGTCCTATCCCAATGTTATCTCAAGGTTAACTATATTATTTGTCATAAAAATCATATAGATTATTCATCTGTAGTAGCCCAACTACAGATACCTAAACGTTTAAAACTAAATTAAATCTTAATAATTAACCTTCAGTCAGGTTCATAAATATACTTTCTTAGAGAAAGTATTCCCTGATGTTTGAAAAGTACGCTGCTACTTGGTATTGCTTTATTTATGCTTAGCCTGTCTACTTTATTCAAGCAATAGTGTCGTTTAACTTGATTGAAATTAAAAATAATAAAAAGGAAATAACATGTCGATTAGCCCCCTGCCTAGTCTTCCTCAACATGATAATGCTGAAGTGAAATCTACGCGAGAATTTCAACTATCTCTAGCTCGTACTAAATATAATTATATGACCTCATACTTAGAAGGTGTTCCGTTATCTGCTGATGTTCCTGTTGGTGAAGAGTTTTCACTGAAATATAAAGAAGGGGTATTATTAGTATTTTTTCAATTAGCTGAGAACTTTAAAACGAATGTTATAGAGTTACTTGAAAAAGAACTAAATGGCGATATTGATAGCGACATATTTACTGATATCGAACAGAGTTATATCAAACTAGAAAAGGAGATGAGTGTATTTCATCCAGATAAAGATCTTAAAAATTTAAAGAACTTTATGTATAGCTTAAGTAAATTGCCTACCGCCTTAGAAGATGCTCAAAATATTCCTAAAGATTTATTAAAAATGATGGAAGGTATAGAGGCCGTTATTAAAGAGGTTCAGGAAGAGGGGCCTACAGCTTTGTTGAAATCAACATTGTATGATTTACTTAATAATGACGGTAAGCGTGATTACTTAAAAGCGGACTCAATTACTGATTATAATGATCTTTATCAGTCATTTGAAACGCCACCATTAACCGTTACCATTAAGAATAAGCCATGGATGGAAAGTGATAAAGCGCCTTATCAGCAAGATTGGTTTTTTGGTTATTTACAAACGGGTGGCTTTAATACAACTAATTTATTAGCAGTACGTAATGATAACAAACAAGCAAAAAATGCGATGTTATTATCTAACTTACTTAATAAAATGCCGCTGACTGATGCGATACTGCAATCCGTTTTAGGTGATAACAAGGTAACGTTGCAAACGGCCGTTGAACAAAAACGTTTGTATATTTGTGATTACACCATGTTAGTAGGCAAAAAAAGTAACATACTTCATGGTAAGCAACGTTATGTTACAGCCCCAATTGCAGTGTTTTATTGGAGTAAAGAGCGAGCCGCAGGTTACCCTGAAACTGATGGATATATGCGACCGATTGCGATTCAGTTAGATCAACAATATGATGCATCTAAAACACCTATATTTACACCAAATGATTGTAGTGATGCAAATGATAGCAATGGCTTAAAATGGCAAATAGCGAAACAAACCGTAAATATTTGTAGTGCAATACAGCATGAAAATGTCGCTCACCTTGGTGCGTGTCATTTAATTCTAGATACCATTATTATTGCTGCTAATAGAGAGCTATCAAGGCAGCACCCAATACTTACCTTATTGATCCCGCATTTTCGCTTTACCTTAAATATCAATAATGATGCTTTGCATAATCTCATTATTCCTGGCGGTGTTACTGCATGTGATGTTGGCTTAACACCTGAGTCTTCATTCGAAATGATTGCAGAAGCGAGGCAGTCATGGCGTTGGGATGAACAAAGCCCTGAGCAGTTATTTAAAGACCGTGGGGTCGATACAAACAGCTTACCGCATTTTGAGTTTCGTGATGACACCTTGCTGTTATGGCAAGCAATCAAAAGCTTCGTACGAGAATATTTAACGGTATATTATGAAAATGATGATAAAACTGTTGAGCAAGATACTGAGTTGCAAGGTTTTATTTCGGCATTAGTTTCTCCGAAATTAGCTGGTTTTAAAGGGCTTAACGGTTTAACTGCTACCAATAATCCTGAACAACCTTTTAAAATAGATAGTTTCGATTATTTGGTCGAACTTGTCTCACATATTATCTATATTGCAGGACCTCAACATGCGTCGGTAAATTATGCTCAATACCCATTAATGTCATTTGCACCGAGCGTAACGGGTTGTATTTATCATCAACCACCAGGTAAAGAAACTCAACTGGATACAGAAGAAGACCTATTATCTTGGTGTCCACCGCTTGATATTGCATTATATACTTTATCGTTTGAATATTTATTGAGTGGTGTTCAATATGATGTGTTTGGTAAATACAATGAAGATCCGCGTATTGCGTACTTTAAAGATGAAAAAGTAACTGAAGTGGTAAGTGATTTTCAGTGTCAATTAGCGGGTATTGAAATTGAAATTTGTCATCGTAATAAAAACCGCGCAATGCCTTATACTTTTCAGCTTCCTTCAATGATCCCGAATAGTACGAGTATCTAAAAAAGAGCTTCATAAAACGTAATAAGCCGATTAAGATAATTAATCGGCTTAACATTAATTGGCTTAACGCGAGGTATTCTACTTAAGGTATTGTAATGGGGTTATTCTGCGTAGGTGAATTGATTTCGTCCTTTCTCTTTTGACTGATATAGAGCCGTATCCGCTTGCTTTATTAAAGTACTAGAGCTGACATGGGGTAGAGCCGTTAAAGTGGCCATGCCTATGCTAATAGTAATGTGGTCGGCTGTTTCAGAAAACTGATGCGGTATTGCCAGCGCCCTGACTTTTTCAATACAATGTTGAGCAATACTTTCAATCGTTTCTTGATCAGATGTTGTTAATAAAATAACAAATTCTTCACCACCATAACGGGCAACAAAGTCATTCTTACGCGCAACAATGGAGTTTAAGGTTTGTGCTATCAACTTAATGCAAGCATCACCTTCGGGGTGTCCGTAGTTATCGTTATAAGCTTTAAAATGGTCTATATCTATCATCATTAATGATAAAGAGGTAAATTCACGCGAAGCTCGTCCCCACTCTTTATCTAATGTAACATCGAATTTACGGCGATTAAAAATACCGGTTAAACCATCTTTTATTGCTAATAATTGTAGCTCTTCAGTACGTTGAGCTACTTTGTTTTCTAAAGTTTCATAATGACGAGCATTGATTAATGATACCGCCGCTTGTGCCGAAATAAGCTCCACCATGTCTTTGTGTTTTTTAGTGAAGGCATGCTCGGTTAAATTATTTTCTAGGTAAACAATTGCGATTAAACGACCTTGACCGGTAATAGGTAAACATAATACGGATTTAGGCTTATTCATTCGTAAATACGTGTTATGAATAAATCGAGGATCATCACCAGGGTTATCTATGATTAATGTTTTCATCGTTTTTTGGGTATAACGCACTAAAGCATCAGGTAATAATGGCTGCTGTGCGCTATCTACATCATCTAAATTAATATTGTGTAGCTTACTGTCGATTGACGTTGAAGGGTTAGCAATAGAGCCAACAATTTCAACAGTTAATTGATTATCTTCACTAATGATTATCGCACCGTATTGAGCGCCTGCGTTTTCCATTAACACAGTCATCATTTTTTCTAATAACGAGTTAACGTAAATCTCTTCAGATAACAACTGATTGGTTTGCAGTAGAGAATGTAAATCAATAGATTGTGCTTGATTATAAGAAGAGCTTTGTATTGAATGTTGCAAATTACCGTGTGATGTAAAAGTAGTGCTAATAATATTAAAGCGTTGTTGTGGCCATTGCTCTTCTAGTTGAGTACATTTAGCCGTAGCTCCCCAGCGAGAATAGAGGTAATGAGCATCTTTAATACAATTTTCGGCAATACGATTTTGCCCTATATTACGCCAGTATTTTGCATATCGTTCATTAATAAGCGCTTCAATATGAATAAAGTTTGCTGCTTCAACGGCATCAAGCGCTTTTGCATAAAACTCGGTTGCTGCTTTATCATTTTGCTGTACTTGCGCTATTTCAGCCGACAGTAAATAATATTTATGGAGGTAGTTTTTGTCGCTATGTACAGACCAGCTTTTAAATTGCTGACAAATCTCTTGTGCTTTTGCCAAATTATTTGAGCTCTTCTCTTTGTTGGTATTCGTTTTATCGCTGTTTTTTTCTATATCTTTTTCAATGCCATCTATTAAAATCAAGGCAAGGTAAAACAGACTTTCAGTCATTATTGGACTGTCAGGTAAAAACATACAGACAATATCAATATTTTTAATGCATTGTGTTTGTAATGTTTTATCACCCATGAGGTAAGCATAACGTAGCGCTGTAAACGTATAAAAAGCCATGCCCATTGAGGGAGTATGAAAGTCATTAGTAAAGTGGTCATTAATATTAAATGAGGCTGTATTGAGAGACCTTGAGGGTATGGTTTTCTCTTGCAGTGCTAATACGCTTTGATAAGCGCCCAATAACACAAAATTAACTGTAGCAGGTTGTTGTTTTTTCGTTAAAAAAGCTAAACCTTGCTCTATGTCGGCTTGTAACTCTTCTAAGGGTTCACCTTTAATAAGCTTATTACAAGCTTTAAATAAAACACAATACCCTGCAAACACAAGATTAGTGCCTTCTTCTCCCCACTCTATTACTTGATCTAGATAAGGATAAGTGTTTTCAATAGGCTCACACCAGTGTTGGTAACTCGAAGCAAAATATTGATAAATAGTGGCTCGATGGTATTTGCTTTCCCATAAATCAGAAACACTTTTTGCTAATTTACTCATTTGATAACAGGCCGGCGGTTTTTCTCCCATCATAGACATTGCGGTAGCATATGCAGCATAACCTATAGAGCTTAATTCACATTGTCCAAACTCTAATGTCAATTGCACCATCTTGCAGGCGTTAGTTGCATAAGATAGCGCACTACCGGATAAATAAAAGGCAGGGGCAAGTGCATTATGAATTTCCATACGCAATAAACACTGTTCACTTGTCATTTTCTCTGCAGCTAATAATTGTTCATCACTATAGGTTTTACGTAATTCTTGCGTATGACTGAAGGTGTTATTTAACTGTTTTTTTGCTTCACTTTCATTAGCGGGAAAATCAACTTTTAATATTGCTAACCCGCCCATTAACACCGTGATAGCGTCAGCAAAACTTCCTCTAGATTGAAATTGGTCTGCTTGCACTAAAATGAGTGCTATTTTAGCTTTATCGGTAGGTGCAGTATTAATACAATCAAGATACAGCGCTCTAGCGACATCAATATTTCCGGCTAAAAATTCTGTTTCTATTAAACCTTTATTAACTGCTAATGCCTGTGGGAGATTATGGCTCCATGCATCGGCAGCCAAGTGTTTTTTAGCAAAAGTAAAGTACTTAGCTGCATCTTTATATGTTGCAGCATCTTTACTTTTTAAACCGGCTTTTACGTTTAACCCTACTATTTTTGTTAATTCTTTTTCATCATCAATAATATTAATTGCGCCATTGAGCACTCTTAATAAGGTAAAAAGGTTACTGTTTAACTCTTCATCGGTAATGTTTTCAAGCCAGTGTCGACCAATGTGTAAAAGTAACTGCTCACGACCTTCTTCAGGTGTTAATTGGTAAGCTGCTTGTTGAACTTTATCATGTAAAAAAGCATATTGTGATTGATTTAAGCGGTATTCATCATCAATAAATTGATAATGTTCATCTTGCGGTAATATAAAACCAGCTTCAAGTAATGGCCATAAGTTTTTTGCGGTAGTTATTAAATCACCCTTACAGGCTGATGATAGTTGCCTGAGCGTAAAGTTGTGACCCAGGTGCGCGGCAATGGAAGCAAGTAATTGACTTTCATGGCTTTGTTTTTTAAATTTAACAATCATTAGGTCTACAACATTATCTGTCATAGCGTGTTGATTTATTTCCTCAATAGACCATAACCATACGCCTTTTTCATGGTGGTACTGAATACTATTTTTTTGGTAAAGCGCTAATAAAAACTGGTTAAGGAAAAAAGGGTTCCCTTGCGTTTTTTGCATGCATAGTTCGGCTAAACTGGCGACACTTTCAAAGTCACACTGTAAGGTGTTACAAAGTAACTGTTGTACATGTTGTATTTGTAATGGTGCTATGTGCAGTTGGGTTAAGAACTCATCTTGCGCCATACTGTCGATGACTTTCACTAACGGGTGTGCTTGGTCTACTTCATTATCTCGATAAGCTCCAATAATAAATAAACCTTGTTTATTGTTATCGCTAACTTGCTTTTGTAGTAATGTTAACGTTGGTATGTCTACCCATTGTAAGTCATCAAGAAAAATAACGAGTGGCCTTTCTTTCGAATATAGCGCACTCACAAAATCTATAAACACCATATTTAATCGCATTTCTGATTCAGCAGGAGGTAATGCGGTTAATGTCGGTGGTTGACCAATAATTAAAGCTAAATCGGGTAATAACTCAGTAATAATGGCGGCGTTATTACCTAAAACCATTTGTAATTTAGTACGCCATTGTTTTAACTTTTCATTACTTTCGCTTAATAAGTGTTGTAACAATTGTTTTAGCGCGTCAATTAACACGACAAAAGGTTGGCCGCGGTTGTATTGATCACATTTCCCGGTGATAAATAAACCGTCAGTGGCGAGAATTGTTTTTTGTAATTCATTAACTAATGCTGATTTACCAACGCCTGAATAACCACTAACCATTACCAATTCAGTTTGACCAATACAGGTGCGCTGATAAGCGTTTAAAATAGTAATGAGTTCGTGTTGTCTACCATAAAGTTTATTGGAGACATTAAATTGAAGTGATACATCGGTTGTTGCTAAGGGGAAGTTATCAATGTGATTGCTTTGTTGCCATTGAGATAAGCTATTGTCTAAATCTGTTTGTAGACCAAAACTACTCTGATAACGATTATCTGGCGATTTTTCCATTAACTTACTGACAATTGCAGAAATGACTAACGGAGTACCCGGTTTTACATCAACCATTGGCTCTGGTGTTCGAGCAATATGAGAGTGTAATAAGGTCATAGCATTACGTGAGATGAAAGGTAACCTACCAGTAAACAATTCAAATAAAGTTATACCTAGGGAATAAAAATCACTTCGATAGTCAACGTTTATATTGGTACGCCCTGTTTGCTCAGGTGAAATATATTCAAACTTTCCCCATAATTTATGGTTAGGCGCTTTTACTTGTTTATGGCTTAAACGTGTTGCTAAAGCAAAATCACATAGTTTTATTTGTAAGGTATCAGGGTTGATTAAAATGTTGCTTGGGTTTAAATCTCGGTGAATTAATTGAGCTTGGTGTACATCGGCTAAAGCAGTTGTTAATTGACAGGCTATATGTAAGCGCTGTTCAAAAGTGAGTGTGTCTTTTGCGATAAGATGACTTAAGTTGGTAGATGAGAAATCTTCTAATACTAAAATATGACTGTTTTTATGTTGTTTTAGCGCATGAGCTTTTATCACCCAGTTTGAATCTATAGCTTGTAATAACTTAAATTCGTTTTTCCAGCGAGAGTCTAATTCAGCAGAAGGGTAATCAGTATTTTGATATTTAATAATAACCGTAGAGTCGGTAATTTCAGGGTGATGAGAAATAGCTCGTGCAACAACAGTATCTTCGTATGAATAGATAATATTTTGTATTTCAAAGAGAGATAAATTCATTAAGACTACTAACCTTTAATTTATAGCTATTACAGTGACTTTATTCACTTGATATATCCCTTACCAATGAATGTTTGCAGCATTTTACTTTAAACATGATACCTCTTACGAGTAATTGTGCAATGTTATTCTAAGCTATTATTTATTTGATTCATTATAAATAATAAATAATAAATAATAAATTTAAATGATAATGTTAACGGGAGTTTAACTGTGTTTAAACGACAGTTTAAAACATACGTAAGAGTGAATTAATTAAAGGAGGAAATTTATATTACTGTATGTTTGAAAATATATGTTGTATTGGTTGATGAGCTAGGTAATGCGGTTAGGTTTTTATAGCTTGAATAGTTTTGATAATGAGTAAAAAACTTATCTTTAGTATAACAATATATTTACATCCGCGTTTAAATATTAAAAGTAAGTTATTTTGTCAGAATAAGCACGATTGCTTTCTTATTGTACATAAGTCCACTAAAGGCAGAGGTGTAAATAAGAGGGGTATAAATCTTTAAGGGGTTGAGGTATAAATTTTATGTTAATCGGTATTCTAACTTTGCTAGGTTGTAAGTATAATCTCACTCATTAAACATCACTATTACTTCACGTTGTGATTAAATAACAATTCATCAGCGTCCGTTTATTGCTAAAGATAAAGTACAATTCAAATAAGTTATTCCTTTATTCAATTGTGCTTATGTATAATTTTATTAACACAAAGCTGAGTTGAAAAGACTTAATGTCATTATTATAAGTCATAACCTAACAGAGATTACTATGTACACATTAAATTTGAACCAAATGACACAACAAAAGTTTCTTGATGAATATTGGCAAAAAAAACCTGTTGTTATTCGCCAAGGGTTCAAAGATTTTTTTGATCCTATTGCTCCTGATGAAATGGCAGGTCTTGCCATGGAAGAGCAAGTTGAATCGCGCTTGGTTCATAAAAAAGATGGGCAATGGCAAGCTGAATTTGGCCCTTTTGAAAGTTATGAGCATTTAGGTACGCAAGATTGGTCTTTGGTTGTGCAGGCCCTTGACCATTTTTCAGAAGAAGCCGCTGAAATTATTGAAGCGTTCCGCTTTTTACCACACTGGCGTTTAGATGATTTAATGGCAAGTTTTGCTATGCCAGGCGGCAGTGTAGGCCCACATAAAGACAATTACGATACCTTTATTTGTCAAGGCTCTGGTAAACGCCATTGGCGTGTTGGTAATAACGGTGAACATGTTGAATTTGCCGCGCACGAATCACTATTACATGTTGAACCTTTTGAAGCCATTATTGATGTTGAATTAGAAGCTGGTGATATTTTATATATTCCGCCGGGCTTTCCTCATGAAGGAATTTCCTTAGACACGTCTATGAGTTTTTCTGTTGGATTCAGAGCTAATTCAGCGGTTAGTGTATTTAGCGCTTTTGCTGATCACTTAATTGATACAGAGCAAGGCACACAGCTTTTAACGGATCCAAGTCGCAAGGTAGTCACTAATAGCGGCGCAGTTAGCAATGACGATTACGCGAGTATTAAGTCACAAGTACAAAACCTATTAGATGATGACACTAGCTTTAAAAACTTTACCGGACAGTTTCTAACAGCAGCAAAGCATGAGTTAGATATTATGTTGCCAGATGAACCCTTTGAACTAACCGAAGTAAGTAATTTACTTAATAGTCATGCAATTAAACGTTTAGGTGGCTTACGTGCGTTTTATTTTGAAGACACCGTCGAACAAGGTTTATGTTACATCAACGGTAGTGAATTAGAGTTTTCCCCTGATATTGCTGATGGCGTTAAATTATTGTGTGATAAGGTAATGTTATCCCCTAATGATTTAAGTGACTGGAGTCACAACGCGGCTTTTGTTGAATTAGTGACGGTATTATTTAACCAAGGTTATTGGTATTTAGCTGAAGTAGAGTAATCAATTCATTAAAGCAAACGATGGTACGAGAGAAATAGTCGCTTAGATAATTAAAGAATTAGCGAAGTCACTTAGGGCTTACTTTGGGGTTGCTTAGTTATTGCTTAGGGATTGTAAGCCAAATGAATTAAACTATGATAACGCCGATATTAATTCTTTTTATTCTCTCGTGCCCGTTAGCGTTTGCTTTAATCTATTCGAGATTAAAGCGCACAACTTTAGATAGTAGAAAATACGCCAGTTGGGGCTTAGGCTTTGCTTTTATTTTCTTTTTTATTGGGCACTTTGTTAAAACCGAAGGTATGGCGTTAATGCTACCACCTTGGGTGCCTTTGAAAATATTCTTAATTTATGCCACGGGGGTATTAGAGCTTTTAGTAGGCTGTGCGTTATTTATTCCAAGGTATCAACAAATTGCCGCAAAACTGGCTATTTTAATATTAATAGTCTTTTTTCCTGCCAATATTTATGCTGCGGTCAATAGTGTTGGCTTAGGTGGTCATCAATGGGGACCCATTTACTTATTGATACGTGCACCTTTACAGTTGATCTTAATAGCGTGGGCATACTGTTTGTGTGTTAAAAAATCTAATTAACAAACTAATACTGCCTAAAATCACAGCTTGTAATTGAACCTAACGTGTCGTGATAAACAGAATTAAACTCTGGTAGGGTGAAGTAATCTCTTAGTCGTTTAGCTAATTCACTATCAGGAAAGCGCCTAATATAAATTTCTAAAAAGGCTGCATCATTCCAACCACTGCGTTCATTAAAGTCTTGCACTTGCCAGTTATTACATTGTTCCTCAGTGCAGGTTAATTGGTATTGACTGTATTGAGTGACTAGAGAATGGTCTTCTATTGCGGATATGGTATATTCTACCGCCTTATGTATGTCTAAGCCATTCACACTGACACTATATAAATCATATCCTTGCTGATAAGCGATTTCCGCTAATTGAACCGCATGACCAACCGAAACAGTATGATAGTGTAATGCAACACTCCCTCGTTGAGTTTCAGCAATAACTGAACCGTCTGTACGAAGGTGACCATCAAGTATTCTTAAATACCTTTTAATGCCCAACTGAAATAACAAATCATTATTGGTTTTAATTCCCCACATCATATTAATAGCGTCTTTAAACCAACCATGATTATACATATCTAGGCCAGTTGGCTCAGAGCTACCTTGTTCAATGTAGTCGTGATAGTCCATACGTGAGATTATTGTATTAAGGTAACTTTCGATAACAAGTTTGTCAGCATCAGCAATTAGATCAAGGTTTCCAATTGCTTCCCAAGCAAATAATACCGCAATACTCCACCTTTTCATGTCAAAGGTACTTCTTCCGTGAGCTAAATCAATTTCAGTTAAAGAGCCAGTTTCAGCCCATAATAAAAGGTTTTGAACCATAAAGGTGACCGCTTGCTCATTTTCATTAACAAACCAATCTGCGGTAGCCACGGTAAATGCTTCTTTAAAGTCTAATAAACGCTCCTTTTCTGCATCGTCATACACATAATCGTCACCATGAATATACTCTCCGCCATAGTATTTTTCAGGTAGAGCTTCAATTTTTCTGTCGTAATCTACTGGTTTTTCAATGGTACAAATTGAATCAACAGTTTCTTGAGGGTAGGTGGCTAATTCAGCTTTACGTGCAGATCTGTCAAATAAAAGCACGGAGGGATCAGTGATTTTATAATCAGTTATACTGCCTAAACCATAATCCATGAAACTTTTTTCTTCACATTCATGGTCTTTCGTTCCAACATCTTCCGTTCGGCTACACACGGTAATTGATTCATAATTATAGAGATTATTCGGAAATGGATCTTCACTACCTATAATGCCGTCACCATCTAAGTCTAAAATTTCAGATATATTTACTAGGTCAATGGGTAAGCCATAAACTATTGCTTCATTGGTATTATTGTTTTCATAAGGTGCTATTTTTAAAGAAGTACCTGCTTTGTGGTTTTCAAAATTATCAGAGAATAATACTTCCTGCTTTTCTGTGCCTGAATATTCTGTACCTGAGAACTCTTTACCGGAGAAAATAGCTAAGTTATCAATATAATAAGCTGACTCTAGTACCGAAAGGTTGTCGCCAAGCCTCATTCCGACATATTCAACGCCACTTTTCACTAAAGATAAATCAGACGAGCCAGAACTAAACTCGCCAACTTCATTGCCATTAATCGTTAAGGTAAAAAGAGGGGCTACGCTTTCAGTTGCCTGTGTTGTATCCCAAGAAATTTTAACATTAACCCACTCACCTGAAACAAATGTTTGTTGAATTACAAGAGTGTCTAGGTTTCTAATTTCAAAACTTCCAGACTTTATTCTTAAGTCAATGAGTGCAGTACTTACTGTGGTAGAGCTACCAAATAATGTAATAAATGCATCTTTTTCAGACGCTTGTTTCAAAAATGATAAGCTTATTTTCCCAGACTCTACAGGAGCACTCAGTTGATACCTAAGCTCCCCTGTATCTGTTGTTAACGTGTCTGTAATCTTTGCTACGTGGTTTGTATATTCATCAGACTGAGTTGTATCATTATCAGCAGGGTTGGTAATTACAGGGTTATCATTTTCTAGGTCGCCATTTTGTAGACCACCATCGACTACGTCGTCAGAATAATCTTGATTATTACTATCAGGCGTTTCTGGTGTTTGACTAGGCAGAACATCAACAGTGTCGTCAAGGGGGATTACGTCAAGATCGTCAGTATCAGAATTTTCAGGTGATTCATCAAAAAGTGGTTCAGGGGTTTTATCTGTATCATTATTTGTAGACGGTGTGTTTTGTGTATCGCTACCGCCACCACAGGCAAATAAAAATAATGGTAGGAATAATATTACAATGTGAAGTTTGATGTTCATAGGACTCACTCTGTTAATTATTTAATTTAAGAGTTAGGTGTGTTTTTAATGTGTCTCTGTATGTATAGTATACAAATTATGGGTATTTATCGCTCATGTCAAGTGGTTAAAATTAAAGCGTGTTCTTAGCGCTTTAAATAAAAATGATGTAGGGCAGTAGGTGATTATATTTATGCTTAACTATAAACACATGGGGTTGTTGCAATACAAAAATATGTGCTAGCAACTAATAGCCCATAAACAGTTTAACTTCGGATATATTTGCTGATATCTACTTCATCAATTTGATCTACATGCATATATTTATTGGCATAAGTTAAATAAACGCCTGAGGTTAAAAACAGCTCGAATAAATCAATGTCGATATGTTGGTCTAAAGCAAACTTGTGCAGTATATTGATAGACGCACTTAACGATTTGGCTTTTTTATATGGTCTGTCTGCAGCTGTTAATGCTTCAAAAATATCAGCGATCACTAATACCCGCTCAGGGATAGTTAAGTCATCAGCAGTTAGTTTTCTGGGGTAACCTGTTCCTATTAAGGTTTCGTGGTGTGTTGATGCATATTTAGGTACATTAGCTAACTCAGGAGGGAAGGGGAGTTGATCTAACATCTTGATAGTTTCAATAATATGTTCGTTGATTATAAAACGATCTTCTACGGTTAACGTGCCCCGAGAAATCGATAAATTATATAGTTCACCTAAATTAGCTTGATGCTCAGGTACTGACATTTTTATGCCAAATTTTTCATCAAAGGCTAACTGATTTTTTCGTTTAAAAATGTGCTGTGCTTTATCAGCTAATAGCATTTCAGTAACGGGAAGCGCTTGTGAACTTGCCTCCAGCTCTTGCTGACTGTTTTGGCTTTGTTCTGCTATATGCAGTTCTTCAACGGGTGATAACCCCAAAGTATCATCAAAGTGACGTTGCCAAGTTTGTTGTGCTATTTTATGTAGTTTAACGACTTTATCTTCATCCATGAACTCTCCGCCAACATTGGTACTGGCAACAAAGTTAAAATCGTTTATTAGTTTTTGTTGTTGTTCGGTAAGCGCTTTATACAAAGCCTCTTGTTGAGACGGTTGGGCAATGAGGGCTTGATAGTAAGTGATTTCTGCATCACGCCATAACACTTCAAAACGCATTCTTATTTCATGTATGCGGTTATAAATTGTTTCAAGTTTACTGCCTTTATCGACAATATGTTCAGGAGTAATTATTTTTCCACAGTCATGTAGCCAAGCCGATACTTTAAATTCACGCCACTCATCTCTTGATTTAAAGCTAAAGTCTTTAAAGTGATTGGTATCTTTTTCAGCCGCTTTTACCAACAACATACCTAAGTCAGGCACTCTGTTACAATGTCCGCCAGTATATGGAGATTTATCATCTATTGTTTGTGCAATAAGTTGGATAAAGGAGTCCATCAGGGCTTCTTGTTTTTTTACATGATTTTCGATTGACTCAGACATTTTTAAAAGTGATACGCCTAACGCATCCACTTCTTTAATATTGCTATAAATACGCCTAACTTTATTATACTGACCTTTAATCACCTTTTCATTTTCCAGCGCTAAGAGTTTAACCGGTTTAACAATAGGACTAGAAAAAATCCAACTAATAGGCAAGGTCAAAAAGAGAATTAGTGTTGTCAGTATTATAGATATCTTAACTTTTTCAAGACTTTGATCATAGATGTAGTCACTATTGACAACGATAGCGATAAACTCATCTTGATGGGCCGTAATAGGGGTTAAATACAACAAGTACTTTACATCTTCATGCAAGAATTCCGTTAACTTTCCATAATTTTTTATATTATTTGCTTCTTCTATAAGTGCTTGGTATGGAACCACTTTACTTATATCGTTAAGTTTTTTTTCTGAACTGTTTGTGGGATTTTTAAACCATCTTTCGTGCAGTTCTTGGTAGTGTTTATCATTAATTTTGTCTATAGCTAAGTTGAAAATATCGACTAACGCATGTTGAGATTTATGCAGCATAAAGTGCAGTGAGGTATCTAAGTGAGCTTTACCTAATTTGATATTGGTGTGATATTTAATATTATCGATAAAAAACTGCTTTTGTGTATATTGAAATATCGCTTGTGTGTCTAATCCTGCGTAAGCTTCTCCTGTAGCGACAGCATCTAATACCGCTTTACTTGAGGGATATTCTTTTAGACGTATTTTGGGGTAGTTTTCTTTAATTAAAGGAATAATTGACCAACCAGAGGGAATAGCTAACGTTTTTTCTTTAAGTTGTTCAATATGACCAATGCTATCAGTATTAGGCAAGGTAACTAAACTTAAAGGTAAATCGATAAAAGGCTTAGTATATAGCCCTTTTTTATTGTTAACAGAGGTTTTAAAAATAGGTTGTAAGACATCGATCTTTTTATTTTCAAAATTCATTATAAGCTCTGGCCAGGTTAGGCCATTGCTATATTCAAACGTTAACCCCGTCATTGATGATATTAAAGTCAATATATCGATGCTTAAGCCCATTGGCTCTCCTGCAATAGAGAAATCGATAGGAGCCCAGTCCAGTTCATTAGAAACCCTTAATGTCGGAGTATTGGCAATTAACTGACGCTGTTGCTGGTTTAAGGGTAACTTAGTGATATGTTGATGTAACTGCTGCGCATTGTGTTGTTGATTACTGGCAATTACCTCACCTGAGCGTTGAAATAAATAGACTTCTTTATGTAAATTATCAATGGATAATTGCTCTTGTTTAGTTAGATATTGACTAAATGAGGAGAGGGCAATATCTACTGCTAATACAATCTCGGTATTAGGGATTTTAATAGAATAAGTTTGTCCTGGTTCTCGTAAGTGTTTAAACAAGTAAGGCTTGGTTTTATACACTGTGTTGTACTGTGCGTTTAAGTACCATGGTCGTGCCGTTACCTCATAGTCACTGGACTCTCTCTTGGATGAGCGTACAGATAGTTCAGAATCGAGATATTGGTAAGTCGCCGTTTTTTCATCAGACTCATTGTTGACGATAAGCTGTAACCATCGGTCTTCATTAGTGGCGTGCATTTGTTTTCTAATGCTTGAACTTGCATTTAAGTTAACTAATTGATGAAAATTTCCGTTAGGAAAACCGACATAAATAGCATAAAACTCGTTATTGTTTTTTAATGATTCTGCAAAGAGAGAGTAGGCAGTTTGATTGAGGTTATTACCTTGTATGAAATCACCTAATGTCGCTAATAAGCGAGTGATTTGCTCGGCGTTTCTATCTAATGAACTAAAGCCTTCTTGAGTTTTATCGCTTGTTAATGAAAATATTTGCTGGGTAGACTCAACGGCCATTTTTTTACTGAAATGATATTGCAAACCAATAGCAATGGTCGCCGTGATTAACGTGGCTAATATGAAGATACTAACGACGGTAAACCGAATCGTATAGCGTTTTGGGGTAAACGTTTTCTTGTCCTTGAAATTCGTCATTATCACTACCACTTATTTTATTACAGTCTTCAGTGTAGCTTTTTTATATAAAATTAAAAGTGGTTTTTACTGTTTTATTATGAGGTTACTTATATCTTTTTTATAAACGTAAGCAAATTTTAAACTATTTAGTTAATTTTTTAGTTAATTTTTTAGTTAATTTTTTAGTTAAGTTTTAATTAATTTTTAGCTCTTAAAGTTATTGATACTTATATCTTAGGTAAGGATAATAGGGGCATTGAATAGTAGTTAAAGAATATTTTGTAATGCGCCTAGATAAGTTTATTTGTAAAAGTACTGAGCTGACGAGAACAGAAGCAAAAAAGATGCTTAAAAGCGGAGAAGTTCGAGTTAATGGTGACGTTGCTAAAAATGCGGCTATGCAAGTACATGAAAATAACATCATTACTATTGATGGACAACAACTTACCGCACGAGGCTCTCGTTATTTCATCTTACATAAAGTGGTTGACTCTATTTGTTCTAATGTGGATGAAGTATACCCGTCGGTGTTAAATTTTTTGGACGTTGATAAAGCTTTTGATTTACATATTGCTGGTCGGTTAGACGCTGATACTACAGGTCTAGTATTAATAACAGACGATGGTCGCTGGTCGCATAATGTGATCTCACCTAAAAAAGAGTGCCCTAAAACTTACCGGGTGTGGTTACGTAATGAAATTACCGATGAAAAACTGCCGGAATTAATTGAGCAGTTCACTCAAGGGTTACAATTACAAGGTGAGGATGGATTAACTCGTCCGGCATCGCTCGTACGTGTAGAGGAAGACGATTTGATTGATGATGAAAGTTATCGCAGTGAGGTGCTATTAACAATCACTGAGGGTAAATATCATCAAGTTAAGCGTATGTTTGCCGCTGTTGGTAATCGTGTGGTTGGTTTACACCGTGAGCAAATTGGTAATATTGTTTTAGGTGATTTAGCGCCAGGTGAATGGCGCGAATTAACTATGGATGAAATAGCCTTATTTGCTTCTTAACTGAGTATAAAATAATTTAACTCGTTAAGAAAAAACTTTACTAAAAACGTTTAGAGCATCTAATTTCTAGCACCTAAGCCTAAAGAACCCGTTTACGAAGTAAGGCTAGAGGCAATAACTTCAGCGTTACTTCTTAGGATTTAACTCGTTAAACTTAGCCATTTGTTCTGCAGTGGCTGGCAATTGGTGTTTTTCTTTCCATTCACTATAAGGCATACCGTACACTTGCTCGCGTGCGGTATCAATGTCAACGTCTACGCCTAATTTCTCGCCTTCTTGCACAGTCCATTTACTAAAACAATTTCGACAAAATCCTGCTAAGTTCATTAACTCAATATTTTGTACATCTTTACGAGAATCTAAGTGTGCTAATAAACGACGAAATACTGCCGCCTGAATTTCTACTTCTTTATCTATGTTTTTGCTCATGACTTTACCTTTATAGACACATCATTAAGTTGTGGGAATGTTACTCCTCTGTATAAATCAACTATACAGAGAAGTAGAATAAGCTCTGACTACTTCTTTGCTTGGGTCACAGCTTCTGCTGCAGGTTTAGTTGGGTCAAAGCGTCTTATTTGTAATACCATGCCCATGTTTGGGTGATCAAAATAATGAATTTCACCAGTGATCACGCGACGATCTTGTTTAAAACTAATCACCTTAAAAGGCTTATCATCTGTTGTGGTTTGGTTAACTAAACCATTATTAAAGCTGACTTTAGCTGCAGACTTAGTTTTTTCAACAAGGTTAAATTCAGTGTTGATGTATAGGTAGTGATCTAAGTGGACTTTAAATAAACCATCGAGTGACCAAGGTTGAATTGGTGCTAGAATGACAGTTTCTGAATTATCCCCCTCAATGGCGGAAATGGCCAAGGGCTTTTTAGCTATGTCGTAAGTTAATTCGTTAACAATACGCTGAACTTGCTCTTTATTTTCAGTGGTGTTTTGTTTGCTATTGTTTAAATTTTCAGTTTCTGATGAAGGCTCTTTTTTGCTGTCAGCTATAAGTGTAAATTGCTCGAAAATAGCGTTTAATTCTTGCTGTTTTACTTGTTGTATTTGTTGCTCTTTAACATAATTATCATTGCGAACTTCGTCTGATTTAAACGTGCTTTCGGTGCCAACGAGTGTATTTGATTGAGCATTTTTGGTAATTGTTCCTTGTGTACTAATTTTTTTTGCAAGTGCTTGTTGGTAATCATTCATTAAATTTTCACCGGCAAACAAATTAACGGCTGTTGCTTGTCTTTTTGCTTCGCCAACTTGGCGCCACCCAACATGCAGTAGTGACTGGTAATTACGGGATCTTTTGATCCTATTGGCAATAGATTTTAATCGTAATGAGTCTTGGCTAATTAAATAAGGACTGTTACTTGCCCACGTTATTTCACCATTTTCATCGTCTTTCCATTGCTCTAAACCATCGACAGTTGTTTTAAACTCAGCAACAGGAAAGCCGTCAACTTCAAAAATTGCTTGTTGTTCAGCTGTTAGGTGCTTAGTAAGCGTTTCAGTAGAGATAATACACAGGGGTACTTTGCTATCACTTGGGTACTGAGTGAAATTTGTTAATGCCATTTGAGATAATAATGCGCTAACGTTTTGTTTACCGAATTGAGCTTGTTGCGAAGTATCTCGGTTTTCAATCACCGAAACTGACATATTAGGGGGAGTGGTGCTTGATGACGCAGCTATTGATGCGTTGTGTATATCACCTTGCTGCTTTTCTATAAGCTGACTAGTATCACTATGATTAACAGTATCACTATGATTAACAGTATCACTCCATATTGTATATTCAGGTACAGAAAATTGTTCTGAATACTGACTGTAAGGCAATACATTCAGTGTTGTGCTTATAGCACTAGAGTCTGTTGAGTTCTGTTCACAAGGCGGTAATAATTGCTTTAGTGAAGCGATATTCGGTTGTATATAAGGTGTTAATAAATCAATGGCATTACGCTTTTTATCGGTTAAGTCATTCGCTGTGAATTGCTCTGTTTTATCTGAGGAATTAATAGTCTTATGTTTAAACAGAATAACTTCAATTTCAAACCAACGGTCGTCAGCCTTATCAGCATCATTATAAGCAGCCATCAAGGGAAAACTGCTCAATATACACAAGGAGGACAGTGCAGAAGCAGCTAGTGTGGTTAGCTTTAAACGGCGCTTAACTGGTAAGTTGAAGGCATTAGTTGAATTGTATTTCATTAAAGATCCGTATTAATCCATATTATAAGGCAGAGTTATCGCACTTAAAGCGTTAGTAGAATATTAACAAAAAGTAACATCGACTATCTAACCATTCAAGTTTACCATTATATATCATTATTTTACTAAATAACTTTATCTAACCGTGTGTTGTTATAATGCTGACTTTATTAAATGATTACTTTATTAAATCATTTAATATATTGGCAATTAACGTAAAGCGTTGTTGAGTATCCTCGTTGGCTTTAACAAATTTTAATTTACTTGCGCCTGCCATGCTATACATTGCAGGGTTCTTTTGAATCAAACCAATAATTAACATAGGATCAACTGTGGTATTATTACTAAACTCAATTGAGCCACCTGTAGCACTTGCTTCAATACGAGATATGCCGATGGTTTGTGCTCTAAGTCGTAATTTAGCAACTTGAATTAAGTTTTTACTTGGTTGCGGCAATAAACCAAAACGGTCAATTAATTCTACTTGAATATCATCTAACTCGTTTTTAGTTTTACAACTAGCGATACGTTTATATAAACTTAAACGTAAGCTGACATCAAAAATATAGTCTTCAGGTAATAGCGCAGGAATACGCAGTTCAATTTCTGTTTGATTCGACATTACTTGATCAAGAGATAGTTGCTTACCTTCTTTTAAGGCTTCAACTGCTTGGTCGAGCATTTCCATGTATAAGCTAAAACCTATTTGGCTCATGGAGCCACTTTGGTCTTCACCTAATAACTCCCCAGCACCACGAATTTCTAAATCGTGGGTTGCTAGGGTAAAACCAGCACCTAAATCTTCTAAGGATGCGATGGCGTCTAAACGTTTTTTAGCATCTTTAGTCATGCGCTTTTCATGCGGCGTTAATAAATAGGCATAAGCTTGGTGATGCGAGCGACCAACACGACCACGTAACTGATGAAGTTGGGCTAAACCTAGATGATCAGCTCTATCCATAATAATAGTGTTGGCACTTGGTACATCAATACCGGTTTCAATAATGGTGGTACAAACAATCACGTTAAAGCGTTGGTGATAAAAATCACTCATTATTCGCTCTAATTCACGTTCATTCATTTGACCGTGCGCTGTAACAACACGCGCTTCGGGTACTAACTTTTGAATATCAGCAGCGGTTTTATCAATGGTATCAACATGATTATGCAAGTAGTAAACCTGACCACCACGTAAAGTTTCACGTAAAATAGCTTCGCGAATTAACGCTTCATCGTGTTCACGTACAAAGGTTTTTACCGCTAAACGTTTTGCTGGCGGTGTGGCGATGATTGATAAATCACGCATGCCGCCCATCGCCATATTTAAAGTACGAGGAATAGGCGTTGCAGTAAGAGTTAAAATATCAACATTGCTGCGTAGCTGTTTGATCTTTTCTTTTTGTTTAACACCGAATCTGTGCTCTTCATCAACCACTAATAATCCGAGGTCTTTATATTTAATACTATTTTGCAGCAGTTTATGGGTACCAATAAGAATATCAACGTGTCCTGACTCAACGCGGGCAATCACTTCCTTTTGCTCTTTAGCGCTTTTAAAGCGAGATAATACTTCGGTGGTTACTGGCCAGTTAGCAAAGCGGTCTCTGAAGTTTTCGTAATGTTGTTGTGCAAGTAAGGTGGTTGGTACAAGTATTGCCACTTGTTTACCATCATTAACAGCAATAAACGCGGCGCGCATAGCCACTTCGGTTTTACCAAAACCAACATCACCACACACCAGTCTGTCCATGGTTTTGTGCGATAACATGTCGCTAACCACGGCGTTGATGGCTTGTTTTTGATCGAAGGTTTCTTCAAAACCAAAGCTGTTACTAAAGGCTTGGTAATCTTGTTTGTCACGTTTAAAGGTATGACCGTGATTACTGGCGCGTTTAGCGTAAATATCGAGTAAATCTGCAGCAACGTCACGTACTTTCTCAGCGGCTTTTTGTTTAGCTTTACTCCAAGTATCGGTACCTAATTTATGTAAAGGTGCGTTTTCACTATCAGCACCAGAATAGCGGCCAATTAAGTGTAATGAGCTAACAGGTACATAAAGTTTGGCTTCGTTGGCGTAACTGAGCATTAAAAATTCAGTAACTATTCCGCCATTTTCAATGGTCTGTAAGCCTAAGTAACGACCAATACCATGTTCTATATGTACTACAGGTTGGCCGATGGTTAATTCTGCTAGATTTTTAAATAAAGCGTCCGCTTGTAAGTCTTGCGCTTTAGTTCTGCGCCTAGCCTGTGAAACATGATCGCCCAGTAATTCAGCTTCTGTGACTAAAGCAATGGCATTTTTCTGGCTATGACCTTTGGCTTGAAACGAAAAACCCTGCGTTAAACTGTTAACGGTAATACCAATACTATCGTCAGCATTGATAAAGTCATCAAGATTATCAAATTGTGCAGGCTTGATATTATCGCGCTCTAATAATTCAAGTACGCTTTCACGGCGACCTTGGCTTTGCGCGATAAACAGTACTTTGCTAGGGGTAAGTTTACTGGCAATAAATTTATTAATTAATTCAAAAGGCTGTTTTAGCTTATGATTAATTGTTAAGTCGGGTAGGGCGCTAACATCAAAGTAAATTTCACTGCTTTTCGTTTTACTCTTAACATCGCTTTCAGCATTAACTGTTTCGCTAGTACTTTCGCTAGTACTTTCGCTAGTCTTTTCGGTAATAAGCTGCTCGTTATTATCATCTTCTTTAGCGGCTAATAAAGCGTTGTCATTTAACGCCGTGGTTTGTATTGCTAGCTGCTTAGTGATAGTAATTCGGTCAAACGGTTTTAATGCGCTATAAAGTTGAGTTGCGGTTAAAAATAACTGATCTGGTGGCAATAAAGGTCGAGTTGGATCATAACGTCTGTTTTCATAACGATATTCTATATCAAGCCAATAGGTAGAAAGTGAGTCCTCGATATCGCCACTAACCACCACTAAAGTGTCATTAGTTAAATAATCACATAATGTGTTACTTAACGTATTGGTTGGAGCTTCTTTTTGGTTATAAACGTCTTTATTAAAGAATAGAGGCAAGTAATATTCAATACCTGGCGGTAATATGCCATTGCTGACTTTATGGTAAACCGATTCTTTATGAATATTTCCGCTAAATTGCTCACGAAACTGACTACGAAATAAGTTTATGCCGGCTTCATCAATAGGAAACTCATGAGCGGGCAGTAAATTAATTTCGTCAATTTTGTCTTTAGAGCGCTGACTTTCTGGATCAAACAGTCTTATTTCTTCAATTTCATCATCAAAAAAATCTAAACGAAAAGGCGTTTTACTGCCCATAGGGAAAAGATCTAAAATAGCGCCACGGGCTGAAAACTCACCATGCTCAAGAACTTGGTCGACATTACGATAACCACTTTCTTGCAGTGCTTGGCGCATTTGATGTAAGTCTTTACGATCGCCTTTTTTAATGATTAAACTATTGGCTTCTATATATTGTTTTGGTGCAAGTTTTTGTACCAAAGTGGTGACAGGCACAATAATAATGCCGCTTTTCATACGCGATAATTGATATAAGGTCGCTAAACGTTGCGAGATGATGTCTTGGTGTGGTGAAAAATTATCGTAAGGCAATGTTTCCCAATCCGGAAACAAACAAATACTGATTGTATCGTGTTTATCTTTTTTCGCTAAACTGCTTAGTTCTTGTTCTATTTTAAGCGCTTGTGGTGTGTTATTGGTAATTAATAGAATCGGTGTTTGCGCTGTTTTTACTGCTTGATAAAGTGCAACACTGCTACTGCTACCATGTAAGTTATGCCAACTTTTTTTATCTGGGTTTTTACCACGGCGTTTCGCCAATACTGGGGTTAACAGGCTGCTTACTTTACTCATGATTTCCTTACACTAATTACAGGCGAAATTTACCAACGCAATATGCTAAATATTTTTAATTAGCAGCTATTCTAATTAAGCTAGCCGAAGATCGCTAGTGCAGATGTATTTTTGTTTGTACATTACTAGCTTATCGGGTTTTTATGAGGTGGAGTAACTCTGAGTTAGCAGCTACTTTATCAGGAGATCTATTATCATATTCAATTGGTATATTCGGCTTATTATAATGCGACTTATAGTTGTTAATTTTGACAAAAGTAAAATATCAATCTACAAATAATAATACTGTTAAGTAGTAATTAGGATTTGATTAAACGCTTAGCAGTTAATTTTATGGAATACTTTAGAAGGAATTAAAGATGAAAAATAGTACAGTTCTACTTAAAAAAAACTTATGCAAAACTCGCTCACTGAAAACAAGTTTATTCAACATACATCAACTCAAAAAGTTTTTACCAACGTTAGCAATTGGTATCGCTTTACTGACAACACCATTTTCTGCTATTAGCCAAGATACTAGTGTTACTCAGTCTGCCCAAGGAGGGGCGGTTGTTAAAGAGAAAACAGTGAACCTCAACAAGTCATCTCTTGAACAATTACTTACCTTAAAAGGTATTGGTTATAGCCGAGCTAAATCCATTATTGTTTATCGTGAACAAATGGGCGGCTTTAAATCCGTTGATGAATTAAGCCAAGTGAGTGGTGTTGGTGAAAAAATATTAAGTGAAAATAAAGGTAGGCTTACCATTTAATCTAATATTTAATTTATATTAGTAACGTTAGGATCTGTTGATCTTTTAGAATTAAAATTTATATGGCGTTATGGCATATGCGTGTAGCCACCTACACATCACATGCTTTGTCTGTTCTTAATATAAAGAAGAGCAAACATGTTGCTATAAAAGAAAGCTCGAAAGATCAACAGAGCCTAATAAAAAACGTGAATCAAAAGTCAGCTACAGCTGATTTTTTTATGAGCGACAGGTAAATTAGTACACAAACGAGTAAGGCCTTTTAAAATCTAAATAAGATGAGCCTAAGAAAAGTTATATTAAAGTGAGCCTCTTATTACCTTTTGATATATAGAATACGTTTCTTATGATGGAAAATAGTTATAGTTATGGCATTATAGCGCCATTAATTTTTCATAAGGTTTGTATTAGCAATGAATTTAACCCATTTAAAAACGCTTGAAGCTGAATCTATTCATATTTTTCGTGAAGTAGCAGCTGAATTTGATAATCCTGTGATGCTGTACTCTGTCGGTAAAGACTCTGCAGTATTATTGCACCTTGCCCGTAAAGCCTTTGCTCCAGGTAAAATCCCTTTTCCTTTATTACACGTTGATACAGACTGGAAATTTAAAGAAATGATCGCGTTTCGTGATCAAATGGCCAAAGACTACGGTTTTGATCTTTTAGTCCATAAAAACCCAGAAGGTATTGCACAAGGTATTGGTCCATTTACTCACGGTAGTGCAACGCATACTGATGTAATGAAAACTCAAGGCTTAAAGCAAGCACTTAACAAATACGGCTTTGATGCTGCATTTGGTGGCGCACGTCGTGATGAAGAAAAATCTCGTGCTAAAGAGCGTGTTTATTCTTTCCGTGATGAAAATCATCGTTGGGATCCAAAAAGCCAACGTCCAGAATTATGGAATGTTTATAACGGTAAAGTAAATAAAGGCGAAAGTATTCGTGTTTTCCCATTATCTAATTGGACTGAGCTTGATATCTGGCAGTACATCTACTTAGAAAGTATTCCAATTGTACCATTATACTTAGCGGAAAAACGCCCAGTAGTTGAGCGTGATGGTACGTTAATCATGGTTGATGATGATCGTATGCCAATTGGTGAAGACGAAGAAATACAAATGAAGAGCGTACGCTTTAGAACCTTAGGTTGTTACCCATTAACGGGTGCAGTTGAGTCTACAGCAGATACTTTACCTGAAATTATTCAAGAAATGTTGTTAACAAAAACCTCTGAGCGCCAAGGTCGTATGATAGATCACGATAGCGCTGGCTCAATGGAGAAGAAGAAAATGGAAGGTTACTTCTAAGCTTTTTGCTTTTAAGTACTCTTGTAAGTACTTAAGTTAAACCACCATTTTCACCATAACATTATTTGTTAATAATAATTGATTAGACATTTGGAAGTAAAAATTATGAGTCACCAATCAAATTTAATTGAAGACGATATTCAAGCTTATTTAAAGCAACATGAAAACAAAGAATTAGTACGCTTTTTAACATGTGGTAGCGTAGATGACGGTAAAAGTACCTTAATCGGTCGTTTATTACATGATTCAAAAATGATCTTTGAAGATCAACTAGCGGCTATTGAAAAAGATTCTAAAAAATCAGGTACAACGGGCGAAGCCGTTGATTTAGCTTTATTAGTAGATGGTTTACAGTCAGAGCGTGAGCAGGGCATTACTATTGATGTAGCTTACCGTTATTTCTCAACAGATAAGCGTAAGTTTATTATTGCAGATACTCCTGGCCACGAGCAATACACACGTAACATGGCAACAGGTGCGTCTACTTGTGATATCGCCATCATCTTAATTGATGCGCGTTACGGCGTACAAACGCAAACTCGTCGTCATTCTTTCATTTGTTCATTATTGGGTATTAAGCATATTGTTGTTGCGGTAAACAAAATGGATTTGGTTGGCTATTCGCAAGAGCGTTACCAAGAAATTAAGAAAGAATACCGTGAATTAACAGAGTCTCTTACCTTTAGTGATATTCGTTTTGTTCCTATGTCAGCACTTAACGGTGACAATGTAGTTGAAGAAAGTGAAAATATGCCTTGGTATCCGGGCGCTACTTTAATGAAGCTGCTTAATACCATTGATATTAAAACCAAAGATGACTTCACTCCATTTCGTTACCAAGTACAATATGTTAACCGTCCTAACCTAGATTTCCGTGGTTTTGCGGGTACTGTTGGTGCTGGTCATGTCTTAGTAGGCGATACCATTGTTGCACTACCTTCTGGTAAAGAAAGTGTTGTTAAAGAAATAGTTACTTTTGACGGTAATATTGAACGTGCTGATAAAGGTATGGCGGTAACGCTTACGTTAGAAGACGAAATTGATATCAGCCGTGGTGAAATGATTGTTAAAAAAGGTAGTTTACCTGTTTCATCAAAAGAGTTTAGTGCAACGGTTGTGTGGATGCATGAAAACGAACTTGAGCCAGGTCGTGAATACTTTATCAAGCACGGTAGTAAAATGACTACAGGTCATGCAAAAACTATTGCCAGCAAGTATGACGTTAACACCATGGAAAAATTACCTAGTGCTCAATTAGCGGTAAACGATATTGGTTTAGTTGATTTTGTTGTTGGTGAAACGCTACATTTTGACGCTTACCAAGATAACCGTGAAACAGGTGCTTTTATCATTATTGACCGTTTAAGTAATGTAACGGTTGGTGCAGGTATGATTAATAATGCACTTGATGAGAAAGTAACTGAGTACTCAGCGTTTGAATTAGAATTAAATGCTTTAGTTCGTAAGCAATTCCCACACTGGGGTGCTCGCGACATTACTAAATAGGTTTTAGCTTATTTAGTAGGTTTTAGTTCAATATACGTTATGCACTTAAGTGCGACTAAATCGCCATAAGCTCTGTTAAGAGTTTGTGGCGTCTTTTTATAAGCTTAACTCTAAACATAAACATAAGTAGATCATAAATGATAATAGCGCAGTGGTTGATGATAGCGGTTTTTATAACCACATTTATCGGCTTAGTTAAATACAGTAAAGTCCCAGAACGTGTTTTTTCTGTGACTGTTTTAGTGTGTTTATCGCTGTCGTTTGTTAGCGTTGATGATATTTTAACGAATGCGGTTAACCCTGGCTTAGTTACTCTTGTGCTATTGGTGCTATGTTCTTTTGCTTTTGAGCGAACCAGTATTTTAAGGCGTTTATCTGCAGGGGTTTTTCAAGGCTCTAAAGTCAAATCAAGTTTACGTTTGTTAGTTGGTACGGCGTTCGCTTCCGCTATTATGAGTAATACCGCGGTGGTAGCAACCTTGATTAATACCGTGAAAAAAAATAAATTAATCAATTCCGGTAAATTATTATTGCCCTTATCTTTTGCGGCTATTTTAGGTGGAACACTTACCTTAGTTGGTACTTCAACTAATTTAATCGTAAACAGCTTATTGATAAAACAAGGTCACCAAGGCTTTGGTTTCTTTGACTTTACCCTGATAGGTTTAGCAGCCTTTATTTTATGTCTTATCGTCATTCTTTTTAGAAGTCGCACTTTACCTGATATTGGTAGTGATGACTTAACCACAGATAATTATTTACTTGAAGCCGAAGTGTCAACTTCATCAACTCTTATAGGTAAGTCTGTTGAAGAAAATGGTTTAAGAAATTTAGACTCATTATTTCTTGTTGAAATAGTGCGCCAGGGGCGATTAATTTCAGCTATTTGTCCAGAAGAGCTAGTACAAGCAAATGACAAGCTTATTTTCAGTGGTGATATTTCAAAAGTGTTAACGTTACAACAATTTGACGGTTTAAGTTTATACGCCGAGCAAGATGATTTATTACGTGATAACTTAACCGAAGTATTACTTAAAAGTGATTCTGCCATTGTTGGCAAAAGCTTAAAACAGGCTGGCTTTCGCGCACGTTTTGATGCTGCGGTTGTTGCTGTTCGCCGCGAAGGTAGCGCGTTATCAGGTAAGTTAGGTGATATTGTTTTGCAATCAGGTGATTTTCTAGTGTTGGCCGTTGGTAAAGACTTTGCAACACGTACTAACTTATCGAAAAATTTCTATATATTATCAGGTCGCCAAGCTGACAATATGCTAAGTGGTTGGCGCGATCATGCCACTGTTTGGGGGTTTATTACTAGTATTTTAGTGTCTGTATTCACACCGTTACCGTTATTGAACTGTTTGTTTATTTATATCGCTTTTTTAATTTTTAGTGGCGCATTAACAGTAAACGAAATTAAAAGACGCTTTCCTCTCGAGATATGGATGATAGTATTAGGTGCGCTAACGTTAGCCTCCGCTATAGAAAATACAGGCATAGCAGGCATGTTTGCACAAAGTATTGAAGGATTTTTACATGACCAAAGTATCTATATTGCCTTTGTACTTATTTTTGTTTTAACCCTGATACTAACCGAATTAATTACTAACAGCGCCGCAGCGGCGTTAGCTTTTCCTATCGCTTATAATATTGCCCTTGGTTTAGGCGTTGATCCTACGCCATTTGTAATGGCAGTAGCTTTTGCGGCAAGCGGTAGTTTTATCAGCCCGTACGGTTATCAAACCAATGTTATGGTGTATAACGCTGGTAATTATCAGTTAAGCGACTTTGTAAAGTTTGGTTTACCTATTTCAATCATTTATAGTATTACCGTGATCTTTATGATCCCGTTAGTGTTTCCTTTTTAATCTATTTACGTAAATCTGGGTTGTTAAAATAACCGAGTAAAATATCGAGAATGAGATCACCATGAAAACAGAAAATACCGTTTGGCATAATCAACAAATCAGTAAAGAACAACGTGCAAACTTAAAACAACAAAAACCAGCATTACTTTGGTATACCGGGTTAAGTGGCTCAGGTAAATCTACAGTTGCTAATGCCGTTGACGCATTATTGTTTAAATTAGGCTGTCATAGTTATTTACTTGATGGTGATAATGTTCGTCACGGTTTAAATGGTGATTTAGGCTTTAGTGATGAAGCGCGTGTTGAAAACATTCGTCGTATTTCAGAAGTGGCTAAATTATTTCTTGATGCAGGACTTGTTGTTTCAACGGCATTTATTTCTCCTTTTGCTAGCGATAGAGCACAAGCGAAAGAAAAACTAGAAGCAGGTGAATTCATCGAAGTTTACATCGACACGCCAATTAGTGTTTGTGAATCTCGTGATCCAAAAGGCTTATACAAAAAAGCCCGTGCCGGCGAAATTAAAGATTTTACTGGTATTGATTCAACTTATGATGTACCTGAAAACCCACAAATTCATGTAAAAACGGATGAAAAATCAGTTGAAGAATGTGCTGAACAAATTGTTGGCTATTTAATGGCTAAAGGCTTTATAAATGAAGCTTCATTGCAATCAGCATAAGCTTATTTAAATTACATTAAAAGAAAGGGACTTAACCCATGCATTACGATGTGTTTAACGGTGATGCCGATGGCATTATTGCACTATTACAACTACGTTTAGCCGAGCCCAGAGAGTCAGTTTTAGTGACGGGTGTAAAACGAGATATCAGCTTACTTAAACAAGTTGATGCTGCGCAAGCAAATGCTGTTACTGTGTTAGATATTTCCCTTGAAAAAAATGTTGATGCACTGCAGGTTTTACTTGATAGCGACGTTGATGTTTTTTATGTTGATCATCACCGAGCAGGTGATATTCCAAAATCAACTCACCTTAAAACCTTAATTAATACTGACGCTAACACTTGTACTAGTTTGCTAATTAATGATTATTTGCAAGGTCAATATGTCAATTGGGCCATTGCCGCCGCGTTTGGTGACAACATGCAAGCATCTGCAAAAGCACTAGCAACAAAACAAGGTTTGACTGACATTGAGCAAGCGCAGTTAAATGAATTAGGTGTTTATATTAATTACAACGGTTATGGTGCAACGGTTGACGATTTACATTTCAATCCTGCTGATTTATACCAAGCATTGTTAAAGTATCCCGATCCTTTTACACTGATTAATGAAAGCGATTCTATTTTTTGGCAGCTTAAAACAGCCTATCTTGCTGACATGGAAAAAGCGCAGCAATCGGAAGTATTAAGCGATAATGACGTGGTTAAAACGATAGTACTTGAAGATGCCGCTTGGTCTCGTCGGGTAAGTGGTGTTTATGGCAATGAGTTAGCGAATCAATCACCAGATAAAGCGCATATTGTATTAACCTTGAATAAAGCTAAATCTACAGCTGACAATGCTAAAAGCGAACAAAGCTATACGTTAAGTTTACGTGCGCCGCTAAATAACAAGCAAGGGGCAGGTGATATTTGTGCAAAATTTCCAACAGGTGGCGGTAGAGCCGCAGCAGCAGGAGTTAATGAATTACCACAAAGCCGAGTAAACGAGTTTATTTCGGCCGTTGAAAGTTATTACCAGCTTTAAACGTACATATTACTAAAATAAAAGTACTAAAATATAAATACAAAAATAAAAAAGCATTTAACGTTATTGTAAATGTTATAAGTTAAGCTATAAAGCTAATGAAATTCTAAAGGATATGGGGAATTATGAGTTTATTAATTACAGGTGGTACAGGTTACATTGGTAGCCATACCGTTGTCGAACTATTACAAGGTACAGATAGTCAAGACTTGTCTAAAGAAATAGTCATTGTTGATAACCTATCAAACTCGTCAACAAAAGTACTTGATCGTCTTGAGCAAATCACTGGAAAAAAAGTGACCTTCATTGAAGCGGATATATGTGATGAGCAAGCATTAGATAAAGTATTCTCTGAGCATAATATTGAAGCGGTTATACACTTTGCTGGCTTAAAAGCCGTTGGTGAATCAGCTGAAATACCGTTATCTTATTATCAAAATAATGTTTCAGGCACAGTAAGTTTATTACAAGTGATGACTAAACATAATGTAAAAAATTTAGTGTTTAGTTCATCAGCAACGGTATACGGTAATAATGTTTCACCATTAAATGAAACCATGCCAACCTCGGCTACCAACCCCTATGGTCAAACCAAATTAATGGTTGAACATATTTTGTTTGATTTAGCGAAAAGTGATCCAGAGTGGTCTATTGCTTGTTTACGTTATTTCAACCCTATTGGCGCGCATCAGTCGGGCTTAATTGGTGAAAACCCTAACGGAATTCCTAATAATTTACTACCTTATGTTGCGCAAGTGGCAGTAGGGCGTTTAGCGCAATTACAAGTATTTGGTGATGATTACGACACAGTTGATGGCACTGGTGTGCGTGATTACATTCACGTGGTAGATTTAGCACAAGGTCATGTTAAAGCCCTTGAAGCGTTAGGGCATGCTAAAGGTACTGTAAAAGGTTGTCAGGCAATTAACTTAGGTACTGGTAACGGTACTTCAGTGTTAGAAATCGTTAATACTTTTAAAGACATTAGCCAAGCCGATATCCCATATAAAATAGTACCAAGACGCGCCGGTGATTTAGCTACGGTTTATGCAGATGCAGCACTTGCGGGAAGTTTATTAGGCTGGCAAGCGAATTTAGATTTAACTGCCATGATTGAAGATACATGGCGATGGCAGTCAGAAAATCCGAATGGGTTTTAATCGCTTTTAAAATATACATTTAAAAGGCCAATGTTAACGCGTGGCCTTTTTGTTTCAGGTTAATAGCATAAACACAGCTAAAAATTAAACCGCCAATTGCTCCCCACAAATGCGCGTCGATTGCGACATTTGCATCAATCATCGTCAATTACCCGTGACACTCACTTATTATATTAAAAATGAGAAAATCATAATTGTTTCATGAACAATGTATACCTTTTCATTTTATACTGACTTTTCGGCAGGACTACTCTCTAAAAACATTATGTTCGTTTTATATTTTATCAGGTATAGCATATGATATTTTAAGTGAGTGTCAGATATTATTTTTTATCTAAATAGTCAGGATTGAGCACAAATCGGTCGTAAATTTAAAATTGTGATTCCTCCACCTAACGATCACTTTGATACGATAGCGGACGTTAGCTTGCTTATCGAAGAACTATAGATTTGGCATAGACACCTCATCTTTAGTTAGATTTTGGTGTCCCGTTTTATCGAGGGATGATCATTGTTCTTTTAAGTGGCTTGTTATATTTCGTTTAGTACAGCCAAGCCATTGCAACAATAATTAGTGCATAAAACAAAATACCGACTAAATACTGCATAAGAAAGCTATTATTTGATTTTGAAGCTTTAAATTCTGAATAGCTATAGACTTTAGATTTATACAGCCCGAAAGAAATTATTTTTAAGACCGCGGTACCAGTTAGGTAAAGAAAGAAATCAAAAGCTATTGCCACAAGTAAACTAGGTATAAATTCCAACACAATTCCCATTTGACTCTCCACTCTGATAGAAATATAGACATAATGACTCCCCACGAGGCTAGCCTCCATTCGAGGGTTAACTTAAAAAATCAGAGCCATAATTAGTTTGTTAATGAACTAAAGCGGAGGCTAGCATGAATAAATGTAACATACTTTTTATCGGATTAGATACACATAAAACTTTTACCCAACTTGCTGTTTTAAATGATGAACGTGGCGCAAAGCCAGAATCATTAGGCAGAATAAACACCAACAAATCAGCGTTTATCAAGCTCGCAAGGCAACTACAATCAAAATACCCAAAAGCAACTTTGCACTTCATATATGAAGCAGGCCCTTGCGGTTATTGGATTTACAGGTTACTGACCAGTCTGGGGCATTGTTGCTATATCGTCGCCCCTTCTCTTATTCCCAAAAAGCCAGGAGATCGCGTAAAAACAGATAAACGTGATGCAGTAAAGCTAGCTTTATTATTTAAGGCGGAAACGCTCACAACCATTTATGTGCCCGAAGCAGAAGATGAAGCTATTCGAGATTTATCTCGTGCACGTGAAACCGCAATGAAAGATTTAAAAGATGCAAAATATCAACTAAAAGGCTTGTTTTTAAGGAACAACATCACCTGTAAAGTCAACGATAATTGGTCTAAACAACATTTACGTTGGTTAACAGAGCTAGTGTTACCTCACCCAAGCCAACAAATCGTTTTACAAGAAATGATACAAACCATCACCGAACGCACTAAGCGTGTAGAGCGTTTAGTGAATGAACTTGAAAGAAGCTAACACAAGAGAAGCTAACACAGACACTCACTTAAATATATACCTAGAACTAAAGCTAACAAAAAAGCTAACAAAGACACTCACTTAAATATATACCTAGAACTAGGCCATAAAGATAGTCAAATTCCCTAGCTATAACCCTTATATTTTTAGTGTCGTTATGGAACTAACATATGATTACATTGAATAATCTGACTCAACGTGAATTTTTATCATATTTCAGGCAGCATAAACCTCAGCGTGAGCTGATTACTTAATTTTAAGAAAGATTATGCCAATAATCGTCTGCACTGACTTACATTACATCGTCGTTTTAAGTGCTGGTGTTCGTAAAAATTGTTAAGGCATTCTTCATGCCCAACGGCGCCATGAAATTGTTTAGTAAAACCCTTAGTAAGTATCAACCAGTTTTCTGCGCTTATCGATAAACGGTTTAATATATTGGGTAGGCTTTCTTCGATAAAGCCTGCTTTATCTTCTCTTATACACTTACCTGTAAGGTCCACTAGTTGAATATAATCAAGTAATTCAAACGGTAGTCCACTGGGCATGTTTTTTCTCGGATTACCGACAAACCTCGTTAACTTACGAGGCTGACAGTTATTTTTAGCGGCATTAATGCGTTGTTGAATACTGGTGAAGTCTGATGTTTCAGGTGTTTTTGCGATATTGGCTCTAATTGGATTTAAATCAACATAAGCCATACAACTGGCAAGTGCGGCTTCATCAAGTAATGCTTGTGATTTAAACCGTCCTTCCCAAAATCGGCCTGTACAGTTATCTTCCCGGTTGGCTTCTCTAGCAATTTTTTCATTTAAGTTACCAATAAACCAACTAATTTTCATTAAACGCTTACGATAAATTTCTGCTGTTGAATGAACAATATCAACCAAGGTACTCTCTAGCTTATCACCACGACAAAATTGCTGAGTAAGCAAGGTGCCTTTATATAGCTTATGCCAACGTGCTAACACTTCTTGCACTGTCCAAGCCTTAGCTTGCGCTTCATCAATAAACAACACTGCATGGTAATGGTTGCTCATAATGGCATAGGCACAAATCTTAATGGCAAACACTTCGGTTAACGCCAATAGTTTCTCTTCTAACCAGCTCCTTCTATGTTCAAAGCTTTGACCTGTATACTTATCTTCACCGCACAAAAAAGCCCTACGTACACAGCGTGAAATACAGTGATAGTAAGGCGTATTTTGTAAACTAACTTGTTGCTTTCTTGCGGTAGCCATAATAAAAAACCTCTTCCTTTTGGTTGTTATTCAACCATAGGTCAGAGGTTTGGATTTATCAAATTTGAGTGAGTGTCTTTTATTTTTAATTTGAGTGAGTGTCTTTTATTTTTATTATTTTTTTTTTAGCTTGAATATAACATATAAATTAAAATGGATATGCCAGCCCAAAAAAAACCAAAAAATGCGGCTATGTAGCCAGACTTCCCTGCAACCCTGAAACTCCAAAGTGATTTGGCTAAACCACCAATACACATTAATCCTAACCCCAACTCCAGCCAACGATACCAAAAGATAAAAATTGAAATAACAACAAAGACTAAGACAGCTACAAGTGATCCAATTTTAGCCTTATGCCATGGTGGTGTAAGGTAACTACGTTCAATATTAATGAACTCTTCAACTAAAGGACTGATCACTTTTGGTTTAGGGAACCAAAACCAACTGGTTGACAGGCCAATAAAACCTACAGTAAGAATAATCCAATCGTTTAACCATGCACCATAAAAAAGTACAAAGCCGAACACTGGTCTCATGTACCAACTCCAGATGTTTTTATGCCTTTCCCACAGAATGTCTAACATACTTGACTCATACAGCTAACAGTTTATTAGCAGGAAAATTTTCTCCTATCATCGAAGGGTATTTTCTTACTTTTATTTTATATTGCTCGAGGTTATTACAGAATCATTTTTAAATCAATAAATTATGAATGAACTGGTTGACGAGTAATAGAAGGAAAAATTCCTGCTTTGTTGGGAAAGAAGGAATTAATCGAAACTGTGTTTTTATGCAGCTTTAGAGTGGCATTATTTAGGTGGTATTATTATTGTTTTTAATAATGTTGTTGTATTAAATCAATGCCTTACCTCCGGAAACCCTGCCTTTAGAAAAGTAAAAAATATAACTCAACTTTGAAAGTTCTATAGCAATTTTCCTTACATCGCCTTATGCATCAGTAGGGCAATATGCTTTTGCATTGTCTAATAAGCAGTATCCATAACGCGTCATGATAAACACCGTTATTCATTTCAGCGTTTGTTCAAGCAGACTTGGAGTTTGGGGATAGGTATATTTACATACTTTTATTTTTGAGCCTAATATTGACTATGAACTTTTATTTTTTAAATAAACCACATAAACACAGCTAAAAATTAAACCGCCAATTGCTCCCCACAAATGCGCGTCGATCGCTACATTTGCATCAATCAAGTTTGACACTTGCTCGCTAGCACCATAAAACTGTTCATGCGCTATTTTAAGCCAAACGCCGATAAACAATAGGTAGCCTGTTTTATCTTTATGGAGAATATCCATGATTGCACCGAATACAAAAATGCCGTGAATAACACCAGAAAGTCCTACATATTGGCTAATATCAGGTGAGAACAAATATAATCCTAAGCTGCAAATTATCGCCGAAAAGAGAAACAATAAGCTGTAATTGAGCAGATTATAAAAATGTCCGTGCAGTGCCCATAACAGAACCAATGCAGATAAGTTTAATATCAGGTGCATACCGTTAGTGTGAAATAAATGGCCTGTTAAGCCACGCCATAATTCACCGTGAGTAATAGCGTTATACTGATACATAAATAAGCTGGCTATTTGCTCGTCAAATACAAAGGCTAATATGGCAAGTATCGAAATAATGGTTACGATAAGACTATGTTGCTTTTGAAAGGGCAGGTTTTTAGCTGTAAAAGTCATAAATTAAGTGTTGTTACTGAAATTTCGTCGTTAATGATTTATAAAATACTATTAAAGTATACAATGGCTTGCTTGTTAATAGCTAAATAGAATCAAGAGAATAACTCTAATTATGTCCCGAAAACTTTGTGATACTTGCCAAAGACCTGATAAAGCCTGTATTTGCCAATTTACGATACCAATAGCGAATAAGACGCACGTGGTGGTTTTACAACACCCGAGTGAAGTATCGCAAGTAAAAGGGACTATTGCTTTACTTGCTAAATCTTTAAGCTCTTGCCAAATAATTATTGGCGAAGACTTTTCTGATGACCGAGCATTACAACAAATTATTGAACAGTATGATACCTTGTTATTATATCCGAGTGAGCAAGCGCAAATAATAGATGCTAGTTTAATTAATTTACTTAAAGAAAAAACTAAAAAGCCTGCGGCTAAACCGCCATGCTTGCTTATACTCGATGGAACTTGGAAAAAAGCGTATCGTATGTTTATGCTGTCGAGTAACTTACAACAATTACCACAAGTATGTCTGCCTGAAGAAATTGCTAATGCAGGGCAATATCTCATACGAAAAGTCGCTAAAAAAAACGCATTATCAAGTTTAGAGGCGGCTTGTTATGCATTAGCTTTACTTGAATCGCCCTTTAATATCACAGAAAAAAGCGTTAAACCAAATCAAGTAGGAAAATATCAACCTTTATTAGATAAGTTTGCTGAATTTAATCAGTTTCAATTATCGTTTAGGCCAAAATAATTAGTAGAAGTAATAATGGCAAATTAGTTATTTAAAGCGTTAATCAATGAAAAAATGAAAATTTCAGCGCAAAAAAACATCAAGGAAACCCTATGTATCATCATCAACTTCTTCCGAGTAAACAGTTAACTTTTATAGATAAATCTGCACAGCTCACCTTTTTTATTGCTATATCGTTTGTTATAGCACTTGTTTTCAGCCCCCAAAATTATGCTGAAGCGGCTAGCGGAAAACGTGAAATTAGAGAGCCAGAAGCGGCTACCGGTTATACAGAAAAAAAAGCCGTATTTGCAAAAGAATACATGATTGTTGCTGCCAATCCGTATGCTAGTAAAGCTGGCTTATTAATGCTTGAAAAAGGCGGTAGTGCGGTTGATGCGGCAATTGCAGCACAGCTGGTATTAAGTTTGGTTGAACCTCAGTCCTCCGGGCTTGGTGGCGGCACTTTTATGCTGCATTGGGATAATAAAGCTAAAAAAATGATTACTATTGATGGTCGAGAAACCGCACCTAAAGCTGCAACAAGTGAGTTATTTTTAGATAAAAATGGTAAACCTTTAAATTGGGTTGATGCTGTTGTTGGTGGTAAATCTGTTGGCGTACCTGGATTAATAGCGGCGTTACAAAAATCACACGATAGCTTTGGTGTATTGCCATGGAAAGAGCTGTTTACACCGGCAATTGAACTGGCTGAAAATGGTTTTATTGTCTCGCCACGCTTAGTAAAATTATTAGCGAGTAATTATAATCCTGGCTTGTATACAATGCCTGAAATTAAAAGATATTTTTCACCTAATGGGGTAAGGGTTAAAGCAGGTGATTTATTAAAAAACCCTAAATTAGCTAAAGTATTACGTAGTGTTGCCAAAGAAGGGGCGAAGGTTTTTTATCAAGGCTGGATAGCTAAAAAAATTGTCGACAAAGTTCAGCAGTCAATTGTCTCGCCCGGCTTATTAAGTCTTGATGATATGAAAAATTATCAAGCAATTGAACGAACGCCTGTTTGTGCGCCTTATCATCAATATAAGATTTGCGGCATGCCACCGCCAAGCTCTGGTGGGATCACGGTAATTCAAATTCTTGCACAATTACAAGGGTTTCAATTATCACAATATCTACCTAACTCCATACAGGCGGCGCACTTACTAACGCAAAGTGCACGTTTAGCCTTTGCCGATCGTAACAAATATATTGCCGATAGTGACTTTGTTAGTGTGCCTGTTAATGGCTTATTAGATAGTAATTACATGATGCAGCGTGGCGCTCTAATTGATGTGCAAAAAGATATGGGTCAAGCACCAGCTGGAACGCCTGAAAATAGTGATGATTTAGGTGATGATAATGCCCTTGAAAAACCGTCTACCACACATCTAGTTGTTGTTGATAAACAAGGTAATGCCGTATCAATGACCAGCAGTATTGAAAACGGTTTTGGCTCGGCCTTAATGGTAGAAGGTTTTATTTTAAATAATCAGCTAACTGATTTTTCATTATCACCCAAAAATAACGGTAAATGGGTAGCAAATAGGGTTGAACCGTTGAAAAGGCCACGCAGTTCAATGGCGCCTATGATGGTATTTAATAAAGATAATTCTTTACGTTTATTGCTTGGTGCTCCTGGTGGCAGCCGTATTATTAACTACGTAGCGCAATCTATCGCTGGTGTGCTTGATTGGCAACTTAATGTACAACAAGCGGTTAGCTTACCGCATGTTACCAATAGAAATGATCTAACAGCCTTAGAGCAAGGCACTGATATTGTGCAGCTAAAGCCTGCGCTTGAAGCAAAAGGACATGAGGTAGTTATTCAAGAGCTTAATAGTGGCTTACACGCCATTGAACTAACCCCAAAAGGGCTCGTCGGCGGCGCCGATCCAAGGCGTGAAGGGCTAGCATTAGGAAAGTAATGGTTGATTTAATGTTAGTTTAATGTTGGTTTAATGTTGATTTAAACGCCATTTTATATCATTTAGTTTATTTGTATAAATTACTTCTTGTTTTAATCGTTATAGGCATACTCATTGCTTGTAAAAAAGGCTGGTTGCTATACTTTAGTGCTATTAATGATAGCGCTGTCATTGGTATAGATAGTAAGTCGCTTTGATTTTATATATTCCCTTATTATTTAATCATCAGTCATGAATGCAAAATGTCAGTTATTCATAAGCAATAGCTAAAATACTACAGTTAAAAATTGAGGTGGTTAAATGAGTTTAAAAACTAAGATACTCGCGTTTGTTCTAGTATTGTTCTTATCGTTAATGAGTATTGCTTTACTCGGTTTACAAGTATTAAACAAGGCTAGTGAATCTGATAATATCGCTCGTATTAATCAACTAATGAAATCTACCGCAAATATTGTAGAGCAATTTGAGCTACTGAGCGATCGCAATGGGTTAAGTGAACAAAAAGCAAAAGAGTTTGCCATACAACTACTTAGAGAAAATAAATATCATGATTCTGAATATGTCTATGTTGTTGATGAAAACCTTGATTTTGTTGCTACCCCGCACGACCCTCAACTTCACGGTACCAGCTTTAATGATTTTAAAGATGCTAATGGCAACAGCGTTGGTCAATTAGTTGCGAGGCTCGTTGGTAATAAAACAAATAAAATTATTACTTATCATTGGGATTCAGAGCGAGAAGGGCAAGTTGTTGACTTAACCTCGGTTGTGCAAAAAACACCTAAATGGGGTTGGTATATAGGCACAGGTATTAGTAATGTAGAGGCTGATGCGCGTTACTGGAATACAGCGCAATGGCTACTGACTTTATCTATTTTTATTGGCTTAATTTTATCAGCAGCTTTAGCACGTTCTGGTCTTGCATTAAATACCGCTTTAGGCGCTGAAATAGAAGATGTGCATAAATTGGTATTAAAGGTTTCTCGTGGAGACTTAAATCAAGATGTTAAATTTAGTTATGCTCATAAAGAGAGTGTTGCAGGTGCTATTAATTACATGCAACTATCGTTACAAGAAGTAATGCAAGGTATTAAAAGTGTAGCTGAACATTTACATACGCAAACAGATAACTCTGAGCGTCGAGCTGGTGAGTTAGATACTTTAACCAGAGTGATGAATGAAGAAACACAAATGGTTGCTTCGGCCATTACAGAATTAACTGCCTCAGCAACGAACGTGGCAGAAAATGCGAAACAAACAGCTGATTCTGTTATCGAAGCCGAAAAACAAGGTGAAACCGCTAATATATTAACCCAGGAAGCTTCAGAAACTATTAACTTATTAGAGAACCAAATTGAAAATGCAGGGACTAATATTCAATTACTTGATGATGAAGTAAATAATATTGCTAATGTATTAACCGTTATTCAAGGCATTGCTGAGCAAACCAATTTATTAGCGTTAAATGCGGCAATTGAAGCGGCACGAGCGGGCGAGCAAGGGCGAGGCTTTGCCGTTGTTGCTGACGAAGTTCGTCAACTTGCTCAGCGCACGCAAACAAGCACAGAAGAAATTCATCAAATGATAACTAAATTGCAAAGCGCAACCAAAGCCGCAAAAACCTCAGTTAGCCAAAGTGTTGCTACCAGCGAAGAAACCGTAGAAAAGTCTAAACAGGTATCAGAGCAGTTACAGCATATTGCTATTTTATTAGGTAACATATCACAAATGACTCATCACATTTCTACGGCATCTATAGAGCAGTTAGCGGCAGGAGAAGATACTGCGCAACGTATTGTAAATATTTCTGATACGGCAAGTAATACCTCTAACGTATCTCATGAAGCAAGAAACTCTGCTAATGACGCGCAAAAATTAAGTGAAAACTTAGAAGTAGAGATTAATAAATTTAAAATGTAATCGCCTCAAGCCACTAGTGTTATAAAAAATATAGTGGCTGTTACGAAGTAAAAACGGTTTATAGGTTATAAACCGTTTTTTATTATTAATTTATTATCCAATCTCTGGTGCGAAAATTGCTTTATACGTTACTATTCGTTTAGTAGTCCCTAAATCCGACAAAATGTTGGCAGGAGTGTAAACAAGTGGCAACAAAAAGAACCCATTTTATTATCCAAATACTGTGCTTAATTGCTCTTTTTTCAGCAACGCAAAGTCATGCAGTAGAAACTTCAATACAAATACAAAAGCCTAACCAAGATAAAAGTTATGGCTACACTATAGCTATTGGTGATGAGTTTTTTAATCAAAAATCAATTAATTGGCAAGTTAGTTATAATCGTCTCGATAATATAATGGTTAGTGATTTAGATGAAACTAGTCAAACTTGGAATGATGCTAACTTAGATTTTACCTTACAAACTATTGAATTAGGTTTAGCCTACCGTATTTTCCCTCGATCATATAACAAGTTTATTAGTAGCTTAATGTTTGAAGTGCAATTGGCTGCCGCAGTAAATTTGAGTGATCACAAGTTTACTTTTAGGCCTACCATAGAGCGTGAAGATGTTTACTTTGCTAATCAAGGCGATATCAACCCTGTGATATCTATTGCTATGCAAAAAAGTTTTACTAAAAACTCTGCAATGCAAGTTGGGTTTAAACTTTATCCAAGTTACTCCGATTTTGGCAGTATAAGCACTTTGTATATCGGCTTTAATTATCGTTTTGGCAGACAAGTTGGCTACTAAATTTTAATGTAGTTACTGCTAAATAAAGTGTATTTATTCATGTTTTTGAATATTTGCCGATAAAAGAACAAGACTATACTTATAGTAAATAGACCCAGGCTATACTTTTGCTAGTTTTACCTAATTTCCCTCACTTTGGAGAAGCGTGTGTTGAAGTATAAAATACGTAGCTTTAAATTTTTAATTATCTTGTCACTCTTAATAGGTAGTCATGTGTTTGCCGTTGATACCGACGGTGATGGCTATGATGATGCCGTTGATGCTTTTCCCAATGACGTGTCAGAGTGGAGGGATACTGATAATGATGGCATTGGCAACAACAGCGATGACGATATTGATAATGATGGTCTTTTAAACTTTGAAGACCCTGATATCGATGGCGACAATGCGCTTAATGCAAATGATCCTTTACCTGAAGATCATACAGAGTGGCTTGATACCGACAACGATGGCTTAGGAAATAACACCGACACTGATGATGATGGTGATGGGGTACCTGATTTACTTGATGTATTTCCGCTTAATCCACTAGAGAGTATAGATTCTGACTTAGACGGTATTGGTAACAACGCCGATAGCGATGATGATGGCGATGGTGTACTTGATGTTTATGACCGACTCCCTCTTGACCCTCTTGAATACTTAGATACTGACTTAGACGGCATTGGTAATAATGCCGATCTTGATGATGACGGTGACGGCGTTAATGATGCTGATGATGCTTTTCCCCTTGATTTTAATGTTAATGCTGATCTTGATGGCGATGGTATAGGTAATGCACAAGATCCCGATATTGACGGTGATGGCATTGTCAATACACTTGATGTATTCCCTTATGATAATACCGAATGGTATGACACTGATGGTGACGGCATAGGCAATAATACCGATCTTGACGATGATACTCATGACATTACGGGCGTTGGAGACGGTGTTCCAGATTTATTAGACGACTTACCACTTGACCCGCTTGAGAGCATTGATACTGACAATGATGGTATTGGCAATAATGCCGATGACGACGATGATGGTGATGGTGTTCAAGACGGTCTTGATGCTTGTCCTTTAGATCCGCTTGAGCGTCTTGATACTGATGTTGACGGCATTTGTGATGGCATCGACACTGATGATGACGGCGACGGTGTACTAGACGGTCAAGATGCCTTTCCGCTTAATCCGTTAGAGTGGTTAGATACAGATAACGATGGCGTTGGCGATAACACCGATAGTGACATTGATGGCGATGGTATCAGTAATGCTAATGATGAGTTTCCTCTAGACCCAACTGAATATTTAGATACTGATGGTGATGGCATAGGTAACAATGCTGATCTTGATGATGATGCTGATGGCGTAGCAGATAGTCTTGATGCTTTTCCGCTTGATCCTAGTGAAACGTTAGACACTGATGGGGACGGTATTGGTAATAATACTGACTCTGACGACGATGACGATGGCATTAATGACTTTAATCCTGATGGCACTAAATTAGACCTTTTCCCTGAGGATTTACTTGAAACGCGTGATACCGACGAAGATGGTATTGGCAACAATGCCGATCCTGATGACGACAATGATAATGTTTTAGATGGCAATGACGCTTTTCCATTTAACCCGCTAGAGTGGGACGATACGGATGGTGATGGTATAGGTAATAACGCTGATTCAGATGATGATGGTGATGGTCACCCTGACTTTGATAGCAGTGGTTTAGTACTTGATGTATTTCCATTAGATGCTTCTGAATGGTTTGATTCTGATGGCGATGGTATTGGTAATAATGCCGATCTTGATGACGATAATGACGGTGTATTAGATGCTAACGACCGTTATCCATTAAATGCTGCTGAGCAATACGATAGCGATGGCGATGGTATTCCTGATAACAGTGATAGTGATGACGATAATGATGGCTTTACCGATGTAATAGACGTATTCCCTAACGATCCTATTGAATGGTTAGACACGGATGGTGATGGCATTGGCAATAATACTGACTTAGATGATGATGAGGATGGTCGCCTCGATAGTATTGATTTATTTCCACTTGATGCAGGCGAATGGTCAGATTTTGATAACGATGGAATTGGTGATAATGCCGATGCCGATGATGACAACGATGGCATTAAAGATATTGATGATGAATTTCCTAATAATCCAAATGAAAGTAATGACACCGATGGTGATGGTATAGGTAATATCCAAGATAACGATGATGATGGCGACGGTTTTTTAGATTTTGAAGATCAAATGCCACTCGATGCAAATGAACGGTTTGATACCGATGGCGATTTAGTTGGTAACAATGCTGATTTAGATGATGACGGTGATGGTATGAGCGATGAATATGAATTGCTTTATAATTTTGATCCGTTAAATAAAGATGATGCCCTGTTAGATACTGATTTTGATGGCGTTACTAATGCTGCAGAAGCATTGGCAGGCACAAATCCGTTAAATGATGATTATGCACCTATTATTACGCCGCCACAGGCAGTACATATTAATGCCGAACATACCTTTACAATGCTCGATATTACTCGGTTAATCGAGTTAACCAATATCACAGTACACGATGGGCTTGATGGAAGAAATTGTTGTGGTTTAACTGCGTTAGGCTTTGAAACAGGTGCTAAAAATGTTAGCTCTGGTTTAGTCCCAATACTTTGGCGAGCGGTTGATAATGCCGGCAATATAACTACCACAGAGCAAACATTAAATATTCACCCATTAGTTAACTTTGCCCCACAGCAGACAGTTTCAGAGGGCGGAATTGCTCGTGTTAATGTTATTTTATCAGGAGCCGCACCAGCATACCCAGTGACAATTCCCTTAACGCTAACAGGTACTGTTGACGAAGCAGATTACAATTTAACTGACAATAAAATTGTGATTGAGCAAGGAACGTCAGGCTTTATTGATATTAGTATCAACAATGATTTCCATGCGGAAGGTAATGAAAGACTTATTGTTAGTTTTGAACAAGGTGTAAATGCGGGTGTTCATAATGAACACATTATTACCGTGTCAGAAGATAACGTTACGCCAAATATTAACTTAAGTGTTTGGCAACAAGGGATACAAGTACCTAGCATTGCTAAAAATGATGGCGAAGTAACCGTTGTTTTATCTATCACTGACACTAATGTATTAGATACCCATCAAATTGATTGGAAAATTCCTGATTATTTAGAAGCAGTACAATCTGGCGATGAATTACAATGGGTTTTTCCTGTTGAGAACGTTATTATTCCTGATAATAACAAAGGACTAATAAACATCAGTGTAACGGTAACCGATAGTGGCAACACCACAAATAGCGGTAGCCCTGAATTATCACAAACTAAAACAGTGTATATTCCGTTACTGGCGACTCAACAAACATTACGTCAATTAGATACTGATAGAGATGGTATTAATGATGATGCTGAAGGCTTTAGTGATGATGATTTAGATGGTTTACCTGCTTATATGGATAATTCAACAATTCCTTATTTACAACCATTACACGTTAATGCTGCGATTGTAAAATTAGCGGAAACAGAGCCAGGATTACAATTAAAACTAGGTAAATTTGCCTTACAGCAAAGCTCTGACGGTGTGCAATTAACAAAACAGGAGCTAATCAATACCGGATTAGTTGCCCAAGATACTCTGGTTAACACCATGGGATATTTTGATTTTGAAATTCATAATATTACCCCATTTGGTCGTTCAGTTGTTATTGTGCTGCCATTATCGGAAGTCATACCAGAATACGCCGTTTATCGTAAAGTAAATGCTGATTTACAATGGGAAGACTTTATAGAGAATAGCCAAAATACTATTGCCTCAAGCTTAGATGTTAATGGTGTGTGTCCGCCACCGCATAGTGAGTTGTATCAAATAGGCTTAAATGTAGGAGATAATTGTTTAAAATTACGTATTGAAGATGGCGGTCCGAATGACGCGGATGGTATCGCTAATGGGGTAGTTGACGATCCTGGTGGCATTGCTATTGTGGATAATAATACTATCTCTCTTGATATTACTCCTGAAAAGTCTAGTAGCGGTAGCTTGTCATTAATTGCATTGCTATCACTGGCACTCATTGTACTATGTAGACAACGCTCACTGTTGCGAGTGCAACGTCGGTAAAGTATAGGGCGTATTAAATATACGCCTTATCATCTTGCTCTGAAAACGCTTTTATAACCAAATTGCGTAAAACAACTGTAATCGTTTCGTTAGCTTAATAACTGATCATTTAAGTTAAAATTATCAGTTATTGGGCGCAGATCAGCGATAAATCATTTTTTTTGTTGAATCCTTGCCATATTCTTGGTCAAATGACGCCCATAGTCATAAATAATTAATATTAGTTATCTAGCTGCATGTCTCATCAGACCCTTGATGCATTAACGTATGCCGCGCAAGATACCTTATACATATAACCTAGACACATAACCTAGACAAAATAAGCAATAATCACCTAAATGAAATATTCCCGCGTATTTATTAATAGCTTAGCGTATGAACTGGCACCTGAAGTGGTGACAAGTGCAGAGCTAGAATCTCGTTTAACTCCGTTATATCAAAAATTTCGTATTCCGATGGGACAATTAACTGCCTTAACAGGAATTGATGAACGCCGTTGGTGGCCAACTGAGCATATTCTTTCTGATGGCGCTATTGTTGCTGCAGAAAAAGCTATGCAAGAAACGGGGATTGATATAGCTGATATTGGCGCCGTTGTTTATACCGGTGTTTGTCGTGATCAACACGAGCCTGCAACGGCTTGTCGTATAGCGGCAAAACTTGGTGTATTAAAAGACACCGCCATTTACGATATCAGCAATGCCTGTTTAGGCGTATTGTCAGGTATTTTAGATATTGCTAACCGTATTGAACTTGGTCAAATTAAAGCTGGTTTAGTTGTGTCATGTGAATCTGCACGTCACATTGTTGATGTAACCATTGAAGATATGCTTAGCGATCCTACTATGCAAAATTATGCGCAATCTTTAGCGACTTTAACGGGGGGCTCTGGTGCTGTTGCGGTATTACTCACCGATGGTAGTTTTGATTTAGACACTGATCGTAATCATCAACTATTGGGTGCAAGTCACTTGTCAGCACCTGAGCATAATAATTTATGTCAGTGGGGTTTAAAAGAAGTCGGCCCACAGTTATTCCGTGAGTTTATGCGTACCGATGCCGTTAGTTTGCTCAAAGAAGGCGTCTCTTTAGCAAAAGATACTTGGGACCATTTCCTTGCACAACGTGAATGGGTTGAAGCACAAGTTGATAAAGTTATTTGTCATCAGGTGGGTGCGGCTAACCAAAAACAAGTATTAACGGCTTTAGCTATCCCGAAAGAAAAAGAATTTCCAACGTTTCAAAAGCTCGGCAATATGGGCACAGTGTCATTACCTGTTACCGCAGCAATGGCGCATGATCAAGGCTTTTTACAAAAAGGCGATAACGTGAGCTTTTTAGGTATAGGCAGTGGTTTAAACTGCATGATGTTGGGGCTTAAGTGGTAATAATGTCTGATATGTCTAATTTAAACGAACACTCGCCGTTCAAACCAAATTATATCAATCGTAATGGTCACCAATATCATTATGTAAATGAAGGACAGGGCTCACCTGTCGTTATGGTGCATGGTAACCCAAGTTGGTCTTATTATTACCGCAATCTTGTAAGCCAATTAAGTGAAAACCATCAATGTATCGTTCCTGATCATATTGGTTGTGGCTTATCAGATAAGCCAGATGATAATGGCTATGATTACACCTTAGCTAACCGAATCGATGATTTAGAAGCCTTACTTGAACATTTAGACGTAAAAGAAAATATCACCTTGGTTGTACATGACTGGGGCGGAATGATTGGGATGGGCTATGCTGCACGTTATCCTGAACGTATTAAACGTTTAGTTATATTAAACACAGCGGCTTTTCATTTACCAAAAACTAAAAAATTACCGCCTGCGTTATGGTTAGGTCGTAATACTTTTATTGGCACTGTACTCGTACGTGGTTTCAATGCTTTTTCAGGTATAGCGTCTTGTATTGGTGTTAAGCGTAAACCAATGCCAAAAGCAGTGCGTGAAGCTTACGTTGCGCCGTTTAATTCATGGAAAAACCGTATTTCAACATTACGCTTTATTCAAGATATTCCGCTTAAAGAAGGTGACAGAAACTATCAATTAGTCTCAGATATTAGCGATAGTTTAGACAAGTTTACTAATCTACCCATGCTTATTTGTTGGGGATTAAAAGACTTTGTTTTTGATAAACATTTCTTAAAAGTATGGCAAGAGCGTTTCCCACAAGCAAAAGTACATGCATTTGATGATTGCGGACATTACATTTTAGAAGATGCGAGTGATGAAGTGGTACCGTTAATTAATGAGTTTATCACATCAACAGAAGCACAACTTACAGAATAGTCCATAGCGACATAAGTTTAATTTCTTCAAATTGAAAAATTATCACAGGAATTGGCAATGACAGAGACACTAAATACGTCAACTCAAACTAACTTATGTCGTCATCTCGCTTATGCTGCAATAGCAACACCTAAGGCGTTAGCTGTTGCGGTACAAAAAAGCCAACGTGGCACACTTACTTATCAAGAAATTGATTTTGTTACCTTACACCAGCGCAGCGATGAAATTGCCTATGCGCTAAATAGTTACGGCATTAAATCAGGCATGAAAGCGGTGTTGATGGTAACGCCGAGTATTGACTTCTTTGCTTTAACTTTTGCTTTATTTAAAGCCGGTATAATTCCCATTTTAGTTGACCCAGGCATGGGTATTAAAAACTTAAAACAGTGTTTTGCAGAGTCGAAACCTGACGCTTTTATCGGTATTCCTAAAGCGCATATTGCTAGGTTATTATTTTCTTGGGGTAAAGGTAGCGTTAAAAAATATTTAACCGTAGGTGGCAGTTCAGTATTTGCAAAGCTTGTAGCCAAGCTGATTGGCGGTGCTAGTTTAGCGAGCATACTCAAACGTTATCCGCTTAATGCAGGTGACAAAAAAACATCTTATCCTATGGTAAAACTTGCCGATGATGCAATGTCGGCAATACTCTTTACCAGTGGCAGCACAGGTACGCCAAAAGGGGTGGTATATAGTCATAAAATGTTTGAAGCACAAATTACTGCATTAAAAGATGATTATGCAATTGAGCCGGGCGAACGTGATTTAGCGACTTTCCCGTTATTTTCATTATTTGGCCCTGCGTTAGGTATGGCTTCTATCGTGCCTGATATGGACGCAAGTAAGCCTATTAAAGCCAATCCAGATTTTATTTTTGCGGCCATCGAAAAATACCAATGTACTAACTTATTTGCCAACCCCGCATTAATTGAAGTCTTAGGACAGGCAGGTATAAGTGACGACGAAGCTAAACAAAAAATTAAGTTAACCAGCCTTAAACGTGTTATCTCAGCGGGCGCTCCCGCAACACTGCCATCTATAGAAAGATTTACCTTATTGCTCAATGACAATGTGCCTGTGCTTACCTCGTATGGCGCGACAGAATCCTTACCGTTAACTAAAATTGCCAGTAATGAGTTACTAAAAACGACCCATATCACCGATAATGGCGGCGGTATTTGTGTTGGTAAACCGGTTAACGGCGTCGAGATAAAAATTATCAAAATAAGTGAAGAGGTGGTTGAGCAATGGCAAGATGAACTGGCGCTGCCAACTAATACTATTGGTGAAATTGTTGTCAAAGGTGATATGGTTAGTCAGCAATATTATCAACGTGACACAGCTACCGCGAAGGCAAAAATTAAAGACTCTACTTTACTGTCTGAATCAACTAATGCAGTGCGTCATCGCATGGGCGATTTAGGCTATTTAGATGATAATGGCCTGTTGTGGATGTGTGGCCGTAAAGCGCATCGCGTTGAAACACCAAAACAGCTTTTTTATTCTATTCCTTGTGAGCGTATATTTAATACCCATAACCTTGTTAAACGCTCGGCATTAGTTAGCGTGAAGCTATTAAATGTTATAACACCTGTAATATGTATAGAACTTACCGATGAAGCTAAAAAACAACAAAAAGAAAAAGACAGTACATTTGATGAATCGAGTTTATTCTCCGCATTAAGATCTATTGCTTTTTCACATCAACAAACATCAGCTATTTCACACTTTTTAATTCACGATGATTTTCCTGTGGATATTCGTCACAACGCAAAAATATTTCGTGAAAAGCTAGCTGTGTGGGCAGAAGAAGAGTTAAACCATGACTGATGAACAGAGTATGACTGATGAACAGAGTATGAGTGTTGATAACATAGTTGCAGCTTTTAATAACAAGCTTGAACAACCTTTAGCTGAACTTGCCAAGCAAACAAAACATGTATTTGTTACCGGGGCGGGCGGTTTTTTAGGAAAATCATTGTGTAAATTATTACGTAAAGCGAACATTAACGTGACTGGCTTTGCCCGCGGCAGTTATCCAGAGCTTACCGACATTGGCGTAACTATGGTGCAAGGCGATATTACTGACCTTGCACAGCTTAAAAAGGCCATGACATCGTGCGATATTGTTTTCCATGTTGCCGCTAAAGCAGGTGTTTGGGGTAGTAAAGAAGACTATTACTTACCCAATGTACAAGGCGCTAAAAATGTTATTCAAGCCTGTACAGAGTTAGGTATTGAACGCTTAGTTTATACCAGTACACCCAGTGTAACCTTTGCTGGCGTTGATGAGGCCGGTATTGATGAGTCACAACCTTACGCGAATAACTTTTTAAATTATTATGGTGAATCCAAAGCAGTCGCAGAGCAATTAATATTAAATGCAGCACAGCAAAGTGATAGCGCTAATACTAATACCCTCCAGAGCTCGAATCAAACCACAAACACATTGAAAACCGTTGCGTTACGTCCACATTTAATTTGGGGGCCAAGCGATCCGCATTTAGTACCGCGTGTATTAGAGCGAGCGAGAGCAGGTAAGTTAAAACTGGTTGGTAAAGAAGATAAATTAGTTGATACTATTTTCGTTGATAACGCCGCGTATGCACATATTTTAGCGGTAATTGAATTAACTAAAATAGATTCTAAGTGTAACGGTAAAGCTTATTTCATCAGTAACGATGAGCCAATTACTATGGCGGCAATGCTTAATAACATTCTTGCTTGCGATAACTTACCCAAAGTTACTAAACGCGTTCCAAGCGCTGTTGCTTATGCGGCAGGTACAGTACTTGAATATATTTATAAGTTATTGAATAAAAAGCAAGAGCCGATCATGACACGCTTTGTTGCAAGACAACTGTCAACTTGTCATTATTTTGATATTAGCGCAGCTAAAAATGATTTAGGTTATTCACCACTCATTTCAATTGATGATGGCATGAAATTATTAAAAAGTTCCTTGAGCTCTGGTTTCTAATCTTAAATCTAAATTCTTGAACCTAAATTCTTAACCTAAACGACACTAAAAATTAAAGAGCTAACATGAGTAACGTTTATCATCACCCAGTACAAATTTATTACGAAGATACCGATCATTCTGGTGTGGTGTATCACCCTAATTTTCTAAAGTATTTTGAACGTGCCCGTGAACATGTGATAGACAGTGATAGATTAGCGACTTTATGGCAAGAAAAAGGCTTAGGTTTTGCTGTTTATAAAGCTAACTTAACCTTTCAAGACGGTGTTGAGTTTGCTGAAGTTTGTGATGTACGGACGACATATCAGTTTGATGGTAAATATAAAACCTTATGGCGACAAGAGCTATGGCGACCAAATGCAACTAGAGCCGCCGTTATTGGTGATATCGAAATGGTGTGTTTAGATAAAAACAAACAACTACAGCCAATTCCAGAAGAAATATTAACACCGCTAAAAGCTGGCGAATAAAATTAACCCTGCAATCAATAAATCATTATAATAACTTAATATGCATTAATATTTTAATCAAAAATACACAAGGTAGCTCATGAGTAAAAATACTAACGTCAACACCAAAATTTATAAGCATGTACATTCTTTAGCAAAAGACTTAATGCAAGCGGTGATGAGAAAGAATCAGGCTAAGTTTGATGAATACTATGCTGAATTACAGCAAATTTGTGACGATAATGAAGATACTGATAAAGATCATCCTGTACAGTGGGAAACCCTAGCCGATTTTACTGATGATTTAGAATTAGCGATTACCATTTACGAAAAGGCCTTTGTTAAAGCACAGGCTATCAACTCAAAAGACTTTTTATCTTCTATTAGTTTTGCTATTGCCTCGTTACAGGTTGAATTAGGTGATAAGCCAAGTGCAATAGCTCATTTAGAACAAGCGATGATTAACAGCAATAAAATCGCCGATAAAGATTTAAAAGCTGAAATTCAAGAATTATTAGCAGAGTTAAAAGGCGTTGCAGTTGAAGACTTAACATTAGCCTCTATAACTGAAGCGACTTTAGAGACTGAAGCTGCGGAAGAAATTGAAGAAGTGAAGGAAGTTAAAAAACTAAAAGCATGGAAAGATATACAGTCTTAATGAGCCTGAAAAATTAAGAGCCCATAACAAAGCTTTAAAATGCGTTCATAGGGTTTTCTATAGGTGTTCGTGTGACCGTACATGCTCTACGCAAGATAGAGCTTGTACTAGTATTTAACTATTTTGCTCACGACGAGCTATTTCTTTTTTACAACGAATAGATATCGCTATTTGCTCATCTTCAGATTTTCTCATCCAATCACTAATTTCAGCAGCAGAGCGATAACAGCCTAAACAGTTATCATCTTCATCCAGTTTACATTGACTGATACAAGGGCTGATTACTGTGGTGGTACTTCCTATAAACATTATCTTTATACTCTAATTATTGAACAAAACCCGTAGCGACTTTCGTGTATTATTAAAATTAATTGATCACGCGAGTATACACTTAATATGTATGATACCGAGTGAAATACAAACTCAATTTTTTGGGAAGCGTATTATACGTGTTTTTGCTGTGAATAAAAAGGTAAGACCGATTATCGAAATAGGGTTGTTTAGTCATTCACTTCAATGATAAGAACTTCAATCAATAAAGATTTAACTAATAAAAAATTACTCATTAAGAATAGTATTAAAGCCACCATAAATTAATCGTTTGCCATCAAAGGGCATTGGGTTATTTTCCGGAGCCATTTTTGGATCGTCCATCATTTTTTGCCAACCAAGATCACGCACTTCTTTTGAAGGCCAAGTAACCCAAGAAAAAACAATCGATTCACCAACTTGCTTTTTGACGGCTAATGGAAATGAAGTGATTTCTCCTTCAGGTACATCATCTTCCCATGTTTCTACAATATTGATTGCGCCGTATTCTTTAAATATCTGAGCCGAAATTTTCGCATGCTCAAGGTACTTGGCTTTATTATCTGTTGGTACTGCGGCAACAAATCCATCGATATATGACATCAGTAATTTCCTTATTTATTAAAGTTATTAAAGTTATTAAAGTTATTAAAGTTATTAAAGTTATTAAAGTTATTAAAGTTATTAAAGTTATTAAAGTTATTAAAGTATTAATTAAGAAAGTAACCCTCCATCATATCAAGCATTTTTGAGGCGTTGATCTCTGAAAGTAAATGCTCTGAAGATGATTGTATTTCACCCGCTTTATCACCTAAGGCGATATTGACAAACTCAGGTTTACTGTCGTGAATAACCAAGACAATTTTTTTATCAAGTGTGACACAGTCAATCGTTATTGCATCGGCTTGCATGCCTTGCTTACGTAGTGCTTCATCCATAATACCCATTAATGTATCAATGTTTTTATTTCGTTCATAAAACATATCATTGGCATTTGCTACCGTTTCAGAAATTACTTTTAACGTTTTTTTCATTTTAGAGAGTACTCGTTGATTCACTTAAATAGCTTTTAATACTTTACACCAGCTACAATTAACAAGCTAGATTGACAATAGCTTGTTATTTTCTTAACTACATAAATTTGTTGCAACAGCTTGTGTTAATACTTGTAAATCTTGCGGCGTTAACTCAACTTCTAAACCTCTTTTTCCTGCGCTAACAAATATTGTAGTAAAGTTCATTGCGCTAGTGTCTATAAAGGTAGGTAACCGCTTTTTTTGGCCAAGCGGACTAACACCGCCTAATACATACCCAGTGGAACGTTCTACGTCAGATTTTGGCGCCATAATTGCTTTTTTGCCATTAAACGCTTTAGCAACTAGCTTCATGCTTAACATTGATGAAACAGGTATAACAGCGACCGCGAGAGACTTATTATCAATGCTGACAACTAATGTTTTAAAAACTCTATCAGGTGAAATACCAAGTTTTTGTGCGGCTTCATCGCCGTATGCTTCATTACTTGAGTCATGACTATATTCATGAACAACATAACTTATTTTATGTTTTATGGCTGAATTTATTGCGGGGGTCATATTAATTTCATTTTAATTAGCTCTACATAACATAAAATTTAGGTCGCTTATTAAGTCTAGGCTCGTTAATAATGCGTTTTGTATTAACAAAATAAAAGCTAAATAACAGTTAAATTTTAGCAGCTTAAGTAATTTTAAGAATATTCTACTTTATTTGTGTAAGAAAAAACGACACAATCCATTAACAAAAAATAAATAGCTTATAACGAAAACACAAGTAGTAAACTTACAGAGTGTTAAAATTAACAATTGAAAACGGTGAAAGCAATGTCTAATAATGTGAATATTCAAGGTACTAAGTCGATTCTTTTTGTCTGCATGGGCAATATTTGTCGTTCCCCGACCGCCGAAGCTGTTTTTAGACATAAAATGCAAGCAAAAGGCTTAACGCTCGATATTGATTCTGCGGGCACTTTGGGGGCTCACACTAAAGAAAAGCCAGATCATCGAGCTCAAAAAGCAGGACAGGCTCGCGGATACTCATTTGATGGTATTAAAGCACGTAAAGTAACAGTGCAAGATTTTGAAGATTATGACCTTATTCTGGCTATGGATTACGATAACGTTGAAGAGCTTAAAAAGGTAGCGCCGTTAGGACTTGAAAATAAAATTCATTTAATGTTAGATTTTGCCGAAGGTTATGAAGAAGACCAAGTGCCAGATCCATATTACGGTGGTGCTAGAGGCTTTGATTATGTGCTAGACCTTGTTGAAGCTGCAAGTGATGGCTTATTAAAGAAAATATAACTTAACTATTTATCGTCTCCCAGATTACCAATGAGCCTTAGCTAAAAGCTAGGGCTTTTTTATGGGTGTTTATTAAGTTTATCGATGATTATTGAATTAAAATTCATTTCTTCCATGGTATACTTGCAGCATTGTCCTGTTTTAATAAAAAATTAAATAGTTATGCTTCCTCATATTAGTCATCAAAGTCATCTTCCTCCGTTATACAATGATTTTATTAATACCTTAAAAAGCCATAATTTTACCGGTGATATTAATGCCAGTTATAGCGCTAGGCTTGCTGTTGCAACCGACAACAGTATCTACCAACAGTTACCGCAACTTGTTATTCAACCTCGTACAAAAGCCGATATTGTTTTATTAACTAAAACGTCGAGTGAAGCGCAATTTGTTAGTATTAAATTTAGTGCGCGTGGTGGCGGTACAGGTACAAATGGCCAAAGTTTAACGCCGGGCGTTATTGTTGATTTATCTAAATACATGAATAAAGTATTAGAAATCAATGTAGAAGAGAAATGGGTACGTGTTGAAGCAGGCGTAGTTAAAGATCAACTAAATGACTATTTACGTCCGCATGGCTTTTTCTTTGCTCCAGATTTATCTACCTCAAACCGCGCCACTATTGGCGGCATGATCAATACCGATGCTTCAGGGCAGGGCTCTTTAGTTTACGGTAAAACCTCAAATCATGTATTAGCGCTTGAGTCTGTATTGGCAAATGGTGATGTATTAAGTACGGAGCCAATGACGTTAGACGAAGCAAAAGCATTAGCTGAAAAAAATGATGATTCATACAGCCAAATAATCAAACAAGTACTTGATACTTGTGTTGAAAAACGCGACTTAGTGTTAGAGAAATTTCCACGCTTAAACCGCTTCTTAACAGGCTATGATTTAGAAAACGTATTAACGGCAGATGACAGCGGGGAAATTACCGGTGTTGATATCTCGCGTTTGATAACAGGCTCTGAAGGCTCATTAGCGTTTGTTTGTGAAGCAAAGTTAAATGTTAATCCAATCCGCGTTGCTAAAACACTAATCAACATCAAGTATGATAGTTTTGATTCAGCACTGCGTCATTCTCCAACACTTGTTGAAGCCAAAGCAACGTCGGTAGAAACCATTGATTCTCGTGTATTAAATCTTGCTAAACAAGATATCGTTTGGCATAGCGTCAGTGATTTAATTACTGACGTGCCTGGCAAAGTTATGGACGGTATTAACGTTGTTGAATATAACGGTGATAGCGTTGCTGACTTAGCGGATCAAGTTAGTGAATTAACAAACATACTTGATGGATTAATTAGTAGCGGAAGCTCAGGTGTCATTGGTTATCAAGTGACTTCTGATTTGCCGAGCATTAACAAAATTTACGGTATGCGTAAAAAAGCGGTAGGCTTATTAGGTAAAACTGAAGGGGCACAAAAACCACTAGCTTTTGCTGAAGATACCGCTGTTCCACCTGAAAACTTAGCCGATTATATTGCTGAATTTAGAGCCTTATTAGATAGCCACGATCTAAACTACGGCATGTTTGGTCATGTTGATGCCGGTGTGCTTCATGTGCGCCCAGCGCTTGATATGTGCGACCCAGAGCAAGAAAAGCTATTACGCGTTATTTCAGACGAAGTCGTTAAGTTAACGGCCAAATATGGCGGCTTAATGTGGGGGGAGCACGGCAAAGGTTACCGTAGTGAATATTCGCCAGAGTTTTTTGGTGAAACGTTATTTACTGAACTTCGTAAAATAAAATCAGCGTTTGATCCGCTGAATAAAATGAATCCAGGTAAAATTTGTACGCCGTATGAATCAACTGAACAATTAGTGAGTGTTGATGATACTAAACGTGGCTTTTATGACAGACAAATACCCGTAACGGTTAAAGAGTCATTTACTGCAGCGATTGACTGTAATGGCAACGGTTTATGTTTTAATTATGATGCTGACAGCCCAATGTGTCCGTCGAGTAAAATTACTAAAGATAGACGTCATTCTCCGAAAGGGCGTGCTGGTTTAATGCGTGAATGGTTACGTTTATTAGAAAACCAAGGTGTTGATATTCTTAAATTAGAAGACAGCATTAATAAACCGAAAAGTATTTGGTCTGTACGTGAAATTCTCAGTACTGCGGTAAATAAGTTACGTATTAACTTTATCAGCAAGCCTGAGCAAGACGATAACGGTAATGGCGATTTTTCTCATGAAGTCATGGAAGCTATGCAAGGCTGTTTAGCTTGTAAAGCCTGTGCCAGTCAATGTCCGGTAAAAGTAGATGTGCCAGACTTTAGAGCGCGCTTTATCAATGTTTATCATTCTCGTTATGCTCGTCCATTAAAAGATCATCTTGTTGCCAATGTTGAAATATTAGCGCCACTGATGGCAACGGCGCCTAAAGTTGTGAATGCGGTATTAAATACCTCAATATATGAAAAAATATCAGCTAAAACTATTGGCTATGTTAATACGCCATTGTTGTCTGTTCCTACCTTGAAAAAACAAGTGAAAAAAGCAGGTTTCTCAGGGTTTGATTTAACTAAACTACAAGGTTTAACTGATGAGCAGCGCAAAGGTTATGTACTGATAGTACAAGATCCATTCACCTCATTTTATGATGCTAATACTGTGCAAAGTATGATGCAATTAATTAAAGAGCTTGGTTTAGAGCCGATATTATTGCCATTTAAACCAAACGGAAAAGCGCAACATGTGAAAGGCTTTTTAGCGCGTTTTGCTAAAACTGCAAAATCGAGCAGTGACTTTTTAAATCAAGTCGCTAAGCTTGATATACCAATGATTGGTATGGATGCATCAATGGTGCTTTGTTACCGTGATGAATACGCTAAAATATTAAAAGATCAACGTGGTGATTTTAACGTATTACTGGCACATGAATGGTTATTGAACTTTGTAAAAGCAGACAATAACTTTAAAGCGAGTGAAATGTTAACCGAAAAGCCATTCAAACTGTTTGCTCACTGTACCGAGAAAACAGCCTTGGTAAATAGTGAAAATGAATGGCAAACCATATTTAAACATTTTGGTTTACCGCTTGAAAAAGTAAGTGTTGGTTGTTGTGGTATGGCAGGTACTTATGGTCATGAAAAAGTGAACTTAGATAATTCAAAAGGTTTATTTGAATTAAGTTGGCAGCCAAAAATTGACTCATTAGATGATGATCAAGTTCTTGCCACTGGCTTTTCGTGTCGCTCGCAAGTTAAACGTTTCAGCGCTTTAAAAGCTAAACACCCAGTTGAGGCGATATTGGCTAACTTACCAAAGTAAGTACTTATAATTTATTTACTTGTAATAGTAATGAGCTATTTAAACGGCTTATAAATATAAGCCGTTTATTTATCAGTGTGAGTGTATTTTTTAGTAATAAATAAAACGGAATAAGGACATTCGTTTGACAGACAAAAACTTAATAATATTGCTTAAAATCTCTATTGGCATAGGTGTATGTTTATTAATATTAAGCATTTATTTTCACTTTAATAGTGAATATATTGATTCGTTTGGGGTTAAAGGGATTTTTATCCATGCCGCTTGTATTGCATTAGGTATGCTTTTTTCTTTACCAACTAAAATATACTTAACCTTACTGCTTATGAAAATTGAAGAGCAAGAAAGGGCAGAGTTAGCACTTAAACAGGGTAAAAGTCATCCCAAACCTGAATAAGAGATTTGCTAATTTAATTCAATATCACTAACTCTTTATTATGAAGTACTTCCTTAAAATAGCCCCGAGATTTAACTCTTAGCTTACACTCAAACCGCCATTGCAACCTTAATTGCTATTTTTCATAAAAAAAGCCGCCATTTATCCTACATAAGGCTTTTTTTTCGTGTAAAATCTACCTCATTTTTAATATTTGAAATAAAACACAAATAGTCTATTGATAAACAAGTCTGTTAACTGCTGATATAACTGCTTATATTTTTAAAGTTAACGTACATAATTGGTTTATTTACCCCCGTTTTAGAGGACATCATGAGCTTAGACACAACCACCATAGATGGCATTGTAGCGCAGGCAGAAACTGCCATTGCACAAGCATCAGACTCAGCAGCACTTGATTCAGTGCGCGTAAATTTTTTAGGTAAAAAAGGATTGTTTACCGAGCAAATGAAAGGCTTAGGTGCATTATCTAAAGAAGATAAACCTAAAATGGGACAAGTCATTAATATTGCTAAACAAGCGGTGCAAAAATTACTTAATGAACGTGGTGAATTATTACGTGCAGCTGAAATCAAAGCAAAATTAGCAGCAGAATCAATCGACGTAACACTTCCTGGTCGCGGTACAAAGGTTGGTGGTTTACACCCAGTTTCTCGTACTATCGCGCGTATCGAAAGTTTCTTTGGTGATTTAGGTTTTGAAGTTAAAACCGGGCCAGAAGTTGAAGATGATTATCATAACTTTGATGCGTTAAATATTCCAGAGCATCATCCTGCACGTCAAGATCACGATACGTTCTACTTCAACCCTAAATTAGTGTTACGTACGCAAACATCAGGTGTACAAATTCGTACTATGGAAGTTGAAAAACCGCCACTGCGTATTATCTCTCCGGGTAAAGTATACCGTAACGATTACGATCAAACGCATACGCCAATGTTCCATCAAGTTGAAGGCTTAATGGTAGATAAAGATGTAAGTTTTACGCATCTTAAAGGCATTTTACATGACTTCTTACATCACTTTTTTGAAGAAGAAGTAGAAATCCGTTTCCGTCCATCATACTTCCCGTTTACCGAGCCTTCAGCGGAAGTTGATATTATGGGTAAAAATGGTAAATGGTTAGAAATATTAGGTTGTGGCATGGTTCACCCTAATGTGTTACGTAGCGTGGGTATTGACCCAGAAGTATACACAGGTTTTGCTTTTGGTATAGGCGTTGAACGCTTAACTATGTTGCGTTATGGCGTAAACGACTTACGTTCATTCTTTGAAAACGATCTTCGCTTCTTAAAACAGTTCAAGTAGGAAAAACTCATAATGAAATTTAGTGAATCTTGGTTACGTGAATGGGTTAATCCTGCACTTTCATCAGACGAATTAGCGCATCAAATTACAATGGCTGGCTTAGAGGTTGACGCTGTTGACCCTGTAGCAGGCGAATTTAGCGGTGTTATTATTGGTGAAGTGGTTGAATGTGGACCTCACCCTGACGCGGATAAATTACAAGTAACAAAAATTAGCTTGGGTGATTACAGCTCAGCAACCGTTGAAAAAGGCGAATTGCTTGATATCGTATGTGGTGCTAAAAACTGTCGTTTAGGCTTAAAAGTTGCGGTTGCAACGGTTGGCGCAGTATTACCTGGCGACTTTAAAATTAAAAAAGCCAAACTACGTGGTGTACCTTCTTTTGGTATGTTGTGTAGTGAGTCTGAAATTGGTTTAGCAGATGATGCTGATGGCATTATGGAGTTTGCTAGCGATGCACCACTTGGTACTTGTGTACGTGAATACTTAGATTTAAACGACGTAACAATCGATGTTGATTTAACCGCAAACCGTGGTGATTGTTTAGGTATTAAAGGTTTAGCTCGTGAAGTTGGGGTATTAAACTCAATTGAAGTTTCAACACCTGATATTACTGCAGCGTTTCCAACTATTGAAGATAAATTAACGATTAATATTGAAGCGCCAGAGGCTTGCCCGCGTTATTTAGGTCGTGTTATTAAAGGCATTAATCCAACCGCTACAACACCGTTATGGATGGTAGAAAAACTACGTCGTTGTGGCACACGCTCAATTGACCCTGTAGTTGATGTAACTAATTACGTGTTATTAGAGTTAGGTCATCCAATGCATGCGTTTGATTTGGCGAAAATTGCAGGCGGCGTTAACGGGACAATTAACGTTCGTTTTGCTAATAAAGATGAAAAACTTACTTTGCTAGACGAAAACGAAGTAACGTTAAAAGAATCTACTTTAGTTATTGCTGATGAAAGTAAAGCGCTTGCAATAGCTGGTATTTTTGGCGGCCTTGAATCAGGCGTGACAGCAAGCAGCACAGATATCTTTTTAGAAAGTGCCTTCTTTGCGCCATTAGCTATTTTAGGTAAAGCTCGTCAATACGGTTTACATACTGACTCATCACATCGTTATGAGCGTGGTATCGACCCAACATTGCAGTTTGATGCAATAGAACGTGCTACTGAATTATTATTGAGTATCGTTGGCGGTCAAGCAGGTCCTATCGTTGAAGCTAAATCAGATGAACACTTACCACAAGAGAAAGACGTAACTTTACGTCGTGTGAAATTAGATAGCCGTATTGGTCATCATATTGAAGATGAAAAAGTTAGCGAAATATTAACTCGCCTTGGTTTTACGGTAAGTGAAGAAGGCGAGGGTGACACTAAAGAGTGGCAAGTTAATGTACCTGCTTATCGTTTTGATATTAAAATTGAAGTTGATTTAATTGAGGAAGTAGCTCGTATTTACGGTTACAACAATATTCCTAATATCGCGCCAAAAGCAACCTTAACTATGTGTGCAAATAAAGAAGCTAATCTTTCTTTATCAACCCTAAAGCAAGCTTTAGTTAATCGTGATTACTTCGAAGCTATCACCTACAGTTTTGTTGACCCTAAAGTACAAAGTTTAATTCATCCGAATGAAGAAGTGATGACCTTGCCGCATCCTATTTCGTCTGAAATGTCAGTAATGCGTTTAAGTATGTGGACTGGTTTATTGCAATCAGTTGCTTATAACCAGAATCGTCAACAATCACGAGTACGTTTATTTGAAACAGGTTTACGTTTTGTACCAGATGAAAGCGCTGAAAACGGTGTTCGTCAACAAAACATGATTGCTGGTGTTATTAGCGGCAACCGTACTGATGAACATTGGAGCATGGAAAAAGCCGCAACAGACTTTTATGACATGAAAGGCGATGTTGAAGCATTGTTAGCCTTAACCTGTGATGCCGAGTCTTTTGAATTCTCAAAAGCAGAAATAGCGGCGCTTCATCCAGGTCAAACCGCAAAAATTACTAAAAATGGTAACTTAGTGGGTTATGTTGGTACCTTACACCCTGAATTAACAAGAAAATTAGGATTAAATGGTCAAACATTAATTTTTGAACTATTGTTGTCTGAAGTTTTAGTTCAAAAAATCCCCGAAGCGACCGCTGTATCTCGCTTTCCTGCTAACCGTCGTGACTTAGCACTTGTTGTAAAAGACGATATAGACGCAAATAAAGTGTTACAACTTATTGAAAAGGTTGGCGGAAATCTTTTAATTGATCTAAACTTGTTTGACGTGTACCAAGGTCAAGGTATTGAAGACGGTTATAAGAGTCTCGCCATCGCCTTGGTATTACAGGATATAGAAAAAACTCTTGAAGAAAAAGACATCACTGATGTTATCGATAGAGTTGTTGAAACCTTAAAAACTGAGTTTAATGCATCACTGAGGGACTAAGCAATGGCGCTTACCAAAGCAGAAGTAGCAGAACATTTATTTGAAAAAGTTGGGCTGAGCAAGCGCGACGCAAAAGATATGGTCGAAATGTTTTTTGAAGAAATTCGCGAAACGTTAGAAAGCGGCGATCAAGTTAAGCTTTCAGGTTTTGGTAATTTCGACTTGCGTCAAAAAAGCGAACGTCCTGGACGTAACCCTAAAACAGGTGAAGATATCCCTATTTTAGCACGTAAGGTTGTGACTTTTAGACCAGGTCAGAAACTTAAGAGCCGTGTTGAAGATGGTAATGCAGAATAACTAAATTTATAATTAAGAGTTATTAATTAGTCATATTGCGCTTTATAAGCGCTTTTCTGTGTGTCTTGAGTATAAGTTTTAAATTTATAGAGATAAGCTTTAAGTTATCTCTTATAAATTTTTATATAAAAAAACCGTATAACTTAATTGATATACGGTTTTTTTTATCTTAATTTTTCATTCTGATCTAATAGCACTGCATATTTAAATAACCTAAACTCGGTTTAATACCAAGTCCGTTAAATTACTGTTTACAGTGAAATGAAGAAATTAACCGTTTAATCTAACTTTTTCGCCAGGGATAAATAATGGTGCTTTAACAGTCCCTTTAGCTATATGGCTTAAGTGTTTTATAAGCTTTTTAGCATCGGATGACGAAATATTAATGAGTGATTTTTGTTTGTTATCTTGTGAAAAAGCTAATAAATTCAGTTGGGTATTAATAGTACTGGTTTTTACCTTATGTACTTTATTAATGAACACAGCATACCGATATAGAGACTTTTCAGCAGATAAATAATCTTTTTTGGCGATGTCAGTTAAAAAGTTTTGCTGTAATTGACGTTTTTCATAATGAGTTACTGTTTTATAAAAAGCTGAGATCTTTTGGCGTTTTATTACTAATAGGGCGAATACAAGAATAACGATAAGAAAAATTAATAGTTTAAATAAAGTTGATGTATTTAATGTAAATTCTTTAAAAAGTTTATCAGCTTGCTCACTCGTTAATACGCCACCCGTTGAAACAGTCCAACGAGATGCGGGCACTTCAAGTGTTTCTAAGGTGTTTGTATTACTATTCCACCAATAAATTACTTGCTCTGGTAAAGAATAGTCCCCTGATTTTTCAAATATATAAGTAAATGACTCTACGCGTGTACCCGTTAAAGTGCCTCTGTTTGATGTGTCAAAAACTTGCGCGGGTTTATGATAAATACTAATACCTTCAAGTGTTTTTTCATTAAGTTGAATTTCAGGGATCATCATTGCCGGTATATCATCAGCTTTGATGGTTATGGTTTGAGTAATAGCATCACCTAAAGCGTACTTTTGTTCGGCATCAAATTGACCATCAATAGTTAAGCTCGCTTCAGGCGAAACAATAAAGTTCTCAACACCTTCAAGTGCCTCAGGTAAAGTAATATCGAAGCTAACCGGCTTTGTACTTAAAACGCCGCTTATTGAGCCGTTATGCTCAGTATTTACAGAAACCTTAATTTCTATACTCGGTAAGTCATAACGTCCTGCTTCATTAGGATATAAAGTAATATCGTGTGTTTGTGTAGACCATGTGGTTCCTGCAATATTTTGACTACCGTTGGTGGTAATAATGTTATTTGCGGGCATAACAACGTGCGGCAAGCTGAAATTTGCTATTTTACTGCCGGAATCAAACCAACGATCGGTAGCCACTTCAATAGACACAACATAAGGTTGTCCTACTATCTGTGGCGCTTCTTCATTGGTTTTTGGTAAGGTGAGGCTAATACGTAATTTGTTCTGTTTAACTAAATCTGCAATAGTTAAGTCACTTTGTGAATTTGCAGATACTGTTGCAGAAAGCGTTACAGACACCAAACATAAACTTAAAAATAGCGCAAAAAAATGTTTAGTCATTGGTACTTCCTTTTCTTTCGCTTTCATTTTTGCCTTGGTTCTTTTGGCTATTTTGTTGTTGTATATAAAACTTTTGCGCTAAAAAAGTAGCTGGATTTTTTTGCACGTCTCGTAACCACATTTTATTTAAGCTCGGATCAAGCAGTAAATCTTCTGCACTGTATTGTTCAAGTTTTTGTGGGGTAGGGGCTTCTTTTTTATCTGCTCCATCACCGGTTTGTGGTTCGTCACCTAATTCTTGTGAAGAATCACCTTTTTCTGCTTTTTGACTAGCAGATAAACGGTTAACTTCATCAATAATGTCTTGCACGATAACAATATTGGTTTTAGCGGCGATATTGTCTGGATGTTTGTTTAATATTTGTTGGTATAAATTACGCGCTTTTATATATTCTCGACCTTGAGCAAGAGCGTTAGCTTGCGCCACTTTGCTGGCTAGGTCATTAAACTGTCCGTAAAGTGTTGCTGCGTTTTTAAATTGCTCGGCACCGTAATTACTATAGGCTTGCCATTGCGCATTATTAAAGGTATTGCTGGCTTGTTGGTAATGACCTAGGTTGAATAATACCTGTCCTTGTTGATCACGGGTTAGCCATAAATCAGCAAACTGCTGTGGCTTAAAGTAAATAAAAGCTGCAGTACCAATAATGAAGGCACTGATTAACCACTTTCGGTTAGGGTATACTTTTTGGTATAACTTTTGTTGCTGCTTTTGTAAAAACAAAATCAAGGCATTGCCCGTTTGTACTTTAGATGGTTCTATCATTTGAGCATGAACAGAATTATTTACCATTGTAATGTCCATCCTTTTCTAAACCAGAATAAGAAAATAGCGGCAATAACAAACACCATAGGATAACCAGAGTCATGCCACGGTCTGCTGTTATCATCGACAATAACAATATTGTTTTTGATGTAATTATTAACACGTTTTACGTCGCCGTCATCATTACTCATCAATTGTAAGTGACCACCGCTTTTACTTGCTAGCGTTTTTAGTGGTTCAAGTTGTAAAGGAATAATATTGTTACTATTGGTATAAGCGCTTTGGTTGTCACTATAACCATTGGTATCACTGTTTTGTGCACTATCACTTTGTGTATCATCATTTTGTGTATTTGAGCTATCTGATAATTGCGCCGCCTCTAAACCTATTGCCCACACTAATAACTGTGCTGAGTGCGTATCAAAAAATTGCTCAAACGCTTTTACAGTATTATTGGTTGCGCCGTCAGTAACTAATAATACCGTGCCAGGTACTTCGGATTTGGCTAATAACTTTTCGGCTAAGGGTAAGATAGTTTCGGGTAGCTTACCTGATAGCGGCATGATTTTATCACTCAACGCATCGAGGAAATGACGGATCATTTCTCTGTCATTAGTGATAGGCATGACCACATGCGCACTACCGGAAAAGGCGATTAAGGCTGTTTTACTGTCACCACGTAGCTCAAGTAGCTCAATAATTTTTTGTTTAGCACGTAATAACCGTGAAGGTTGCACATCGCCTTGCTCCATGGTTTTTGACACATCTAAAGCGATAATCAGCGGCGCGTTATTTTCACTAAAAGGCGAGGGTTGTTGCTTCCATGTCGGTCCCATTAGAGCGATACAAAGAGGCACAGAAAGGATTAGCGACATTTTTTTAGGTGATAACCATTTATTGTTATTACCGCTCACCGTTAAGTTATTTAATATTTGCGTAGACATTAAATCTCGCCACTGCGCTAGGCTGTCATCGCGCATTGAAAAGGCTCGAAGAATATAAATAATTACCACAAAAATAAGTAACCAATAAGGCCGCAAAAAATGAAAATGTTGCATGCTATCAAACCAAAGTGATAAATCATCAATCATGTGTTACTCCTGTAAACTTATCATGTTGACTCTGGGATGTTTGTTGCTTCTTTTGGCGAGATAAGCGCGACCTAATGCGAACATTAACAACGAATAATGCCAGTAGATAAATGCTGACAAAAACAATAATAGGGTAGTGATGAATACTCACTCTTGGTCTAAAAGAAAGCGAGTCAAACTCTTGTGGCTCAAGCTTGTCAATTTCGCTATAAACTTGTGTAAGTTCATCACTGTTTAAAGCTTGAAAACTTTGTCCTTTGGTTGTTTTGGCAATTTCATTTAATACGTCAAGATCAACTTTTTCTTCACCAACAGCTGCAGGATCGCCAATTGCGATTGGATATATTTTAATATCATGAGCGGCTGCAATTTTTGCAGCCTCTACTGGAGGCACTTTTGAAGCGGTGTCATTGCCGTCAGTTAAGACTATCAATACTCGATTTTTAGTGTCTGATTGTTCAAAAACGCTAATAGCTAAACCAATAGCATCACCAAAAGCGGTACTTTGCCCAGCCATGCCAATATCACTTTCGTTGAGTAGTTCTTGCCAAGCGGTTATATCGTCAGTAAAAGGGGCTTGTAAATAAGGTGCATCACCAAACAAAATTAAGCCTAATCTGTCATGCTCGCGATGTTTAACAAAATCATGCAGTACATGTTTAACCGCTATTAAACGATTGACGTTTTCAGTTTTTATAGTAGTTTCTGTGGCTTTCGTATTTTGACCGTCATCATTTACAGCTGTTTTAGGTAAAGTAAAATCTTCAACAGACATAGAGCCAGATAAATCTACAGCAATCATTAAATCACGAGCCGATTTTTCTTGATTGATGGGCTCACCGATCATTTCTGGTTTTGCCATCGCGGTAACAATACAAACCCAAGAAATAAAAACAATCAAGCGTTGTAAATTATTACGATTAAGCAACACCGCGCCTGTTTGCGGCTTTTCACCGGTTATATCAACAAGATTTGCAAAATATGGTACTTTTACTGAAGGTTTACGCTCTTTATAAGCAGGAGCAAGCCAAGTGACTAAAAAAGGTAGTACTAATAAAACAAATGCCCATGGGTAAGCAAACTCAATCATGTTTTGCTCCTTGCACTTGTTTTTCAGTTATCACTTTATTGGTAATTTCATCGTTAAAAGTAAGTTGATGATATTGGATCCAGTTTTTAATATTTTCACTCAGCGCAGTTAAAGCTTGATTGAACTTTTCATCTGAAAAATCGATATTTACAGTATAAGCAAGCTGAGTAAGTAATGTTTCACAATTATGTAGCGATTGGGTGTTTTGTATTTGATTCTCAATATTAGCAGACGATTTAGAAGATAAACCATCTGTAAAACTGCTTTTAGTGCAATGTTCATTTAACCAAGTTAACCATTCTTTGCCTTTTAAGGTGTTAATTTTGCTACGGCTAGCTTCGATGTTATTACTCAAAGTCACCGTTACTTTGAGGGGCGATAAATTGTCTACATAGGCTTGATGGGCAAGCAATGCTGTTTTTCGTATTAAGGCAGGTAACTGTCTTACATCACTTTCTTTGTTAAGTGAGCATTGTGCAAGCCAAGCAAGGGCTTCACGTCGATATACATTGATTTTATAAGTTTTCCAAGCGCGATAAAGTTTAATTATCACAAACACTATCAATAACCCAAAAACAACTTGCCAGGCTAGTGTTTGCGGCATAAAGCTGATTTTTTCAGGAGCAGGGGTCTCTACTATCTTTTCAAGAAGATAATTTCCCCACGGTTTTTCAAAGCTCATTATACGCCTCCTGCTTTATAGCCAAGCGCTTTTCGTAATTGCTGTTCAACAGGTGAAATAGTATCGATTTCTATTAATGGAATGCGATATTTTTTAGCGGCGTTAACATAGCTTTCAAGTTGACGGCTTATCTCTTCTCGATACTTTTGTTGAACCTGTGTTTTGTCAGAAGAAAATTGAATTTGTTGTTTACCGTCACTTACAATCATTTGTGACATTTTAGGGAGTTGTAATTCAAGCGGATCAGCAATATGACAAGCTATTACTTCATTGTGCTGTCTTAGTTTTTTTATAAAGGTTGTGCTTTTATCGTTAAAACCATGACCATCCCCAATTAGAATAATAAGCCCGTTATGGCTTGATACTTTATTTAACGTTGCTAACATTTTGTTGTACGAATCAGTATCGTTAATATCTGCAGTCGCTGTAGTATCAATAGATAGTTGATGGTTTTTCTTTAGCATTTCAGCCAATAAATTAACAACGTGTTGCTGACCGCGTTTAGCTGGGATCACCTTGGTTTCTGTATCGTTATAAATAACGGCGCCAATGCGATCGCCACTATCACTGATTTGCCAGGCAATCAGTGCTGCAAGCTCAGCGGCAATAACTGATTTCATTTTATTAGAGCTACCAAAAAACATGGTCATGCGTTGATCAATGGCTAAATACACATTACGTTCGCGCTCTTCAGTAAACACCTTAATATGAGGTTTACCTGTACGTTGGGTTACTTTCCAATCCATAGCACGAATATCGTCACCAGGGTGATAGTGACGTAATTCTTCAAAGTTTAAACCGCGGCCACGTAATTTAGACACGTTTTTACCGTTCAGTACGCTATTTACTGGCTGATTAGGGTTAAAAGAAAAGCCTTTGGCTAAGTACTTTAAACGGCGTAATTCGTTTAAATCAGCATAAATACTAGCGTCGGTTTTTTCTTGATTACCACTAATTTTCTTATTTTCAATATTTGGGCTTGTTTGAGTTTCTTGAGCGTTATTAAAACTAGTTTTGTTAGTCATGCTATACCCCTTAGGCTACAGCCACCTGTTTTAATATTTCATCAATTACATCATCAGCAGTAACGCCGTCAGCTAAAGCATCATAGCTAAGTACTAAGCGGTGACGAAGTACGCCATGTACAATTGCGCGCACATCATCAGGGTCTACAAAGTCTTTACCATTAAGCCATGCTTGGGCACGAGCACATTTATCAATAGCAATACTGGCGCGAGGGCTTGAGCCAACACTTAACCATTGTTGTAATGGTGAATCGGGGTAACGTTCAGGCTTACGAGTTGCCATAATAATGGCAACAATATAATCAATAATGGCTTGGCTAGAATGAATTTTGTGAATTTCTTCACGCGCAGTAAATATATGTTGCGGGTCGATATTTTCAACGGCTTCAATGTTTTGCTCTTCGTTGCGAACTAGTTTGATAATCTCGCCTTCAGCTGCATCATCAGGGTAATCAAGATTTACTTTCATGATAAACCTATCCATTTGCGCTTCAGGTAGGGGATAAGTACCTTCTTGCTCAATTGGATTTTGTGTCGCAAGTACCATAAATAGCTCAGGTAACTTATAGGTTTTACCGGCAACGGTTATTTGCCTTTCTTCCATGGCTTCTAATAACGCAGCTTGTACTTTCGCAGGAGAGCGGTTTATTTCATCGGCAAGTAATAAATTATTAAAAATAGGACCTTCTTGGAAAGTTAATACGGGTTTACCATTAACTTCTTGATAAACTTCAGTACCGGTTACATCTGAAGGCAGTAAATCTGGAGTAAATTGCACACGCCCTAAATCAACTGAAAGTGAGCGTGCTAAGGTTTTAATAGAGCGCGTTTTAGCGGTACCCGGTAAGCCTTCAAGCAAAATATTACCGTTGGTTAATAAGGCAATAAGTAATGAGTTAACCACGTGAGATTGGCCAATAACCGCTTTTTCAATTTGTGCTTTGAGTAAGGTAAGTTGCCCTAACGCGTTTGACGTGTCAGTAGCTTTAGCGGTATCGGTTGTTTCTGGTATTACTTGCTTGTTATCACTCATTCGATTTCCCTTTATACGAATTAGATTATGAAACTAGTCATTTGATTTTTAACTGATTAGTTAAATGAACAGTTAAGCCATTAGTTTAAGAATCAGTTTAGTTATTGTCTTTTTATAGCATATTATTCTAAATTTTTAAGCGATTTTTTATAATTATTCATGATCAAATTTTTGTCATCGTTTTAATTCTTTTTCGTGTTATTCATCATTTGTCTAAGCTGCTGTATAACATTAGGTGGCACTATAGGTTGTAATTGCTCTAAACATTGATTTGCTAATGAACTTTGATGACGAATTTGCATTTCACACAGGGCATATAAACTTTGTGGGTTATTACTCAACTGATACGATTTATATAAAGCTTTATATGCGTCATTAGGGCGGATTTTTTCAAGACTTAAACCATAGACATAAAAATAATGACTGTTTTGTGGTTCAAGTATTGTTGCTTTAGCAAGTGCGTTAGCTGCATTTTGATAGTTTTTGGCGCGAATGTAGGCTAAACCTAAAGCATATGCTAAACCTGCATAGCTGGGGTTTGCTTGTTGGCCCTGTAATAAAGCATCAATACTTTTATTGTTTTCACCCATTTGATGATAAAGCTGACTTAAATTTAAATAAGTTTGAGCAACACTTGGCTCTATAGCAATACCTGCTTTAAAGGCTTTTTCTGCTTCAACGAAATCACCTTGATAAGCAAATACAATGCCCATATTTGAATGAGCAAAGCTGCGATCACTGTTATATCGTTGGCTTGTCATATATTCATTTAACGCAGGCATTAACTGGTTTTTTTGCTCTATTGATAAGTGATCCCATAAAGTAACTAATGAATAGGCTGCACTGGTTCTAACTATAAGTACTTCATCTTTTAATAATGGCGATAAAATACGCCACCTTTCTGAACTTGCCATACTTTGTGCACCATCAATGGCACCTAAGCGAATGTATTCGTCAGGATCTTTTGCTGCCCGTGCAATGGCAATAATAGTATTAGTATTTGATGTGTTGGCCATTTTAGTTAACGCAGAGGCACGAATAATATTTGAGTAGGCTTTATTTTGCGCAATACGCGATAACTCACCCGTAGTACCTAATAGTTGTGGCTCCGTCAACGTTAGATTCATTGCTGCAAAAATAGGTGCAAAGTCTTTTTCGTCTTCGACAACAGAGTGCGGATACCAAGCATTTACTTTGTTTGCGCTCCAATTACTGTCTTTGTCCTCATGACAAGTAAGGCAAGTATCAGGTGTACCTAGTTTTTTAGCCAAATTAGGGGTAGGGATATGAAAACCATGATCACGTCTCGCATCAATTTTCATGTAAGTTGTTTTTGGCATATGACAGTCAACACATTGTACTGTTGCAGGCGTTTTTTGGTGTTTATGATGTTTTTGAGTGGCGTAGTTATCTGCTTGATGACACTGCAAACATAAGGTTTCAACAGGCATTTTTAACTCTGCAGTATGCGGGTTATGACAATCACTACACACTACGCCATTTTTATACATTTTTGATTGCAAAAATGAGCCGTAAACAAAGTTCTCGTTATATACTTGCCCGTCAGCGTGATAATTTTCATTAGAAATTAAGTCGAGTAAATAACGTTCACCAAACGCATTGTCTTTAACATGATCGTTATTACTTATTTGAGTACGGCGACTATGACATTGCGCGCACACTAATACTTGTTGGCTGCTGTGATCTATCGATTCAGGTGCTAAGGTTTTTTTGTTTGCATTCATTTTCCAATTTGATACTGATTTAGCTAAGTTACGAATAAACCCTTTGTTTGATTGTTGGTTAAGCTCATCGCTACTGCTTTTTATATTTTTTCCTGCCCAGGTAATATGATCACTTGCTGGCCCATGACAACTTTCACAAGCGACATTCACTTCACTATACGTGGTGTTATAGGTATTGGTTTTTAAATCAAAATTCTTTTCAACGTTGGTTGAGTGACAATCAGCACACATGTAGTTCCAATTTTGTCCTGTATTAGTCCAAAAGAATTCTTGATATTTTTTTGTCATGTCAGGGTAGAGGTTAAACCAACGTTGCCCGCCGTCAGCTTTACTACGTGAATCCCACGCAAAAGGAATCAGTTGTACACGACCATCGTCAAATTCAACCATGTATTGCTGTAGTGGCGTATAACCAAAAGTGTATTTAATTTGGTAATCGTGAAATTTACCATCTTCACCTTGAATATTTACCCAAAACTGTTCACCTTTTTTAAAGAAACGACTTGTTTTGGTTAACTCTTTATTGCTTGAGGGTAATGAAGCGTTATTAAAGTCACCTAACACGCTCGTTTTATCGGCATGCTTCATCGACATATCATGATGTGAGCCTTGCCAATCTTTGTAGGCTTGTTGATGACAATTGATACAGGTTTTTGAGCCGGTAAATTCTGCTGATATTGCTGGCTGTAAAGATAAGGTTGAGCCTAAGAATATACTGACAATGAATAGCTTTGTAGCGTATTTAGTTAGAAAAGTAGATAAAGAGCTTATTAATAATGAAAGAGGAGAATTGACAGATGATACTTGAAACATGTTACTACCGTGTTTTATGAAGAAGAATGAGTCGATAATACGAATCAATTTAGCGCCTATCTATAGTTAAAAGCTAAAGTTAAAGGCTAAGTTAAAAAAGAATGTTAACAAGAAAGTTACTAATAAAGTTATTTATAAGGTTTAACCCTTCGTTTTTATAAGTAGTAATATTACAGATTTATCATCATAAATCTATGCTTAATGGTATTGTTATTTACATTGAAAGTGCTTTATTAGTACAAAGTTAGCACCTACCTATTTATTTTATTACTCTTTGTTTTACAATAATAAATAGCAATAAAAAAGCCCAACAAATGTTGGGCTTTAAATAGTTACAATTTACAAGTGTCTCGTTATAAAATAACGGGCTATTACGCTATTATCCTTTAACGGTTAGGGCGTAAACTTTGTAATTGTTTCAATGCTTGTTCTGTTCTAATGCTTTTATAGCCTATATCACTAACACTTAAGCTACTACCAGCTTGGAATGGGAACTTATCAATAGTAGCCATAAACGCTGCAACTTGTTGTTGAACAGGTACAAATAACCACATGTTATCAGCATACCAACGTAAGTACATTTGTGACTCTGTAGAAGCTGTTTCAAATGGGTCAGCGTGCAGGTTAGTAATTACCGGCCATGCTGGTGTTTTTCTGTACGCGGTACTAATACCACCTTCTTGTATAGCAAAAGCAATTTTCCATTCGTTCCAACGAACAGCATTTAAGTCACCATCTGCACTGAAGTAAAGTTTACTTAAGCGAGGGGATTTCTTCTCTTTACCTTCAAAGAATGGTTTGAAGTTATGCCCATCAGCATGAATCTTCCATGTTTTACCGTTAGCTTTGTAACCTTTTTTAAGTTTTTCAACTACGTTAGGCTCACCAGCAGCGGCAGCAAGAGTTGGCATCCAATCTTCATGAGACATTAAATTGTTGAATTTAGAACCCGGTTTGATAGTGCCTGGCCATCTAACTAACTGAGGTACACGCATACCACCTTCATTCGTTGTACCTTTTTCACCTTTAAATGGTGAAGTACCGCCGTCAGGCCACGAGAATTTTTCTGCACCATTATCGGTAGAGTAGATAACAATAGTATTGTCAGCTATTTTTAAGTCATCTAACTTATCAAGTAAAAGACCTACTTGGTCATCATGCTCAAGCATACCATCAGCCGTTAAACCAACACCTGATTTACCGCGGTATTTTTCTTGTAAATGTGTCCAAACATGCATACGCGTTGAGTTATACCAAATAAAGAATGGTTTTTTAGCTTTATGAGCTTTATCAATAAACTTCAAAGTAGCGCCCAAAAACTCTTGATCCACTGTTTCCATACGCTTTCTAGTTAAAGAACCCGTATTTTCAATTTTGCCGTCGGCAAAAGAGTGAAGTACACCACGAGGACCATATTTTTTATGGAATTCAGGATCTTTAGGGTAGTAATAGGTTTCAGGCTCTTCTTCAGCATTTAAGTGATAAAGGTTACCAAAAAACTCATCAAAACCATGATTTGTCGGTAAATGCTTATCTTGGTCACCTAGATGGTTTTTACCAAATTGCCCTGTCATATAACCTTGCTCTTTAAGCAAGTCTGCGATTGTTGGAGTCCAATCAGGAATACCATGATCTGAGCCAGGCATACCGATAGTTAATAAACCAGTACGGAATGGTTCTTGACCTAAAATAAATGAAGCACGACCAGCAGTACAACTTTGCTGTGCGTAATGATGAGTAAATAAGCCACCTTCATTAGCAATACGATCAATGTTAGGCGTATTATACCCCATCATACCTTGGTTATATGCGCTGATATTGTAATAACCAATATCATCGCCCCATATCGTTAAGATATTAGGCTTTGCTTTATCAGTGGTTGCTGATGCACCACTTGCCATAGCAAGTAAGCCAACAGCTAGGCTTAGTTTTTTTAGTGTACTTTTGATTTTCATGTTTCTTCCTTAAACAAAACATTAATGGGATAGCAATAAATTACTAGATTCATAATAACACTTGAATAACTTAATTTAATTTCTCATTAATTACCAGTAAAGATTGTATTTTTTAGTCTAATTTAGGTGCTTATTTAATATAATAACTCTTTGTTGCTAAAGTACTTATTACTACTCACTTTTAGTTAAGAGTGGTAATAAATAACCTCTATTATTAAGTGAAATTTTATATTCGATTTTTATTTATTTAATTCATTATATTGTTAAGTTTTAACTTTACTTATTTTCAGTTCTAATGAAATCAACTTTGTATATACGAGCAATTTACAGGGAATAGTCACTTTTACAGGGAATTGTGTAATAAACGTGTAAGAATTATGACATTTATATGAATGTTAGTAATGCAACCACTAAACAAGCAGTAACTAAAATCCACAATAATCCGGGTATCTATAGAGATAGGATCTGTTTTTTATTATTAACTATTAGACCCTAATACTTTTCTCACTTATCATACAATTTTATTGCCAAAAGAATTATCATGCGCCCGTCAAACCATCCTGATCAAGAAGTTACTACCATTAACTGGCAAGCCTTTAAATTAATCCTTCCTTATTTGTTTGAATTTAAAAAACGTATTGCATTGGCTATGTCGTGTTTAATACTGACTAAAATTGCCAGTGTTTATCTACCCTTTATTCTGAAAGACATTGTCGATACTTTAGATAAAAACAATACAAATGAAGCGGCAGCATTAGTTATTGTGCCATTAGGTTTAGTGGCAGCGTATGGTTTGGTACGTTTGTCGATTGTCATTTTTGCAGAAATTAGAGACACCTTATTTGGACGAGTTACTGAGCGAGCAATAAGACGTATTGGTTTAAAGGTATTTAGGCACTTACACGCCCTTGATTTAGATTTTCATTTAACAAGACAAACGGGCGGTTTGTCGCGTGATATTGATCGTGGCACGTCAGGTATTAATTTTTTAATGCGCTTTATGGTGTTTAATATTGTGCCTACCTTACTTGAAATAGTGATGGTAGTGACCATTTTATTTGTGAATTATGGTATTTGGTTTGCGGCAATAACCCTTGTTTCAATAATGCTTTATATTGCCTATTCTATTTTTGCCACGGAATTAAGAACCCGCTACGTTCGTGCTGCTAATAAAGCAGACTCTTCAAGTAATACTCGCGCCATTGACAGCCTTTTAAACTATGAAACCGTTAAGTACTTCACTAACGAAGAATATGAAGCGCAAGCGTACGATAAGCAATTATCAACGTGGGAGCAGGCAAAAATTAAAAACCGTTTGTCTTTATTTGCCTTAAATGGCGGGCAAGCGTTAATTATTGCTATGGCGATGACCGCCATGTTGGCATTAGCCGCTCATGAGGTTGCTAAAGGTGAAATGACGTTAGGTGATTTTGTGTTGATAAACGCCTTTATGATGCAGTTATTTATGCCGCTTAATTTTTTAGGTTTTGTGTATCGTGAAATTAAAGGCTCGTTAGCCAATATTGAAAACTTATTTGGGTTACTTGCGAAGACACCTAAAGTTCAAGATGTGCATGATGCAGCAGAGTTAACTGTTCATAAACTAAATGATCATAGCGAGAGTGAAGCAAGCATAAACTTTAATAATGTGAGCTTTGCTTATAATGAAAAGCGCGCCATTATCAAGGGAATTTCTTTTAGTGTAAACGCGGGTAAAAAAGTGGCCATTGTCGGTCAAAGTGGCTCAGGAAAATCTACTTTAGTTAAATTATTGTTTCGATTTTATGAAATAAATTCAGGCACTATTTTTATTAACCAACAAGATATTAGCCAAGTTACGCAACATTCACTGCGTACTCATATTGGCATAGTGCCGCAAGATACCGTGTTATTTAACGACACCTTATTCAATAACGTACAATACGGTTGCCCAACCGCGAATAAAGACGCGGTATTAAAAGCCATTGAATTAGCTAATTTATCAAGCTTTATTGAAAGTTTGCCGGACGGTTTAGAAACTATGGTAGGCGAGCGGGGGTTAAAACTTTCAGGCGGTGAAAAACAACGCGTCGCTATTGCCAGAACCATTTTAAAAAATCCACAAATTTTAGTATTTGATGAAGCAACTTCTTCATTAGACAGTGAATCTGAGCAAGCTATTTTAACGGCAATCAATAAAGTTGCTAAAAATAGAACGAGTCTTGTGATTGCGCATCGTTTATCTACCATTGTTGATAGCGACAATATTATTGTGATGAATCAAGGTGAGATAATAGAGCAGGGTAATCATCAGCAACTATTAGCACTGAATGGGCAATACAGTAAAATGTGGCAATTACAGCAATCATCAAGCTAAGTTATTACATATTAGCGCTGTGTAACCTAAATGTTCTAATGATGCGACATTCGTAGTTAAAAGAAAAACGAAAAAAGTGAAATACATGAAAGAAATACAACAAACATCTGCTGAAATTGAAGCGACTAAACAATGGATAAGTGAAATTATTATTGACTTAAATTTTTGTCCTTTCGCTAAAAAAGAGTTTGTGAATAACACTATTTGTTATTATAAATCTGAGGCTGAGCAAGTAAAACCTGCGCTGCATGAGTTGATAGAGCAATGTCAGTATTTACAAAACAATGCAGAAGTTGAAACAACACTCATTATATTTTCTGAAGGCTTTAGAGGTTTTGACCGATACCTTGATTTGGTTGATTACGCCAATGACTTATTGGTTGATTCGGGTTTTGAAGGGATATTTCAATTAGCGACTATGCACCCAGAATATTGTTTTACGGATGATGATTTTGATGCCGCGACTAATTTTACTAATCGTTCACCTTATCCGATGTTACATATTATTCGTGAAGCGAGTATGGAAAGAGTACTGTCGGTCTATAAAAATCCAGAAGAAATACCAGAAAATAATATGAAATTGGCTGAGCAAAAGGGCAGTGAGTATTTTCAAGCGGTATTAACTAAAATTCATCAACACCACCCACAAAAATAATGACTGCTTTGTTAGTGGTTTATTCGCTATTAATTAAAATAATTTTAGGCACTGTGCTGGGTAACTAATCACTACTTAAAATTACATTTAGTTAACGCTTTTCTTGATAGGAAATTTATAAACTGGTTACCTGTTTTTTATAGAAAGGCTAGTTTATGAAAACCATTTATCATGGTAAAGAATATCGTTTTGAATGTTTTGAAGAACTTTGGAGGTTTTATCGAAATATTTTAATACAAAAATCAATAAGTAGTTTGAATTGAGTAATAGAGAGTAATGAAGTTTATTATTATAGAATTATTGCTAGTCATTAAAAAGTAAGTGTAGGGTTAATTCTACACTTACTTTTTGATTAAACTAAATATTATTAATATTTAAAAAGACGCTTTAACTTCAAAACGTGCCGTTCGACTGTCACCAAGAGCAGCGTTGCTTACACCGCCACCAGCAACATATTCTGTATCAAATAAGTTTTCAATGTTAAAACGGAAGTTTAATGCAACGTCTGATACCGTTATTGTATATGTAGCACCCACATCAAAACGCGTATAGCCATCTTTTTCTACAGTATTTTCACTGTCAGCAAATCTATCGCCTTGGTAGAATAGGCCTGCATTTAGAGATAACATTTCAGTTAACTCATAACGAGACCACAAACTTGCAGACCATTTAGGTGCATCAACAGGTGTTTTTCCTTGATAGTTTTCATCTTTTTCATATTGTGCATCAAGATACATAGTTGATGCCATTAAAAATAAAGTATCAGTAACTGCACCTTGTGCTGATAACTCAAAACCTTTGTGGCGTTGTAAGCCTGCTTGCGTAGTAATAGAGGTATAGTCAGGGTTGCCTGTAATTGATTCAGTGATTGAAGCGCCTGTCTTCTTAATATCAAAAAGTGCTGTTTCAAGTAATAATCGCTCAGATACTTGCCACTTACCACCAAGCTCTATTTGCTCAGATGTTATTGCATCAAGTTCCATACCGTGATTTAAATCATCTTCATTATCTAATGTTTCGCTTGACGCAGGCTCAAAACCTTCAGAGTAGTTTAGGTAAACGGTGGCATCTTCAATTGGGTGATATAACACACCGTATTTAGGAACAAATGATTCGCTATCCGCCCCTTCTTTTTTCTGTTGATCAAATCGACCACCAAAAGTAACTTGCCAGTGTTCATTTAATGTAACTAAATCTTGAAAGTAAAAACCATAGTAATCATATTCTGTAACAGATAAGGTATCGTCGGTAGTATAACTAACATCAGGTGCTGTTGGCTCTGGTGTACCAACAACATGCGCTTCATAACCAACATAAGGAGCAGGTATCGCTGTGCGTAATTGGCCATAGTAATAATCTAGCTTGTTCATGCCAAATAATACTTGATGTTCAGTACTGCCTAATGAGAACTCACCGGTTAAATCGATAAATGCTGTTTTAAACTGCCAATCATCAAATCTATCATAAGGTCTTGATTCGTAACTATCACCTACAACATAATTAGCAGGTTTTCTTGGTGTCGACTCAAAACGTTGGCGTTCAAACGTTTGCTCGTTATAGCCCAATTTAACAGACCATTGAGGATTGAAAAAATAACTAACATTACCACCTATGTTATTTACTGTAATATCAGTAAAAGCCCATGAAAAATCATAGATAGTTTTCTCATCACCAATTAACTCACCGTTATTATCTAACCAAGCACCAGTATCTAAACCAGCTTTGTCGTCGGTTTGATCATAATATACATTTACTGATAAGCTATCGGTAATAGCATAATCAAGCACTAATGAGCCAAGGAAACGATCACGCTCACGTTGTTCATCATTTTGATACTCACGTTCAAATTTAACATCTTGTTTTACTAATACTGCGCGGTAACCTAAATCATCAGTCAATTTTCCGCCTGCATCTAACATAAAACGTGTAGAGCCATTTTGATCAGTATCAGCGCTGATATCAAATAAGCGTTTTTCTGTTGGCTTTTTAGTTACCATATTGATTAAGCCACCCGGTCCTGATTGACCATAAAGTGCGCTTGAAGGACCTTTGATTATTTCAACTCTTGAAAGTGTTTCAATAGGCTGTTGATAATGAGACCAATGTTGATGGCCGTCACGTAAGTAACCTGTACCTGAGCTTAGCTCAAAACCACGTGAACTAAAGACTTCTCGGTTACGTTGCTTTGAGCCAGGCGATAAACTGGCATCATTAGAAAGTACTTCGCCTAATGTTGTAGCAAGTTGTTCATCAATAACAACTTCAGGAATAACAGCAACCGCTTGAGAAGTTTCTAATAACGAAGTATTGGTACGCATAGCACCAGAAGCATCATTAACTTTATAATCGTTAAAGTAGCTGCCTGTAACTTTAATAACTTCTACTTTTTTCTTTGTAGTATCAACTGCTTCTGTATCTGCCGTTTGTGCCAAGGCTTGTTGACTTAATGGTAACAAAGCTAATGTAATAGCGATTGATAATTTTTTTCTTAACATGTTGTACCTATAAATAGTTATTAGTTTATTTACTCTAAATTTATACAATTAATTATACTTACTACTAATGCAAATGCAACTGGTTATCATTTTTGTTGTATGGTTAAGTAATACGGAAAGAAATTTCACTATAAATTTGCAAATGATAATCATTGTTATTTAGTTGACATCGAATTGATTGTTTTGTACAGTGCGCAGCATAATAATATTGACGCCTTCATTGTGGTTTATGTAATGTCGACTTACTACTTAACTATTTAGGTAAGTGGTCTGGCTATTTTAAATAACTCAATAAGTCGTAAAGGCAAGTTTTGACTCATCAGGCACAGAATACATGAAAGTAAATTTAGGTAGCGCACGTCAGTGGCATTGGATCAGTGCAGCTATTTGTAGTATTGGGATGTTATTTTTTTCATGGACGGGGATCACGCTTAACCATGCAGGAGATATTCCTGCGAATACTGATATAACGACTATTGAAGTGGAATTACCAGACGATATATTAGCGAAGTGGCGTTCACTTGAACAGGATCAAGATATTATGCCAGACAACATCCGTCAGTATTTATCAACTGAGCATGACTTATCTATTTCTCGGAGCGTTACGGCTGAATTTAATGACGGTGAGTTTTATTTATCAATGCCAAACCCAGGTGTAGATGCGTGGCTTTCAATTGATATTGAAACTGGCGAACTTATTTATGAACGAACTGATCGCGGTTGGATTTCATTTTTTAATGACCTACATAAAGGCCGTTATACCAATGAAGCTTGGCGTTGGTTTATTGATATATTTGCCGCTATTTCAATAATTTTTTGTTTAAGCGGTTTATGGCTTTTATATAAACAAGCAAACTTTCGTTTATCAACTTGGCCAATAGTGACATTAGGCATACTTATACCGTTATTTATTATTTTAACTAGTTTACATTAATCATCGTATTTAAAAGGAAAATCAATGAACCGTAATGTTTTTTTAAAAGCTGTATTGTTAGCTGTATTTTGCAGTGCCACCGCTTTCAGTAGTATTTCTTCTGCTGAAAATAACCTTTCTGTCGAGGTAGAACTGCCGCGATTGGATGTTGCTGAATATCATAAGCCTTATGTTGCGCTTTGGTTAGAAGATAGCAACCGTAAAGCAACTCAAATTGCTTTGTGGTATGACCTAGACATGAAAGAAGATGAAGGTAAAAAGTGGCTCAAAGATATTCGTCAATGGTGGCGACGCATTGGCAGAAAAGCAGAGCAACCATTTGATGGTTTAACCTCAGCAACTAAAGGACCTGGTAAGCATGTTATTGCTATTGATTTAAGTGCTAAACATTTGCAAGGTTTGCCAGCAGGTGAATATAAGTTACGTATTGAAGCGTCAAGAGAAGTTGGCGGTAAAGAAGTAGTAAATATACCTCTTGTATTACCTGTTAATGCAAGCGATTACCCATTACAAGCACAAGGCAGCTCAGAGTTAGGGGCTGTTGAAGTTAAACTAAATTAATAAATAAGTTAATAAATTTTAAACGTTAAGGGATCTATAAATGAAAATATCTACACCATTAAAAACACTATTTACTTTGGGCGTAGCTTTAAGCTTAAGCTTTAGCGCTAATGCTCACCGAGCATGGGTATTACCTAGTTCAACAAGTTTATCAGGCGAAGCGCCTTGGGTTACTTTTGACGCTGCGGTTTCAAACTCATTATTTGTATTTGAGCATGTGCCATTACGTATGAAAGGTTTAATGGCTCAAGACCCTACAGGTAAGTTAGTTGAAGTAGCCAATGCACATACCGGTAAATACCGTTCTACCTTTGATTTAAACTTAGTTACAGAAGGTACTTATAAAGTTGGTTATGCTATGGGGGGGTTACGTGCTTCATGGAAAGATAGTGAAGGCAAACGTAAAAGATGGCCAGCTCGTGGCAAAACAGCGAATGCTGCTGACTTTGCTAAAGAAGTACCAAAAGATGCAGATTCATTAAAAGTATCAGATTCGTACCGTCGTATTGAAACCTATGTAACAGCAGGTGAGCCGAGCAATAAGGTATTTGAACCAACAAATAAAGGTTTAGAGTTAGTACCTGAAACGCATCCAAATGATTTATTTGCTGGTGAAACAGCTAAGTTTCAATTCTTATTCCATGGTGAAGCCGTTGCAGGTGTTAAATTAGCTATTGTTAAAGGTGGAACTCGTTACCGTAACGATCAAAAGCAAATTGATGTAGTAACAGATGCAAAAGGTTATGCAAATATTACTTGGCCAGAAGCCGGTATGTATTTAATTGAAGCTGAATACAAAGACAACAAAGCAACAGCACCTGCAACTATCCGTACCGGTAGTTATAGTGCAACTTTCGCTGTATTCCCTGAATAATTCTAATACACACCTTATCTCTACCAAGAATACCGCTATTACATAGCGGTATTCTTTTTTAATCATTATCAAATCAATCCAACAAAAGTTTTACTATGCAAAGTTTGTTATTAATTGCCGTATTAAGTGTTACTTGGCTAGCATTGTGTGTATTTATGTGGCGCTTACACCGTGCAAGACGTTATATTGCACCCACGGAAAACACCTCAATATTAATCGCTTATGCTAGTCAAACGGGTAATGCACAGGCTATTGCTGAGCGCTGCGCACAAGCATTAAATTTATCAAACACTACAAACGTGATCTCGTTAAATGCGTTAACACTTGAACACTTGGCTTCCATTGAAAGAATCTTATTTGTTGTCAGTACTTATGGTGATGGTGAAGCGCCTGATAATGGCTCATTATTTAATAAAATGCTATTTAAGCAACAGAAAAAACAAGAAGCTAAGCTTGATCACACAAGCAAAGTGTTAGCGAATTTAGAATATTCTGTTATCGCTTTAGGCGATAGTACTTACCCAGAGTTCTGCGCTTTTGGCTATCAAGTTAACCAAGCAATGTTAACAGCGGGGGCTCAAGCGTTAGGTGATGTTATTGCTGTTGATAATTATGAAGAGCAAACAACAAAGCTTGCCAATATAACACCTGATTGGATAGAAATAGATCAGGAATTAACAATAAACCCAAAGGTTAAATCACTACAATATTGGCAACTTAGCCAAAGAAAATTACTTAACCCTGATTGTAATGATGAAAAATTATTGCAATTAAGTTTTAAAAGTATTGGTCCTTGTCCTCAATGGCAAGCTGGTGACTTAATTGACATACAGCCTCAACATCCCGTTGCCATTGTTGATGCTTGGCTACAGGCAAATAATTTTGACGGAGATACTTGGTTAACCTATCAAGGCCATCAACAAAAATTAAAAACATGGTTACTAGTAAGAGAGCTACCAGAAAGCTGTACGTACTCAAGTGATGAGTTACTTAGTAATTTACCTTATTTGCATAAGCGTAGTTATTCAGTCGCTTCCATTTCACCATCGGGCCAGCTGGAGCTTATTGTACGTTTACTTGAAAAAGATGAAGCTCCCACCTTTGGTTTAGCTTCTGGTTATTTAAGTCATTATTGCCAAGTAGGTGATATTGTTGAAGGGCAGATTCGAGATGTTAGCTCACACCATAATATAGATCACAATAAACCAATAATATTGATTGGTGCAGGCAGTGGTTTAGCAGGCTTAAAAGCTCAAATAGCGGCACGTAACTTTATTTTTAATGATAAGAGAATTAATAATAAATTATTACCTGAACAACAAAAAGCAGCTACTTGGCTAATTTTTGGTGAGCGACATAATGATCCTCAACTGCCTCTTAATCAACAGCTGAATTGTTTAACTAAAGATCATTCAATTACATTAAGTTGTGCATATTCGCAAAGTAAGCTAAAAGAAAACCAAACGACTAAGTACGTTCAAGATATTTTGTTGGCAGAGCAGTCGCAAGTTAAACAATGGATAGCTGATGGTGCTAGTATTTATGTTTGTGGCTCCTTATCTGGTATGGGCGAGGGCGTACAACAAGCTTTAATTGATATTTTAGGGCAATCTACACTCGATGAATTGCAACAGCAGCAGCGTTACATTCGTGATGTTTATTAGTCTTAATGAAAATACTTTTTTGTAGTTAACGTTAATCTTTAAGCCTCAATAAATAAAGATTTTATACGTTTCATAAACCCTCTTTTTTAAACTCATTATTCGTAATATATCTAATGAAAGTAATAAGAGGTTCTCGCTTTAGTACCGTTACTTTTAAGCAGGGAGCAATCTATTCATTTTTCTAGTACAATGCTCAGCAATTTAAGATAAATTGTTGAGAAAGGAGCAGTTTTGCCAGAAAAAAATATAATTGTATCCGTTGGTGGCAACCTTGATAGCGCGGTGAAAGGTGAATACTCCGTTGATGTAAAAGGAGTTTTGACAGAAGCTTGGCAGCAAACACTTAAATCGAGAATGTCGATTAATATAGCACTTATTGGCGTGTTCTTTTTTGGTGTTATTATTTCATATATTGCCAGTAGCTTTTTTGGGGGGATCGAATTGGTTTTTGAGAACCCTGAAATGTTGCAAATTATCAATGTTGTAGTCACCGTTGCCGTTTGGCCATTTATTGCTGGCATTGAAATGATGGGGGTTTATCATGCTATTAATAGACCCACTAAAAGCAGTATGATCTTCTCCTTTTTAAACCGTGGCAGTTGGGTAGCGTTATGTGCGTTGTTAACCTCATTACTTATCAGTATTGGCGCACAAATTTTTCTCATCCCTGGTGTTATTTTAGCGGTACTTTTATCACTAACTATCCCTTTGGTTGTAGAGAAAAAAATGACACCAGTACAAGCGGTGATCGTATCTGTTAAAGCATTGCGCTTCAAATTGTTGCCATTATTAGTTATTTTCTTCGTTCTTTTCATGGCGCTTGTGTCATTACTTGTGCCCATTGCTTTGTTGTTAGAAACACAAATTGCACCATTGGGCATTGCAATATTTTTATTTGGTTTAACTTATTTAGCACCTTGGTATTACAATGTTAAAGGTATTTTGTATCGTGATATCTTTGGTGTTTTTATTGCTAAAGAGTTGGTGATTACTAATACGGGTGATGAATCTTTTGAGCATGATAATGAGTTAAACGCAGCTAACAGAAAACCTGAAGGTAAAAGTCATACGACTAAAGATTCTGATCATAATGGCTCTGATGATACATTTTCTGCTTAATTAAAAGGAATTTATATAGATGATGTTATTTGTTCGTTTTATATTAGTAACTTTAATATTTGTTGCACTAGTAGCTCCCTTTACCTTTTTAAAGCCAGATCGCTTAGATAATAATGATACTGTCATCATAAAAGAAGTCACAGTTGATCTTAGTTCAGGAAAACCGGTAACTAAAATTACCCGTAAAAAGCAGGGTAAAACTAAACCAGCCCCTAAGGCAGTAGAAAAAGAAGTTATTATAGAAGCGCCATTACACCAAGTGAAGCTACCTGACTTCTCTGCTATTAGTGATATTCCTACTAAAAAACGTCAATTCTTTAGTTTCATTCGTCCAGCTGTTGAAGCTAAAAATAAAGAGCTTAAAGAAAAACGCAATAAACTTGAGTATTGGCATGAGCAAATATCTTTAGGCTTAGGATTAACAGCAGAGGAAGCAGCTGAGGTGCAAAGCCTTGTTACTGCTTATCGTGTAAATGAAAGTGCATCATTATTACAGCAAATTAACGATTTACTTATGCGTGTTGATGTTATTCCAACTTCACTGGTATTAGTGCAGGCGGCAAATGAATCGGCCTGGGGCACATCGCGTTTTGCTCGGGTAGGTTTAAACTTCTTTGGTATTTGGTGTTATAAGCGCGGTTGTGGCATGGTACCAAATGGTCGTGATAGCGGAGCAAAACATGAAGTTGCTGCTTTTCAAAGTGTCGACTCTGCTATTTCAGGCTACTTTAATAACATCAATACACATAATGCTTATCATGTGTTTAGAATTATACGTGCAGAATTAAGAGCTCAAGATCAACCGTTAGATGCTGAAGTATTAGCTACAGGCCTATTACCTTACTCACAAAGAGGAGCCCATTACGTGTTAGAGCTTACAGATATGCTGCGTCATAACAAACGTTACTTCGCTCAAGATAATCAGTCATAAGGGTTTTAGTGACTAGTAAAGTGTTACTAGCTTAAGTGATTAAAAATAAAAAACGGTCAGTATGATATTTCATATTGACCGTTTTTTATTATCTGTCGTATGACCAATTTCAATAATACAGCGATAATTCTATACAATATATTTCTATAAGTTAGTCACGTTAATATATAGCGACTCATCAATATTAATATTAGAAGATGATACATGTTCTTTTTCAAATTCATATTCTTCTTTTTTAGTTGAACGATCAATAGTTAAGTTTTGAAAATCAAACAAATTAGTATCGGCTAATTGGCTTAAGCTAACATTTTTAATTGAGTTAAAAATAGCTTCAACTCTACCGGGTGTTTTTGCGTCCCAATCCGTCAACATGGCTTTAACGTTTTGCCTTTGCAAATTCTCTTGTGAACCACACAAATTACACGGAATAATAGGGAACTCTTTGAAATTGGCAAATTTGATTAGGTCTTTTTCACGACAATAAGCTAATGGGCGAATTACAACATTTCGTTTGTCGTCAGATAATAGTTTAGGTGGCATACTTTTCATTTTTGAGCCAAAAAACATATTCAAAAACAGGGTTTCAACCATGTCATCCATATGATGACCTAATGCTATTTTCGTTGCTCCTATCGATTCAGCAAACGAATATAAAGTACCGCGGCGTAATCGTGAACATAAGCCACAAGTGGTTTTTCCTTCATCAATTTTAGCCTTAACGACAGAGTAAGTGTCTTTATCTACTATGTAATAAGGGATATCTAGGGATTCAAAATATGCTGGTAATATATGCTCAGGAAAGCCTGGTTGCTTTTGATCTAAGTTAACAGCTACTACTTTAAAATCTATAGGAGCTGATTTTTGTAAGGCAATTAATATATCTAGCATGGCAAAAGAGTCTTTGCCTCCACTTATAGCGGCCATTACTACGTCGCCTTCTTCAATCATGTTGTAATCGAAAATAGCTTTACCTACATTTCGTCTAAGCTTTTTAATTAACTTGTTTTGATTAGTAGAGAGTTTAGGGGCGTCTAATACAGCCATGATAAATTAAAGCCTTTGATAAGTGGAATAGTAAAAAACGTGAAGTATATACCTGCTCTAGTTAAAGATGCAAATACTGTGTGTTGAACTAGAAAAAGTAGCTAATGCTAATTTCATTAAGTTTTTGTTCACTTGTACGGGTTAAAATACTCCAGAGCCGTGTTGCTATCAATCCCAATGGCCAGCTATTGACGCGAAATTTGCCTTGCTTATTTTACTAAAGTACTTAAAGAAACTACCAAGATAGAGTGTTAGATAAAATAATATTATAAATAATTTCAATAGGTTAAAAATATCTTAAACCGATTTCAGGTTAGTGATATAAAGTTAAATAAAGGCTAAAAAAAAGAGTTAAGTTCAGTAATATAAATACTGAGCTTAACTCTTATTAGTCTAACTATTTTTGTCTACATAGGTTAGTAATTTAAAGGCTAACTAAAAACAATAAAAGAGAAACTATATACGACGAAGTAACTGTTGGTTTAAACGCATTAATAAATAGTCACGTTCTTTATTCCAGTTTAAGTCTTCAGCCATCGTATTAATTGCTTGGGTAACCGTATTAACAAATTTACCATAAGTATTATGGGTTTCGTCTGAGTTAGTTGCACAAAAAATTAATTGAACTGTATCAACTAACTTATCACCTTCCCATTGTGAAGAGATGTCAGCACCTTCTTCTTCTGGATCATATCCTAATGAAATAATATCGCCATTAATGATTGTTTGTTTTTCTTTATCAAGACGAACGATTGGTGACATACCGTTTGCTAGCATAGTCGCATGTTTAAGGTGATGTTTTTCAACTGCGTTTGTAAAAGCTGCTGATATTTTTTCATACAGTACTTCAAATGGTTTTTCAGCATCGTAGTCAATTTTTGTATCTTTAAGTAAACGTCTAGTCATTGGCATACTTACTACCGCATAAGTAATAGCTGATGCGGTTTCAGGTACAGGGTAGCCTTGATGTAAATAACGAGCTGATATTTCTCTAAAAGTATGAGTAATACTTTCTTTGTTGCCTTTTTGACGAGCAAAAATATCATAAGTTAGGTGCTGATGATCACGAACCTTTAAATCATCTTTTTCAAGGCCAATTCGCGTTGAAATTAACTCAACGGCAGAAATAACCTTTTCATGAAACTCCGCTGCATCTTCGCGTAAGTTATCGCCCGTTGCCAAGAAAAGAAATTTTATTTTGTTTGAGCGAACAGCACCATCAAAATAACCTTTAAACGTACTGTTATGAAGAGGGCTATAAAAGAAGAATGATTGTTTTTCAGTATGTAAAACTTGTTGTTCTTCATTATGACGAACACGAACTAGACGATTGTTTGCTACAAAGTTAGCATGAGCTATGTCACATTCTTCAACAGCGTTTAAGGCAAGTCTACCTAGTTTTTGATAAAACTTTTGATAAGGTTTGTCTTCTGATGTATCAATCTTGCCAACAACTAATTCGATCAGTTTATCTGTTAGTGGCATTTCGGCGATTAAGTAATGATTGTCACGAGATACTTTCGGTACGTAAACCTTAACTGATGCACGGTGTCTGCGAAAAACAGAACTTGAATTTATCATTTTTATTCCTTATTTAGTCGATTGTACTTATATTTATTATTGTAATGACTTCGGCACACAATGTTTATGTTTAACACTTGAGGAAGCTTACAAAGCAACACTGTTATTTGCATTGCACATTTATTTTGATCATCTACGATACAGGTAAAGCACTAAACAGCTTTACAGTCTCTTTAAAATATCTATTTCATAACTTACTTATAACTTATTTAAAAACGAACAGAAAGGTTATTCTGTTAAGGATTTTTAAATTAATTGATTAGTTATTTTAATTAGTAAGCGTAAATTAAGAATACATATTCTTTAAATTTATCATCTATATAAATGATATTAACTAACTTTAAGTCAATACATTATCATAAAATTAACATTCTTTTTGATATTAACATTACAGTAATGAGCAAAGCTAGTATATTTAGTGAAGTATCAAGTGTTTTAATTGTAATCTAATATATCAATGAGGATATTCGACGTAATAAATGGGATATCCCAATAATATTAAATATAAGGTTTTTATATATAGTATTAATGGAAATAATACCAATTCCGATAATTTTCTGGTCTAGCTGTGCGAAGGGAAAATATTTAAAGACAAGGCGCTTGATTGAGTAATAACTGGTTATTGCGATTGAAAGGAACGTAGGGTTTAAGTATTTTAACCAGTACAGGTGATCAGTAATTTAACGGACTTGGTATAATGATTAAGTTTAAGCTTTAATTTAAATTGGTATCAAATTATAGCGATAGCTTATGCAAAAAAGTTGTTTAAAAAGACACAAAAAAACCGCTATTAAGCGGTTTTTTTGTTTTACTTATATGGTGCGCGGTAAGTGATTCGAACACTTGACAACTCGCAAGTCAGGCGAGGACTCTACCACTGAGCTAACCGCGCAGATTTATTGTTTTCACTAAATCATTTATATTAACCATTTAGTAAACAAAACGTTGGTTTGTCAACGAGGCGACATATTAGCTTTTGGTTTATCGCCTTGCAAGCAGTTTTATTCAAATCATTTGAAAAGTAATACTTTATGCTGTTTTTATCGTCAAAGTGATTAAAACAGCATCTGCATCAGGTAGAATATAGCAACATGAAACTTATACATTAACAGTTTTAGTTGTTACTTTATTCACAATGCGTTGTTGAATTATACGTAAACGCCAAGACAACAGTATGGCCGACACAGTTAAACCTACAATAAAGCCAATCCATAAACCATAAGCGCCCATATGAGGCATAAACCAATCAGTTACACCTAAAATCAAACCTACCGGTAAACCAATAATCCAGTAAGAGATAAAGGTAATATACAAAATAGCTTTAGTATCTTTATAACCGCGTAATGCGCCAGCACATACTACTTGTATGCTGTCTGAAAATTGCCAAATAGTGGCTAATAGCATTAAACTTGCCGCTAGTTCTATTACCGGTAAGTCGTTACTGTATATTTGAGCAATATCAACACGAAATAGCACGGTAATTGTTGCGGTAATACAGGCGAATAATAATCCTAAAATAATAGCATAAATACTGTAATCACGGGCTTGTTGTATATTGTCATTACCAATGGCATAACCAACCTTTATCGTGGTTGCCATCGCAATACTTAGCGGTACCATAAAAATAAGGCCGGTGAAATTTAAAGCGATTTGATGACTAGCAACCACCTCTACACCAAATGGGATTAATATTATGGATACAACAGCAAATAGACTTACTTCAAACAGTAAAGACAAAGCAATAGGGATCCCTAAGGCGAGTATATATTTAATTTCACGCCAGACAGGCCAATAAAAAGCGTTAAATAAACTTGCCTGTTTAAGTACTTTTGAATAAACAGCGTAAATAAACATACCAACAAACATAACCCAATAAACAATAGCGGTGGCAACACCACAACCTGCGCCACCTAATTCAGGCATACCAAACTTGCCATAAATAAAAATATAATTAGCGGGAATATTTATGATTAAACCTATAATGCTGATGATCATTGTTGGCTTGGTGTAGGATAATCCTTCAGAATAATTTCGTAATACTAAGTATAAGCAATAACCCGGCGCCCCCCACACTACAAATTCTAAATAGCCAAACATCAAGGCTCCAAGGTTTTCCTCTAAAGTCACAAAGGGGATAATAAGTGGTGTTACAAGGTAGTAAAGCCCTATTAAGGATAAACCTAGCGCTAAGCCTATCCATGCGGTTTGGTATGTTTGCTCGACAACGTCGGTGTATTTTTTTGCCCCTGAAAGATGAGAAACAATGGCAGCTAAAGCCATCATTAAACCGTAGATAGTTAAGATGAGTGGCAGCCAAATACTACTAGCTATCGCGACAGCCGCTAAATCGACGGTGCTAACTTGCCCAGCCATAACAATGTCAACAAAGCCCATAAGGTGTTGGATTAATTGTGCGACTAAAATAGGATAAGTAAGTTTTAATAAACTTTTACTATGACTGAAAAAACCAGTGAGATTCATACGTTGAGTAACTTCCTGCAAAAGTACTGCGTTGTTAGGGCGATATTAATGCAACTTTAAGGTAAAGGAATAGCTGAAGAAAGTGTTAAGTCTGAGCTATTAAGGAGTAAGCATGATAATTGAGATAAAGTACGCAAACAAGGCAAATATCATGATCGAGAAAGGATTTTAATTGAGGTTTAATTGAGTTTTAATTCTGCATATTGTAAATCCGCAATGAGACAATCTAAAGTTGAGGTTTATTGAAATTAATTCATCATATATTTAATGGTAATTACTTAACATTGCTAGTTTAATCATCACTATCAACAGACAACTGAATAGTTTTTCGGTATTCATCTATATGTAAATGATAGTGAATTTCATTGCAACAAGCTGGGCACTCGTCGTAATAATCTTGATCGCCTGCTGAGCTATCAATAGTGGTATGTAGATGGTGGCCGCAATGTGGACAAGTAATACGTTTTTCACTGAGTTGAGTGGTCATTAGTCTACTCCGTCAATAAAATAAAAATATATGTTTAACTTTGTTTTTTAACTAAATAATTTAGATGTTTAATATGTATGTAGTATGGCTAATTTTAGTCTTATTAGGCAAATAAACAGTTAAAAAATGAAGACGTTTCTTGTAACTAATTTTATTCGTTTATTTTATTAAACGGGATTGTCTTAAGTACTTTTATTGAAGAGTATTTCAGGGGGGAGTTTGGATTATTCGTCTAAATCGGTATCAAGGTATTGTATTTTATCACTGATCCCGTCCCATTTTTTAGCATCCTCTAATGGCGGTTTTACTTCGGTGATTCTTGGCCAATGTTTGGATAATTCAGCGTTAAGTTCAATAAAATCCTTTTGATCTTCAGGTACTTCATCTTCTTGGTAAATAGCATCAGCAGGGCATTCAACTGGGCATAAATCACAATCAATACAGTCATCAGGGTTAATCACTAAAAAATTTGGCCCTTCATAAAAGGCATCGGCAGGGCACACTGCTACGCAGTCAGTGTATTTACATAATATACAGTTATCGGTTACTACAAATGCCATGATGATTTTTACTATTGTTAATTGCGCCTAATGGATTGTGTAGATCATACCTTTGTTGAGCACAATTTCAATCTCTTGTTTATAAAATGATAATGGACAGGTAAAATACAGAAAAATATTACACTTCTCCTGTTGGATCTCAAAAAGAATGATTCGTTTAACCAATATTAAACTCGCGCTTGACCATCAAGAACACGAACTTGAGCAAGCTATTTTAGCAAAGCTTTCAATAACCACTGATCAACTCGTTAATTTTACCGTGTTTAAACGAGGTTATGATGCCCGCAAAAAAACGAATATTATTCTTATTTATACTTTGGACGTTGAAACAACGTTGAACGATAAGTTATTGACCACGTTTAATGATGACAACCAAGTGAAGCCAACACCTGATATGGCATATAAATTTGTCGCACAAGCCCCTGAAAACCTAAAAAAACGTCCAGTGGTTATTGGTATGGGTCCGTGTGGTTTATTTGTTGGTTTAGTATTAGCACAAATGGGCTTTAAGCCTATTATTCTTGAACGTGGTCAAGAAGTAAGGCAACGCACTAAAGATACCTTTGGTTTTTGGCGTAAAAAAATATTAAATACCGAGTCTAATGTACAGTTTGGTGAAGGCGGTGCAGGTACATTCTCTGATGGCAAATTATATAGCCAAGTAAAAGATCCAAAACATTATAGTCGTAAAGTGCTGCATGAATTTGTTGATGCAGGCGCACCAGAAGAAATTTTATATGTAAGTAAGCCACACATTGGTACCTTTAAATTGGTGACCATGGTTGAGCAAATGCGTGCCAAAATTTTTGAATTGGGCGGTGAAGTTAGGTTTGATCAACGTGTAGATAAAATTCATTTTGTTGATGTAAATGGTGATACCTTAACAAATGAGTTTTCTATAGCAGGTATTGATGGCTACCAAAACAAAAAAGTAACCGGCTTAACATTACATAGCGGTGAACATATTGAAACTAATCATATTGCTTTAGCTATTGGTCACAGTGCTCGCGATACCTTTAGTATGTTATTTGATGAAGGCGTTTATATTAAAGCGAAACCTTTTTCGGTTGGTTTTAGAATTGAGCATGAACAATCAGTTATAGATGAAGCGCGTTTTGGCGATAATGCTGGCAATGAAATTTTAGGTGCGGCAGATTATAAACTAGTACATCATTGTAGTAATGGTCGTTCTGTTTACAGTTTCTGTATGTGTCCAGGTGGAACTGTAGTTGCCGCAGCTTCAGAAGAAGGTAGATTAGTGACCAATGGCATGAGCCAATACTCTCGCCATGAACGCAATGCTAATAGTGCAATTGTTGTAGGTATTGAGCCAAGTGATTATATTACAGGTGAATTTGCATCAAACAGAGATTACGTATTAGCGGGTATGGAATTTCAACGTAAGTTAGAAGAAAAAGCTTTTAAAATTGGCGGAGAAAGTTATGATGCGCCAGTGCAGCTTGTAGGTGATTTTTTAGCAGGACGTAAAAGTGGCGAACATGGTAGCGTTACACCATCTTATAAGCCTGGGGTAACTTATTGTGACTTAAGTGAAACCCTACCTGATTATGCTGTTGCAGCAATCAGAGAAGCATTACCAGCGTTTAATAAGAAAATTCAAGGCTTCTCAATGAATGATGCTACCTTAACGGCGGTTGAAACAAGAACTTCTTCACCGATTCAAATTACCCGTGATAAAACAACTTTACAAAGTCTTAATACGCAGGGGTTATACCCAGCCGGTGAGGGCGCAGGTTATGCAGGTGGTATTTTATCTGCAGGCATTGACGGTATTAAAGTTGCTGAAGCGATGGCGTTAGCGATAATGGCAGAGCAATAGCGCTAAACTATTAAGTCTATAATGATTAGCTTTAAAAGAAGTATGCCTAAAAATAATTAAGCCTATATGTACCAAGTATAAAGGATGAAATTCATCAGTTTTACTAAATGTTAGAGTGTTATTGTGTGCAATATCATTCTAACGATTTACCTATCTATCATCAGCTTCAATTAATCCCGTAATAGTGGGTTTACTCTGCCATTTTTCATCGGGTAAATACTGTTTAAGATTACGCATACTTTTCCAAATGGATTTTAATGCGACATGATCTGCTAACCAACTAGGTATTTTACCTCTACCATCAGCGATAAACACATATTCAATAAGGATCTCAGCAGGGTTATCTTTAATTGGAGCGATCTGCCAATAAGCATCGTGGACTTTTACTTGTAGATATTCAGTGACATCAATATCGTTTGCTAGCATCTTTTGTTGTACAGATTCAGGAGTAATATCAGTTATTTTGATATGAAGGCTCAGATCATCGTTTTGCCAATATTGTGAGTTTAATAATAAAACCCTTGGTTTAAACGGCCACATTGTTGTCATTTTTATATAGAAAGTCGTATTAGCAGTAGTGTGTTGCGTTAATATTTTACTTTCAGTTGCATTAACCACCCAATTAGGTGTGTTCGTTACAGTCTCTAAAAAGTATAAGAAACCAGACAAGCTTGATTTTACTTTCGCAGTAGCTCGTATCTCGATTAGTTGTTCATCCTGAAGAGTAACTGGGCGATAACTCACACTTTGTTCATTATTTTCTTGCCAAACTTTCCAAGGAACATCTGCAGTTAAAGCCGGAGTTGTATTGGCAAAAATGTTGTGCGAAAAGAAAACAAAAATAAGGCTACTAAGTAAAGGTATAAGTAAAGGTAATAGTGTCATCATAAAAATTGTTAATGGCTTTATTCTCTATACTAGCACCTAAAGTGTAAATGATTACTATAAACAAAACGTTATTATAGGTTGTTTGTCTGAATTGCTATTTTTTGTAGTAAGTAAACTAATAAATATAACTAAAGGGATTAATTATTGTTAAAGTCCTTGTTTAAAAAGGATAAGGCTTTTACAATTACCGATGTAAATAAAAAAAATTTAAAAAAGAGCTATAGGCTCTTTTTTATGTTCAGGATGAACATTAGTAGGTAACCGCATGACGCGACTGCCAATACCATTTATTTTTAAATATTAAATAATTCAAGCGACGCTTGGTATGCGCCGCCACTGAATAAGGAAAAATCATGCCTGTAATTACTCTCCCTGACGGTTCTCAACGCTCTTTCGAACAAGCTGTATCTGTAATGGATGTTGCCATGGACATTGGTCCTGGTTTAGCAAAAGCTACCATTGCTGGTCGTATCGACGGCAATCTTGTTGATGCGTGTGAATTAATCACCCAAGACGCGGCTTTACAACTTATCACCAGTAAAGACAGTGAAGGTCTTGAAATTATTCGTCACTCTTGTGCACATTTATTAGGGCATGCAATTAAGCAGTTATACCCAAATGTTAAAATGGCAATCGGGCCAACCATTGATAATGGCTTTTATTATGATGTTGATCTTGATGAATCTATTAGTGAAGAAGATTTAGTTAAACTTGAAAAACGTATGACTGAATTAGCCCGTACTGGTTATGAAGTTGTCAAGAAAGTAGGTACTTGGCAAGATGCGTATGATGCATTTGCTGAGCGTGGAGAAACTTACAAATTACAAATTCTTGATGAAAACATCGACAAATCTGATACGCCAGCGTTATATCACCACCAAGAATACATTGATATGTGTCGTGGTCCTCACGTGCCAAGCATGCGTCATTGTCATCACTTTAAATTAATGAAAGTTGCTGGTGCTTATTGGCGTGGTGATTCAGACAACAAAATGTTGCAACGTATATACGGCACAGCGTGGGCAGATAAAAAGCAACTTAAAGCTTACATTGTACGCTTAGCAGAAGCTGAAAAACGCGATCACCGTAAAATAGGTAAAACGTTAGATTTATTCCATTGGCAAGAAGAAGCACCTGGTATGGTGTTTTGGCATAACGACGGTTGGACAATCTACACAGAATTAGAAAAATTCATTCGTGAAAAATTACATGAATATGATTATGACGAAGTAAAAGGTCCATTAATGATGGATCGAGTACTTTGGGAAAAATCAGGTCACTGGGAAAAATACGCAGAAAACATGTTTACGACAACGTCGGAAAAACGTGAATACGCGATTAAACCAATGAACTGTCCAGGTCATGTGCAAATATTTAACCAAGGTTTAAAGTCTTACCGTGATTTACCATTACGTATGGCTGAGTTTGGTTGTTGTCATCGTAACGAACCATCAGGCTCATTACATGGGTTAATGCGCGTTCGTGGCTTTACTCAAGATGATGCCCATATTTTCTGTATGGAATCTCAAGTTCAAGAAGAAGTAAGTAAGTGTATTCAAATGGTATACGATGTTTACGGCTCGTTTGGTTTTGAAGATATTGTTGTTAAATTGTCAACTCGTCCAGAAAAACGCATCGGCAGTGATGAAATTTGGGATAAAGCTGAAGCTGGTTTAGCGCAAGCATTAAAAGATAACGACATTAAATTTGAATACCTACCAGGTGAAGGTGCTTTTTACGGACCTAAAATTGAATTTACCTTAATGGACTGTTTAGGTCGTGGCTGGCAATGTGGCACAGTGCAATTAGACTTTGCATTACCAGAGCGTTTAGGCGCAACTTATGTTGGTGAAGACAACGAAAGATATATTCCGGTAATGATCCACAGAGCTATTTTAGGTTCACTTGAGCGCTTTATCGGTATTTTAATCGAAGAGTATTCAGGTAAGTTCCCAACATGGTTATCGCCAATTCAAGCGACAATTATGAATATTACCGATAAACAAGCACCATATTGTGAAGAAATCGTCAAAAAACTCAAAGAAAATGGCTTTAGAGCAAAATTAGACTTGAGAAATGAGAAGATAGGCTTTAAAATCCGCGAGCACACTTTGAAGCGAGTTCCATATTTGTTAGTTGTTGGTGATAAAGAGATGGAAGCTGGCGAAATTGCAGTACGAACTCGTAGTGGTGAAGATTTAGGAAAAATGTCTGTTGATAGCTTTATCGCAAAAATAAGCGAAGAAGTTAATACACGAGTATAAACAGACATTTAGAAGTGATAATTAATAATTTTTTATCACTTTAAAATAAAGGTTATTTAATTTACACAGTTTTGTAACTTAAATAGCCGCTATTTAGCTCTATTTCGAGGCGGAAGTGCGGAGTTGACGAATGTCAATGAGCACTGACAACAACGAAATAGCGTTAAATATCAATATTTATGTTAACAAAAAGAGTTTCTGTAGGAGGAACATGGCTATTAAAGGTGGACAACGAGGCGGGCGTAAAGAGCCAGCTCATCGTTTAAATGAGTTAATTACAGATATACTAAATAACGAAGTTCGATTAATTAAATTTGATGGAGAGCCTGGTGGCATCGTTACTTTAGATGAAGCGATGGACCAAGCTGATGAAGCGGGTGTTGATCTTGTTGAAATTAGCCCTACAGCCAAACCTCCCGTTTGTCGTGTAATGGATTACGGTAAATTCATTTACGAAAAAGCGAAAGAACAAAAAGAACAACGTAAAAACCAGAAACAAATACAGGTTAAGGAAATTAAATTCCGTCCTGGTACAGATGAAGGCGATTATCAGGTGAAATTACGTAACCTGAAACGCTTTTTAGAAGGCGGCGACAAGGTCAAGGTAACATTACGTTTCCGTGGCCGTGAAATGGCCCACCAAGAGTTAGGTTTACAACTTTTAACCCGTGTTAAAAACGATTTAGAAGAGTTAACTGTACTTGAGTTCTTCCCGCGTAGAGCGGAAGGGCGTCAAATGGTGATGGTTCTAGCCCCTAAAAATAGATAATACTTGGTTTGACAAGTAATAAGTGGGTTAACTCACTTATTCACCAACTTTATCTTTACGCTGGTAGTAAAGGCTTGCAAGTAAAGTGATTACGCTAACATTTATGTTCGCAAAGTCATTTTCGCCCTCGCTACTTAATATTTGGCATATATCTTCTTTTATAGAAAGATATACATTTGAGAGTTATTCACATGCCTAAAATGAAAACCAATAAAGGTGCTGCAAAGCGCTTTAAAAAAACAGCCTCAGGCTACAAGTTCAAACAAGCTGGCCTTCGTCATATCTTGACTAAGCGTCGTACTAAAGTTAAGCGTCATCTTCGTGCTAAATGCATGATCGCCGCATCTGACATTAAGTCAGTTAAAAAACTTTTACGTCACGGTTAATTAGGAGATATAGAAAATGGCTAGAGTAAAACGTGGTGTACAAGCTCGTGCACGTCACAAAAAGGTTCTAAAGCAAGCTAAAGGTTATTACGGTGCACGTAGTCGTGTTTATCGTGTTGCTTTCCAAGCAGTAACTAAAGCAGGTCAATACGCTTACCGCGATCGTCGTCAACGTAAACGTCAATTCCGTCAGCTTTGGATCGCTCGTATAAACGCAGCAGCTCGTCAAAATGGTTTATCTTACAGCAAATTCATTAATGGTCTTAAAAAGGCTTCTATTGAAATTGATCGTAAGATCCTAGCTGACATCGCAGTATACGATAAAGCAGCATTTACTTTCTTAGTTGAAAAAGCGCAAGCTTCTTTAGCTGCTTAAGTTAAGAATGTAAGTTTGGTTAACATAGTTAACTAGACTTGAAAAAAGGACGCTTTATAGCGTCCTTTTTACTTTTTAAAATAAAATATTTAGCTAACATTATTAATGCTTTTTAATGTGAAAAAAAGTGATAATCCCAATACTAGTAGTGTTAGTTAAATAAGCTAATTTATGAATTAGCATTAACAATTAATTATTTGATAATTTAATCAAGAGAAATAATGATGAACTTAGCTGATAAAGTTTTAGCCGTTAATAATGATCTTCCTATTCGTACTGATGCGCCTGTTCATAGCGGTAAAGTACGCTCTGTCTACTGGTTAACTGAAACTGATAGTAAACGCCTAATTGAAGAAAAGGGCTATGATGTACCGAGTGATACTTCATTAGCCATTATGGTGATAAGTGATCGTATTTCAGCGTTTGATTGTATTTGGAAGGGCGAAAACGATATGCGTGGCGTACCTGGTAAAGGTGCTGCATTAAACGCTATCTCTAATCACTGGTTTAAATTATTTAAAGAGCAAGGCTTAGCTGATAGTCATATTTTAGATATTCCGCACCCATTTGTCTGGATTGTACAAAAAGCCAAACCTGTAATGATTGAAGCCATTTGTCGTCAATATATTACCGGTTCTATGTGGCGCGCTTATACTAAAGGCGAGCGAGATTTTTGTGGTATTGAATTACCAGAAGGTTTAGCAAAAGACAGTAAGTTACCTGAGCTTTTACAAACGCCATCAACTAAAGGTATTTTAGAAGGTATTCCAGGAGTTCCTGCTGTTGATGATGTGAATATTACCCGTAAAAATATTGAAGAAAATTTTACCGCTTTTAATTTTAAGTCGGTTGCTGACATTGCGCTTTATGAAAAGTTATTAACTGAAGGCTTTGATGTTATCTCTAATGCGTTAGCGAAAATTGACCAAGTATTTGTTGATACAAAATTTGAGTTTGGTTATGTAAAAGACGTGAACGGTAACGATAAACTTATTTATATGGACGAAGTTGGAACGCCTGACTCTTCACGTATATGGGATGGTGCAGCGTATCGTGATGGTAAAGTCGTTGAAAACTCGAAAGAGGGCTTCCGTCAATTATTACTTAATCATTTCCCTGATCCAGATATTTTATTAAATAAAGATCGTATGCCTGAGCGTGAAGCTTTAGCTCGTGATAATGAGCTACCTTTATCTGTGTTGATGAACGTTTCAAAAACGTATACCGACATTGCGGAAAAAATTACCGGTGAAAAAATTGTTTTGTCTGATAATCCGAAAGCGGAAATTATCACTATTTTACGTGAGCAATATCAGCTAGTTGATTAGTTTTCATGTTTTAGTTTTCATGTTTTAGTTTTCATGTTTCAATAACTATTTATACCAATTTGATTAAATTTCTTCCCAACTCAGAGCTATGCTCGATGTGCAATGACAAGG
>NZ_JAHKPR010000043.1 GCF_018860585.1 Colwellia sp. E2M01
AGTGTTCATCAAATGGAAGGACCATAGACAATACATAAAAAAACATTGATAAATGATAAATGTGATTCGAATACAATATAGATGCCTAACGCCACAATAAGCGGCTAATTGCAGTTGGCTAAAATAGTGAGGCACGAACGGCAGCCAACTGTAATTTGTCCGTTTGATTGCCTTGTTAGTTGGTTGATAGTTAAACACATTTTACTCACCAACAACACTGAAATTCAATGGCATAAGTAAGAACTAAAAAGCACTGCACAACTTGCCGCCAACCGTGAATTTGAGCCTTAACACTTTTGATAATTAGATTTACAAACAGAGCTAGGCGAAAACTGTTGAGCAAAAAATACTAAACTACTTTTTCACGAAAAAATTAGCCACATAAAAGAACTGAAACAAATGCAGTTTATGCGAGATAACTTTCCTATTTACACAAAATAATTCTTGAACAAGTTGTGCCAACTAACGCCCCAATAAGCGGAAAATAATGGTTGGCTATAATCGCGGAGCGATGGCCAACTGTTATTTTTCCGTTTGATTGGCTTGTTAGGGCTATGACTTCAATTCCTCTACCGAGTAACCTCGTTTTTTTAATATTGATGCAGCAACGCTCCTTTCCTTACTCGAGTTACCAAAAGCCCCGTCATTCTTAGCTATTTTGAGTAATTCATCATCATTTTTCTCTTCATACTTCTGCTTTAGTTCTCGTAGTTCATTTGCTTTTGTTTCTATTTCACCTACAACAGCTGTAGCAACATTCTTTGTGACATCTAAAGCTTTTTTCCAGAAACTCATAAAATATCCTTATCTACACTTTTTACACTGGCTTTGGTTACTAACTCCACCATTTAAGGTTCTGTAACCAAAAATCTTTTCCAATTCAGGTTCTGTTTTTGCAATAACACCACACTTTGGACATTTGTGAGGTAACTTGATTTTTCCGGCCATAATGACTCTCCTTAGTTAAAAATATATGAGCTAGCTGAATAGCCCTAACGCCCCAATAAGAGGCAAAAAATAGTTTGCTAAAATGTTGAGGAACGAAAACAGCAAACTGTTTTTTGTCCTGCTTGATTGGCTTGTTATGTGTGTTTTGCATGGCAAGCACTGCACTTTCCCAAATCCACAAAAGGTTTTAGCGTGGAATGAGTAGAACTAAAAAACAGATCGCCACTCGCCACCAAACCGTGAGTTTTGAGCCTTAACACTTTAGCTAATTATTCGCACTAAACGAAATAGGCGAAAACTGTGTAACCAAAAGCATAAACCAATTTTTCTGCGCTAAAGTTACCACAACAAAGAAACGAAACAAGCACAAACATTTTAAATTAAACGCCAAAGCCTAATAAAGTATTATTCGAACAGTGGCGACACATAACGCCCTAATAACAGGCAAAAAATTGTTTGCTAAAATGTTGAGGAACGAAAACAGCAAACTGTTTTTTGTCCTTGTTTATTAGCTTGTTAGTTGCCGTTTAGCTCACCCAACGTGGCGATATATCAAATGAGAAACCATTAAACGCAGTTCCAGCGACAAATAGTAATGAAACAACGATTAAAGTAAATCTTATATCATTTCGCTTTTTTACAAGTAACTCTGAATTTGCATCTTCGCAAGCTTTGCCAAAGACAACAGGCCAAAGCCTCGTGAACATTTGCCTGTATAGATCTATAAACTCTGGTTCTTCCCACTGTCTCCAATGTAATGGAGCTTCAACTTTCCACGTTTTTATAAAGTCACTAACACTTTTGATAAATGCGACTATAGACAAAATAAAAAGACATATCACCAAAGTTTGAAACATGAGCCATCCTTGAGGCAACTAACGCCTCACTAAGAGGCAAATAATGGTAGGCTAAAATAGACGACGAAGGAGTAAATAGCCAACTGTTATTTGTCCTTTTGAGTGACTTGTTATATGCAGCGTACGTTGAACTAAATACTGCACGAACTTTAAGGCACCGTAATATAAAAACCTGACCGTGAACTTTTGAAGCTACTCACCAAAGTCAGAACTAAATTAATAGTGTTGCCACCTTTGAAAAAGGTATAAAAGGCAACGCTTATTAGTGCAAACACCAAATCGAGTTTAGCGAAAAATACACCGTAAATTCTCTTGCTCTAAAACAAAATTACTAAGAGCATATAACGCCACAATAAGCGGCTAATTGCAGTTGGCTAAAATAGTGAGGCACGAACGGCAGCCAACTGTAATTTGTCCGTTTGATTGCCTTGTTAGTTGGTTGATAGTTAAACACATTTTACTCACCAACAACACTGAAATTCAATGGCATAAGTAAGAACTAAAAAGCACTGCACAACTTGCCGCCAACCGTGAATTTGAGCCTTAACACTTTTGCCAATTGGATTTACCAAACTAGTTAGGCGAAAACTGTTGAGCAAAAAATACTAAACGAATTATTCACAAAAAAGTTAACCACATAAAAGAACTGAAACAAATGCAGTTTATGCGAGATAACTTTCCTATTTACACAAAATTATTCTTGAACAAGTTGTGCCAACTAACGTTTTGCTCAGCGGCTAAGTATGGTTGGCTAAAATGCGCGAGGTACGAGCCGCAGCCAACTGTACGTGTCCGATGAAGCAACTTGTTATATGTTTACAGGTTAGAAAACACATAACGTTTAAAAAATAAAAAAGTTAGTAGGATGGAATGAGTAGAACTAACAACGAACCACCACTTTGCCACTAACCATGAATTTGAGCCGCTAACACTTTTGTAAATGGATTCACCAAAACACGTTAGGCGAAAACTGTGTAGCCACACATTTAAAACTATTTGACTGCGCTAAAACTTACCACGAAAAAGAACGAAGCAAGCGCAATACTCTTTTCTAAAACACCAAAACCACAACAAAATATTACTTGAACAAGTGGTGGCATATAACGCTTTGCTCAGCGGCTAAGTATGGTTGGCTAAAATGCGCGAGGTACGAGCCGCAGCCAACTGTACGTGTCCGATGAAGCAACTTGTTATATGTTTACTGGTTAAAAAACACATAACGTTTAAAAAATATAAAAGTTAGTAGAATGGAATGAGTAGAACTAACAACGAACCACCACTTTGCCACTAACCATGAATTTGAGCCGCTAACACTTATGTAAATGGATTCACCAAACACGTTAGGCGAAAACTGTGTAGCCACACATTTAAAACTATTTGGCTGCGCTAAAACTTACCACGAAAAAGAACGAAGCAAGCGCAATACTATTTATTAAAACACCAAAACCACAACAAAATATTACTTGAACAAGTGGTGGCATATAACGCCCCGCTAAGAGGCAAATAATAGTTGGCTATAATGTGCGACGCAGGAGCAACAGCCAACTGTTATTTGTCCTGCTTGAGCGGCTTGTTATATGCTTTACATTATAATTAAATTGATTACAAACAAAAGGACAAGTAAGCCCAACATAAAATGACCAATACTATAAGTTGCTTGTCCCTTTTCATTAGACAAAGAATTACCTTTACATATTGAGCAGCGCTCACCATAAAAAATCAAAGCAATTAACCATAAACCGCCTGTTAATAAAACTAACAATAGAGACCCAACCCCGATTTCCCTTTTTGCTTCGACTTTTCTTTCACAAAGATTACAATGTCTGATTGCCATACTGATTCCCAGTTGATGCATATAACGCTACACTAAGCGGAAAATTACTGTTGGCTAAAATGCGCGAGGCACGAGCCGCAGCCAACTGTAAATTTTCCGTTTGAGTGCCTTGTTATATGCAGCGTACGTTGAACTAAATACTGCACGAACTTTAAGGCACCGTAATATAAAAACCTGACCGTGAACTTTTGAAGCTACTCACCAAAGTCAGAACTAAAATAATAGCGTTGCCACCTTTGAAAAACATTACTTATAAAAAGCAAAGGCAACGCTTATTAGTGCAAACACCAAACCGAGTTTAGCGCAAAACACACTGTAAATTCTCTTGCTCTAAAACAAAATTACTAAGAGCATATAACGCCGCAATAAGCGGAAAATTATAGTTGGCTAAAATTTTGAGGAACGAAAAATAGCCAACTGTAATTTTTCCGTTTAATTGCCTTGTTAACTCGGCGCGCAAACCCAAGAGTTTTGCAGCCAACCGATGAACAGAGCACCAAGCTTAGAAGCCGAAAACTACAACCTAAAAATTCAACACAGCGCAATAATAAAGCAAAGGTTTCAGGTAAATTGAGGTGCATTTCAACTTGTTTATTCATTTCCAATAAATGGTGTGAATTGAGCTGATGCTCAACTACTTTCCACAATGCCGAAATAAACACTTTGCTAAAAACGATGTGCTTTCATGTTTAGCAAAACATTCAAATTAAGCTCCTGACCAACGCGCCAGTTAACGCCTCATTAAGAGGCAAAAAGTAGTTTGCTAAAATGTTGAGGCACGAAACAGCAAACTGTTTTTTGTCCTGCTTTAATGCCTTGTTAGGTGTTTAAACTGATTAGAGTTTATGCCACCTAAACTTACCAAACCACAATAAAGTAATTGGCAAAGTCTTGCACGAAATCTTGCAGTAAAAACTGAGAAATTAGCGCACAAAAAAAGTTAAATAAACTGCTTTGCTCAATTTTACGCAACACCGCGAAACAATAATATACGCGCGATAAATACAAAGTTAAATTACGTTTTAGAATACATAATTGATGCACTAAACGTGAATCAAAAAATATACCTTACGCAAGTAACCCAATACACCTAACAGTTTATTAGCAGGAAAATTTCCTCCTATCCACGGAGGGAAGTTTTACTACTTATTTTTAATTATCACACAGATTATTACACTACTGCTTTTAAATCAATATATTATACTTTTCAACATAACTGGTTGATGAGTGATAGCGGGAAAATTTCCTGTTTTATGGTAGAAAGCGGGATTTATTAGTAACTGTATATATACACAGTTGTATTTTAACAAAAAGAAAACAGATAAAACAGGACACCCATGGATTGAAGTTATTAAAATCAATTCATGGGTGCCCCGATTTACAGATTTACACTTTAGTGATAGTCAAAATATTTATTTTATGTACTATATATTTCCAAGTAAATAAAAGTAGCAATATGGTTTTTCCGCAATGAAAATTTTGTTTTTAACCCCTCAGGTCCCATACCCTACAATTAGTGGCGGTACCATAAAGAGCTTTAAAATTTTAGAACACCTATCGACGAATCACGAAGTTTCCCTAGGTTGCTTAATAAAGAGTCCACAAGAACAAGTTAATTTGACCCAGTATAAAGAAGTTAAACCGAAGCTAAATATTTTTAGTTTTAACTTGGAGAGGAAAAGAAATTTTAAGACGCTATTATCAAGTTATCTCCTTTCTTTGCCTTTAACTATTTATCGTAATTATTCATTCAACCTAAAGAAAAAAGTTGACTTGATAGCTCATAAATATGACGTAATTTTTATCGATCATTATTTAATGTTTCAATATATTCCATCAAATTTTAGAGGTCGTATTGTTATTCATCAACACAATGCTGAGTTCATTATGTGGTCGAGATATGCAAAGCTGGTGAAAAACCCAATAAAAAAATTACTATTGTATATTGAGTCATACCGAATTAAACATTACGAATTAGATATGATTGAGCGCGCACATACTACACTTGCTGCGCCGAATGATAAAACGGCATTAACAAAAATTGGCGCTAATCCTAAAAAGTTTTTAAACACTTTTCATTTAGGTGACGCTAGTAATCTAACACTTGAAAATTTAACTTTTGAAAAAACACGGTTAAATATACTTTATATTGGTACCTTAACTTGGGAAGCAAATATTGATGGTTTATTATGGTTTCTAAAATACAGTTGGCCATTAATTAAGGCGCAGCTACCTAATGTTGTTTTTACAATCGCAGGGAAATGCTCCCCACAAATTAGTCGCAAATTGTTAAAATTGGAGCCTAAAATAAATCTATTAGGTTTTGTTGATCAATTAGACGAACTTTACCAAGCGCATAGGGTTTTTATTTGTCCTTTAAGGTTTGGTAGTGGCATAAAAGTTAAAGTAATAAATAGCCTTTCCAGAGGAGTCCCAACGGTAATGACACCCATTGCTGCAGAGGGAATAAAATTAGATAATGAGGTGCATGCTTATGTTACAAATGATCCCACCGACTTTGCGACTTGTGTTCTCGATTTATTAACAAACAAAAAAAAATGGCTTTTTTTTAATGAGCAATCAAGAATACTTATGCATAAAAATTACACTTGGGATAAAGTGTTTAACAATATAGATAAAAGTTTACTTCTTACAAATAAAAATATTACTGAGGATCTCTGATCATATTGCTCATTAAAAAATATATACCGAATTCAATAAAGTTATTATTACTTGGTATGTCGACCAAGATAAATTTATTATTGCTAAGTTTTTTTTCGCTTTCACGCTTTTCCTCATCTTTGTATTATTGTTTTTTTAGCCAACAGTTTTCACGAGAACATCAGTCTGTTTTGAAGGCTCGAATCACATATTTAAAGCATCAAGGGGGAGGTGACAATAGTAGTGTATTATTGAGGCGTAACATTCATCGAATAGAAAAGGGATTAATCATGCAACCGCAAAAGCCTATTTTTGCGCTAAACTATATTGATGAAACAATAAATGAATATGTAAAATCATGTGAAAATACTGAACATGACAAGGAAGAGCTTTTGTGGGCGAAAGAGGTACTAAGTCTATATTTTATCTCCATTGACAAGTGTTTATTACCGCAAAAGATAAAAACTATTTTTGAAAAAAGCATTGAAACCAAACCTGAAAACAATATATTTAACAATGTACCTTATGCTTTTGCAGATAAAATCAAGTCAGACGTTAGCTTTGAACAATTCTCGGCTTTGTGTCATCAACGTCGTTCGGTCAGATGGTTTCAACCTAAACAGGTATCAAGAGAATTGTTAGAGAAAGCTATTAATATCTCATCTACAGCACCTAGTGCCTGCAATCGACAGCCTTTTATGTTCAATATTATTGATCAGCAACCATTGCTATCTACACTCGCTTCCTTACCCATAGGAACTACTGGCTTTGCCCATAATATTCAATGCTTAATTGTGGTAACTGGTAATTTATCTTATTACCCTACAGAGCGTGATAGGCATTTAATTTATATTGATAGTTCGTTAGCTAGTATGCAATTTATGTTAGCCTTAGAAACATTAGGTTTAAGTTCGTGCGCATTAAACTGGCCGGATATTGAACGATTAGAGGTAAAAATATCTCAACTTTTAAGCTTACCTGACACTGTTAGACCAACGATGCTTATTGCTGTGGGCTATGCACAAACCCAAGGAAAAATACCTTATTCTCATAAAAAAACATCACAACAACTTATTAATTATATAAACCATGAAAATTGCAATTCTAGCAAATAATGCTCCTGGTTTTATAAAGCCTATGGCTACGGGTTTACAGAGTATGTTAACCCAGTTATCTGTGCAGTCTGAAATATTTGATAATGGTATAGCTATGCTTAATTATAGTTATATTAATAATGTCAGTATAAAATGTAAAAATGTTATTAAATCTAGTTTGAATATCATCAAACCTAACACATATTTACAACATCAAACGTCAACTTGGCAATCAGTTAAATATTTTGAAGATCAACTCAGTAAATATGATGCCATTATCGTTGTATGTAATATTCCTGATGCTTTTTTGAAAAAAAAGCTACACCGTATAGAAAAAATAAGACAACAACACAACACAGTCCCTATTATTTTATATCAAAATTACTATTTGCCTACTCGAGGTAATTGGAGTCATATCATTTTGAAAGCTGGGGGCTTTGGTCTAGAGCGCTATGACTGGTATTTAGCGGCATCAATTAGTAGTATTTATCCTTTAAGTAAAGAAAATCATCCCTATTCATTAATAGGCCATGATTTGAGAGATAATATATTAAGACCAAGAATAGACAAAGAATTTAAAGTTTTACTCGACTTTAAACGACCAGGTTTTGAAGAATATCGTGCATTACAAATTCAAGCACTAGAAGAGAGCAATATTCCCTACACAGAACTTTCAGGTACTTATAGTCAAAATAAAATAAAAAAAATATACCGAGAACATAGTGCGCTATTTCTATCATTCAAGGAATCATTCGGATTACCAATAGTAGAAAATCAATTATGTGGTAATTTTATATTTACACCTTTTAGCCACTGGGTTACTTCTCACTACGTAAATAAATCAGTACATGTAGCCGGTGAAGGCTTGCTAGGCAATAATTTTATTGTATACAATAATGACTTACGGCAGCTAGTAAAGTGTTTATTAGAATGTAAAAAAAACTACAATGCGGTCAAAAATCGACAACAATTCTCTTTACAATACTCAGCACTTTATCATGGTAATTTAACCGCATTAAAAGAATGTATCGATAAAATTAGTTACGGTGAGATTCATTCACAGTCACATTTAAAATATATAGAACTCAACGAAAGCATCATTAATGATACTCATAAGTTAAATAATTAACGTAAATATTGAAATTAATATAGAGGGTTACAACCATTAGTAATTTAAGCAGTAAATATACGGTTTTAAGTGAATTTATGTATGAGTAAAAAAGTTTTTTTAGCTATATACAGTAAAGGTGGCCATAAAGATGCGATGGAAAGACTTTTATTCTTATTAAAGCAGCAAAAACCAGATCTTAAGTTTGTATCTATTGCTGATCTAGAAGACTGTTTTGGTGCATTGGAGCATATAGTCTGTCCTGAACCGAGAGATAAATTTAATGTTTGGCGTGCACCTATTCAACTTTGTCATACAGGTTATATGACCTTTCTTCAAACAGTCTATCTATTAAAACACTATAAAATTTCAGGCATGGTATCCACAGGAACTGGTATGGTCATAATTCCTGCATTGATATTACGATTAATGAACAAAAACGTAATTCATATTGAAGATTGGTCTAGATTTAATTCTCGATCCTACACAGGTAAAGTGATGTATTACATAGCAAATAAATTTTATGTGCAAAATGAATCATTATTGAAAAAATACCCTAGAGCTATTTATTCGGGAAGGTTATGAAAATATTTACCACAGTAGGTAATACTCGATTGATGCACTATTTAAAGAAGTCGACCGTATAGCACAGGATAAAAATTGGCATATGACGTATCAAATATCTGATGGTCATTATATCCCTAACAGTGGTTCTTATTTTAGGTTTACTGACGATATTATTAGTTATTATAAAGATGCTGATGTTGTAATTACACACGGAGGGGCAGGGACAATATTTAAATTACTGGAGTTAAGAAAAAAAATAATTGTAGTACTAAATAATCATCGCGTAGACCCTCATCAAGTTGAAATAGTAAATTACGTCAATGAGAATCACTATGGGTTGGCCTGTTTTGAACTAAATCAGTTGGAAACGTTATTACCTTTGAGTGTCGACTTTTCACCCGCAACATATAAAGATAACCCTTTTGTAAAAGCAAAAGAAATAATTGAAATATTGAATATTACTTAAGTGCGCGACTACTCAAAAGATCTACCTTGTGTAAACGAAAAATGAATAAAATGGATTTAGTCATCATAAGCGCAATTACACGTGTTTTCTTAAATAAAAATAAACAAACATAAGCACTGACCGCATAAGAAATTAGTGTGGCTATTGCGGCCCCTAAAGCTCCATAAGCGGGTATCAACAGTAAATTTAATACCACATTTACAACAGCACCAGAAACTTGACTAAATAACGAAAACTTAGCGAGCTTTTGAGACACAAACCAATGGCTCAATAATATTCTCATATATATAAATATACAGGAAAAAATATGTATTCTTAATATAGTACTAGCCTCACTGTAGTCATCGCCATAGAGTGTTTGGATAAGCATTGGACTAAAAATATAGATTAACGTGCTGATTATAACTGCACTAATAAACAAAAGATCAAAACCACTCTGTAGTGTTTTAAAATAACGTTTATTATTGCTTTTTGCTAAACTGATTAAAGTGGGGAAAAGCGCAGTAATGACAACTTGGGGTAATATATACCAAATCTCAGATATTTTAGCAGCAACCGAATATATACCTACTGTTTTTGAATCAACCATCGATTCAAGCATTAGAATATCTATTTTAAGATAAACTACAGCAGCCAAAGATGAAACAATCAAATATTTTGATTGGGAAAAAACATTTAAAAATAATTTTTTATTGAATTTCGGCTCTACCGTTATTTTTGTATATTTTTTATATAAAAAATAATAACCAATGTTTTTAGTTACGACTTCTAAACTCATAATCACTAAAAGCACTATGTAACTTTCATACTGATAGATCATTATTACTTTTAAAAGGGTAAAAAATATAAAACAAGATGCTCGCCAATAGACCATTTTATTAATATTTGATTTGTGTTGAAACCATTTTTCATACACTTCAAAAGCATTGAAAATATTAGCAAAAAGTAGCAGCGTGATTAATTGAGGCTTCCAACTGGCACCATACATATAAAAGAGTATCGTGATTACCACAATAGTGACAAATATACCTGTTAGAAAACGGGCTTTGAAACAGCTCGTTAATAACGTCGGCGCCAAAGCATGTTGTTCATTAAGCTCTCTTAATAAAATGTTACCTATGCCTAAACTGTAAATAGGAACACATAAAGCAACTAAAGACAGAATATAGTTATATCTACCAAAATCTTCAGGTCCTAACAAACGAGCAAATAAAACGGATAGCAGTAACCCTCCAGCTAAAAGTAAAATTTTCTCAAATAACAATAGTAGAGAATTAGTAAAAATATTTTTTTTCAGTTGATTAAAATTAAATTCAGTATTGAACTTCATTTTTTACAGCGCTTACCTAAATGACAAAGACGATGAGATGGACAAAGTAAATGACCATTATCATCTAATTCCCCATTGAGTAAATCGGTTCCCGCATGAGAACACCATCGAGGAAACGAATATATTTCACCTTTAATATCTATCTTTATATAATTTTCATCATATTCTATAGGTTTAATACTCGTTTTTTTTTCCTCTGCTAACGCAAAAGTACAATCTGTTGAAGCCGGCTCGAATTTTCCTATCGGCTTTAATTTATCAAAGCTTAAATTATCAAATTTTTTACTGCTAATCTTAATATAATTATAAACTACTTTTTTATGAAAATTGGGTTTAGTGGTCGTACAGCGCATAGATAAAGTTGCACGCGTTTTTTCGGAAGTATTAATAATAGAACCATGTAACAACTCAGCCTTGAATAATAATGCATCTCCAGCAGCCATATCAGAAATATACTGTTGTACAGGGTAGGTTTTTACTCCAGCAGCAATCTCTTGTTTATCGACATCAAATTTAGGGTGATACTCAGCACTATTAGGTAATATAGACAAACCATTATTTTTATTTGCTGGTGTAAGTGCTAACCATACATTAATTGTATTTTTAGGATGGTATCGCCAAGAGTCTTTATGTTGACCATGTGGGTTAAGTTTACCTCTGCCCATGCGTGACTCTATAAACTGTTCATGATTTTTTACTATTTTATAGGGTAAATGCAAACGGAAATTAGGCTGTAATTCAACATAAGGAGCAGAAACATGTGGTTCAAGTAAACGCTTCATGATTGATGACTGTAAGATTAATGTTGATACGTTATGCCTTACTGCAAGCGCATCATCAACAATTTGTTCAACACTTTTAAGATTATGAATATCATCAAGTTGATTCTGTTGAATAGCAAAAAAGTCTCGTGTAAGTTGTGAAAACTTTGATTCAAGATTTAATTGTGAAATTAGATCTTTAACAATGATAATATCGCCTTTTTCTATATGAGTCAGTACATCTTTTTCTGCAATATTTTTATTTTCAAGGGCTGAAAAGTAGGTAAGAGGGTACTCTTTTAAATCGATGATCTGTTTAAATACAGCTTTATTTTTATAATACTGCTGAATAAAGTGATAATAAAAGCCTAGCTTTTTTCGTAGGTTTCTCGTAATAGTTTTAATGGTAATTATCCTCCTTATTCATATTTAACAGATAGCTGTTATCAACTTAATTAATGGATAGATATAATAGCTTATTTTGTAATATATAGGCTTTATCAATGAGTTGTTTATTAACTGATTTTATCTCTAGATCATGAGTTTCAATTTTTTTTATTATGCTCAAAGATTTCAATACAGTTTCAGCTTCAATATTTAAGCAATCAGCCAAATGATTTAAACTTTGCATCGGTGATTCGCACAACAAATCAAAACTAAAAAATGTACAGTTTTCTGTTTTATTATCTAAAAGGTAGCTATACGCTTGTATCCAATATTCTAACCAAAAATTTAATGTGTTCTGTTTATATTTACTCGTCTCATTTCTATTATTGAAATTAATTGGTTTTAAATTTTTACCAAAATCAAAATGTCCAATGTCAGCCATATACCTTTGAGAGAATGTGTCGCTCTCATGGCGTAGCGTAAAATTCTGATGCTGGCGCAATAGCGACATAGCATGTTGCAAAGGTTCTCTAAATGGGATCAAAATAGTTGCTGTTGGAAACAGCTGAGATAAATATTTAACTCTGGAAATGTTTAAATTATTTTTTGATATGTATCGGGTTCTATTTAAATACCCCTTTTGTTTATCTCTAAGAATCAACTTTTGAATATGACACTGAAAAAATTTATCGTATGCTAAATTATGACTTTCGCTCCAAATGGAAATTTGCGCTTTTTGATAAGATTGCGGCCAAAACGCTTTAAAAAAAACCTCTTCAAATGCTTCTGGGCTATGTAAATTAATATGTAATCCATCGCTATGAGCACGTTCTATTTTACCTACTTTTTTTTCAAATTTATGACTAAATTTATGCCAAAGTAAAGGTAAAAATATAAAAGGCATATCTTGATAGGTTTGAAAACTAAATTTTTCTGTCTTGGTTAATACATCGAGTAAAATACTGGTGCCCGAGCGAGGTAACGAGGTAATAAAAACGGGTTTATCTATAGTTATATTTTGTTTATGAATTTGATATCTTTCTGTTTCATATTGAGCAAGCTTAAGTTGTAATTTAACGTTTTTAAAAGCGCAATAATGTAAGGCTTTATCAAATAAATTATAACTTCCCTGACGCGCATTCATTTATATCCTTAAGAGAGTTAAGTATGTTTTAGTAAAAACCTTACGATGACTGTTTTTACTATTGGATGGTTTTCAATTTGTGATCTTGCTATATATAAAGTATTTTCAAAAACAGTTATCAATATATTCGAGCAATAAGCTTTATACCTAACATTATACTAATAAGCCTATTGTATGCAATGAGGTAGTCAGATGCTCAATCCTTCTTTATATAAATACGATTGTTCACCTTTATTGGAAAACTAATTTAATCGTTAATTTTTCATTTTATCAAAAACAATTTCCCACATATCTTTACATTGCGCTTTATGTATTTGAGATAAATATTGCAGTTCTTTCGATTGTTGTTCACGCTTATTGATGATGGACCCTATTTTTCTTAATAGCTCCGCTTTACTAATCATAATGTCGAGTAAAAAGCCTTCGCATTGGTATGAACGGTATAGTTCTTCATATTTATGACTCCAGCTTGTCGCCAAAGCAGGTACTCCCTGAGAAAGACTACTAATACAACCGTGAAAGCGTGAAGAAATACAAAAAGTACTATGTGCAATAATCTTTTTTATTTGCAGTGCACCTAAACTATCTAGAACCATCAATCCATTATTTTTTTTAGCAGAAATACTCATACATATTTCATAGTCTTCCTTTCCCTCATGATTGAGTAGTATCGGTGTTAGACCATACTCTTCAACCGCTTCGACGGAGTTCATCAAAAATTGAATATAAGACTGTTTATCGGTTGCTGATTTTTTTGAAAACATTTTATGATTAGGAATTATACAAACGTATTTTTCAGGCAGGTTATCAGGTAACAATATATCGTTAACACTTAGCAGTGGTGTTAAATCCGGAAAACATAAAGCGTCACCTATTTTAATTATGTGCTGATAAGATTCTTGATCACGGGCAATAACTAGTTTTGATTTAGTCATTATTCTTTGAATCAAATCAATATTCCTTTCCGTAAATGGTCCAAATGCTTGGGGTAAAAAAATATAACGTTGACCTTTTTTCTGTATTCTATTTAAGTGTTTAAGGGTTTCTCTTAATCGCTGCCCCCCCCATTTATCACTATAAACAAAGCCAGAAGCGTCTAGCACTATATCAATTTCTTTTTCAACGATAATACCAAAATGATTTAGCATTTTACGCATTGGTGCAGGAATAAAGTTTCCTAACCATGTCCAGTCTATTCCGAAAAGTTTAAAACTAAATTTTTGCCAAGCCCCAAGCTTTGCCCTTTTTTCATAGGGCAATAAAAATCCGGGTGATAATACTAATTGATAAGTCAACAAATGCATATCGAGTGCTTGAATAACACTGAGTAGCATGAGCTCAGCTCCTTTATTATTGAACTCAACACCTTTAACTTCTATTTTAAGCATGACTATTTATGCCACCTAGGTAAAAAATTGATACGTATATAGTACTTTAATTTATTTAACATATAGCCAGCAGGTAAGTGCGATATAAAGGTTCTAAAGCTATACGGAGCGTTACGGGCATATAAATCTCTAAATTCATGATTAATTAAGTTATGAGTATTCATCAGGCGCTTATGTTTAGCTAAAAACTGATGGTTACCTATGATATCGCTATTACTTGATGTGACACGCTCTATGTCTGTATATCGATTTAAAATATATGACGGGTGTGCAATACGTAAAGCACAACCATACATTTCAATTAAGCGTGTCCACGCATCATAATCAATTCTTGCCACTAAACTATTATCAAACCCTCCAATTAAAATAAGCCTTTCCTTTTTAACTAAAACTTGTGTTGTTGCATGGTTATAATTTAGCTGTTCTGTTAGGTTAATTATTTTACGATGACTATCAGCAACTTTTTTTCGGGTACCAAAATCCCACACCACACTACTACAAATAAAGCTGTATTTATCATCGTAATAGTTCATTAAAGAGCTTAAGCGATCGGGGTAGAAGTGATCGTCATCATCAAGGCCTGTTACAAATTCACCTGAGCAATTTTCTAAAGCTTGGTTTCTTGCTCGAGAAATACCTACACTGGTTTTATTGTGAAAGCAGTGAATATTTTTATGCTTATTTTGATAATCTTGTAGTATGGAAAATGTTTTATCAATAGAGCCGTCATTAATAATAATTAGCTCAAAATTTTTATAATCTTGACTTAAAACCGAGTCTATTGCTTTTTTTAATAAAGTGGACCTATTTTTTGTCGGCATATACACACTGATCAATGGGTACTTTATACTATTATTCATAATTATAAATCCGCATAATTTAAAACCGACTCCTCTACTTTTTACTACTATGCAAATTTATGTATAAGCTCTATCATTTTTTTGAGTCATAAACATGTATAAATAGGCTAATAAAAACAAAAGAAGCAATATAAATAGGGGAACTAAGGAGTGAATAAATAACTTCAATCGAATAACCGGTAATGGGCACAATTAAATACAAAATTAAAAAAGGTACCCCCATACATAAACAGCTTAAAAAGTTAATGGTAAAAAACAGCTTTAGCATTTCAATAGCTATTTTTTGGGTAATACGTTCTTTTTCGTAATCACTTTTTGACTGGTCTAATAGGGCGTTTTTCGTTTCTTGAGAAAGGGTTATAATATTTTTTGCCCTGCTCACAAGTGACAATTTATTAAATAAGTAAGCAATTAAAAATAGAGTTAAAATTGCTTCAATATGAGCAATCATTTGTTCACTTACTCAGGTATATCATTATCTAAATCGTTTTCTTTTTTATAAAAAAAACGTTTAAGTGGATACCAAATAAAACCTATTAAAACAAAAAAAATTAGACTTATTAGGGCAATAAACGAACCTATAACAGATAGACCTCCTCCTGGTCCGACATATGAAAATGCGTAAAAAGGGAAGATTAGTGTGAAAAATAAAACTAGATTTCTTATCATATATTACCTGACTTCACATTCTTGTTGTTTTTGTTGAAAAAAATTGATGTCGAATTCTTCCGAGAGGCGTTCACCACCTTCTATTATACCTGCAACAGCAGGATTATCTACAAAGTTAATATATTCCCAAACCAGTTTCTTTTGTGGTGAAATTTCTATTAACCTGCCATTCATCGCTTCCGTGAGTAGTAAATTTCCATTGTTGAGCCATTGGTGTTTACCCATGATATTGCTATAAAATGGAATTTTATTGGTGCCAGAAAAATAATTCGTTTTTTGCCCACTTAACGCATCAATAAAGACTATATGACTTTGACCTCGCCTTCCTTTAACCGACGTATTATTATCAAAAACAGATATCGTATTACCATCTATAAAGTCAGGGTCGTGTTGTCGTGTAACCAAGCCAGTACTTATAAATTTAATTTCTAAATTAGTAGGGTCAAATACCAATACCGTGCTGATATTTCTTAATGATACAAGCAAATCTCCGTGTGAAAAAAGTCCTTCTTTAAGGTGAGGAGGGAACTCTTCAATATCATTTAGATGGAATAAATCACCAGTAACAGAAGTATCACGGCTTTTTATAGTTGATAAATATAGTAACCCTTCATAGCCATTATCTCTCAAAAGTGAAGCGATAGAAATTTCTTTCAAAACATCACCTTTTGGAGATACTTTAAGTATAAAGTCATCTTTAAATGGTGGGATTAAATTAGGAAACCCTTCTAATTTATTTTGATACCTGATTTGACTTGGAATCCAAAAATCACCTGTTACTGATTGGTTAACTGAATGATGAGTCAATCTAGATAACTTCCATACGACATTACCACAAATATCGACTCTAACTAATCCTAAGTTTTCAAAATTGAATAATATATCTCCGTTAGACAATAATTTTGAGCCGTGAATATGCGTTCCTGGGAGTGATTTTGGGATCATATTTTCAGGAATATGTGTTGATTCAGACCATATATCAAACCAATTTAACTGCCAAGATTTTATGGTGACGCCATGTTGATTAATAACTTTAATATTTGGGATAAACGATGTCCCCATAGAGGTTATCAATGTTAGACCCGGCTGTATTTCTGATATATTTTCAATCGTTTGTGGCTGTTTCATTTCGTGTTTAACATAATACCAAGGAAGCTCGCCATTAAGGCTCTTTAAAACCTGCTCGGAATTATAATAAAGATAGTCGAATACACGAGAAGGAAATAAACTGAATTTATTGGAAATAATCCCTAAGCTGAAAATAATCATGATACAGCTGGCAATAAAAAATAACTTTTCAAACATTTTCATTTGAACTAACCCAAGTAACGCGGATAACTATGTATAAATAACTTTAAAATATGAATATAATTATTTACTTCTAGGGACTATATGATAATTATAAAAAACATTCATTTAACCGCTTTTATTGGTTAAATGAATGTTTTTACATATATTGTTAGGCAATTCGATAATCGCTTGAAAAGTCCAGTAAATCGCCCATAAACAAGTATCCTGCTTGTTATTACCAAAAACTTATCTAACTAAAGCACAGTTAACTATTAAAAAGTATTTATTGATAGTCCTTTTTACCGGACGTTTACGAAAAATTAGCCGATCTACTTAATTTATTTGAAAGCAATTTTATTGATCATGTTAACGGAGGCGAATACTTTAATTTAAATAATACGCCTATTACAGCTGTTCCTAAATCCAGTATAGGAAAGTCGGCTTATCATACTGTGGAAATGTACCGTTATTTAATTGAAAACAATTGATTTAATAAAAACAGAGCTCAATATTTAAACACTTTCTGTTTGTAATGAAACTTGCGAATCAACTAGCTTTAATGCAGGTATAGAATAGAGCTCTCTTTTTTCATTGTTTCTACGTTTAATTTCTTCAAGTGCTTTTGATTCCACAACCTCAAATAATGAGTTAATTAACCGATTAAAATGACTATGCATGGCACTTCGGGCTTCAGAAGCATTACCTGATTTTAAAGCAGTGTATATAGCACTATGCTCTGCAAGGGTTTTCTTGTTATCACTACTACAAACACGATTATAGTCATTAACAATTTCTGGTGTTAACGATCGTAATTTCCAAAGGTTATGAACTGATAAAATCATAGCCCCATTTCTTGTAGCATTAGCTATAACTTTATGGAATTCTTCATCTGCTGCTTCAACATTTTTATCATTTTTCATAGCAACGAGAGTAGCTTTAAGCTGTTTTAGCTCTTCTGTTGTAATAGTTGTTGCGGCGATAGCGGCAACTTCACCTTCAATAAGTGCTCTAGCTTGCGTTACCTCAAAAGCATTTAATACTTCAGTTGAATTAGTATTATTTACATCTTCAATAACATAAACGCCAGATCCAGTTTTTACTTCTATACGACCTCTTACTTCTAAGGCTATAATTGCCTCTCTAATTGTAGGTCTGCTGACATTAAATATTTCTGCAAGCTCTCTTTCTGGTGGTAACCTACTTCCAATAGAGTATTGTCCTGAGTTTATCGAAGCCTCAATACTATCAACTATTCGCCAAAACAATCTTCGGTTTCCCATTACTTATTCCTTAAAACTTTTATTGAACTTTTATACAAATAATTATACCAAAACAATATTTTAATGGCACCATTAACTGCTGGGTTATTAAAATTAGGTTATATTCCTAACAATACGTTAACTATTAAGATATAAATTAAAATTATTATACTGAATAAAAAGTGTTAATAGTTAAAAATTGACTATTTTTTGAAAAGGAAATATATTCAATCACTTATATCCATGCTCGTTCGATATTTATTAAAGAATATAACAGGAGCGCCCTCCAGAAGCGAAGGTAGTTGACTAGATTCCTGCATGGCGCTCCATTACTTAACTTACTTCTATTAGTTCAACATTAGTTTAAATAATGCTTACGGATGTTAGCTAAGTCTTGATCTGACACATCAAGTTCTTGTTGAATGTAATTTAATACTGAGCCTGATTGAGCTTCCATATGCGCAATAGCCGCTTCAATCATAGGGCGACGCGTACCAGCAAATACTTGCATAACTTCTGGTGGTAACTTGCTAAAAAAAGCGTACATTCTTTTTTGCTCTTCAGACATGTTTTCAGGTACATGGAACAACTCTTCAGGATCTAAGTATTGCTCTGATAATAAGTAATCTTGAATTGCTACTTCTTTATCAACACCTAACGCTGTTAAAACTAATACACCTGCAACACCTGTTCTGTCTTTACCAGCAGTACAATGGAATAATAAGCCATCATCTGAAGTTGATAAGCGATTAAACATGGTTGTGTAATTTTCTTTTTGCGTGTCAGTTAAGCTTGGGTACATAGAAGCAAATAACATTGTGGCTTTTTCTTCGTCTAATGTTGGATCCATCAACGCTTTAGCAAATTTTTTCATATCAAGTACTTGGCCGTAATCTTTGTTTACAACTTCTACGTCACTTGCTTGCCAATTTGTTACCTCTGTTGCTCTTTCATTATTATCACGAAAATCAACAACCGTTTTTATATTTAAGTTATCAATATACTGATAATCCGTTTCAGTTAGGTTTGATAATGCACCTGAACGGAAAAGCTTACCCCATTTAACCGTTTTACCATCAACGGTTTCATATCCACCTAATTCACGGAAATTACGACCACCTTCAAGCGGTAATAAGCGACTTGCTGCGCTATCAGCTTCGCCGTTACTAGGCATAACAGTGAAGTATTTACGTCCTTTTTCACCTTCAGCTTTCCACTGATATTGTTCTGCTGCTGCTTTGCCTATTACTTTAGCGTCAGCGCCTGACTTATCTGAAGCCACTAATATTTCAACGTCTTGTGTTTCATTTGATGCCTGCCAGTTTAACTGATACATACCATTATTTTCGTTAAACGTAACCGTTAAGTCGCTAATGTTATTCACTGGTGGCGTTGATGTACAGCCTGCGAACGTTAATGCGAATGCTGACGCGATTATTGATAGTTTTTTCATGAGAATATCCTGTATTTATAATAAGAATTTTGTATTGGTTTATTTTCAGAGATAAGGCGTTAAGACTTATCTCTGAATGATGTTTTTATATTAAATTGATTAGTAGTTAATGCGCACGCCAGCCATGTAACGCTTACCGTAACGTTCAACTTGGTTTGGAGTTGCTTCAGAGCCAACATAACGAGTATCACTTAAGCGTCCTTCTAATAACCAACCTTGAATATCGTATTCAAAGCCTAATGTTTTAGTTGATGTACTACTTTTGTAATTACCGTCTTGTAGCCAGCGTTCAACAAGCGCTAAAGGTACAGTGTTAGTTTGGCCTGTTGGTGTTTCAAGGCTTAATGCATCCATACCGCCTTCAATATCTAATACGTATTGGTTACGCAATTCATGATCGTTAAATTCACTTTCTAATAACGATAAAAACACGCGACCAGCACCATTATCAAAACGATACTCTAACTTACCACCGAAGGCTTCATCTTCACGAGTTACTTCATAATTACGATATTCAACACTACCTAGTTGATTATCGTTAAGCCAACCGTATTCACGGTTATCTGTAATTTGATCACGAGAATTGTTTGAGGTGTAAATCATGCCACCCCAATTTTCAGTTGAATAAGATGCTTTAAGTGCCGTTTTACTAATATCTCCGCCACCTAAGTCTTGCTTACCAAATCCTAAATCAGCATTAAAGGCAAAACCATCAAATTTGAATGGGTCATGTGTTTCAATATTAATAAAGCCAGAAACCGCATCGCCAGGCATATTCGGTGTAATTGCTTTGTTGGCAATTAAACGACTAGTAATAACAGAAGGGAATGAATCAAAACGAGCTACGCGGCCATTTTCAGCTCCGGGAATAACAACGCCATCAATCGCGATTGGAGAATATTTAAATGGTGCGCCACGAAAGTTAATATAACGTGCTTGACCTTGGTCACGCTCAATAGCAACACCCGGTATACGGCCTAAAGAGTCTGCTAAGTTTTGGTCAGGAAAACGACCAATAGTATCGGCAGCAATAATATCAACAAAGTTAGTCGCTTCTTTCTTTGCTTCTAAGGCAGCTTTTTGACTATCAAGAATAGGTGATGCTACAACAACAACCTCTTCTATTGCTTGATTAGTTTCTGTAGCTTCATCAGCAAAAGCAGAAAAAGTTGTCGCTGCACTTAACGCTAATGTAATAGATATAGTTAACTTATTTTTAGGGTAATTAAACATTTTTACTTCCACTAATAATGATTGGGTTAATTAGAAAACGCGGTCATTCTCTATTTAATTTATTACTGGAAAGTGACAAAGATATCTTTAGTGATAATTAGATATCTCTAAAACATAAATATATAATTAATAAGGTTTTTTATATTTATATTTTAATAAAAAAGATTGAACTAATTAGTTTTTATTAAATTTTTAGGTAATAAAATATGCTCAATATTTAACTCTAAGCGATATTTAAAGCGGCCTGTTCGAGTATCTCTTACTTGTTCAAATAAGTAATTTTGGCTTAACTCTTCACCGAGTTGTGCGATAAAAGCTTCTTTAATTTTATTGCGATTTTGATCAACTGTTTTAGCTCTCAAACCATGGGTTTCTAATTCATTAATAGATTTGCTATGGCCATTATAGTTATTCAGTAACACTAATAATTTTTTAGCTGAATCAAAATCTGGAGTATTTACCGACGGGTTAATTAACCAACCTGAATGTATATCTTCTACCCTTAAATAAGCGTAATATAGGTAATAAAAAAAAGGGGTTTTAGCTAACGGTATTTCAATGTTATTTGCGCTTACTGTAAGCAAATCAATATTAAATGAAAGTTCGCACGGCTCTTTAGCTAGCAAGTAACTTTGATCATAATTTAAATTAGGCTGTAATAATGCAGCTTTTAGTTTTTTTAGTGAAACATCGTTAAACGCTTTGTTTTCTTGTTGTGCTTGGCATTGCTGATGATTTTTTTTAATAAACCACAATACAAACTCAGCAATATTAAGCTCTTGTTGTATGCGTTTATCATTTAAAAAATCCTCTAACACATCTTTTAACCACGCATTACCCTTTTGTAAATCGTGATAATATTTTTGTGTTAAATCAACATTCAACTTGCTACTTAATTGATTAGCAACATCGTCATCAATATATAACTTTTTAAAGAGTAATAACCATGATTTATGCGATGCAGACTTAGGTGGCGGTAAAGAGCAAAGTATAGAAACTGTTACAAATGAGAAAAACATACTCACCATAACAAGCACCCACCAATTAACCCTATATTCAAAGCTAACCTGCGCTAATTTAGCTTCAAGCCCAAACTGCCACGGAATATAAATAATATTTAATTGTTGTGTTTGGTTTTCCACAAACAAAGAATTAATGCTTAGATGATAATCTTCAATAATTGTAAATACATTATCAGATTTATTTATGCTTTTACTATTTTTAAATTGTTGATTAAATTCTTTTTTTGCATAACTAAGGTAGTTTTTATCAAACATATATAATTTAAATGTTTTAGATAATATAGGTGAAAATTTTTGCTGTAATTGCTCCGATATTTCTTTTTTAATTGAATAATGACTTATTGATAAAATAGCTAAAATGAATACACATACTGAGATAAACCAATAAACAGCAAATAATTTTTTTGTTAAAAATTTATTCATAAAAGTATCAATATTCACAATGTTGTGATGTTTTAAATTCTATTTCTGATTCTGAAAACAACGGGTTATATTGACTAAAAACTAACACTAATTCACAACTTAGTTCTAGAGAATAAATAGATTTAGCCATATATAACTCCCCCGTTTCTAACTGATGCCCAATGGCAATTTTATGGTAACTATCTAAATCAACAAACGAACTAAACCAATTACCACTAGGTATTAAGTCAACTTCTTTACGTTTAAATGCATCATAAAGCGACTTATAAGTATCATAATAATTTATAGATAAGTTACTTAAATTAAAGCCTTGTTGCTTTAATGAAGCAATAGGGACTAAATATGAAGAAAAACTTTTTTGATCTTTAACTAGGCCAATCACTCTATTGGCTAAAAAGGCAGGTGTTAATTGAGCGGTATCAACATTGCTTAACCAAAACATATTCACTGCTTGGCTAGGCAATACTTCTTGGTAAATATCATCGAGGTGAAGCACCATACCTTGCAAGCTTTCCGCTCTTGCCCAAAGTAATTGATATTGTTCTTTTAATAGCTCATCAGCAGTAAGCTCAGAACGCCCACCCCAAGTCACTTTCACCTTTGAATAGTATTTACTTACTAGCTTATTATCACAAAGCATTTCTGCAAAATTGTTCGCGTGATCAGCAATCGGTAAAAGCACATTTAAGGTTTTATGAGAAACAAGGCTATTTTCAACATCACACTGATAAAAAGTAATTTCAGAAAGAGTAGGGCTAACAGGCTTTTGCCAAAAGATAAGCGAAAGCAGTAAAACACAGAGTAAATAAGCTATGCCAACAACTAACTTATAAGTAATCTGATTATAAGATAAAAGACTATATTTTTGCTTCACTACTTTGCATATACCACTTGCTTGCTTAAGCACCAACTATAAGACAAAAAGGTGACACTTTTATGACAATAAATAACGAGTAATAATGATAGGTGAATGACTGCTGTATATTCTGCGGTATATTACTTATCTATAATTTATGTTTTGAATATTTTACACTTAGATATTTTTAATACAGCATAAAAAAACCTCTAAACATTCTTATTTAGAGGTTTTAATAAGTGAGTTATCGTTATCTTTTACGTACATTTTGGCTTCTTGAATAGAGCCAAAATAATAAGTGAGTAATTTGTTACGCTTTTCGCGAATATTATTTGGCATATCTGTTTGCTGTACTACATCAAGCCAAGTTTTTACGAGCGCTAAGGGAGGAAGTTCTTCCATAAGTTTATCCTTTACATACTTTCCATTTGGATAATAACTACAATTACTTTACGTTAATTAACTATCCAAATCAAAAAATAAAAAAATAAAAACAAATTATTTAAGTATTTTATGTTTAAAAATTGATTATGAAGTTAACGAATAAAAAATATATTTTATCTTCTTTTGTTGTATTACTTAATGTTTTTACCAAAAATCAGTATAAATTAGACACAAATCTATGTATTAAAATTTATATTATATATATTACTTATTAACTATTTATTTAATTTTTATAAATACGCATTAAACTACTTATCAAAAACGAACTATCAATAAATGAATATTAATCCTTGGCGAAGTACTTCTGTTAGAACGGCACTTGAAGGTCGTTCTTTTATCGACACAAAACGAATTCATATCCATTCAGAGCAAGAAGCGAGTAGGTTCTTAGAATGTTATGGTTTTGATTTTAATGATGATGCTGATAAAGAAGAGTTAGAAAACTTACGTCTTGAAGCAATAGAGTTAATTGAACAAGAGTTACTAGGGCTAGATGAAAGTATTCCTGAATCATTAAAAAGTGAAAAAGATGTACGCCAGTATTTATTAAATGCTTCGGGCCATGGCGATTTTAAATTAGCGCCATGGAGTGGGGCAATTTTACGCGTAATTCATACTCTTACTCATAGCCACTCGTATTTGAATGATGTTTATCATGATCCAATTAGACAACAAATTTTTAACCGTTTTGAAGGCCATATTCATACTAAAGAGGGGATGAAGTACCTTGGCGATATAAAACTGTTAGATATTGAGTTTAGAACAGCTAAATCACGTCGCTCAGTAGCCATGAAGTTAATGCATAAAGCTGAAAATGTTGCTGCGGACATTTTTGATTGGATAGGTATTCGTTTTATTACAGAATACCGTGCTGATGTTATAGATGTACTGGCTTATTTACGCCAACAACATATTGTCACTTATGCGAACATTAAGCCGTCTCGGTCTCGCAATACATTAATTGATATGGATTGGTTAAATGCCTGTTTAGATAACGGAATGTCTGTTGAGCAAATTAAATCTGAAATGCAATCAGCAGACTTTCCGCCGGAAAAATTAATAAATCCTGAACACACTGAATATAATCAATTTACTGAAGTCTCTTATCATTCGGTACAAATTACTTGTCGACAGCGAATAAAAATACCTCAACCTGATGGGAAAAAACTATGTTTTTATTTTCCGTTTGAAATCCAAATGATGGATCAAAAAAGTTATCTACAAACTCGAGATGGGCTAGCATCACACAAAGAGTATAAAAAGCGACAGCGTAATGCGGTACGAAAAAGAATATTTCCATTTTTAGATGAGTTAAAGTAAAAAACCAGCATAATACTGGTTTTTATAGGGATTAACTCACTAACTAACCTCTGTTTTGGTTAAGCAAAGTGATTAATATTAATGAATTTTAGCTAATATTTGTTCCAGTTTTTCTAAGTTATCGTATGAGATAACTAATTTACCTTTACCTTTTTTATTGTGGCTTATAGCAACTTTAGCCCCTATTTTTTCGGTAAGTTCTTGTTCCATGTCGATAGTTTCCATTTCTTTTTCAATTTTTTCTTTTTCTGCGACAGGGCTTTGAATTTTTTTAATTAAACTTTCAGTTTCACGTACGGTTAACTCTTTTGCCGCTACGGTTTGTGCTGCAGAGGTTTGTATTTCACCTTCTAATGCTAATAATGCACGGGCATGACCCATTTCTATATCACCATTTTCTAAAAATATTTTTACTTCGTCATTTAATTTATTTAATCGTAATAAATTACTTACCGCTGTCCGCGATTTACCTACTGCAATGGCAACTTCTTGATGAGTTAGATCAAACTCATTTAATAAACGCTCTAATGCTATTGCTTCTTCCATCGCATTAAGGTCTTCACGCTGAATATTTTCAATCAGTGCAATAGCAACGGCTGATTCATCAGGTACGTCTTTAACTAAACAAGGTACAACGTCAAGTTGTGCTAATTTAGCTGCGCGCCAACGACGTTCACCGGCAATAATTTCGTATTTTTTATCCGTTGATTCATCAGTGTTTTCAAGTAAACGAACAACAATAGGTTGAATAATACCTTGTGATTGAATAGATAAAGATAATTCTTCTAAACCTGCATCTGACATACCACGACGTGGTTGATACTTACCTGGCATTAATTGCCCAATAGGTAATTTTACCAATTCATTTTCAGTTACTTTAACTGACTGAATTTCTTCTGTTGAGTTAGTATTTTGTTGATTTTCATTACTTGAAGCTGATGGTGATAATAAAGCATCAAGACCGCGACCTAAGCGACTAGCGCCTTTACGTTTTGCTGAGTTCATAATTTTCCTTTGCGCTAATTGGCAACATTGGCCGTAACTTGTTGAGCTTTTTTCGCGGTATCATTTTTGCGTAATACTTCACCGGCAAGCGCTAAATAAGCTTTTGCGCCCGTTGATGATTTATCGTAATACATAGCTGGCGAGCCAAAACTTGGTGCTTCGGCCAAACGAACATTGCGCGGAATAACACTACGATAAACTTTGTCACCAAAATGTCGTTTTAATTGTTCAGATACATCATTTGCTAAACGGTTACGAGGATCATACATAGTACGTAATATACCTTCAATATGAAGCTTATCATTCACCACTGATGTTAATTTAGTAATAGTGTCCATTAATGCGGTTAAGCCTTCTAATGCGTAATATTCACACTGCATTGGCACCAATACAGAGTCAGCAGCAGTCATTGCATTAACGGTAAGCATATTTAATGAAGGTGGACAATCAATGATAATAAAATCATAAACATCTTTTACGGGGGCAAGCGCTTGTTTTAAACGTTGCTCACGCGCAAATACTTCCATTAATTTTATTTCTGCGGCAGTTACGTCTGTATTAGCTGAAATAAGGTGATAAAGCCCTGAAGTTTCTTTAACAACCACTTCTTCTACACTTTGTTCTTCAATTAATAATTCGTAACAGGTGGCATGCACTTTATATTTGTCGACACCACTTGCCATGGTGGCATTACCTTGCGGATCTAAATCGATTAATAAAACTTTGCGTTTAGTTGCCGCTAATGAGGCTGCCAAATTAACCGCGGTTGTTGTTTTACCAACACCACCTTTTTGGTTTGCAATTGCTATTATTTTTCCCACAAGCGCCTCTGTTTTTTATTTTTTATTGTGTTCTGTTTAACCGTGTTATTTTTTTAACACAAGTACATGACGTTCGCCAACAAGTTCAGGTACATTAATTTTATGACTGTCTACTAAGGTAATGTTTTCAGGTAGTTGAGTAATTTCGTCCTGAGGGTATTGTCCTTTGAGAGCAAAAAAACGACCATTTTCCGTAGTAATTAAGTGCTGACACCAACTTACCATATCATTTAGTGATGAAAACGCACGACTTAATACGCCATCAAAAGCTTGTTCGCCTTGGTATTCTTCAACGCGCGCTTTAACAGGTGTTACATTGGTTAGTTTTAATTGAAATACGACTTGGCGTAAAAAGGTTATGCGTTTTCCTAAACTGTCTAATAATACAAAATTTCGTTCAGGATACAATATAGCTAAAGGAATTCCCGGTAAGCCTGGGCCAGTTCCTACATCAATAAAGTTATTACCAATAAGTACTTCACCAACCATTAAGCTGTCCATAATATGCTTAACAAGCATTTCACTAGGGTCACGAACCGAAGTTAGGTTGTAGGCTTTATTCCATTTATTGAGCAGTTCAACATATTGGATTAATAAGTCGATTTGTTCTTGAGAGACAACAAGATCTGTTTTACTGATCAGTGTTGTTAATTGTTGTGTTAACGTCATTTTTATTTAAACGAGCCTTGCTAAATAAACATGTTATTAATGTTTATTTAGCGCCTCGTACCTACCTATTGCTACTACGCTAATTTGCGTAGCAGACCGTGTTTTTTTAAGTAGACTAATAATAACGAAATTGCTGCCGGAGTAATACCAGAAATTCGCGATGCTTTACCAATAGTTTCAGGGCGAGCATCTTTTAGCTTAGCAACTACTTCATTTGATAAGCCTGAAATTTGCTGATAATCAAAATCACTTGGGATTACTGTATCTTCATTACGTTGTTTTTTAGCTATTTCATCAAGCTGTCTGTCGATATAGCCGGCATATTTAGTTTGAATTTCGATTTGCTCAGCCGCTTGTTCATCTTTTAGTGCAGGGCCTAAACCTTCAATATTCATTAAATCTGTGTAATTAACTTCAGGACGACGAATTAAATCTTCTAAGCTAGCTTCTTTACTCATTGGATTTTTAAGTAAGTTGTTAATTTCAGCTATTTTAGCATGATCTTTTTGTACCCAAGTAGATCGTAAACGTTGACGTTCAAGTTCAATGTTTTCCATCTTCTCGTTAAAGCGCTGCCAACGTGCATCGTCAACTAAGCCAACACTACGACCTTGCTCTGTTAAACGAATATCAGCATTGTCTTCACGAAGTAATAAACGATACTCTGCACGGGAGGTAAACATGCGGTAAGGCTCTTTAGTACCTAAAGTAGCTAAATCGTCAATTAATACGCCCATGTACGCTTGATCGCGACCTAAAGTAAACTCGCCTAACTCTTTAACTCGACAAGCTGCGTTTGTACCGGCAATAAGTCCTTGCGCACCGGCTTCTTCATAACCGGTAGTACCGTTAATTTGGCCTGCAAAATAAAGATTACTAACAAACTTACTTTCTAAGCTTTGTTTTAAATCACGAGGATCGAAGTAATCGTACTCAATGGCGTAACCAGGACGAGTAATAAATGCGTTTTCAAAACCCTTAATTGAGCGAACTAGGTTAAGTTGCACGTCATAAGGTAAACTTGTAGAAATACCATTTGGATAGACTTCATGGGTTGTTAACCCCTCTGGCTCTACAAATATTTGATGAGATGTTTTATCAGCAAAACGAGTAATTTTATCTTCAATTGAAGGGCAATATCTTGGTCCAATACCTTCGATAACCCCTGTGTACATCGGAGATCTATCTAAACCATCACGAATATGTTGATGGGTTTGCTCGTTAGTATGAGTGATATAACAAGAAATTTGCGCTGGATGATCCGCTTGTGATCCCATAAAAGAAAACACTGGGCTTGGCGTATCACCTGCTTGCTCTTCCATTACTGAAAAATCTAAGGTTCTAGCATCAAGCCTTGGTGGTGTACCAGTTTTTAAACGATCCATTCTAAATGGCATATCACGCATTTTAGCCGCTAGGTTTACACTAGCAGGATCACCAGCACGACCACCTTGATAGTTGTTTAAGCCAATGTGTATCTGACCTGCAAGGAAAGTACCTACGGTTAACACAACAGTTTTAGCTTTGAACTTAAGACCCATTTGTGTTGAAACACCAACTACTTGATCGTTTTCCATGATCAAATCATCACAAGGTTGTTGGAAAATAGTTAAATTTTCTTGATTTTCTAAGAAGTTACGAACGTAATTACGATATAAAACACGGTCTGCTTGAGCACGTGTTGCACGTACTGCTGGACCTTTACTTGAATTTAAGGTTCTAAATTGAATGGCACTGTGATCAATTGCTGTAGCCATTAATCCACCTAGCGCATCAATTTCTTTAACCAAGTGACCTTTGCCAATACCGCCAATGGCTGGATTACAAGACATTTGGCCTAGCGTGTCGATGTTATGGGTTAGCAATAATGTTTTACAGCCCATACGTGCTGAGGCTAGGGCAGCTTCAGTTCCTGCATGTCCGCCACCAACAACAATTACGTCATAAGACTCTTGATACCACATAAAATCACAATCCTGCTTGGTTAAGTTTATTTTTCGTTTTATTTAATATTTTTTAGAGTGACTCAAAACGACTTGAAAATTACATCACTCAAATTTAGGGAACGTATTTTAACGCTTTTTTCTCTTCAGTGATACGATCAAATGTGTAAAAAAGATCGGGTGTGATCCTTAATATATAAAAAGAGATCTTTAAAGAGATCTTGTAGTTATTACTTATTAAGATCCTTATTTTCTGTGGGTAAGTGGTTTTTTACTTTATTTATTAATAACTAACGTAAATGATAAGGTTGTGATCAAACATTGATCAATCAACAAATAAGCCTTGATCAAAAGCTTTAGTTACCCACAGCTCATTTAAAACACAATTTAATTAACTGAATAATAATAGAAAAATAACGGGTTATTAAGATTTTTATCCACATATAGATAAAATTAACGTTTAATGTGTGAATAACTTATGTGTAACTGATCACCTTAGATCTAAAATAGATCTTTATTTGTGCTGATCCACTGTTGTGCAAGATCTTCTGGATCGATATCTGCAGCCATATCAAAGGTTTTTAATGCTATTAACTCTTTACAACCTATTGATATTAATAATTTTGATATATCTTTAGCGGCTTTACAAAAAGTATCGTAGTTTGAATCTCCGATCCCAATGGTTAAAAAACTAACCGTGGATAGATCTTGATCACAATTTGTAAGATCACTAACAAATTGTTGAATGTTGTCAGGGTATTCACCTGCGCCATGGGTAGAGGTACAAATTATCCAAACAGGAGATTTTGATGAAATATTGCTGTTTTCTTGTACTAATCCAAGATCGTTTATGGCAGAAAAAGTATTATTAAGGATAGTTTTTAGATCGGGTTTTAGATGAATATCAACGTTTCGATCGAGTTTATTTAGTGTTTCTTCGCATGCTTCTGCTACATATTCTGTGCCACCAAGCATACTACCGACAATGATTTGAATTGCGTTCATAGAGATTTCTTACTACTTTAAGGAGAATTTATAAGTATGATAAACGCTTTATTATTGTATTACTTAAAGTAACTGTAAAATTATATTTAAAAGTAAAGTAAACCTAGTTTATAGCTATTATTCATTTTAAAAAGGTACAATAAGGCAAGAGAACAGTATTTATTACTAAAAATGTGGTAATAAATATTTTACATTTTATTCAGGTTTATCTGAATATCAAAATAAGTAGTATGAAGATAAATGAGATTTATAGGTAATAAAGAATTAATTACAACAGATATTGAGAAATTACTCAAAGGTAAGAATCTTTTAAATAAAGAATTGGTATTTTTTGATGCTTTTTGTGGAATAGGTGCAGTATCAGATTATTTTAAAAGTAAATTTCGATTAAAAATCAATGACATGATTTATTGGAATACCATATACGCACAAGGTAGAATTCAGTCTGCATTATGTAATTTTGACAATTTAGGTTTTGATCCCTTCCTACATTTAAACTCTAGTGAGGTAATGATTAAAGGTTTCTTTTATAATAATTATAGTCCAGGGAACTCAGATAGAATGTATTTTTCGGAGTACAATGCTGGAAGGATTGATTATTTTAGACAAGCCATAGAAGATTGGAAAGATGACAAATTGATTGATGATAATGAATATGCATATTTATTATCTTCTTTAATTGAATCTATATCATATGTATCAAATACTGCGGGAGTTTACGGAGCCTTTTTAAAGCATTGGGATACAAGAGCAAAAAAGGAAATTAAGTTTATTAAAGTAGGAGCTAAAAGTTCTTTTTCTATTGAACTTGAGCTTTATAATTCAAAAGTAGAAGAAATAATTGAGGATGTTGAATGTGATATTTTATACTTAGATCCCCCTTATACCCAAAATCAATATGGTACTCAGTATCATTTATTAGAAACTTTAGTTCAAAATGATAATCCATCAATTAGTAAAGTAACAGGTTCAAGATCAACTTCACCAATGCGTTCAGATTGGTCAAAAAACTTCAAATCTCATATCTTGTTTGACAAGTTAATTGCCAAAACTAAAGCCAAGCATATCGTATTTAGTTATAGCGTAGATGGCTTCCTATCTAAAAGCTTTATAGAAGCAACCTTAAAAAGGTATGGGAAAGCAGAGTCGTATATTTGTCAAAAAATTTCATATAACAAATACACTAATTTTAAGTCTAGAAAAGGTAAAGAACACTTTGAATTACTTTTTTATGTAGAGAAAAAAAATAGTAGTGAAGTTTTTTATGAAAGCCCACTAAATTATATTGGAAGTAAATCAAAATTGGTCAATGAGTTGTCCAAATATTACCCTAAAAATATATCTACATTTATAGATGGATTTGGAGGGGGGGCAAATGTTGCAATTAATGCTAATGCTAAAAAAGTTATATATAACGAATTAAATTATTTTGTAAAAGATCTCATTGACTCTTTTGAAATAACGGATACATACGATTACTTAATGTATATAAAGAGAATAGAAAAGAAGTTTTCTTTGAAAAAAGAAGATTCGGAAAGTTATATTAGTGTAAGAAAATATTATAACTCTTTAAAGGTAAATAAAAGAGATTCTAAGATGCTTTATACAATGTTACTTTATGGATTTAATCAACAATTAAGATTTAATAGTAAACATGAGTTTAATAATCCAGTTGGAATGAGATGGTTTAATGATAAAGTTTTAGAAAAATTTATTAGTTTTTCAAGAGTAATTAAAGAAAAGAAAATAGAAATATACAATGTGGATTACTCCGAATTCAAAGGTTTAGATGATGATACATTTGTTTATTTAGATCCACCGTATTCTATGACGACAGCTTCCTATAATGATGGAAAAAGAGGGTTTAATGGTTGGAATCTGGAAGAAGAAAATAGATTATTGGATTATGCATGTACTCTAAATGATAATAATAGTAAGTTTATGATTTCTTATGTTATCGAGCATAAAGGAGAAAAAAATAATAATATTATTGATTGGGTTCAGCGAAATAATTTTAAAATTATTGAATTAAAAGGATATTCAGGTCTTAAAAGACATGAAGTTATAATTATTAATTATGATAAATAAAAATATACCTCACTTTGTGATTTTTGATAAATTTCAAAAAGGTGGTAGATACCAAGATTTACTTACACATCATATTTTATCTGATGTTGCTTTGAAGTGTGTTGGAATTGCAGACTATACAATAGAGTTCGTAAATAAAGTTAATAAAGGAAGATTAGCATGTCTATATTATGATGAAGAAACACACTATATTTCTTTCTCTGAAAAGATAGTCCAAGCTAGAAACTCTTTTTTTCAAAGTTTCCCCTCTGCCCTTTTACAATATTGTAATGATGATAGTGAAAATAAGTACTTAGCCTATTATATATTACAGCCAGTAGGTGGCAGTATTGTGACGGACTATCATCACTTTATGTATAGATTAATAAAATCGGTTGGTACTATTTTTTTAAATGAAGAGGATATGCTTAATAAGCCTGTAATTAAATTTATTTCTTATGAGGATCTTATACTTAGTAAAGAAAATATTAGAAAAAAGAATAGAAGTAACAAATCTACTTATGTTACCAAATCTGATGTGGGGAGTTTGCAAATATTCAGTAAAGTTTATGGTGCTAGTAAATATGAATCAACCCTAATAAGTTTAGCTTTATATCATATATCTATATTACCAATAGTAATATATGAAATCGAAGAACAGGGTTTAATTAAACTTCCAGAAATTGCTAGGAATTATCTTCTTTCATTAAAACGCATAAATATTATAACATCAGATATTAAGCAAGAAGAACGTGAGTATAAGGAAAATAATAGTTTAAGGTCACCTCGTTACATCAGTAATTTACTTAATAAACTAGGTCCTAAAAAATGTAGCCTTTGTGATTGTGATATTCCTGAAATAATACAAGGTGCGCACATATGGCCTGTTTCTGAAATAAAAAAAAGCCAGATTCTTTCGAATACAGAAAAATTAAATGAAGCTATTAATGGAGATAATGGAATCTGGTTGTGCCAAAACCACCACAAATTATTTGATTCAAATTTATTAATTTTATCTAATGATAAAGGTCTATATTATAATAATTCACTCCTAGAAGGAGGAATAGACTATTTAAAAGATGTAACTAACATAATGGTACTGCCTGATGAATTTTATACAGATAAATTTATTAGTTATTTAGAAATGAGAAACTTAAATATAGATCAAAATAATTTTAGTCGTTTTTCCATAGTTTAATATTATAAATACTCTATATTTTATTAGCTATTTACCAATACAGAATGAGCTAAATATTTTACCTAACAGATCATCACTGGTAAATTCACCAGTAATTTGATCTAACTCTTGCTGACAAATGCGTAGCTCTTCTGCAAGGATTTCACCGGCAACATAAGATTCAAGCTGATCAAGACCAGTAATTAAATGTTGGTGAGTGTTATCTAATGCCACTAAATGGCGTCTTCTTGCCATAAAACCACCTTCGGTACTACCTTGGTAACCCATGATCGTTTTTAAATGCTCTTTTAAGCTGCTAACACCATCACCGGTTTTAGCGGATAAGGTAATAACCGCATGTTGAGTACCGTCTGTATCGGTAAATTCAGAAAAGCCAGTAGTTGCATTATTTACATCAGCTTTGTTTCTAATAAGTGTTAAGCCCATGTTTTTAGGTAATTTAGCAAAAAATTCTGGGTAATAGTTTTTAATGTATTGTTCATCTTCTATTACCGTGTGCTCTTCACTCGCATCAACCATTAATAGTACGCGATCGGCTTGATTAATTTCTTGCCATGCTCGTTCAATACCTATTTTTTCTACTACGTCATCACTGTCACGCAAACCTGCGGTATCAATAATATGAAGTGGCATACCATCAATATGAATTTGTTCGGCTAATACGTCACGTGTAGTACCTGCAATGTCGGTAACTATGGCGGTCTGTTTACCACTTAAGGCATTTAATAAACTTGATTTACCAGCATTAGGGCGACCGGCAATAACAACGCGCATACCTTCTCTAACTATACTACCTTGTTGTGCTTGTTTACGTACGTCTTCTACTTTAGTGATAATAGCTTTTAAATCGTTAACAACTTTTGCATCGGCAAGAAAATCTATTTCTTCTTCGGGAAAATCTATTGCGGCTTCAACATACATTCTTAAATGAATAATGCTTTCAACCATTTCATTAACCAGCTTTGAAAAATCACCTTGTAAAGAGTGTAGGGCAGAACGCGCTGCTTGCTCTGAGCTTGAGTTAATTAAATCGGCAATGGCTTCAGCTTGTGTTAAATCGAGTTTGTCATTTAAAAATGCTTGCTCACTGAACTCACCAGGCTTTGCCATAACTATTTTAGGTAAGGCTAAAATAGCTTTTAATAACATATCTAAAATAACTGGGCCGCCATGACCTTGAAACTCAATAACGTCTTCACCAGTAAATGAATTAGGTGCTTTAAAATAGATGGCAATACCTTGATCTAATACTTGTGATTGTTCAGTACTATTGCCATCGGTAAAAGGTAAATATTCAGCCTTTCTAATTTCAGGTACTTTTCCTAAAATAGCTTGCGCAACATTTTTAGCTTCTGGTCCTGAAACTCTAATTATACCAACACCACCCCGTCCTGGTGCTGTGGCTTGTGCGGCGATAGTGGTTGTTTTAGCAATTGATGTCATAGCAAAATATTTATCTAAAAGTGATGGTTTAATTATTAAGAGCTATTTTACTTTATTTATAAACTAAATGCTTAAAAGTTAAATAACTAAAAAAGAAAAGGCGATTACTGTTATCAGTAATCGCCTTTTGTATAAGCTTTAAAATATTACACTGAAGTTAATTTATCAGTATTTTATTAATGCTTACTCTGCAGTTTTAGCTTCTTTTTTCTTAGCAATATCAGCAAATATTATTTTCATTTGCACAATAGATACTACGTTACTTATGAACCAGTAAAGTACTAAGCCAGACGGGAACCAAGCCATAAATATTGAGAAAACAACTGGCATGTACTGCATGATTTTTTGTTGCATTGGATCTTGAATTGTCATCGGTTGCATTTTTTGCATCACGAACATACTTGCACCCATTAAAATAGGTAATACAAAGTATGGGTCCATTGCTGATAAATCTTGTATCCAAAACATAAATGGCGCATGACGTAATTCAACACTTTCTAAAAATACCCAGTAAAGTGCTAAGAATATTGGCATTTGTAGTAAAAGTGGTAAACAACCACCCGCTGGGTTTACTTTCTCTTTACGGTACATTTCCATTGTCGCTTGCGACATTTTTTGTCTGTCATCACCAAAACGCTCTTTTAATTGAGCCATTTTAGGTGCTAAGTCGCGCATTTTAGCCATTGAGGTATATTGCGCTTTAGTTAATGGATACATTAAACCTTTGATAATTAATGTAATAATTATAATTGCTAAGCCCCAGTTAACCACAAAACTTTGAATGAAAGTAAGTAAGCTATATAGTGGCTGACTGATCATCCATAAAAAGCCATAATCGATAGTTAAATCTAAGCTTGGTGCTATTTTTTCTAATACTTCTTGATCTTTAGGACCAACATAAAATATTGCAGAAGTTGAACCTTGTTGACCTGCGTCAATAATAACGGCAGGGGCTTTAAAGCCAATAACTGCTTCGTGATTATTACTATATGTTGTATAGATTTGGTTAGTATCTTCAGCTTTTGGTACCCAAGCTGATACAAAGTAATGCTCTAACATGGCAATCCAGCCACCAGGAGTTACTTTCGCTAAGTTTTCTTCTTGAATATCATCAAAATCATATTTTTCGTAACGGTCTTCAGACGTTGAGTAAGCAGAGCCACGGTAGGTTGGTAACATACCGCCGCCTGTATCAACTACGGTAGATTGTTTAAGTTGGCCATACATTTGTACAGAAACACTGTTTGCTGTTTTATTATCAATTAAGTATTCAACATCAACGCTGTAGCTATCTCTGTTAAAAGTAAAGCGTTTAGTAACTGCCATGCCATTTTGGTCATTAAATACTAAATCAACATTTACACTATCGTTAACTAATTCATAGTTACTTTTCGCGCTTGTATAAATTGGACGACCTTTAATTATACGGTCTATACCATTTGCACCTGTTAAACCACTTTGCGCAATATATTTTTGATTACCATTTTGCATAACGGTATATGGAATACCATTGCCTTGTTCAGTATCAAATTTAAGTAATTTAACGTCAACAATATCGCCGCCTTGGCTATTAATTTTTACGATAAAGTCATCTGTAGTTACAGTGATTAATTTGGCAGAAGTAACGGTTGGTTTATTAGGGCTTATTTGCATATCTGATGATGAAGGCACGAAGTCTCCGTCAGAATTTTCAGCAGTTTGTGTCTGGTTGATACTGGTTGGCTCAGCAGCAACGGAATTTTCCGATTGCCATTGGCTAAACAATAAGTAAGTAACAACCATAAGCGCAATAAAAAGTAGACTGCGTTGGGATTCCATAAAATTTACTTCTCTTCTTTGTTGGCAGGGGAGTATTCCTGCACATTATTTAAATTTGATAAGTGCGCGACATTTTAATATACGTTTGCTTGATAACCAACCATCTTTTGGTTTAGGAGGGTATTTAGCCTAGATAAATTACTAAATAATGATTTTTAGTAGATAAAATTATTCTAATTAGAAACAAATAACTACAAATTTAATATTCATTATATTTTTTAACGTAAAAATTTAGCGCGTAAGTAACAGTTATTTTGATTTTTTTGGATTGTCTAAAGAAGGAACGGGATCTTCGCCACCTTCATTTAGTGGGTGACACTTTGCTATACGCTTAGTGGCCAACCAACTACCTTTTATTACACCAAAACGCTCAACCGCTTCAATGGCATAACTTGAACAAGTAGGGGTAAATCGACAATTTGAACCTAATAATGGACTTAAAAAGCGTTGGTAACTTCTTAATGAGTGTATTACTAGTTTTTGTGGCGCTGAATTATTTTTCGCCATATTTTCTCTAATTCCTGATTTATCGACTTATTATCAAGTTGATCAATACCAGACTTTACCATAACAACCATATCGATAGCAGGTAAATCATGTTGATTTAAGCGGAAGCTTTCTCTTATTTGTCTTTTGATGCGATTGCGTTGCACAGCAAGTTTTACACGTTTTTTTGCTATTGCTAAACCTAAACGGTTTTTGGCAATAGTATTGTGTTGATCAGAAACAAGGGTATGAGGTTTTGGAGTGATTAATAGAGTAAAGTGGCGAGAGCCAAATCTAATAGGTTTAGAAAAAACCTTTTGAAAATGACCGGGAGTCAACAAGCGTGACTCCCGATTAAATTTGTAAGTAGTCATAGTTTGACTACCTTATATTAAATATTGTAAACAAGATTTAATATTATGCGCTAAGACGTGCACGGCCTTTGGCACGGCGACGAGCTATTACAGCACGACCGTTTTTAGTTGCCATACGAGCACGGAATCCGTGGTTACGCTTACGCTTTAGTACGCTAGGTTGAAATGTTCTTTTCATTACGCTAATCCGTCGGTTGTTGTTGCCCTGGCAAAACAGCCTTTTGAGCACACTGGTCTAAAAAATGAGGCCGAATATTAATGCTTACTAGGGGATTTGTCAATCATTTATCGAGTTATTTAACAAAGATCGTAGGTTTTTTATTAAAGGATCTTTAAGATCGTTACTGCTAAAACATAGTATTTTTCTATTATATTCACAGTTTTATCACATTAGTGTTTTGCAATATTAATAACTAAGACTATTTTATGTACTTTTTATCTTAAATGTCATATAAAAAATTACTTTTAATGTCTAAATTTTATTAATATTTATATTAATTTACAGTAGGTTATTAAAAATTTATCTAAAAAAAGTTAGTTTCGTTAAAAGTCAATATTGCACTTGTGGATAACTCAATAGATAATAGGCTTCAGAAAAATAATACCCTAGTTACTTTTGGAGTTTTGGTTGGATCATTCACCTTGGCAAAGATGCCTATCTGTTCTACAAGAAGAATTGCCAGCACAGCAATTTAGTATGTGGATCCGACCTTTGCAATGCGTTATAGATGAAAATGTTATGACGTTATATGCGCCTAATCGATTTGTTTTAGATTGGGTAAGAGATAAATACGTAAATCGTATTAACGAACTACTTACACTTAACGAACCAAGTAATCCCTTATTACTGCGTTTTGATGTAGGCAGTAAACCAATTATTGACAGCCTTGCTAATAATTCGGTTGAAACATCTGCAACGACTAAAAATACTGGTGGTAATGAGTCTTTATTTTCCAAATCATCTCCAGCAACAAAAAATGCAGAGCCTGAAAGTAACATTCCTAAAAAAACCAATGTTCGACTTAATTATACGTTTGATAATTTTGTTGAAGGTAAATCTAACCAATTAGCTCGAGCAGCAGCTTCACAAGTTGCTGATAATCCGGGTACTGCTTATAACCCACTATTTATATATGGTGGAACAGGTTTAGGTAAAACGCATTTATTACATGCGGTTGGTAACGGAATTTTATTAAATAAGCCTAACGCTAAAATTGCTTATATGCACTCTGAGCGTTTTGTACAAGATATGGTTAGGGCATTACAAAATAATGCTATGGAAAAGTTTAAACAATATTATCGAAGTGTTGATGCATTACTGATAGATGATATTCAATTTTTTGCCGGTAAAGAGCGTACCCAGGAAGAATTTTTTCATACTTTTAACGCACTACTTGAAGGTAATCAACAGGTTATACTTACAAGTGATCGTTACCCTAAAGAAATTAATGGGGTAGATGACAGATTAAAATCTCGTTTTGGTTGGGGCTTAACACTTGCCATTGAACCGCCAGAACTTGAAACTCGTGTTGCAATATTAAAACGTAAAGCACAAGAAAATCAGATTAACCTTGCTGATGAAGTTGCTTTTTTCATTGCTAAACGTCTGCGCTCTAATGTTCGTGAATTAGAAGGGGCATTAAATAGAGTAATGGCAAACGCTAACTTTACTGGTCGTGCTATTACTATTGATTTTGTTAGAGAAGCATTACGAGATTTACTCGCCTTACAAGATAAATTAGTTACTATAGATAACATTCAAAAAACCGTTGCTGAATATTACAAAATTAAAATAGCTGATTTATTATCTAAACGTCGTAACCGCTCTGTTGCTCGACCCAGACAAATTGCCATGGCATTATCTAAAGAGTTAACTAACCACAGTTTACCTGAAATAGGGGATGCTTTCGGTGGACGTGATCACACAACGGTTTTACACGCGTGTCGTAAAGTAAAATCATTGCGTGAAGAAACACATGATATTAAAGAAGACTATTCAAATTTAATTAGAACACTTTCGTCTTAAATTTAGTTATTGAAAATAATAAACAATATAACATTAGCACTTAAGCAGGTATCAACATGAAGTTTTCATTAAACAGGGAATTATTACTTAAACCATTATTATTGGTTTCTGGGGCGGTAGAGCGTAAAAGTACCTTACCTATCTTAAGTAATATACTTTTTGAAGTTAGTGGTCAATCACTTACTTTAACAGCCACTGATTTAGAGCTTGAGATGGTTGCTTATGCTGAGGTTGAAAACCTTGGTGAAGACGGAAAAATTACCATTCCAGCACGAAAACTATTAGATATTTGTAAAAGCTTACCGGAAAATTCGTTAATTAATTTTGATTCAGCTGAAGATAGTATCAAATTATCATCTGGACGCAGTCGTTATTCGCTTTCTACATTACCTGCTGCTGACTTTCCTAATATTGAAGAATGGAAAGGGGATGTTGAGTTTAAGCTACTTAAATCTGAATTCTTACGTCTAATTGAAAGTACCCATTTTTCAATGGCGAACCAAGATGTTCGTTATTACTTAAATGGTATGTCGATAGAAAGTGAAGGTAATGAAATACGTTCAGTTGCAACCGATGGTCACCGTTTAGCTATTTGTAAAATTTCTAATGAAAGTTTAGCTTTACCAGCAAGACAAGTGATTGTACCACGCAAAGGTATTTTAGAAATAATTCGTTTATTAGCGCCAGTCGATGAAGAAGTACAAGTGTTTTTAGGCTCTAATCATATTCGTATTATTGATACAGAGTTTTCTTTTACCAGTAAATTAGTTGATGGACGTTTCCCTGATTACCGACGTGTTTTACCTCGTAACGGTGACAAGGTTTTTGAAACCAATAAAGATGCACTACGACAGGTATTATCTCGCGCCTCTATTTTATCTAATGAAAAATTTAAAGGTGTACGTCTTAACTTTTCAGATGGAAATTTAAAAATTACCGCAAATAACCCTGAGCAAGAGCAGGCAGAAGAAGAGATAGAAATTAACTTCCCTTACGGTGAATTAGAAATAGGCTTCAACGTAAGTTATGTACTTGATGTATTAAGTGCAATTAAAGATGAAAATGTAAAGTTTACTTTAGCTGATGCTAATAGCAGTGTAGTTATTGAAGGCAGTAACAACGGCGAAGCGCTGTATGTTGTTATGCCAATGCGTTTATAAATTCATAATGTTTTATTGCTGATGAGTGTTACTAAACTAACGACGTACAATTTTAGAAACTTGTCATCATTGACAATAGACTTACACCCTAATCTTAATTTTTTTGTTGGGGATAATGGCAGTGGCAAAAGTAGCTTACTCGAAGCACTTTTTTTTATTGGTCATGGTAAATCATTTCGTACTAGCAAAGTAGAGCATATTGCAAGTTATGAAAAAGACAACTTTGTTGTCAGTATAAAAGATATTAATGATTTACAACTGGGTTTAAGTAAAGATTTTAATACGGGAGTTACCTTAATTAAAATCAATGGCGAACGACATGCTCGTTTGTCTGAACTGGCTAAAAATATAGCCGTACAAATTGTAACACCAGAAAGTTTTAAATTGTTTTTTGGTGGGCCAAGAGAACGAAGACGTTTTGTTGAATTAGGAATGTTTCACGTGAAACATGATTTTTCTACACAATGGCGAGAGTTCAATAGAGTTTTAAAACAACGTAATGCCTGTATACGTAATCAATTAGATAAATCAACTTTGGATTATTGGACAACAATTTTCTGTGAGTTATCTGAAGAGGTGGCTGAAGTTAGATCACATTACGTTACAGATTTAATTGCTGAGTTACCTTATTGGTTAGGTATATTACTACCAAGTATTTCTGATAAAGTAACGGTGCAATATTTACAAGGTTGGCCACAAAAGAAAACCTTATTAGAAGCGCTTAATGATAGTATTGATAGAGAAAAAAGCTACGGATATAGTTTGTATGGTGCTCACAAATTTGACGTTAAATTTCTTATTGGAAAACACGCTTTAGAGAGTCAACTATCAAGAGGGCAACAAAAGTTGTTTTTACTGGCGTTAACTTTTGCCCAAGCAAAATTAATTGGCAGAGTTAATCGAGTAAAACCAATTTTGCTTATTGATGATATAGGTGCTGAATTAGATTTACATTCTAGACAGTCTCTATCAAATGCAATAAGCAGTTTAGATTGCCAAGTTGTTATAACGGCAATTGAAGAAGATGTATTACAACCTTTTATTGATGACGTGGATGTCAGCAAGAATGAGAGTGATAAGAATATAAAATATCATATGTTTCACGTGAAACATGGTGGTATATTACCTGTGAATAATTCAGTAATGATTGAGTAGGCTAAAACTATGACAGTAGAAAATGAATATGGCTCGTCTAGCATTAAAGTTCTAAAAGGACTTGATGCAGTACGAAAAAGACCTGGTATGTATATAGGTGACACGGATGATGGCACTGGTTTACATCATATGGTTTTTGAGGTTTTAGATAACTCAATCGATGAAGCATTAGCTGGTCATTGTTCTGATATTATTGTAACTATCCACTTAGATGGTTCTGTATCAGTACAAGATGATGGTCGTGGTATCCCAACTGAAATACATGAAGAAGAAGGGGTTTCTGCCGCTGAAGTTATCATGACGGTTCTTCATGCTGGAGGTAAATTTGGTGGTGATGACTCTGGCTATAAAGTATCGGGTGGTCTTCACGGTGTTGGTATTTCAGTAGTTAATGCATTAAGTGAAAAACTTAAACTTAATATACGACGTGATGGAAAGTTATATGAACAGTTTTATCATATTGGTGAAGCGCAAGCGCCGTTAGCAGAAGTAGGCGTAAGTGATAAAACAGGTACTGAAGTACGTTTTTGGCCTAGCTCTGAAACATTCTCTGATACCTTATTTCACTACGATATATTAGTTAAGCGTATTCGTGAGTTATCATTCTTAAACTCTGGTATATCAATTCGTTTAATTGATGAGCGAGAAGAAGGCAAAGAAGATCACTTCCATTATGATGGTGGTATTCAAGCCTTTGTTGATTATTTAAATACTAATAAAACTTCAGTTAATGAAGAAATTTTTTACTTCGACTTAGAACGTGAAGACGGTATTATTGTTGAAGTTGCTATGCAGTGGAATGATGGTTTCCAAGAAAATATATTTTGTTTTACTAACAATATTCCTCAAAAAGATGGTGGAACACATTTAAGTGGCTTTAGAACTGCATTAACCAGAACGTTAAATTCTTATATGGTTAAAGAAGGATTAAACAAGCCTAAAAAAGGTGGTGCTGAAACAAATGCAACTGGTGATGATGCACGTGAAGGTTTAACTGCTGTCATTTCTGTAAAAGTACCTGATCCTAAATTCTCATCACAAACTAAAGATAAGCTAGTTTCATCAGAAGTGAAAACTGCTGTTGAACAAGCAATGGGTGAAAAATTAGGTGAATACTTATTAGAAAACCCGACAATTGCACGTACTATTGTTATGAAAATTGTCGATGCAGCGAGAGCTCGTGAAGCGGCCCGTAAAGCACGTGAAATGACACGTCGTAAAGGTGTGTTGGATATAGCAGGTTTACCTGGTAAATTAGCTGATTGTCAGGAAAAAGATCCTGCACTTTCTGAAATATATATTGTGGAAGGGGACTCTGCTGGTGGTTCAGCCAAGCAGGGTCGTAATCGTAAGAACCAAGCTATCTTACCGTTAAAAGGTAAAATTCTTAACGTAGAGAAAGCACGTTTTGATAAAATGATATCTTCGCAAGAGGTTGGTACTTTAATTACGGCACTAGGTTGTGGTATTGGGCGTGATGAATACAACCCAGAGAAGCTTCGTTATCATAGCATCATCATCATGACCGATGCCGATGTCGATGGTTCTCATATCCGTACTTTATTGTTAACTTTCTTCTATCGTCAAATGCCAGAAATTATGGAGCGTGGTCATATATTCATAGCTCAACCCCCACTTTATAAAGTGAAAAAAGGTAAGCAAGAACGTTACATAAAAGATGACGAAGCCTTAACTGAATACTTAACTACATTAGCGTTAGATAGCGCAGCTATTTATGTAAATGAAGATGCGCCAGCTATTTCAGGTGCAGGCTTAGAAAAGTTAGTAAATCAGTACCGTGATACCATGGATATTATCAAGCGCTTAGCGAGACAAATCCCAGTCGATATTGTTGAAAAAATGGTTTACAGCGATACGATTGCAGCGGATGACTTTACAGATGAAGCTAAAGTAAATGAATGGGCTAAGAACTTAATTACGCAACTTGAAAATCAAGATGGTAATGGTTCAATTTACAAAATTGAAGTGAAGTATGACAAAGAGCGTAATATTTATTTCCCTAACTTTATCGTAAGAAAACATGGTATTGATAAAGAATATCATTGTAGTTATGAATTCATTCAGTCAAAAGAATTCTTAGCAATTAATGAATTAAATAAAGCTATTAATGGTTTGATGGAAGAAGGTGCATACGTTAAGCGTGGTGAAAAGGTTAACCCTACATCAAGCTTTGAAGGTGCATTAGAATGGTTAATGGCTGAGTCTAAACGTGGGCAATATATACAACGTTATAAAGGACTAGGTGAGATGAACCCAGAGCAACTTTGGGAAACTACCATGGATCCTGAAACACGTCGTATGCTACGAGTAACCATTGAAGATGCTATTGCAGCCGATCAATTATTTACTACCTTAATGGGTGACCATGTAGAGCCAAGAAGAAACTTTATCGAAGATAACGCTTTAAAAGTTTCAAACCTAGATGTGTAGTTTTTAGTAACTGCTCAAATAAGATGCCCGGTCTTCAGATTCGGGCATTTTTGTAGGATAAATACTCTAATATAGTTATAATGCATAAAATTTTTTAACGTACTGATTATTGTTCTGAACATAAATGAGTACTTATAAATACCGAGACAAACAAAACAAAAGTGAACACCATGACAACTTACAACAGTAAAACTTTTCAAGGCCTAATTTTGCAATTGCAAGATTATTGGTCACGTCAAGGTTGTGTAATAGTACAGCCTCTTGATTTAGAAGTTGGGGCAGGTACTTTCCACCCAATGACTTTTTTACGTTCAATAGGCCCAGAGCCAATGAGCAGCGCATACGTGCAACCGTGTCGTCGTCCTACCGATGGTCGTTATGGTGAAAACCCAAATCGCTTACAACATTACTACCAATTTCAAGTTATGTTGAAACCTTCACCTAAAAACATTCAAGAACTTTACCTGAACTCATTAAAAGAATTAGGTATTGACCCACTTGTACATGATATTCGTTTTGTAGAAGATAACTGGGAATCACCAACGTTAGGTGCTTGGGGCTTAGGTTGGGAAATTTGGTTAAATGGCATGGAAATTACGCAGTTTACCTACTTCCAACAAGTAGGTGGCTTAGAGTGTACACCAGTAACGGGTGAGATCACTTACGGTCTTGAACGTCTTGCGATGTACATTCAAAACGTAGATAGCATTTACGACCTTGTTTGGACAGATGGTCCTTTAGGCACTGTATATTACCGTGATATTTTTCATCAAAATGAAGTTGAGCAATCTACTTACAATTTTGAACATGCAGATGTTGATGCATTATTTAAGCAATTTGATCAGTGTGAAATAGACAGTCAAAAATTAATTGAAGCGAACTTACCATTACCAGCATACGAGCAAGTAATGAAAGCTTCACATGCGTTCAACTTACTTGATGCGCGTCATGCTATTTCAGTTACAGAGCGCCAGCGTTATATCTTACGTGTGCGTACTTTGTCTAAAGCCGTTGCTGAAGCGTATTATGCTAAGCGTGAAGAGCTTGGCTTCCCATTATGTAAAGACAGCGATACTTCAACTAATACCGAAATCAATACCAAAACTAAGGGAGATAAATAATGACTACTGAAACGCTCCTTATTGAATTAGGTACAGAAGAGTTACCACCAAAATCATTAACAACCTTAGCGACAGCTTTTTTTGATAACATTAAAAGCCAACTAGATAGCCATGATTTAGCCTATAGCGATATTAAATGGTTTGCTACACCTCGTCGTTTGGCTGTTCAAGTAATTGATTTAGTTGATAAACAACAAGATAAAGTTGTAGAGAAACGTGGTCCTGCTGTTAATGTTGCTTTCGACGCTGAAGGTAATGCGAGTAAAGCCGCACAAGGTTGGGCACGTTCAAACGGTATTACCGTAGAACAAGCAGAACGTTTAGTGACTGACAAAGGTGAGTGGTTACTGCATAAGGCAACTGTTACCGGTGTTGCTACTACAGCATTAGTTGCAGATATGGTTAACAATGCAATAAAGAAATTACCTATTGCTAAACCTATGCGTTGGGGGGCAGAGCGTACTCAATTTATTCGTCCGGTTCACACATTAACAATGTTATTTGGCAGCGAATTAATTGCTGGTGAGGCATTAGGTGTAACTTCAAATAATCAAGTACAAGGTCATCGCTTCCATCACGAAGGTTTAGTCACTATAAATCATGCTAACGATTACCAAGCTGAATTATTAAAAGCTTACGTTGATGTAGATTTTGCGCAACGTCAAAACAATATTGTTGAACAAATTAAAAAAGCAGCTGATGATATTGATGCAGTAGCGCTAATTGATGAAGATTTATTAAATGAGGTTACTGCGTTAGTTGAATGGCCAGTAACCTTAGTAGGAACGTTTGATAAAGATTTCTTAAACGTGCCAGCTGAGCCGTTAATTTACTCAATGAAAGATCATCAAAAATATTTCCCTGTAAATGACAAAAATGGTCAGTTAGTTAACAAGTTTATCTTTGTGTCTAATATTGAGTCGAAAGACCCAAGTGCCGTTGTATTTGGTAATGAAAAAGTTATTCGTCCACGTTTAGCTGATGCCGAGTTCTTCTTTAAAACAGATAAAAAGCAAAGCTTAGAATCGCGTCTTAAAAGCTTAGAGTCAGTATTGTTCCAAAAACAATTAGGTACGCTAAAAGCTAAATCTGAACGTATTGCTGATTTAAGCCAGTTTATTGCACAGCAATTAAATGAAAATGCTGATGATGCTTACCGCGCTGGTTTATTAAGTAAAACCGATTTAATGTCAGAAATGGTTTTAGAATTCCCACAAGTGCAGGGCACTATGGGTAAATACTACGCCTTACATGACGGTGAAAATGAAAACATCGCACAAGCATTAGAAGGTCAATATCGTCCTCGCTTTGCTGGTGATGCCTTACCAGAAGCAAATATTGGTTGTGCAGTCGCTATTAGTGATAAAATTGACACGTTAGTTGGTATCTTTGGTATTAATCAAGCGCCTAAGGGCGATAAAGACCCATTTGCGCTTCGAAGAGCAGCCATTGGTAGTATTCGTATTATTATCGAAAAACAGCTTAATTTAGACCTGTCTGATTTGATTAACAAAAGCATCGAATTATTTGGTGACAAGTTAGTTAATGAAAACACCGCAAGTGATGTTTTAGAATTCATCATGGGGCGTTTCCGTGCTTTCTATCAAGAGCAGGGTATTAATGTTGATGTTATTCAAGCGGTATTAGCTAAAAAACCAAGTGCACCACTTGATTTTGATAAGCGTATTAAAGCCGTTACTTTCTTTGGGGAATTACCAGAAGCAGCGACTCTTGCAGCAGCAAACAAGCGTGTTGGTAATATCTTAGCGAAGTTTGACGGTGAGCTTTACCCGGCGTTTAAAGCTGATTTAGCAGCAGAGCAAGCGGAACGTGATTTAGCTGATATTTACCAAACCATTAGTTTGAAAGTAGCACCTTTGATGGCTGATAAAGATTATCAAGCTGCATTAAGTGAGTTAGCAGAGCTTAAAGCACCTATCGATACTTTCTTTGATAATGTGATGGTAATGAGTGATGACGAAGCCGTTAAAATTAATCGCTTAACCTTACTTAATGAAATTAGAAATAGTTTCCTTGATATTGCTGATATATCAGTGCTTCAGTAAGTTACTTTTATTAAAATTAAAGTAATATAAGGTTAAATTGAAAAGGTCATGGCAACATGGCCTTTTTTTATGGGGAAAATTTAGTGAGTGTGTAATAATTGAGATAATAAAATTAACTTTTCTTGATTACATACAAAAAAGGGATTGTTTCAGTTTGTTGGGCGACAAGTTCATGCTCCATAAAGCGGCAAAAACTAGGAATGTCACGTGCAGTTGAAGGATCATCACAACTAATTAATAAAGTTTCACCACTCGCTATTTTACGTATATTCATACGAACCATCATGACGGGCTCAGGACAGCGAAGTCCGATAGCATCGAGAGTGTGATCGGTGTTTTCAAAAACAGTCATTAGCATTACAAGTACAGAATAAAATAAATTTTTCTGAATTATACATTATTTGAACATAAGGTTAATCGAATTGTAAATTTACTAAAAATTGTAGCAACTATAATAAATATTATTACAAATAAATGGTGATATTTAACGATTAAAAGCGTTAAGCTATTTAAAGGACATAACGGATTATAGAGGTTTTTGTGAATAATATTTTTAAAGTGTTTATGTTTTCAGCTTTTACACTAAGCTCAGTGATTAGTACTGCGGCTTATGGTGAAGTAGAGGTTACTCAAGAAAAACACACACAACTAGATGAAGGTTTAACTGTACTCACCGATCTAGAACAACAGCAAAAATTTTTAGATGCAGAAAATTTGTTATCAAAAAATATTTCTTCAGCAGAGCTTACCGAATATAAAAAACTCTATTCTGAATTAGCAGACTATCCACTACAGCCTTACCTTGAACAAGGTTACTTACTCGAAAATATGCAATTAACCTCAGCAGAAGCTATCGCTGAGTTTTTAGCAAAATATAAAAATACTCCGCTAGATTGGCCGTTACGAAAAGCTTGGTTGTCGTATTTAGCAGAGCAAGATCAAGCCGAGCTGTTTCTTTCTTTTTATCAACGAACAAGCAATAAAGTACTGACTTGCCAACAATTAACTTTTTCATTACAAACGGGAATATCGGAAGATATTATTTTGCCTCAAGTCAAAAAATTATGGCTAACAGGTAAATCTCTTGAAAAAGAGTGTGATCCACTGTTAAAAAAATGGGCCGATGCTGGCTATAGAACTGATGATTTAATTATACAACGTATAGCTTTAGCAGCTAATGGCGGACAGCATACTTTAATTCCTTATTTAACTAAGCTGTTACCAGACGAAAAACAATATATTGGTAAGTTATGGCATGAGGTTCGACGTGATCCCGCAAAGGTCGCAAAACTTAAAAAATTTCCTCATAATTCAGTACAAGAAAGTGACATTTATACTTATGGTATTAAACGTTTAATTTGGCGTAACCCTGATTTAGCGATAAAAAGTTATCAAAAAGCTCAAAAAAAACTAGATTTTACCTATCAGCAAAAAGAACAAATCGCTGAAAAATTTGCCGTGGCACTGTCGAGTAAAAAACATCCGGAAGCAAAAGTTTGGTTAGCAAAACTTGAACCGACCAATGTCGATCGTAATATTTTACAATGGCAATTAACGGAAGTACTTAAAGATCAGAATTGGACTGCGGTTATTGATGAATTAACATTAATGCCAGCAGGTTACAAAACAGAATTGCAGTGGAAATATTGGTATGCAAGAGCATTAATAGAAACAGATGAATTAGAGCTTGGTCAAAATGTAATGAGTGAACTGTCTGGTAAGCGTCATTATTATGGTTTTTTAGCAGCAAGTTACCTTGATACATCTGTTAGTTTACAAAATAACCCATTAGCTATAACACGAGAGGAAAAGAGTGCAATATTACTTTACCCATCAGCTCAACGAGCATTTGAATTTTATTATTTAGGCCGATATATTGAAGCACGTAGAGAATGGCGTTATTGGTTGAGTCAACTTGATAGCAGAGAAAAGCTTGCTGCTGCTAAATTGGCTAATGAAAATGGTTGGTTTGATCGAGCAATATTTACTTTATCGCAAGAAGGCTATTTAGACGATGTAGCGTTACGTTTTCCAAAAGCATTTGATGAAAAAATTAATCAATATGCGCAAAAACAAACCATAAACCCAGCATGGGCTTTTGCCATTGCCCGCCGTGAAAGTTCATTTATGACTGATGCGCGCTCACCTGTTGGCGCAAGTGGTTTAATGCAGTTAATGCCAAATACCGCTAAGCAACTGAATAAGGGCAGTGTTAGTCGTAAATACCTTTATAATGCAGATAATAATATTCAATTAGGTACACAGTACTTACGTGATCTTCTTGATGAAAATAAAGGTAATCAAATACTGGCTACAGCATCTTATAATGCGGGTCCGCATCGTGTTAAAAGCTGGCTAAAAAAAACTAAAGCTATGCCAGCAGATATATGGATAGAAACAATTCCATTTAAAGAAACTCGAAATTACGTAAAAAGTGTTCTAGCTTATCAAGAGATTTATCAACATAAGCCGGGGCAGGTTAGTCAAATATTTGCTCAGGTTATTAATATGAATATTGGTGATTAGAGTAAATATTACTTATCGGTTAACAGTAATATTTATGATTAACTTAAAGAAACGACCATTTTCTTATACTAATTGCTATGATAAGGCTATGTTACTGAATGCGCATTTTGGAGGTATGAATAATGACAACGCTTAATGAAAAACTAGCTTCGCAATTTCCCGCACATATAGCCCAACTACAACAGATGACAAAAACAGTGCTTTCACGTGAAAATCTTGAAGGTATTGTTATTCATTCAGGACAAGAAATTAAAGCTTTTCTCGATGACAATAGTTATCCATTTAAAGTAAATCCACATTTTAAATATTGGTTACCACTGATTGATATTCCAAACTCTTGGCTAGTGGTCAATGGTGAAGATAAACCCACCTTAATTTATTACCAGCCCATTGATTTTTGGCACAAAGTAACACCTTTACAAGAAAGTTATTGGAATCAATTTTTTACTATTAAAGTATTAACCAAAGCGAGTGAAGTCGATCAGCTACTACCTTATGACAAAAAAGGTTTTGCTTATATTGGTAGTCATATCGAAGTAGCAACAGCGCTTGGTTTTGAAGCAATTAACCCTGAGCCGTTATTAAATTATATTCATTATCATCGTGGTTATAAGTCAAAGTATGAACATGAATGTATTCGCCAATCAAACTTAATAGCAGTACAAGCGCATCAAATAGCACGTAATGCTTTTTTACAAGGCGATAGCGAATATGATATTCAACAGGCTTATTTAAAGTCTATTGGCTACGGTACTAATGATACGCCATACGCTAATATTGTTGCGTTAAATAAAAACAGTTCAATTTTACATTACACCGCTTTAGACAAAGTAGTACCACAAGTACATCAATCGTTTCTTATTGATGCAGGTGCCCATTTTAATGGTTATGCCGCCGATATTACTCGTACTTATTCTTATAAAAATGATAAGTTTGCCGAGTTAATTACCCGTATGGATATACTTATGCTTGATGCTGTTTCAGGGTTAAAGCCAGGGGTAAGCTATGTTGATTTACATATTCAAACTTATAAAGCCATTGGTGAAGTTTTACGCGAGTTTAATTTTATTAATGTAGATGCAGATACTGCGGTGGAGTCAGGTATAATTTCCAGCTTTTTCCCGCATGGTTTAGGACATCATTTAGGCTTACAAGTGCATGATGTTGGTGGTTTTATGACAGATGAACGCGGCACTCATGTCAATACGCCAGCAGAGCATCCATTTTTACGTACGTCGCGAATGATTGAATCAAACCAAGTCTTTACCATTGAACCAGGCTTATATTTTATTGATTCATTGTTAGCAGATTTAAAAGCATCAACCAACGCGGATCAAGTTAATTGGAAAAATGTTGATGCAATGCGTGATTTTGGCGGTATTCGAATTGAAGATAATGTTATTGTGCATAAATCTCATAATGAAAATATCACCAGAGACCTTGGCCTAACCTAGCGTGTAGAATAAACCTCATAAAACTATTAATAAATAAGAATACATTGTGTCTAAATCTTTTCTCATTGCGGTTAATAACGTCGAAGACGAATTAATTGTTAACCGTAGTCGTTTCATTTGTTACTTAAGACCTTGTGAAAGTATTGCTGATGCCAAGTTGATGTTAAAGGAGTTACAACAACTTCATCCGCAAGCAAGTCATCATTGTCAGGCATTTTTAACTAAAGCTGCTGATGATAGCCAAGGTTATGGCTTTTCTGATGATGGAGAGCCTAGCGGCACCGCAGGAAAACCTATGCTGTTGGCGTTACAAGGCGGAGGAATAGGGCAAGTGTGTGCTATTGTTGTTCGTTACTTTGGTGGCACAAAATTAGGTACTGGGGGCTTACAAAGAGCTTATGGTGGCAGTGTACGTCAAGCGTTAACGCTTTTAGAGTCTAAAATAAAGAAAGCTATGGTGCATAAAACCTTAGCATGTCAATATAGCCAAGTAGATGATGTATTGCATTTATTAGGACAAATTGAAGGCGAAGTAACGTCACAAGATTACCAACAAGATGTGGTATTTCAATTAGCTATTCCAATTGAAAAATTAACATTACTGCAAGATAAGTTACAAACGTTATCGGCAGGACAATTATGCTTAACCGCTGTTAAATAAAAAACAAGAAAATAAAACGTGCAATATAAAAATATAATTCGAATTATAGGTTTGCTGGTAATGCTACTTAGCGTAACCATGCTACCGCCAGCATTAATATCCTTAGTCTATCGCGATGGCGGTGGTCTACCTTTCTTACTTGGTTTTTTATGGTGTATTTTTACTGGTTTTGCAGCTTGGTATCCGCACCGTAATGAAAAAACAGATCTTAAATCCAGAGAAGGTTTTTTAATTGTTGTACTTTTTTGGCTTGTATTAGCTAGCTTCTCTGCTATTCCTTTTATTTTATTAGAGCAACCAAATTTATCTACGGCAGACGCTTTTTTTGAATCTTTCTCAGGATTAACAACCACGGGAGCAACCATCTTAACGCATATTGATGACTTACCTCATGCTGTATTGTGGTATCGCCAACAGCTGCAATGGTTAGGTGGTATGGGTATCATCGTACTTGCGGTTGCTGTACTGCCAATGCTTGGTATTGGTGGTATGCAGTTATATAGAGCTGAAACACCGGGTCCGGTAAAAGACTCAAAAATGACCCCGCGGATAGCGGATACCGCAAAACATTTGTGGTACATTTATTTAGGTTTAACGGTTGCTTGTGCGTTAGCGTATTGGCTAGCGGGTATGTCTGGGTTTGATGCAATTTGTCATGCTTTCTCAACAATTGCTATAGGCGGGTTTTCGACCCATGATGCCAGTATCGGCTATTTTAATAGTCCAGCAATCAACTTAGTGTGTGTCATTTTTTTACTTATTGCGGGTGTTAACTTTGCTCTGCATTATGCTGCGGTACAAAGTCGATCGCTAAAAAGTTATATATTTGATCCAGAATTTAAAGTGTTTATTGGTATTCAAGTAGTGCTTACCTTAATTTGTTTTACGGTACTTATAAATACAGGAACTTATCAAGATGCTGATCATGCACTTGATCAAGCGCTTTTTCAGTCGGTTTCTATTAGTACCACCGCGGGTTTTGCTACTACGTCTTTTTCTGAGTGGCCGACGTTATTACCTATGTTACTTATATTTTCTAGTTTTATTGGTGGTTGTGCCGGTAGTACAGGTGGTGGTATGAAAGTAGTGCGTGTTACCTTACTTTACTTACAAGGACTTAGAGAGCTAAATAAGTTGGTTCATCCGCGCGCTATTTTTAGTATCAAGCTAGGTCGAAAAGTATTACCTGATAAAGTCGTTGAAGCTGTTTGGGGGTTTTTCTCTGCTTATGCGGCAGTATTTGTTATTTGTATGTTATTACTTTTGGCCACAGGTATGGATGATATTACCGCGTTTACTGCGGTAGCTGCTTGTATTAATAACCTTGGTCCTGGTTTAGGTGAGGTTGCTGCTAATTTCTCATCAATTAATGACACCAGTAAATGGGTATTAATTATGGCAATGTTGTTTGGTCGTTTAGAGATATTTACTTTATTAGTATTATTCACGCCAGCGTTCTGGCGTTCATAATGTATGCTTAAGCATGTAAACTAAATATAAGGCTGCTGTTAAAAGTAAATAGCACTTACTTGAAACAGTTTTTCTATATCGCTGATATATTTTTTACTGACTAAAAATACAATAACGTGATCTTCTTCGTATATTAACGTATTTGAATGAGCAATTAATACTTCACTGCCTCTAACCACTGCGCCAATCGTGGCACCTGGCGGCAGTTTAATATTTTTGATGGTACGACCTACCACTTTAGATGATTTTTCATCACCTTTGGCGACAATCTCAATAGCTTCTGCAGCGCCACCACGTAAGCTGTAAACATTATCTATAGCACCACGCCTAACATGAGTTAACAATGCCGAAATCGTTGCTTGTTGTGGTGAGATAGCAATATCAATAGTACTGCCGTGCACTAAGTCAATATAAGCATCTCGCTGAATAAGTACCATGGTTTTACGCACACCGAGCCTTTTTGCAAGTAATGACGACATGATATTTGCTTCATCATCATTGGTTACGGCAATAAAAATATCAAATTGGTCAATATTTTCTTCAGTGAGTAACTCTTGATCAGAAGAATCACCAGCAAAAACTAAGGTATTGTTTAACTCAGAGGTAAGTTTTTCAGCACGCGCTTGTGAACGCTCAATAAGTTTTACCTGATGATTTTTCTCTAAAATACGAGCTAAACCCGCACCAATATTACCACCGCCGGCAATCATAATACGTTTATAAGCTGATTCTAGCTTTTGTAATTCGTTCATTACGGCGCGAATATGAATACTTGCGGCAATAAAAAATACTTCATCATCCGCTTCTATTACTGTGGTGCCTAACGGACGTATTGGCCTACCGTTACGGTAAATTGCGGCCACACGAGTATCTACATTAGGAATATGATCTCTTAACGTTGATAGGGCATGACCTACCAATAGGCCACCATAATAAGCTTTTACAGCAACTAGACTGACTTTACCTTCGGCAAATTCAAGTACTTGTAGAGCGCCTGGGTAATCGATAAGTCGAGCAATATCTCGTGTTACGAGTTCTTCAGGAGCAATAATATGATCGATAGGGATGTGTTTCTTATGAAACAATTCGTCAGAGTATTTTAATATTTGATTGGAACGAATACGGGCTATTTTTTTCGGCGTATTAAATAACGATGAGCATATTTGGCAGGTGATCATGTTGGTGGCATCGTCACTGGTAACGGCAATAACCATATCTGCATCTTCAGCGCCGGCACTTTTTAATACGTCGGGGTAGCAACCTTGACCATTAATAACCTGTAAGTCCATTTTATCTTGTAACTCTTGGAGCTTTTCACTGTTTGTATCAACAACGGATATTTCATTGTTTTCACCAACAAGGTTTTCAGCTAATGTTCCGCCAACTTGTCCTGCACCCACTATGATTATCTTCATGCGTTACTTATTCTGCTTGTTTAATTAAAATTTAATGACTTTATTTGGTCTTTAACAGTTTGGCGTAATAAAAACCGTCCATGTTTTTTGTATCAGGTAATAATTGCCAGCCTATAGAAGCTTCATCAGTATCAGGGCTATCGTTTCTAATGGCAATTAATTGTGCATCTTCATTTTGCTCAATAAAACGAGATACCTGCTGACAGTTTTCTTCCGGTAAAATACTACAGGTTACATACAATAAAGTACCACCGGGTTTAAGTAATGACCAAATATTATCAAGGATCTGCTGTTGTAATATGACTAATTTTTCAATATCGTCAGCTTTACGTAGCCACTTTATGTCAGGGTGACGGCGAATTACGCCAGTACCAGAGCAGGGGGCATCAAGTAATATTCGATCGTATAATTCACCAGACCACCAGTCTTTAGTTGCTGCATCACCGGCAATAACTGTTGCTTTTAGCTTTAAGCGTTCTAAGTTTTCATGAACACGCGTCAAACGACCTTCTTCAATATCAATAGCTGTCATTGAAGTAATATTAGATGTTTGCTCAATAATATGACAAGTTTTACCGCCTGGCGCTGCACAGCAATCTAAAACAATGTCATTTGGCTGACAGTCTAGTAGTAATGCTGCCTGTTGTGCTGCACCATCTTGTATTGAAACCCAGCCTTGATCAAAGCCCGGCAGTTTTGCTACATCGAGTGCTTTAGCTAAGGCAATTGCTTGTGAGTGAGGCTCAATGTAAGCAATTTCAATATCGGCTTCATTAAGTAATGCTTGGTATTGTTCAATACTATGATGTTGCTGATTAACACGTAACCACATTGGTGGTCTATTTTGGTTTGCTTCAAGAATCGATTGCCATTGCTCTGGATAACTTTGTTGTACTTTTTTGATAAACCAACTAGGGTGATTGTATTTTATTGGGTCGGGTAGATTTTTATCTGATCCAGATACTTTACTTTCAGCTTCTAGAGTACGCAAAAAGCCTCTAAGTACAGCGTTTACAAGCCCTTTCATATGACTGTTTTTAAGCGGTTTAGTTGCTGCAACTGTTTCGCTAACCGCGGCGTGATCAGGTATGCGCATATAGCGTATTTGATAAACACCCACTAACAATAAAAAATGAAAAACACGTTGTTTGCCTTTTATTGGTTTTTGTACCAAATGACGCACATCATTTTCTAGCTCCGGTAAGTAACGTAATACGCCGTAGCAGATTTCTTGTAATAGGCCTTTATCTTTACCTATGAGTTTATCTTGTTGCTTTGGTAGCTCATCACTTAAGCTGCGGCCTTGGTCTATTACGGCATAACAACATTTTGCGGCAAGGGCTCTAATATTAATGGTCATTATTTCTCTTAATTTATTTACTTGAATACAGCTGTATTTAATTTAACTGATTAATAGGGCTGCCAACAACGAACCAATCGCTGCGACCATTGATAATATCTTTTACTGGTAATGCTTTTTTTCCTGGTAATTGAATAACTTCTAAACGAATTACACCGTTAGTTGTGGCGACATCAATACCTTCTTTGTCTGCTTTGATTATGGTACCGGGTGATGCATTACCTTGATGTTCTTGCACAGACGCTTGCCATACTCGTAATCTATGCAATTTACTGTCTGTTTCGGCAAAGGTAAATTGAGAAACAGGCCAGGGAATATAAGCTCTGATTTTACGATGCAGTTCACTTGCACTAAGTTGCCAATCAAGTTCTGCTTCAGTTTTATCTAGTTTATGAGCATAAGTTGCTTGTTCGTTATCTTGTGCAATATTGTGTTCGCTCGCTTGGTAATCTTCTTTTGCCATTAACTCAAGAGTGTTTACTAATGCTGAAGGGCCTAAGTTAGCAAGTTTTTCATAAAGGCTGGCGCTTGTGTCGGTGTTTTCAATATCACACTCTGCGGTTAGTATCATGTCGCCGGTATCTAAACCTTTATCCATTTGCATAATGGTTACGCCAGTTTTGGCATCCCCCATTTCAAGAGAGCGTTGAATTGGTGCCGCACCGCGCCATTTTGGTAATATTGAACCATGCACATTGATACAGCCTAAACGAGGAGCGTTTAAAATGACTTCTGGTAACAATAAACCGTAAGCAACTACCACCATAATATCAGCGTTATATTGTGTTAATTGCTGTTGGTCTACTTCGGCTTTAAAATTGATTGGCTGCACTACGGTTATGTTATGTTCAAGTGCGAGTAATTTGGTTGCACATGCGGTTAACTTTTTACCGCGGCCAGCGGGCTTATCTGGTGGACAATAAACAGCGACAACATTATGTTCAGAGTTAATGAGTGCAGCTAAATGTTGTGCTGCAAAATCAGGAGTGCCGGCGAAAATAATATTTAATGGCATGGTCAAAGTGAAGTCCTATAGTTTGTAAGTTAGTGCTTACTTTTTACTTTGTCTTTTAATAACCGCTTTGTATAACTACTTACTCGGCGTTGAGGTAAAAATAATAAGTACTGTGCTGGTCTCAATCACAATAGTATAAGCTTAGTTATTTTTTAACTTTGCTTCTTTTTCTAATTTCTTTTGAATACGTTGGCGCTTTAAAGGTGAGAGGTAATCAACAAATAAAACGCCTTTTAAATGGTCAAGCTCATGCTGAATACAAATACTTTGTAATGCGGTGGCGTTTAATGTGAATTCATTTCCATCTCGATCAAGGGCTTTTACCGTACAAGTATCATGTCTATCTACTTTGGCGTAAGTTCCGGGTACTGATAAACAGCCTTCTTCATTTACAGAGGTTTCATCGCTGGCAAGTGTCACTTCAGGATTAATAAGTACTATGGGTTGGTTTCTTTCTTCTGAGGTATCCATAACCACTATTTGCTGATGAATATCAACTTGAGTCGCCGCTAAACCAACACCGTTCTCGTCGTACATAGTTTCCAACATATCGTCTATAACCGTTGTTGTGGCAGCAGTTATATTAAGAACTGGTTGGGCTTTTGTTCTTAAACGCGGATCAGGAAAACGTAAAACAGTTAAAATAGTCATATTTTTTTAAAAGAGTTAGCGATAATTCATCGAGAATGTTATCTTTTAATTATATACTCAAGTAACTGTAACTGAAACCCGCATTTTTAAGTCACTTGATATAACTAATAATTATAGTGCGTTATAACAGTAAGCACTGAAAAGGAAAGAGCTCCATGCTTAAAAAAATAATAATATCATTATCTTTAATTTCTTATCCGTTAACTCTACTTGCAGATCAGATAAAACTTAATGATAACGCGCCTAAAACCCATGTTGTAGTAAAAGGGGATACCTTATGGGATATCTCAGAAGTTTTTCTTGAGCAACCTTGGTTATGGCCTAAGCTTTGGCGTTTAAATCCTGAAGTTAATAACCCTCATTTAATCTATCCGGGGGATATTTTAAGGTTAGTTTACGATGAAAATGGTAATCCAATGTTGGTCGTTGATAAAGGGGCTAATCAAGGTAAAGCGAGTTACAAGTGGTCTCCTAAAATTCGCCAAGAAAATAAAGATGATTCAGCGATAAGTTTGCTACCACTTGAAGTTGTCGCACCTTATATGACATACGCGCATTTATTTTCAGAAGATGAGCTAGAAGAACTACCTTACGTTATAGGTAGTGATGAAGGCTATAGAATGACAACCAAAGATTTCAAAGTTTATGTTAATGCTGACTTAGAAGTTTCACAAAGCTACGCTATGTACGATAAAGGCGAAGAGCTGTTTGATCCTGAAACTGAGGAATCGTTAGGCTTTTATGTTGATCTTGTCGGTACAGGACAAGCAATAAAAACTGGTGATATGGAAAATAATGTTCCGGCGACTATTCATGTTAGCTCAGTAAAAAGAGAAATTGCTGCTGGTAGTTATGTTGTGCCAATTAATGATGGGCAATTATTACCTTCAGTTTTTTCAATGAAAGCAGCTAAAAAATCATTACGTGGCTCTATTGTAAAAGCAACAAGTGATGCCAGACGTTTTGGTAAATTAGAAATTATTATGATCAATCGTGGTGCAGAACATGATGTAACCACTGGTGATGTAATGGGTATTAAACGTACTAGTCCTGGTGTTGTAGATACAGGCGATGGACCTGCTTACCTTATAGAAGCGTCAAGCTGGGATAAGTTAACAGGTAGTGATTATAAAATGCCTGAAGAATACCTTGGTGAATTAATGATTTTCAAAGTGTTTGAAAAAGCAAGTATGGGTATTATTCTACAGACAGAAAAACCAGCGAGAATTAACGATATAATTACAGTTCCAGAGTAAAGTACTACCCAAATAATAAACTGTTAAAATTTTTATTCCCTTTCTAATTATATGGAACACATAAAATATAGAAAGGGAATAAATAGTAAACTTGTTCTTAAGGAGAAGACAAGTATGATCAATAACAGTATACCTCAAGAGCAAACCGTAAAATCTAATGACCAAGAAAGTCATCAGCAATCTCATCTGTTAAACAAGCAACCAAGTAATGCTGAATATTGGTTAGCGTTAAAACTTGTCCCGCGATTAGCCATACATAAAAAAATAGCACTGGTTGAAGCTTTCGGCTTAATCTCGCTTTTCTCAACAGATAATACTTCCTCAATATTAAGCTCTGCGAATAATTTAACTGTTAATCAACTTGTTGCTTTTCAGCAACCTAATTGGCAAAAAATAACAAATATCATCCAAACAAGTGCTGCTTGTAATAGTAAGGTTATTGGTTATGGCGATACAGATTACCCGCAATTACTGAAAGAAATTTATGATCCGCCATTAGTTATCTTTGTACAGGGTAATATTGCTTTACTTAATGCACCACAAATAGCGGTAGTGGGTAGTCGCTCCGCTAGTGTAGTGGGTCGAGAAACGGCTTTTATCTTAAGTAAAGATCTCGCTCAGCAAGGTATAGTTATTACTAGTGGTTTAGCACTTGGCATTGATGCAGCAGCTCATCGTGGCGCTATATCTTTGCCTAACAGTACCGTTGCGGTTGTTGCTACCGGCTTAGATCAAGTATACCCAGCAAGGCATAAAACATTAGCCCAGCAAGTAATCACAAAGGGCGGCGTTATTGTAAGTGAATTTTTACCTGGAACTCAGCCTAGGGCAGGACATTTTCCTAAGAGAAATAGGCTTATTAGCGGTTTAAGCTTAGGTGTTTTAGTTGTTGAAGCTGAGTTAAAAAGTGGTTCATTAATTACTGCTCGTTGCGCACTCGAACAAAATAGAGATGTTTTTGCAATTCCAAGCTCTATTGAAAACCAAAAAGCTAAAGGTTGTCACTGGTTAATTAAACAAGGCGCTAAACTTGTTGAACAAGCTGCCGATATATTAGAAGAGTTCGATTTTACTGATAAAGCTAGTCTATACTTTAAGAAAACTATTAAGAATAAAGGTATTAAGGCGTTTACCTTGTCTGCTCAAAGTACATTAAAAAGTGATGTTGAAATAAAACAAAAAGACTTGTGTAACGATGAATTGTTGGATAATGTGGGATTTGAAATTACTCCTGTAGATAAAGTTGTTTCGCGAAGCGAACTTCCCGTAGATGAGGTGTTAACTCGATTAACATTACTTGAACTAAGTGGTTTGGTATCTGCGGTACCTGGTGGCTACATTAGAACGAAATAGAGTATAAAGGGGCTAATTATGTTTGATATTTTAATGTATCTTTTTGAAACGTATATCCAAAATGAAGCTGAAGCCATGGTAGACCATGACTTGTTAACTGATGAGTTAACACGTGCAGGCTTTCATCAGGATGAAATATATAAAGCGTTAAATTGGTTAGAAAAGCTATCAGCTTTACAAGATACTGACGCTTATCCTTACCTTACTCGTGTAGGTAGTAAGTCAGTTCGTATTTACACTAACGATGAAATGCAGCTACTTGATACTAAGAGTCGTGGTTTTATCTTATTTTTAGAACAAGTTAATGTGCTTGATTTCACCACGCGTGAAATGGTTATTGATAGGGTAATGGAGCTTGATACTCAGTATTTCTCAATGGATGATCTTAAATGGGTTATCTTAATGGTACTATTTAATGTACCAGGTAAAGAAACAGCTTACTCTCAATTAGAAGATCTTATTTTTGATGAGCAAGAAGGGCCGTTGCATTAAGCAACTTTACAGTATCAGCAATTAAAAATTGCCTTATTATTTGAGGTTGTTAATTGCTGAAAATTACTTTAAATAACAGGTACTGTATTAACTTATTTAAATATAACAGAGCAAATAAGTAATAGTTTTTTTAATGGCTTTACAGATGACAATGTTATTTTTGATAGCTTTTTCATTTTATTTAATGAGTTATCATGTCTAGCCATAAACCGATAAAAGTGATATTGATTCTCTGAGGATACAGTCTCAAAGTTAGAAAACTCTTTTTGAATGAAGTGATAAGTATCTATTCGAACTTTATGCGCTAATGATTTTTGTTCCGCTCTATGCTTTGTTGATACTTGGTCTAGTGATTTTCTGTATTCAAGTATTACATCAGGTATATTAGCTAACAGTCCTACTTTAAGTATCTCTGACCACAACTTAACATCTTGTCCATATTTATAAATAGGATCATAAGATAATTCATTTTCTATTAATATTGAACGTCTGATCATTGATGATGGATTTGATATAGGCGCTCTATGTAAAGAATAAAAAAGTAAATCTTGATGTTTAGTTGGTCGTGATGTTTTTTTTATAAACCCATTCTCATTAAATTCGTTTATTGAACCGCCACAAGCTGAAACTTTGTTGAATCCTTCCATGAAGGCTACCTGCTTTTCAATCCTGTCTAGGCTTGAAATATCATCAGCATCCATTCTTGCTATATATTTTCCTGTGCAGTATTGAATGGCATTATTAAGTGCCTCAACTATTCCTTTATTGGTGTGTGTTAATATTTGGATTCTATCGTCGTTGAATGCTTCAATTTTAGCTAAGGTATTATCGGTAGAGCCATCATTCACAAATATAAACTCAATGTTCTGGTAAGTCTGATTGAGAAGACTATTAATAGCTTCATCTATATGTTGCTCAGCGTTATAACATGACATTAAAACAGAAACTAACGGGGCCATATTACTACCTTTATTCTTGAATGTTTTTTTGTATTTTACGAGTAGCTATTCTGATTTCAGATATTTTACTATCTTCATCGTAACGGCCTTTTTTGATGTGACGAATTTGAAAAACACCATCAATACTAATAGGTGTACCGTCAGTACCAACTAACCATCTAAAAGCGGTATCTTCATAGGTTTTGCGCCATCGATCTGATTCTGTTTGAAATATACGAATATTGTCACAGTAACCTATTGCACGAGCAACATCACCGTGCACAATTTGATAAGGTCCTATCGCTTTACTGCGCGCATGTGACTTAAACGAATCAGTATTAATATCAACTACTTGCGGTTGAGCCTCGGCTTGCAATAAAGGATCATCCTCTTCAAGCATATCGGTTACTTGTATTTCTTTTGGGAAATAAAGTGTATCTGTTTTTCCTTGTAATTGTTTAGCTAGAGAGTCTAAACAGTTTTCATGAAAAATAATATCGCAGTCCGTAAACCATACCCAATCAGCTTTTGTTGAAAGTGCGGCTGCATTTCTGCCTATACCTCGACGAAAAAGCTTTTCTTTATCTGTTGCTTGCCAATTCCAAATAACATTGGGTACTTCAATATTTGAGAAAAGATCGAGGGTTTTTTGAGTTGCCTCATCTTCTTTCGAATAAAATACTGTCACAGTAAGCGTTAATTCTTTTGGAGGATGATTTACAAATGAACTTAATTGATAAACCAACATATTTGAATATTGCCAACAGTGACTAACAAGCTCTAAAGATAAATGGCCCTCTTTAGCTTGTCTGTCGGCTACTTTTGGTAATGGTTTTCTAAAAAATGAAACAGGAATAATATGTTTTATAACCAAACGAAATAGTTGAGTGAAAAACTTATTATATTTTGAATGTGGATAAGTTTTAGTTTTTAGCATCATATTTAGTACTTTGAGGTCAGTTAATATCTAAGCGATATCTTATTGGTAAGTATCATAGCATATAACATTATTGCGTATAGTCGATTAAATTTCAGATAATAGAATGTGAAACCTAGCGGACGCTATTGTATATGTCTTCGAGTTTTTTACATTGGGTTCTAATGTTAAAGTATTTATTTACGCGCTCAATACCCGCAGTAGCCATTTTTTGTCTTAATGTTGTATTTTGCAGAACTTGCAGTAAATTATCGGCTAGTTGTTGTTGATCTTTTTGCGGTGATAACAGACCTGTTACTTGATCTATGACTGATTCACTAACCCCGCCTGTATCAAAAGCTACAACAGGCGTGCCGACGGCTTGAGACTCCATACAAACAGTAGGCATACCTTCTTCATTTCCTCTGGCCATTCTTATGCTTGGTAAACAAGTAACCCATGACTTAGACATGAGATCTTTAACTTGCTTCCTATCTTGAGCGCCAACAAAAGTAATATTTTTAAGTGAACTCGCTTGCTCTGTTAATATTTTCTGATAATTACCATAGCCAGCAATAATGAGTTTAGCTTCTGGTAGTATGGCATTAACCGTTTTCATTGCTTGCAATAAATACTGACAACCTTTTTGTTCTATTAACCTACCTACAAACAGAATAGTTGGTTCACTATACTTGTCTTGGCAAGGTGAAAAATATTGGTTATCCATACCAATATAATGTTGAATTATTTTATCTTCAGGGCAGCCTCTTTCAATAAGCTTATTCTGAATGAACTTAGAAACAGCAATAATCTTCGATGAGTTTTGATAAGTGATTTTTCGATGTTTCTGATTATATGATAACTTGCCTTTTTGAGTGATATCAGAGCCATGAAAGGTGGTTATCATAGGTAAATCTAATTTTTTAGCGATAGGTGAACAGTAGTAACCACCTTTACCAAAATGTGCATGAATAACTTTAGCATCAACATTTGATAGTTGCTGGCGCCAATTTGGTGTGAGGATTTGCGCACCATCTAATAATAAACGTGAAAAGGCGGGAAATAATGAGGCGTTTTCTTGCACACAAGTTTCATGGCCTTTAATTAATGAAATACCAGACGTATTATTTCTTAAACCAACATAAACAGGTTGATATGTTGGTAAATTATTACCCTGAGCGGCAACAAAAGTATTCGACATTGGTAAAACACGTTTGGTAAAAATTAATACTTTAGGTTTCATATTATTACTTTTAAAAGAGTATGATAAATGTGTTCATTGTACCTGTATTAACTATAGCACTCAGTAACTTTCTACGTGTTTTACGACTGATAATTTAGCAAGAGTATGGCATAATAAAAAATTAACCAATGTTCTGGATATTTTACTTTATGTCTGCCTCTGATAATTCGTTATTTAATAAACACGAACATGCTTTAGAAAATCATGGAAACTGTCCATTATGTAATGCCGCATTAGCTATTAAGCACGGTAAGTCAGGTACTTTTTTAGGTTGTGTAAATTACCCCGGCTGCGAATATACACGGGCACTTGTAGAGCATGAACGAGTAGAAGATAAAATATTACCGGGTAGTGAGTGTCCATTATGTTCACATGAATTAGCAGTAAAGCAAGGTCGTTACGGCATGTTTATTGGCTGTAGTAATTATCCTGCTTGTCATCATATTGAACATGAAGAGCAAGAGCTGATACAAAATGTTGTTTGCCCAAGTTGTAAAAAAGGCTCACTTCAAGAAAAGACGAGTCGTTTTGGTAAGAAGTTTTATTCTTGTGACGCTTACCCAAAGTGTAAGTTTGTCGTTAATCATGAGCCTATTGAAGGTGAGTGTGAGAAATGTCAGTTCCCATTATTATTAAAAAGAAATATGGCAGCAGGGGTTAAGTATCAATGTGCTGATAAAAAATGCTCGCATATGCAAAAGGGTATTTAACCTAACTGTAATTCCCAATGTTGAGCTCGATAAATTCAAGACGATAAAAAACGCTGATTACCTACAAAGTAATCAGCGTTTTTGTTTAAACAAATAAAATTATTATGTTTAAATTCAGGGTTTATTTTGTTTTATTTACGTAAGCATTTGCAAAGTCAGCCAGATCAGGAAATGCTTGTTTGCAAAGTATGCTAGCTAATTTTTGTAAACGCTCTGCAAGTTGTTGCTCATTATCACCACTTACATTGATATGACCCATTTTACGACCCGCGCGTTTGCCTTTTTTATACCAATGCATGGTGACACTTGGTATAGAAAGTACGTCATCAGATACACTGTCTTCGCCAATAATATTTATCATAGCAGTAGGGCGAATAAGCTGAGTACCACCTAAAGGTAAATCACAAATAGCACGTAAGTGGTTTTCAAATTGGCAAGTATCAGCGCCTTGTTGCGTCCAGTGACCTGAGTTATGAACACGAGGTGCAATTTCATTTACTAATAATTGCTCACCTACTTGAAAAAACTCAATGGCTAAAACACCGACATAATTTAACTTACCAGATAATGCTTTAAACACAGTGCCAGCTTGATCTTGTAACTGACTATCTACAGGTGCAGCTAAAGATACACTTAAAATACCATTGGTATGATGATTTTCAGTTAAAGGGTAAACTGCTACATCACCATTAACACGGCGAACACCCACTAAAGACAATTCACGATCAAATGGCACCATTTGCTCAGCAACAATGCCTTGGGTTTCTTTAGCAGAAGCTAAAAATTCAGACATTTCTTGCCAAACACTGTCAATATCAGCAGCAGACTTTAAGCGCCATTGTCCTTTACCGTCATAGCCTTCAAGTGCTGTTTTAAAGATAATTGGCAGAGATAACTGTGCAAGAGCATTGTCAAAATCAGCTTTAGTATTTATAAAGTAATGCTTGGCATTAGCAGCGTTACATGACTCAAGTAATGCTTTTTCTAAACGTCTGTCACCACCAATCTTAATGGATTCACTCGTTGGAAATAACTTACCTGATTGCTCACACTCGGCAAGTACGTCATGTTTAACATGCTCAAATTCAGCGGTAATAACATCAGCATTGGCAATGCCTTGTTGTAAATCACCGTAAATACGATCGGGATAAATAGGGCTAACAACTTTATCACTTCTTACATCAAATGCTTTAACGTCCAAGTTTAAAGGTGTGCCCGCTAATTCCATCATTCGAGCTAATTGACCTGCGCCAAGTACGAGAACTTTATTCATGAGTTATCTTTATTCTGCTGGGTTCGGGTTAGCTAGTATTGTTTCGGTTTGATTTTTACGAAACGCTTCAATGTTTTTCATAATCTCAGGATTATGTGTACCAATAATTTGGGCAGCAAGTAAACCTGCATTAGCAGCACCAGCAGTGCCTATAGCTAAAGTACCTACAGCGATACCTTTTGGCATTTGCACAATAGACAATAATGAATCTTGTCCGCTAAGGGCTTTAGACTGCACAGGCACACCTAAAACAGGTAAAGGTGTGTAGGCGGCTGTCATTCCTGGTAAATGCGCAGCACCACCGGCACCACCAATAATAACTTTAATGCCTCTATCTTTTGCGCCTTGTGCATATTCCGCTAACAAATGAGGAGTACGATGAGCCGAAACAACTTTGGTTTCATACTTAACGCCTAATAAATCAAGCATTTCTGCCGCATGTTGCATTGTTGGCCAATCTGATTTTGACCCCATGATGATACCCACTGCCATGAATTTATGCCCTTTAAAATAATTAAATACTCTTCTAATTATGAAGAAATTGAAAAATAAGCCGGTAATTATAACCTTGTTTGCCTCAATACGGAATGGTGAACTTTTCTAACGATAAATTAATCTATTTATTCGGTATTTATGGGGATTAATTTAGGTATTTATTAAACTAGTTTGATATTATTAAAGTGTTTGTAATCTTTAATAATATCGAGTTGCCTGTGAACGAGACAAATGTAGTTGATGCTTTTATCTGCGGTGGAATCATTGCTTATCCAACTGAAGCTGTGTTTGGCTTGGGTTGTGATCCTGATAATGAGGCAGCGTTAAAGCGTTTATTAACATTAAAACAAAGGTCTGCAGAAAAAGGGCTTATTTTATTAGCGGGTAATTATGCACAATTATTACCTTATATTGATGTTAGTAAAATACCTCAAGAAAAATTAAGCCTTATATTGTCAAGATGGCCTGATGGGATCACTCAGTTAGTACCTAAAAGCAAAAACTTATCACCATTACTGTCGGGTAAATTCGATACAATAGCAGTACGTATCACTAGTCAGCCTGATGTAGTTGCATTATGTGATGAAACGAGCAAACCTATTGTCTCAACTAGTGCGAATTTATCAGGGCAAGAGCCCGCTAAAACATGGCAAACATTAGACGATGCATTACTTAAGCAAGTTGATTTTATAATCAAAGGCGATACGCTAGGACATCAATCCCCATCAAAAATAATTGATGCCCTTACCGATCAAGTAATAAGAACATAAAAAAACTATATTTTAGCTTTCATAACCTCTTTTATATTTAACTATGGTGATAACCAACTCAATGACTCAACAAAAATCAGACCAATACCTTGTATACGGTAACCCGATAAAACAATCTCGCTCACCAGACATCCATAAAATATTTGCTGATGAAAATAAAATTGCGATTAATTATCAAAAGCAATTAGTAGAGCTTGGTGGTTTTGATTCAGCGGTAAAGTCTTTTATTAGTCAAGGTGGTAAAGGCGCAAATGTTACCGCTCCTTTTAAAGAAGACGCCTTAAAATTGTCTGACTCTTTAACAGAACGTGCATCATTAGCTGGCGCAGTTAACACGCTTACCTTCAAAGAAGGTAAAATATATGGTGATAACACCGATGGTGAGGGTCTAGTTCAAGATCTATTGAGCAACGATGTTACGTTAAAGCAAAGCCGAATATTGATATTGGGTGCAGGAGGTGCAGTACGAGGCGTTATTTTACCGCTTCTTGCGCAAAATCCTAAAGGTATAACCATCGCCAATAGAACCGTTAGTAAAGCACAGACATTATGTGAAAACTTTAATGATGAACGGTTAAATGCTTGTGGTTTTGATGATACAACAGGACAAACTTTTGATGTAATAATTAACGCAACGTCTGCAAGTTTATCGGGTGATTTACCACCAATACCAGCGTCAGTCATATCAAGTCATGTTGCTTGTTACGATATGGTGTACGGCAAAGATGAAACCCCTTTTATTAAGTGGGCTAAAGAGCAGGGCGCAATAAAAACCATCGATGGTTTAGGTATGTTAGTTGGGCAAGCAGCAGTTAGTTTTTCTGTTTGGCATAATGTTATGCCAGATATACAACCCGTTATTGAACGTTTAAGAGCAGCTATTCAAGCAGGATAAGAAAATTATGAATCAAGCGATCTTGTTTAATGACGATCTAACTTTTGATAGTGAACAAGATGCTTGGTGCTTTACCGCATTACTTTCAGGGCAAGCTATTACTGTTTACTTTCATTCAATAGAATTAAAGCAATTACATGAAATAAGTAGTTGTACGAAATTTGATTTAGAAGAGATAGTTGAACTCTGGCTCGAAAAGAATGAGCCAGAGGGAGATACAATACATATAGAAATGCGTTAATCTATTTACTCTTAAGTTAATAAAGATCACTTGGTCAATTAGTTATTATTTAACTCGGCAAGGTAATCATCTTTTAATTCAGTGTAATTAATAGCAGATTGTTTTAAAAAAGCGCTTTCACTTTCTTTTAGCGGGCGCGCTTTCTTCATCGGATTACCAACATATAAAAAACCACTTTCTAATACTTTATTTGGTGGCACTAAAGTACCAGCACCAATAAAAACATCATCCTGAACGACAGCTCCATCCATAATAATAGCTCCCATACCAACGAGTATTCTATTTCCTAACGTACAGCCATGTAACATGCATAAATGACCAATTGTTACATCATCACCAATAATTAATGGATTACCATCAGGGTTATTAATACTTTTACGGGTTACATGTAAAACACTACCATCTTGAATATTGGTTCTGTCACCAATAGCAATAATATTAACATCACCACGTGCAGCAACTAATGGCCAAATACTGGCATCTTCTCCAATGGTTATATCGCCAATAAGGATGGCAGAATCATCAATAAATGTTTTTGATCCTATTTTAGGTGTTATTCCTTTATAAGGACGAATGTTTGTAGTGGTCATTATGATACCTGTTGCTATACGTTTTAATTAAAAGCGTTACTTAAGCTAAAAATAACACAGGAAATAAATAAAAGCAGTAATGTAACTAGCGAAAATGCAGAAACAGAAAATGAAATGGGGCAAGTAAAAGATTAGATAATAAACAGCTAGAGTTAAATATATACAAGGCCTGTGTTAAATATAAGCAAAGTAAAAAAAACAATGTTTTTTATAAGAAAAAGGTTGACCCACAATTAAAACTCTCTACAATGCGCAACCAGTTCCAAGGGGTTCACAACAAATGAATCATGAAGAGCTTGTTTTACTAAGTTATCTACTCGCTTTAAGCGGTTTATAGCTTAGGTTAACGTATCGTTTCAAAGCCTTTTAAATTAATTTAAAAAACTTTCAAATAAAATGTTGACATTAAAACACGGAAGCGTATGATACGCATCCTGCTTCGGGGCAACAGCAACGAGCAAGTGAGTTTAACTCACATCGGTAATGAGCGAATGCGACTCTTACCTAACATTCAATCGAATGTTTTTCTTTAACAATTAGTTATCATGCAATTTGTGTGGGCACTCACATTAATGTTGTTTTACATTGCTACCTCGGTAGCAAAAACGCTTAATGAATGATGTTCATGCAAATAAATATAGTTACGTGTCTTTAGTTAGATATGTAGCGACTATGTAATGCGATACTTACTTTGGTAGGTATCACGACAGAATTCATTGAGCAGGTGTTCATTTTTACTTCGGTATTAAGTGACATCACAAACGATTTTTAATTG
>NZ_JAHKPR010000030.1:0-11682 GCF_018860585.1 Colwellia sp. E2M01
AAGCCTCACCCTACTCGATACACCCAAACCGAGGAATTTTACTATTAAAGCTTACACACTAATTGTTTTGGGGGCGCTTTTATCTACCAGTGCTCAAGCTACTTTTTTAGATATTTATGAAAACAATGTCTTTTTTAATTCAACCACCCTTGGAAGTAACTCTCTTTTACATGAAGGTGAGGCTGTTTCTAGCGGAGGGATTAACGATTTTTCAGGGACAGGTATTGACGTCTTGTATTCAAATACGCTTGATACAAACAATTTGGGCTCAATTACTTGGTCGTTTACTAACAACACGGGCTTTGTTTTAGAAAATGCATGGTTAGGTGGTTTTCTTGATTTAGAAATTGGTCATACATTTTTTGATGAGTATGGACAGTTAGTTGATGTTTCAGGTACTGGAGCTGGAGACAGTAACCCCGATTCTTGGGAGATTGATGAACCAGGTTACATTTTCGGTGATATATACGACAATTTAAGTGATGGCTATTTAGACAAGGTGAATAATGTCGACTCGTCTTTTCCTGATGATGTTTCATTAGGCTTAGGTTTTGATCTTGGTACTATTTATAGTGGTTCAACTTGGAGTGTTACATTTGAAATTAGCGACACTAATATTGGCGGTCTTAGTATTACTGATCCAGATAGTGCAGCAACTTATTTCTGGAATGGGTCTTCCACTGTAAGTAATTATGTTCAAGGGCCAGTAAGTGTGCCTGAGCCTGGAAGCATCGCATTAATTATTATAGGTTTGTTTAGTACCTTTATATCACGTCGACGCAAACTCAATATCAAAGCTTAGTTTTTAATCAAGTTACATCATCTTCTTGAATATACAAATAGGGTCTGGGCATGTTTCTGTATGCCTATACCTTATTTGATTAAATTAAAACTACTCTTTAAGTTGTTTAAGCTCTATAAAACCTTGATTTTAGTCTTTATAGTTAATATCCGACTTAATATTTCGAACCATAACAAAGTGAAAGTTTTTTTAAGATTAATTGCTATTTTTTAACCTTTAAGCTACCCTGCTTTCCTCTATTTTTAATAGGGTGTTGAAAATAAAAATAAAAATAAAAATAAAAATAAAAATAAAAATAATAAAAGAGCATTAAAGGAATAATGGAAAATATTATAGATAGTGGCTGCCAAAGCCTTATTACTATCGCACGCCTTAATCAGGTGCCTGCTGAATACCAACAACTCCGTCATCAATTTGCTGATGCAGATGCGCCGTTAAACGATAACGATCTCCTTAGAGCAGCAAAAGCCATAGGCTTTAAAGCTCGTCAAATCAAAACTTCATCACAAGAATTAAACCCCAGTATTTTGCCTGCTATTGCCAAAGGGCATGATGGTCAATATTTTATCATCGCTAAAGTAAGTGAGTTACCAAAGAGTACTGACAAAGAGAAACCGGAAGAGTCTGGGCAGAAAAAAGCACAGGTTTTAATGCTTTATCCTAACGAAAAAGCTCCCCAACAAATTGATTTAAACGATTTACCAGAGCGTTGGAATGGTGAGTTAATATTACTCACTAAACGGGGTGGACTATTAACCTCGTTCAAAGAGTTTGACATCAGCTGGTTTATACCCGCGATGGTCAAATACCGAAAATTGTTTGGCGATGTATTAATTGCTTCCTTCTTTATTCAATTATTTGCACTGGTAACCCCTTTATTCTTCCAAGTTATTATGGATAAAGTGCTTATGCACAAAGGTTTAACAACACTTGATGTGCTCGCCTTTGGTTTTTTTGCTATCGCTTTATTTAATGCCATTTTAAGTGGCATACGTACCTATATATTTAGTCATACTACTAACCGAGTGGATGTTGAATTAGGTTCAAAGTTATACAATCATTTGATGGGCTTGCCGTTAGCTTATTTCGAAGCGCGGCAAGTGGGGCAAAGTGTTGCTCGTGTTCGCGAGTTAGACACTATTCGCAACTTTATCACCGGTTCAGCCTTAACGTTGTGTATAGACTTACTATTCACCTTCGTGTTTTTTGCCGTAATGTGGTACTACAGTCCCAAACTTACACTGCTAGTAATGGCGACCATACCTCTTTACATTATCCTTTCTGTCGTTATTACTCCAATGCTTCGTGCTAGGCTTGATGAAAAATTTAAGCACGGCGCTGAAAACCAGGCCTTTTTAACCGAGTCTATTACTGGCGTTGAAACCGTAAAAGCCTGTGCCGTAGAGCCTCAAATGCAACGTAAATGGGAAGACCAATTAGCTAAATACGTAAACGCCTCCTTTAGCACTCAAAATATAGGGAATATATCAAACCAAATTGCAGGTTTTATCAGCAAAATGACCACGCTAGGAATAATCTTCTTTGGTGCCTATGCTGTTATGGAAGGGCAGATGACTATTGGTATGCTCATCGCTTTTAATATGCTGGCAGGCCAAGTCAGTGGTCCTATATTAAAACTTGTACAGCTTTGGCAAGACTTCCAACAAGCGGGTATATCGGTTAAGCGTTTAGGTGATATATTAAATACCCCACGTGAACCCGGATTTAACCCTAACCGCAGTACCTTGCCACAACTTCAAGGTAAAATTGAATTAGAGAACGTTCGTTTTCGATATACACCAAACGGACCTGTAGTACTCGATGGTGTCAACCTACAAGCTAATCCCGGTGATGTTATTGGTATTGTTGGTCGTTCAGGCTCAGGCAAAAGCACATTAACAAAATTAGTGCAGCGTTTTTACGTACCTGAAGGCGGTAGAGTATTGGTTGATGGTGTGGATCTTGGTGTTGTAGATACCGCATGGCTACGCCGAAGTATTGGTGTTGTGCTGCAAGAAAACTTTTTATTCAACCGCAGTATTCGTGAAAATATAGCTCTTTCAAACCCCGGTTTACCGATGGAGGCAGTAGTAAATGCAGCCAAACTAGCGGGCGCTCACGATTTTATTTTAGAACTCCCAGAAGGATACGATAACCCCGTAGGTGAACACGGTTGTAACCTTTCTGGTGGTCAACGCCAACGTATTGCTATTGCCCGTGCGCTTATTACCAACCCACGCATATTGATTTTTGATGAGGCGACCAGCGCATTAGATTACGAATCAGAACGTGTTATTCAAGAAAATATGGGCGCTATTTGTAAAGGGCGTACCGTCTTTATTATTGCGCATCGCTTATCTACTGTACGTCAATGCGACCGTATTATCGTAATGGACAAAGGTAAAATAGTAGAAAGTGGCGCACACGACCAGCTTATTAAAAGTGACGGATACTACACCAAATTACATAGCTACCAAAGCCATGTGCCTAATATTAAACCCGTTGTAAATAAACCTGCTAAAGAGCACACATCTGAAAAAACAACAGGTGAGTCAGTATGACCACTAGCAACTCAAAAAAAGAAGCCAGCAAACTAAAACTATGTTGGCAAACACTAACAGATACATGGAAAAACCGTGCTCAACTGGGTGAACAAAAACGTAACCAGCAAGAGTTAGACTTTCTACCTGCAGCGCTTGAAATACTAGAGCGCCCACCATCACCGGTGGGTAAGTTACTGGCGCGTGTAATAATCGCTTTTGTTACCATAGGCATTATATGGGCTTGTGTTGGCGATATAGAAATTACTGCATTGGCCGAAGGTAAAATTATTTCTAGCTCACGCATAAAAAACATTCAGCCATTAGAAAAAGGTGTGCTTAAAACTATCTATGTAAAAGAAGGACAGAAGGTAGAGGCAGGTGAGCCGTTAATCGAATTAGATCAAACTTTAACTGCTGCCGAACAAACCCGTATTGCACAAGAAATGCACTTTGCACAATTAAACTGGCTACGTGAAAAAACGTTTTTAACGGCGCTGCAACAAAATAAAACACCCTTATTAACACCTACTCCAGTAACAGCAGTAAGTTCCTATTACATCAATAAAAGCTTTGCATTTACTCCGGCAGAGCAATTCACCCAAACCTTAATGCTTGAGCAAAAGTGGTTAGACTATCAATCGCGAGTAAACACGATTCAGAGTCAAAAAAAGGAGCGACAAGCTGAGTACAATGCAAACGAAGCGAAACTCAACCAATTACAACAAACCTTACCTATAGCAACAAGTAGAGTTGTGTCATATAAAAAATTATTCGATGACAACCTCATCCCAGAAATGAATTACCTGGAGGCGAAGGAAATTCAAATTGAGCAACAACAAACACTTTATAGTTACCAAGCACAACAACAACAAAATATAGCTGCTATAGAAACTGCCGAACAGCAACTTAACACCCTTAAATCACAAACTATTAGCCAAGCATTAACACAAGTTGATGAATTTCAGCGTCAAGTGCAATCACTCACCCAAGAGTTAGCTAAAGCGAAAGATGTTTCTGATAAACAAATACTATATGCACCAGTTGCTGGCAAAGTTCAGCAACTAGCGGTGCATACCGTTGGTGGCGTGGTAACCGAAGCGCAAATATTAATGCAACTAGTACCGCATAACGATTATTTGGAAGTAGAAGCTGTACTAGAGAATAAAGACATCGGTTTTGTCTATGCGGGACAAATAGCTGAAATAAAAGTCAACACATTTAATTTTACTAAATATGGCTCTATTGACGCAGAAGTTATTGACGTAACCGCCGATGCTATTGCCGACGAAAACAAAGGCTTAGTTTACAAATTACGCCTTAAAATGAAACAAAAAAGCATGACGATTAATGGGCGTGAAGTTGATTTACTCCCCGGTATGTCAGTAATGGCAGAAGTTAAAACCAGTAAACGTAAGTTAATTGAGTTTGTACTCTCGCCGTTAATGCGCAAGGTGGATGAAAGTGTGGGTGAGCGATGATGACTTATTCAAAAAGAATATAATCGATAAGTACCTTTATTAGATGAAATTTACATCTGTAAAGTGAAAGCGTTGTAGGTAAAATTTAAAAAATTAATATTTTTAAAACAAAGGATGATTTAATGAAACGAATATTATGGGGGCTTAGTATAGCGATATGTATGCTCTACTTGAACAGTGTTAATGCCGCTAGCTTTGATTGTAAAAAAGCGGGTAACTATGCCGAGCGTGTAATTTGTACGAGTGAGAAACTGTCGAGTTTGGATGATGAGTTATCCGTTTTATACAAAAAACTAAACAATAGTGAAGGTGATTGGCGTGAAAGTCAGTTAACTTGGTTAAAAGATCGCAATAGCTGTAAAACTCAAGAATGCTTATTAACCACTTACCAAACCCGCGTGTTATTTTTTGAGTCATTACTTGCTAAAAAAACGATAAAAATAACCCGAGGTGCACCGTATCAACTCTGTAAAGATTATGCAGCACTGATGTCTCGTGTAACAGTTAACCCAGAATCATCATGTAAAATAAGGTATAGCTTTGATACAGAGGCTTATGACGCTGGCTTTGCTGACATCAGATGGAAAGAGGTCGAAAAATCGAAAGTAAAATCGATTTTATCTGATTTTTGGGTTGCTAGGTATGAGACTTCGATAGATGACATTCACGCAGACATATCTCAGAAAAATAAATTTACAAAGTTTATCTCTACTCATAAGACTATCTGGATAACCAATATGGATATTAATTTTGATGGGGCAAAAGAGAAGGTATATCGAGTATCTATCGAAGAGCAATGTAGTGGAAACAGGTTTTCATACTTTATTCTACCAATGTTTGACAAGAGGCGCAGCACAATTTTTGGTGACATATTTATGTATCAAGGTAGACCTTATTTGGATAGAAGTCGTTCATTAAGAGAGTTGTCAGGTAGTGAAAATGTTATTCACCAAAGATATGTATGTGAATTTAAATAATAAAAAAACAAGGAATGTAAGATGCCTTTAAATGTAAAAACGCTTAATCAAGAATCCTATGAGGCGTTGCGATACGAAATTATTAAGCAGTTAGAAGAATCAGGCCATGAAAATCATGAGATTTATACTGACGGTAAAGGTCTCGTTACTATTGGTGTAGGCTTTAATATTGAGGTTAAAGAGAATTTAGAGGCGGTATTAACAACCGGCTTTAATCTTGACCCTTTTAATGATATTAAAGCTGGAAAAACTTACGATGGCTTAATTGCTGCACTGTTAGTTGAATTGGGTAAACCGCAAGCTAAAGATCAAACGGCAGCACAACTTTCAGCTACACAAACGGAATTAGATAATATATTAATAAAGTATACCACAAAACACTCTTCTTTTAAGTTTGCACCTATTGGCAGTGAAACCGCAGATGACTTAATCAGGCAAACATTTGACTCGTTAGCTAAAGAATTTGAAAAAGGATTGAGTTCAGATTTAATTAGTAATAATTACAATGACTTTTCTAACTATCCCGGTACAGAGGTTAAGGCATTACATTATTCATATGAACGATTAGCGTTAATTTCACTGAAATATAACGGTGTAGCATTTACAAATACATTGAAAGCGTTAGGTAAAAATGACCGAATTACTGCGTGGTATGAAATAAGGTACGCTACGAACGGCGGCATTGACTCAGAGAAAAATGGTGTAGCAAAACGTCGGTATATTGAGTCGGAGCTTTTTGGTCTGTACCCAAGTGGTAATTATGATACTGAAGAGTATGCAAAAAAATTAGTCGATTTCTTTTTTAACGATCAATATCCTAGCAGTAAGGATACAAGAAACATTGATCACATGATTGAGTATGAAATTGCTCGAAGCCATATGATAGGCGCGAATAGTAATAATAATACCGTTTCAGAAATCGCTGCTATTGATGGCCTTTCGTTGTCAGTACCAACATTTCAAAAACAATTTTTACCGCTTGCTGCAGATTTAGCAAAGATTTTTGCTCTCAGCGGTCTGAACAATCCTGAACAGAAAACCTCTCCTGATTACAAAGAAGGACAAGCCATTTTAGCTGCTATCGGCGCTATTAATGTTGATAATGAAGTAGTTATTGGTTTAGAGACCGATGGAGTGATTAAATCGACTAGCGATGGCAATGACTTATTGGTAGCAATCAAGGATAGTGGACAAACATTATCAGGTGATAGTGGTAATGATATTATTATCGGTGGTGAAGGTAAAGATACACTCAACGGAGACGATGATGATGATGTACTTATAGGTAATGAAAATGATGATATTCTAAAAGGCGGTAAAGGCGAAGATAAACTCTATGGTGGCAAAGGCGAAGATACCCTTTATGCACAAGAGGTTTCCGATCACTCAGATAAAAGTAGTAATGAACTTTATGGTGGAGCTGATAACGATATTCTATATGGTAGTGACGGTGTAGAAGGTATTGATAGCACAGATGCCAATGTTATACACAACAATTTGCAGGTAATTGTTGATGACATACTAGACGGTGGTACTGGTGATGACACTATGTATGGTCGCGGTGGTAATGACATTTATTATGTGGACTCAGCTCAAGATGTTGTGATTGAAGAAGCAGATGAAGGCTTTGATAAAGTCATCTCATATATTAGCTTAGATTTAACGTCAGGGCAGAGTCAATATACATACATTGAAAATATAATATTAGATTCATCAGATGACACCACAGCTTTAAATTTAACGGGTAATGAAGAGTCAAATATATTAGTCGGTAATCAATTAGGTAATATATTAATAGGGGGTGGGGGTAAAGATCTACTTGTAGGTGGGTTAGGAGAGGATATACTTTATATTGGTGCAGGAAATGATCTTAATATCAATTATGATTTACCCAATATGCAAAACAATTCCTTAATAGGTGGTTTTGGTAACGATACTTACCTTGTTGCCCCCCATGCAGATGAAACATATATCTATGATGAATATGGCACAAATGAGATTTATTTTGCTTATGATGGTATAGATGATAGAAACCATAAACTAGAAGGCACTGTTTACCAAAATTATAGCGAGAAAGCCAACTCAGGGAATTTTAATGATTTGGAACTACTGGCTTTTTCCGCTATCGAAGCAGAAGGTGATTACTCATATTATGTGAAATATGGGGATGCTAAAGCTGCTGAAACAGGTGCAGAAGGTGTTTTTCTAACACTCAAGCATAACATCGATGAGGGTATGGATTATCTCTATGTCCGTGAATATGCCAAGGATGACAATGATGCTAGAGAGTCTGTTGTTATTGCAGATTTTCATCAAGGAGATTTTGGTATTACTTTATCACTCAACGCCAATGGTGAAGGGTGGGATGGCCCTAAACGACTTACCATTGACGACATTCTGGATAAAGTAATACTTGATGACAAGTTTACTTTAGCAGAAGGTGAAGAAATTAAAGACTTGATTAAAAAGGCCTTTGAAACCTCACCCTCGGCTCAAAAACAGCTCACGGAGCATGTTGCAGCTGGCAACGATATCAATATTTTCTTTTCGGATCAGGGCACCTTTTCTACTGCAGGGGCAAGAGAAGGGTCAACAGATACTAATACAGCAGATGATACTCCCGGTATTTATATTGATTTAGCCTGGCTCGAAAACAACACCTACATCAGCACCAACGGTACCGCCGTTGAAGATACGCTTGAAACCGCACTTATTCACGAATTAGTGCATCTTATGACTGGCTCAGAAGATACCGACTACCCCGGTGTCAAAGGTGAAACAGTCATTCTTTCCAATGCCATTTATAAAGAAATGGGTTTAGCAGAGCAAGTATCTTATCTCGCCTACGATTCAACCGGACAAACTCACGTTACGGGTTTTGAATATACCAATGGTCAAGCCATTGACCGCGCGTTTACTCTGCTACCAGAAGACCTTACAACCAATCATTTGAATACCAGTGGTGTTGATTTCGACGATTTAATCATCGGCAATGAACGCGACAATGCTTTTACTAGTGGCGAAGGAGATGACTATTTATATGGCAACGATGGCAATGACCAACTTATGGGCGGCGAAGGTGCCGACCTCCTTAATGGTGGTGATGGTATTGATACTGCGTTTTATAGAGATAGCACTGAAGGCGTAACGGTTAATTTAGCCGATGGCATTGGGCAATTTGGTGAGGCCCAAGGCGATACCTTGATTGATATAGAAAATGTGGTGGGCTCTGCAGAAAATGACACATTAACGGGCGATAGTGCTGCTAATGAATTATCAGGCCTTGAAGGCGACGATCAACTTAATGGTAACGGCGGCAATGACCAGCTTATGGGCGGCGAAGGTGCAGATATCCTTAATGGTGGTGACGGTTTTGATACTGCCTTTTATAACGAAAGCATTGAAGGCGTAACGGTTAATTTAGCTGATGGCATTGGGCAATATGGTGAGGCCCAAGGCGATACCTTGATTGATATAGAAAATGTGGTGGGCTCTGCAGAAAATGACATATTAACGGGCGATAGTGCTGATAATGATTTATCAGGCGGTGAAGGCGCAGACCAAATTACTGGCGGCGGTGGCGATGACCGCTTATATGGTGATGAAGACGCTGATACATTAACGGGGGGCTTAGGCGATGACTTATTGCTTGGCGGCTCTGGGAATGATGTACTGAATGGTGATGAAGGTAACGACAGGCTATCTGGCGACTCAGGCAATGATAAATTGTTTGCTGCAACGGGCAGTGATATCGCGCTTGGTGGTAGCGGTAGTGATGTAATATCAGCGACTGATGGTAATCATATACTCGTTGGCGGCTCAGGCAATGATGTTTATATTATACAAAGTACCGATGAAAACGATAATCAGCTTATTGATGGTCTTGAAGACCGAGATCAAATTATATTCACTAATACCACGGCGACAGCAACGGTAGGTATCTACGATTCTTTGAGTAACGTTTATTGGGATGTCTATCAAGACCACATTGTTATTTGGCAAGGTGGCAGTGAAAATGCCATACTTGTACACCATGCACAAGCAAGCCAACTCACCTTGCAATTATTTGACGTAGAATTAACGTTGAGCGATTACTTAGACCAAGTGCAAGCGAGTCAACGCGCGACGTTAGGGGGTGACTTTGACCTTTACCCGCATGACAGTATTGCGCATTTACCGGCTTACGATATTAATGAAACCTTGGTTGGTAATGCTGAGAATAACGTGCTTTTAGGGTTCGACGGCAACGATATACTGAACGGATTAGCCGGTAATGACCACTTACAAGGTGGACAAGGCAACGACACGCTTAACGGTGGTGAAGGTAATGACCATTTGTTTGGTAACAGCGGTGACGACACTATTGATGGTGGCAGTGGCGATGATGTTATTAATGGCGGCGAAGGTAATGACAATATTATTGGTGGTGATGGCAACGATTTAATTCTAGGTGCCGCGGGTGATGATATTATCAATGGGGGCGCAGGTCATGACCAATTAGTAGGAGGCGCAGGTAGCGACACACTCATTGGTGGTGAAGGTGCTGATGTATATCATGTTTCATCAGGTGACCGTGTTATCGACTCTGATGGTAACGGTTATTTAGTGTTTGATAACACCTTTGTTGGTGGCCAAATTTATCTTAATAACAACACGTTTTACGACCAAGCCAACAACACCTTTGCCTTACAAAATGATGGCGCATTGTTAGTTAATGATGATGTTATTATTGAAAACTTCAATGACGGTGACCTTGGTATTTCGTTAGATAAGGCCATAACAGGCAATGGCCCTTCTAGTGATGACAGCGTAGCCCCTCAAGATAGTACTTATGCGGAGATTGGTGGTTGGTCGCCGCTTGTAGATAATCAACAGATGACCAATTTGAGCAATACACAATCGTCTATTAGTGTTCCTAATACTCAAACCTATCAAAGTAATAATGGCGGAAATGCTGCTGAATTGATAAGTTTAGGAAGTCAAAATTCAGCACTTATTGTGCCGCGCGATCCCCTAGTATTGGATTTGGACGGCGACGGTATTGAGTTAATTAGTTTTGATATCAGTGATGCCTTCTTTGACTTAAATGGCGATGGTTTTGCTACCAAAACGGGTTGGTTAAATTTTGATGATGGTTTTGTCGCGCTAGACCGTAATGAAAATGGTCGTATTGATGATATTACCGAGTTATTTGGTAGTCCGACAATGACAGGTTTTGAAGAGCTTGCATTGTATGATGACAACGGTGATGGCGTTATTGACGCTAATGATGCGGTATTTAGTGATTTACTCATTTGGCAAGATCGCTGGGAAGATGGAAAAAGTGATACGTATAGTTACATTCAAGAGCCCTATTCATTATCAGATTTTGGTATTGCTAGCATCAGCCTCGAAAATACCACAGTATCAGGATTAGGCGATGGATTTTCTGACATTGTTCAAGTGGGCAGTTTTACATGGAGTGATGGGGAGGAAGGTTTTGTTAGTGAGTCGTTAGGTTTAGCGGGTGATGTTGAATTTGGTACAGACCCGTCGCAAAGTCACTATATTGGCTCTATCGATATTGATCCAGAAGTACTCGATTTACCTAATTTGAAAGGTTATGGTCAATTACCTGATTTACATATTGCCATGACCCTAAACCCCGAATTAAAACAATTAGTTGAGGATACTTTTAATACAGACAGTGCTGATTTATTACAGACTAATTTTGAAGAAATTATTGAGCTGTGGGCCGGGGTCAGTGACACATCACTTAATGATATTGACGACACACCGAATGAAGACATGCTAACGCTATCAGGCGACGTGTTTTTTAGTGCATCCGGTGTCACGTTAACCGTGAATGAGCTGGCAATATAAGTCACCATAGTTGACACTCA
>NZ_JAHKPR010000030.1:11856-77281 GCF_018860585.1 Colwellia sp. E2M01
TCTCATATGGCTACCGCAAGAAAAAGACAAGTGAGTTTACAAGATACGCCCTATTATCACTGCATTTCACGCTGTGTTCGCAGGGCGTTTTTATGTGGTAAAGATAATTATACGGGCCAAAGCTATGAGCACCGTCGCGGCTGGTTAGAAGAAAAGCTGCAGGCTTTAACCGAAGTGTTTGCCATTAAAGTGTGCGCTTATGCCATAATGAGTAATCACTACCATACCGTATTATTTGTTAATGAAGCACAAGCCAAAGGTTGGTCAACGAAAGAAGTACTTGAGCGCTGGCATCAACTTTATAAAGGCACACTCCTTACTCAGCAATATTGCCGCGGTGAAAAACTTGAAAGTACGCTAGAAGACATTGTGCATGCAACTGCAGAAGTTTACCGTAAACGCCTAACTAAAATTAGTTGGTTTATCGGTAACTTAAACGAAAAAATAGCCCGCGAAGCAAACCGAGAAGATAACTGCACAGGTCGATTTTGGGAAGGGCGGTTTAAATCACAAGCCTTACTTGATGAAGCAGCCCTTGCAGCCTGTATGGCGTATGTTGATTTAAACCCAATACGCGCCAATATTGCCAAAACACCTGAAACCTCAGATTTCACTAGCGTTCAACAACGCATCAATGCCGCCAAAAAACAGCAACAGCCAAAACAGCTCACTCCTTTTGTAGGTAACCCCAGAAAAAATATTCCCAAAGGCTTACCTTTTGAACTGATTGATTACATTCAGCTAATAGAGTTAACTGGTAGATGCATACGCGAAGATAAAGCAGGGTATATAGAAGAAAGCTTACCTAACATATTAATCCGTTTAGCTATCTCGCCTGAAAACTGGCTAACGCTGACTAAAACGTTCACCAAACAATTTCATGGTGCAGTAGGGCATGAGGATGAATTAAGTGACTTTTATGAACATCAAGCGCTAAAACGACGATGTAATCTTAATCGGTGTAATCAATTACTCGCCTAAACTTCAAAGACTACGACCAACATCATTAAATCAGTAAGTACTGAGAAATTAATACGCCTGATAAATGAGAAACACTCATCATTGGCTATGGTTAACAGCTGAGAATTTACTTTGATTACTTGAAACTGACTTTTAGACAGGTTTACTCTCTTAAAGCACTATGTTCGATTTATATTTCATGAGGCATTATTAAGTAATATTTTAAGTGAGTGTCAGTTGTTACTGTTTTAGAAAATGTTAAGCAGTTAAAGGGTCACGATAAAGGAAATACTCTTAAGACAATTATGGGAATACTCAAAGGTGAGCACGAGTTTGAAGTGACTGATGATATACCTATCAGTGAAGAAGCAAGGCATGCTCTAAGTGAAAAATTAAACTACTGGGTTGATTTCAAAGTATTGAGAGCCGCAGACTTTGGTTCACCACAAAATAGAGAACGTGTATACATAGTTGGTTTTGATAAAGATTACTTTCAAAAAACTGACTTTGATAAAGAATTTACATGGCCTGTACCACCAAAAACGAAGACTAGACTCGGTGATATATTAGAAGATTTAAGCAACATCAGTTGCTCGGAAGATAAATTTACGATCTCTGAAAAATTATGGGCTGGTCACCAAAGACGTAAGCTTGAACATAAAAACAAAGGTAATGGTTTTGGTTACTCTTTATTTAATGCGGAAAGCGAATACACAAGTACATTAAGTGCAAGATATTACAAAGATGGTTCAGAGATTCTTATTGATCAATCTGAATTAGGTAAGCACCCAAGAAAACTTACCCCAAGAGAATGTGCAAGACTGCAAGGTTTCCCCAAGGAATTTATTGTTGATGCTGTATCTCAAGGGCAAATATATAAACAGTTCGGTAACTCCGTATGTGTAAATGTGATTGATGAAATTGCCAAGAGCATAGTTAATACAATGCTATTGGCTGAAGAAGCACTCATTAAATCAAAAGTTGCTTAGTTATTAAGTAAAATAACACCCAGTATATTTTTCATATTAAATAGGGACTATACTGGGACAGTAAGCTAGTTATGTAAGGTTATCTATACTTTATGATAATTACCTTTAAAGCCCAGTTCATCAGGGTTTGTTTGATAATGGCTATGTATTTCAACTTCCTATATTAGCCCTCCGGAGGCGAAGGTAGCAGGTTCGACTCCTGCATGGCGCGCCATTACTGGCTTTTACACGTTTTACATTATCAAATCCCGAACATTCCTCAACATATTTAGCTTATACTAAATGACCGTAATTTTTTGTTGTCACAATACTGATTTTTTAGCCTGTGGCAGATCTGTGTCAAATCAAAATAAACCCGTTGGTTGAAAGTTATTTCAAAGTTAAATAACAATCTGTAAATCATAATCAAACATGTGTTTGCTACACCTACTCCATGGCTTCACACTTTAATTTACTAACAGCTTTATGAGTCTTAATAGCTACATAAACCAATAGTAACGACGCAATCAAAGCAATGAGTGCATTGATTAAATATACATCACGATATCCTAATAATTGCGCAAAGATTGCAATTACTACTGCACCTATAATATTACCTATATTTGTAGTATTCCAAAAGAGGGCGGATGCTGCGCCTAATTTATTTGGCATTAAATCCTGGAACCAGGTCATACCTAAACCAGCGATAAAACCAATCATTAGGGCATTCCCCAATTGTAAAGGGAATAAGATCCAAACATCATCCGCAAACCAGAAACCAATATATAAAAATATTGGAGCAATCGCCCCAAGACAAATTAATGACGATAAAGGAAAGCGTGCTCCTAACCAACCAGCAAATATCATGATTGGTATTTCAATCGCAGCTGCAGTACCCATTAACCAACCAGACCACTTTGCATCTATCTCCAGGACTTCAGTAATATATAGTGGCAGAGCAATCAAATAGGTTTGATTACAAGCAAATATTAATGAAAATGATATAACAGCAATAGTAACAATCCTATTATTATTACCACTTTCAACAATAGGCGGGCGTATAACTTTATGTATTTGAGGTAATACCAACCAAGCCATAATACCACCTAAAAAATATAATGTAGATATAAGCAAATAGTGTTTATCAAAGCCTATTTCACCAATTGACATATAACCAATAGCCGGCCCTCCCACCCAAGCAAATGCAGAGAAAGCTCGTAATATAGAGTTAAACATGACAATGTCGGATCTTTTTAAAGTTTGCTCCGCAAAATCCCTGGCATAAGCAAATGTTTGTGCGATGCTGGAAAAAGCTAAACTAAAAAAGGTGATAGCTACGGCTAAAGAAACTAGATAACTTGTTGAGGTGGAGAATACATAACAAGCAATAGCTCCAGAAAACATGCCTAATAGAATTAAAGGCCTACGGTCATCTACTTTATCTGACCAGTAACCTAACAATTGAGAAAATAAGATACCGGTAGTCGCGGTTAATATAAAAAAGATGCCAATCCAAAAAGCGTTTTCATTAAACTGCTCTGCCACATAATAACTTAAGGTAGGCAGGACTAAAGCAAACAACAAAGCCTGTATACTCGCATTAAAATAAATAATGCAAGCAGGTAGCGTAAATAGACTAGATTTTGACATTGAATTTTTCTTTATCATTGTAATAAAAATGCCGCAGCACCTAACAAACCAGGCTGTTGCTCTGTGATTATAAAAGTAGGTGTGTTTTTAGTTATATTAGATAATCGACCTTTAGACTCAAAACGACTTCTAAAATCACTGTTTTTTAGGTATTCAACAAAGCGTGGCACAATACCACCCGCTATATAAACACCACTTTTGGTATTCATTGTTAATGCAAGATTACCTGCAAAGCTTCCTAGTATTTTACAGAATTGTGAAAGTGCTTTTTGGCATAACAAACAATCTTCCCGTAAAGCTTTACTACTAATATCTTCTGCTGTGAGTTTTCTGTCAGTTTGATTGTTGATACTGCAGATAGCCGTATATATTTGTTCTAAACCATAACCTGAGAGTAACTGCTCATAAGAAACTCGTGTTTTGCTTTTTTGTAAATGCTGTAATATTTTTATATCAAGTTCATCAACAGCGGAGAAGTCTGTATGTCCTCCTTCACCACTAAAACAATGCCACTTATTATTTACCGGTACTAAGTGCGCCACACCTAAACCAGTACCTGGGCCACAAACGGCTATAGGATGGTTTGATATTACACCACCACCACCTACTTTTATTTTTTGAGTGTCATCAAGATACGGGATAGCCATTGCAATCGCGGTATAATCATTAATGAAAGTTAAGCTATGTAGATTTAATTCAGTCTTTAACAATTTTTGTGAAAACTGCCAAGGTAAGTTAGTCATAGAGATTAAATCATTGTCAACAGGGCAAGCAATCGCTAAACAAGCATTAATTACACTATCATTTAGTTTCTTTAAATCAATATACAGTGCAATAACCTCTTTAAGGCTAGTAAATTCGCTACATTTATACGTTTCTACCTCTGTTAACTGTAAAGTGTTTTCTTTGTGGGCAAGCGCCAATCTAATATTTGTTCCGCCAATATCAGCGATTAAAGTTACAGTTTGTTTTAGTTCTGTGTTCATATACCACTCATCATTTATATTTAATATTCCCATAATACACTATGAACCGGTTTAGGTTAATAGATATAACACTGCGAATTAATTTATGATAACTTATTGAGTTAGTGAAAATAGCAAACAAAAAAATAAGCCATACAAACAATGAACTACATTGCACACAAGTTTTACCATAGGTTAAACCATACACATTTGTATACATTTAATACAAAATATTTATTGACAAATAATATATACACCAGTATTTTTTCAAATAAAAATGAACCGGTTTACATTTGTCACCTAAAAAAATAGGCAATAATTATAGCTATAGCTGCTGCTATTAATCCCCTAGATATAGCCCCTTATTTTTAAAAATAAGATTAATAATTGAGACTTATCACTCATAAAGTCATTCTTTTAATTGGGAGTAACCCATGACAATCAGAAATATATATTTTCTAATAGCTTTGTCTCTTTTTTATTCTAGCTTTTCCCACAGTAATCAGCCCATTAAGGTTGGAGAAGTGAAAGGAACACAGATTACAGGTGTAACAGTGTCGGACGCAGGCTCAGTGTTTGTAAATGCACCAAATTGGCGAGATGGCGTTCAATTCGCAGTGGCAAAGTTGATTAATAATAAATTTGTACCTTTTCCCAATAATAAGATAAATAGCTGTGTTGCAGAAAGTGACGTAAAAGATAATTGCTTTTTGGCTGTACAATCAGTGGTAGCTCACGGTGACAGACTCTATATTCTTGATACGCGTAATCCTCAATTCAAAGGGGTCGTAGATGCGCCAAGGATATTTGTTGTAGATTTACATAAAAGTAAAGTTGAGAATGTATTAAAGCTTAGTAATGATGCTTATCATCAAGATTCATATATTAACGACTTAAGAGTAGACAACAAAACAAATAGAATTTACATGACGGATTCTAACCATGCTGGCATCGTTGTGTACAACCTTAATGATGGCACAAGCTACAGAGTTTTGGATAATCATGTATTTACGAAATCAGAAGTTAACAAACTCGATATTAAAGGAGTTCCCTTCATTGCCAGTGTTCACTCTGATGGCATTGCATTAGATCGCACAAATGACACTTTGTACTTTCATGCGCTAACAGGTTACAGCCTCTACGCAATAAATACATCTGCTATTGTGCCAGGCTTAGATTCTGAAATAGAAAAAAATGTTCGGTTAGTTGCTAAGACAGGAGCTCCTGATGGCATGCTTTATCATAATGGAGTTATTTATCTTGCTGATCTTGAGAGAAATTTAATTCAATATTTAACACCAAGTTTAGATTTAAGAACATTAGTGAGTGGCGATAAAGTATCTTGGGCTGACACATTTAGTGTCTATAAAGGTAATTTGTATTATACAAATAGTAAAATTCATTTAGCCGGTGAAAAAGTCGACGATATGACTTTTGAAGTATTTAAAGTCCCCCTTCCCAACGGTATTACTTATTAATCATAAACTTATAAAAAATAAAATTTGTGAAGAGCACATAATAAGTCAATGTAACGACAAAAATGTCGCTTAATTCACACAAGAAAATAAGGCTTTCCATTTGATGGAAGCCCTAAACCCTCTCATTTTGGAACTATTTAATATATAACTGACCATCCAAAATGGATAATTTATTTACACTTAATGGAAACACTATGCGATATATTCTTACTCGGCTACTAAGCTGTATTTTTTTACTCATATCAATGCATTCGTATGCAGAGTTTAAAAACTTTATTCATCTGGAAAATAACATGTTAAAAGATGGCGATAAAGAATTTCGTTTCATCAGCTTTAACGTACCCACTCTAAATTATGTTGAAGATGAAATGAAGTTTGAACGTAAAAACCCTTACGGTTTGCCGTCAGAGTTTGAACTACATGATGTCTATAAAACCATTAAAGAAATGGGTGGTCAAGTTGTTCGTAGCTATACTATTCCGGTTAGAAATACCAATTTCCCTTCAGAATCAATAACGTTTGTTGAAGCACCCGGTAAGTTTAACGAAGAAGCATTTAAAGTCATGGATTTAGCCATTGCTTTGGCCGCCGAATATGACATTCGTCTTATTGTGCCATTATTGAATAACTGGCAATGGATGGGTGGTAGACCAAACTATGCTGCATTTAGAGATAAAACATCCGAAGAATTTTGGACAGACCGCCAGTTAATTGAAGACTTTAAAAAAACAGTGCATTACGTCTTGAATCGACGTAATACCGTCACTGGTATTTTATACAAAAATGACCCAACAATTATGGCTTGGGAAACAGGTAATGAACTTGAAAACCCACCAGAATGGGGTATTGAAATTGCTCGCTACATAAAAAGCATTGACTCAAAACATCTATTAATTGATGGTTTTCATTCAGTACATGTACTTGAACATTCAACAGGAAAACTTTTTCAACGTTGGCCACAACAATACTCAATTGATGAGCCTGCCATTGATTTAATTAATGCTCATTTTTATGAATATGATCCACAAGATATGTTAAACGACATGAAAAAAACGGTCGAATTGGTTGGAGGTAAAAAGCCTTTATTTTTTGGTGAGTTTGGCTTTATTTCTACGCCCGCAATGGAACGTATAGTCGATTACATTATTCAAGAAAAAGCCATTGTGGGTGGACTAATTTGGAGTTTACGTCGTCATCACCCTGAAGGCGGATTTTATCAACATTCAGAGCCAATCATTGGTTATGATTATTATCGTGCTTATCATTGGCCAGGTTTTAATGAAGGTGAGATCAATGATGAACGTAACTTAATGTCAATGCTTCGTCGCAAGGCATTTGAGATCCAAAATAAACCTGTACCCCCAATCTCATTACCAGAAGCGCCCAACCTTCTGCCATTTAGCGACGCTCCTGTATTTAGTTGGCAAGGTTCTATGGGTGCGTCAGGTTATAACATTGAACGTGCAACAAATATAAACGGTCCTTGGGCGTTAATAGAGTACAATATTGATGATTTAGACACACCAGGTTTCCCACTATATAGTGACGAAAGCGCTGAGCTAGATCAGTCATATTACTATCGAATTATAGCCCTTAACTCTCAAGGTAAATCGGCCCCTTCTAAGCCCTTTGGCCCAATAAAAGTGAACTATTTAACCAAAACAGATCGTGCGGTAAATTTATCAATACGTGATGATTCTAGAAATGTAGAAGTTAAATCAAGTGATTGGCGTTCTTTCAAAGAAGCATTTTCACGTTTACATGGTAAAAAAGGTGCTTGGATACGTTATCACGTACCAGGAAAGCTAAAAGAAATGCGAGTCTACGCTTATGAAAAAAGCACTCAACCTTTATTATCCTTTGATGTATCAAAAGATAATACTAATTACCAACCAATAAAAGTAAAAACCGAAGCCTTTACTTCAAGTGAAAATAATTATGATTATTTAGTGCCACGCTTATATACGATAAAAACCAACAATGGTAGTCATATTAGAGCAAATTTTAACGGAACATCAGATATAGTTCGTGTTGAAATAGACTATTACTAATTAAGTATTCAGCCTAAGGATTGCCCTTGTGCTGAATATCGTAGATGCAAGATTATTTTATAGAAACGATTGGGAATGCTAGTGTATAGCAAATTAAAAGATGTTCAAGATCCAATCATAAGGAAGTGCATTCAGAACACCTGAATTTGTCTAAATCTCAGTCGCAAGCGACTGAGATTTTTATTTGTCATTTCCTTCGAATACTTTTCACTTTAATTCTCAGGATATTAAATACATGAATTATATTTACCTTATCAGTTTTATTACATTAACTTTATTATTTAGCACAGAAAGTATAGCCTTTAATAAGACTCCGAAAATAATTAAAGATAACAATGAATCAATAAAGCCAAATATTGTACTTATTCAAGTTGATGATTTTGGATACGATGATATTGCTTTCCACGGAAATAAAATAATTCAGACCCCTAATTTAGACAAACTTGCGAATCAATCTGTTAGGTTTGAGAATTTTTATGTTTCTTCTTTATGTGCCCCCTCTAGAGCATCATTACTTACAGGTCGGCATTTTTTGAAAACGGGTGTTTCTGGCGTACATGGTGGACGAGATTATATTAATTTATCAGAAACATTAATTTCTAATGTGTTACAAAATGATGGTTATGCTACCGGTATGTGGGGAAAATGGCATAGTGGTAAAACAGCTGGCTATATGCCTTGGGATCGAGGATTTGATGAAGCTTACTATGCTAGTTTATATAATTATTTTGATAATACAGGTTTAATGAATAATAAAGAAATTAAAACAGTAGGATCAGCAACTAGTGTTATTACTGATTTTGCAATTAATTTTATCAAAAAAAATCAAGATGAACCTTTTTTTGCATATATACCTTATATGGCCCCACATAACCCTTGGCGCGCCCCTGTAAATTATATAGAAAAATACAAAAAGCTAGGCCTTTCAGAAGCAATGTCCTCATTATATGGCATGATAGATAATTTAGACCACAACATTGGTAGAGTCATTAATTTATTAGATAGATTGAAGTTACGAGATAATACTATTGTAATTTTTTTGAGTGATAATGGACCTTGGACTAAAAGTTACCGCTTTGGTCTAACTGATAAAGAATGGAAATTAAGAAACCCGAATAATAAAAGAGGTAGAAAGGGGGAAAATTGGCAAAACGGAATACATTCTCCTTTATTTATAAGCTGGCCCTCACATTACGAACCTAGCAGCAATACAGAACTAACCAAAATAGAAGATTTATTTCCAACTTTGATGGAGTGGGCCGGTATTAAAGCTAGTTATAACTTATCACTTGATGGCTTGTCCTTAATTCCTGCGATAAAAGGAAAATCACTTGGAGATAGGTATATTGTTAGCTCATACGCTTCACCTATTGTAGCTAATCATTTATATAACAAGGTTGATCCAACTGGTTTTTATTACCCACTATCACTTAATTACCGTAAAAAAATTAAAAGTAATGAACAACGTTCCGCAGTACGTTTTTCAAAATACAAATTAGTAAAAAATGAACAGAAGCAAGGCACTTTAGAATTATTTGATATTGAAAATGATCCTTTTGAACTAAACGATGTTAGTGAGACATACCCTGATATTACTAAAAAGTTAAATCTATATCTTAATGATTGGTATAAGAATATATTTTCTTTACCTCATGCTTTACGAATGCCTGAGTTTCAAATTGGTATGAATGCGAATGAGGTTAGCCAAATTTATGCTTCTTCTCCAACTGAAATTAGCGAAAACTTAATTAACACTGATCATTACTTAGGCAATTGGACAAATGTATCTTCATGGGCGAAATATAAAGTCAAAGTACACCACCAAGGAAATTATCAAGTTCGATTAATAACTAAGATTAAATTTCCCGCAACAAGAACTTTTAGACTAACATGTAACGACAATTTTATAGAAAAACATCTAGATAAAAATTACATTAATGAGATGGGTACACTAATCCAAAATGAAAGTGCATATTGGGAAGATTTTGATAAACCAAGTACTTTTAAATCAGATATAAAAAACTTCATTCTTGGTAATATTACTTTGAATAGCGATTGTAATGAGCTTGTTTTAACTATGCCTGGCATTGATATCAATTCCGAAGTAGATGAGTTCGATCAAGTTATTGCGATACAACTAGTCAAGCTTAACTCGGTTTAGTAAGCTTTTGTTTGCAGCTATTATTTTAGTTCTACTGTTAAGTTTACTTGTAATAGACTAAGGTCTGTTGATCTTTATGAGCAGTTTATACGAAAGCGGTAATCTCGGACAGTTTACTTCGCCAAAAAACTTACGAGATTATCATACCTCGATTAGAGATGACTAATGAATTGTGATAGAAGCTATTTTGATTGAAAATAGAGTTTATAACAAGCTTGAACACAGACGACGATGAAAGGAGTTTTATCGCGACTAATCGTTGATTGCTATTGCTCATGGAAGGCTTAATTACTTTGAATTATGTAGCAGTATTGTCGCTTCCTGCCTTGGCCTAAAAAGGAGTTATGCAAGGCTCTTCAAATATTTACCGGCTGATAAGTCGGAGTTTATAGATAGCGGTATATTAAAGCACATCAGAATAGCACTAGCGCAGTTCCACAAAAGACAAACAACCGTAATACTTATATGCTTCTCTCTGCTAGCTGTAAAGTAAGTCATTCGTATGCGGACGCCAACCTAATATTTTTTCCACCAATATCAGTGATTAAGTTTACGGCCTGTTTTAATTCTGTGTTCATATACCACTCATCATTTATCTTTAATGTTGCCACAACAAACTATGAACCGGTTAATTCAATTACAATGTGACCTTCAATAATATATTTAATTGGTCATCGATAAAATTAATACAGCACTATCACCCATAAAAACAAAACATTTTAAAAGGGTACAGCGATAAACTTTAATTTATTTTTTAAACGTACCTACCCATATCTTCGTACATATTTCATACAATTTACTTGTTGACAAACCGAAACCATCTTAGTACTTTTACATACCACACTGAACCGGTTCAAACAGGTAAGTGTAAAAATAATAATTATAAACAAATATTAGGTTTAGCCTAGTAACCCGGAGAATATACAAATGATAAATAATATAAAAAAAACATCTGTATCAACAATTGCAGCAGCCCTTATACTAAGCACTTCAGCTAATGCTGGTTTTTATGTAAGCAGTGGTAATTTATACGAAGATAACGGTAATAAATTTGTTATGCGTGGCATTAATCATGCTCACACATGGTTTGCAAACAAATTGGATCAATCTTTACAAGATATAGCATCTACAGGCTCAAATACTGTAAGAGTAGTTTTATCCAATGGTCATAAATGGAATCAAACCTCAGCCAGTGATGTTGCAAATATCATTCAAAAAGCCAAAGATAATAAAATGATAGTTGTACTTGAAGTCCACGATACCACCGGTTATCAGGAAGATGGAACTGCAGCGTCCTTATCTTCTGCTGTCGATTACTGGTTAACTATTAAAAATACTTTAATTGGACAAGAAGATTATGTCATTGTAAATATTGGTAACGAGCCCTTTGGTAATGGATTCAACCATAATGATTGGATAAGTCACCACGAAACCGCGATCCAGCGTTTACGTACAGCAGGTTTAACGCATACACTAATGGTCGACGCTCCTAACTGGGGACAAGATTGGCAGCATGTCATGCGCGATAATGCCAATACAGTTTTTAATAGTGATCCTGATAAAAATATTATCTTTAGTGTGCATATGTATGAGGTATTTAATAGCAGACAAACAATCAGTGACTATATGACGAGCTTTTCTAATAAAGGCTTACCTCTTGTTATCGGTGAGTTTGCTGCAAGTCACAAAGAGTTTGATGTAGATGAAGAGTCTATTATGTCGCTAGCGGTCAATAATGATGTTGGTTATTTGGGGTGGTCATGGGACGGTAATGACTCAAGCTACGGCAGCATAGACATAGTTAATAACTGGAACACAAACTCACTAACCGCTTGGGGTGATATTCTAATTAATAGTGCAAATGGGATTAAAGCCACATCGCAAATAGCAACTATTTATACTGGCGAATCCAACAGTAATAATGGCAATAGCACAGACGATATTATAGCTTGTACAAATGCTAGCTCAGATCCCGATGGCGATGGTTGGGGCTGGGAAAACAATCAAAGCTGCAAAATGGAGGACTCGGTAGAAATACCTGACGATTCAATTACTGATGATATTATAGCCTGTACAAGTGCTAGCTCAGATCCTGATGGCGATGGTTGGGGCTGGGAAAATAACCAAAGCTGTAAAGTGGAAGCCTCAAGCTTAACTTATATCAACGGCTTCCCAGTCTGTTCTTTTGACTCAGACTCTGATGGCGACGGGTGGGGTTGGGAGAATAGTAAAAGCTGTATAATTCAATACTGATTACCTGAATCACTATTTTGGCAGGCTCTGTTAATTACAATGACTTATACAATTACATTAGCGTCAAATAAGATGTAAATACCTTCACAATAAAAACCAAGGTAATCATACCTTGGTTTTTATTTATAATTACACCTTTGCATCATCAATAAACCCCACAGGTAGGCCATTTACCCTTTCAGAACTATAGTGAGCTACAATAAAACCAGACAATTTATCTATAATATGATCAGGCACATCATTATCAACAAGAATAAACTGACACGTTCTGTTTTTTTCCTCATACTTTGAAGCCACTTTAAGTTGAAAGGTTTAATGAAAAATAGACGTTTGCTGTCGGTGGCCGCCTACCCAGTGCTTACCTGTATGAGCTGCAAAAGCATTGAGCTCTTCTAAAGACCCTACCGCTTGATGGTATTTTTTACCAAACCCCTCTGCAAGCGCTAACCAATCATCACTGTTTATACCTAGTTGAGTAAGCAACGCCGTTGCACTGTCATCAATACTGCCGCGTTTATCAGCTCTAATGACCTTACCTGTTTCTGCTACCAAGGTTAAATAATCAAGTAGCGAGAAGGTGATGCCTTTAGGGGAGTTTTGATGCTCATTACTGATAAAACCTAATAAAGGTTTGGGGGTAAAGCTTAACTCGTGTTTGCTCTCAACGTCACTAGCTTTGTCGTGAATACGTTCAAAAATTGACGTGTATAGTGATGTTTGTACTGAGCTTGCCATTTTCGCTCGTACAGGGTTTAAATCAACATAAGCCATACAGGCAAGCACCGCTTTTTCATCAAGTAAGGCTTGTGATTTAAAACGGCCTTCCCAGAACCTGCCTTTACAGTCATCTTCAACATTAGCTTTACGGGCAATGTATTCATTTAAGTTACGCATAAGCCATGATAAATTACTTAAACGCTCACGCCATTTTTCAATAATGTTTAACGCTTCTGTTTTTTCCGCTTCGCAACTACTTCGCCTTTTTTGTAAACGCTCTACTAGTGGGTGAATATGGTACAGCTGCTGCCAACGCATACAAACTTCTTCACAACTCCAGCCTAGCGCTTCGTTTTCATCGACATATACAACTAGATGATAATGATTCGACATCACCGCATACGCGGCAACATCAATAGCAAAAACTGACGTTAAAAAGCGAATACGGTCAACCATCCATTGCCTGCGGTGTTCAAAGCTTTGTTTTGTGTGGTGGTCTTCCCCGCACAAATAAGCACGGCGAACGCAACGAGAAATTAAATGATAATAACGAGTATCTTGAAGGGAGACTTGTTTGCTGCGTGCTTGAGTCATGATAAACACCTCTTTTCTGCTGGTTATTTAACCATAGTAAAGAGATGTGATTTAATCCAAAATTTTTGGGTGTCCTCAATTTTGTCACTGGCAATCTGTTTTTCAACAAGGATTTTCCAATCATCAAGTGTTCGACGTGTCATAAGTTGCTCCTATATATAAATGAGAAGCAACTGTAGAGTTTAATATCGATTATTGAAATGTGCGGTTTAGCGGACGCTTACTGTCTATTTCTTGCCGTTGCCATAATAACCTCAAGTTATTTGCTTGTTAAGTAAGCCTAGTTGAGGTTGTTGTTTACTTCAAATGAGAGGGGTGTCTGCTATTTTTTTTCTTTTTATCTTATTTGCTGAACAAATAGCCCCAAATTTTGTAATAAGATTTGATGGGGATGGACAAGCAGAAGGTCAAACGAATACACCTATGCTTTGTGGTGGTTCATTGGTTTGCTATTAATCACCTTTCCGCATGTTTGCAAAAGATCTACTTGGCCCTTATTTCCGACAGCTATTGAACGTAAGTCGTTACATAAAACTATGTGGTATAGGCTCACTGGTCTTGCAGTTATTGGCATGCAAGCCTATCAGTTACTCCAACTTTCTCATTAATATGTCAACTTGCTAGATCTATTGCATTACAATTCTCACCTTCACTATCCGTCTTAATAAAAAATTCAAAGCCCCAAGAGCCTGATAAAACAAAGCCCCGTAAGTACGAGGCTTTGGATTGAAATAATTGCGAATTATCCCCTATTTATTTCAATAGTTATATTATTAAGTTTTCACAATAAAACATGTGGTTCTGTGTCTCTGGTTTATTGTTTACGATTAACAGCAGTTTTTTCTCAATTACAATAAACGTTTTTTCATTACCATTTTTTTTCTTAAAGTCATTACTAAGAGGCATCTCGAAACAATCACTATTAATTTCATTGAGAGAAATACCAGACTTTTCCAAAAAGTAAGAAGCTTCATAAACAAAGATTGATGATTCATTGACATCAAGTCCTTTCTGTTGAATCGTGTATGTATCACCTTCATAGCTGACAATGGCAAATTTATCAGACAATTTAAACACTTCATTTTCTAATGCTATTACATCACCATTAACAAACCGACTATACCCAAAGTAAACTTCATCTGTTTCATATATAGAAAGATAAATTAGCGGGACTAAAAAAATTAATATTAGCCCCAAAAATGCGAATTTTATTTTTTTCATTATTTATCAATCTCTTTTACTTCAGGAGCTTCTTTTATTGGCTCTGGTTCAGACGTAGCTGCACCTATAGCACTATTAATTACAGTTACCGCTGCATCAACTTTGCTGCTAGGTATAGGGCCACTAGCCGAGTTACCCGGAATATTAGAAGCAACAGTTTCAGCAGTTTCACCAGCCATTTGAACTAGTTCTTTAGTTGAACTTTCGGCTTTTGAGTTAAGAGAAAAGGCTTCTTTATAATTTCCAGCATCTACAGCCGCTTTAACATCTAAGTTTAACTGCTGTGTTTCTACAGCCTTACCTTGATAATCTGACATAGCAGAGCCTGCCTTATAAAGACCTACCCCTATAGCAATGTCTGCTGCGGCAGTTATTAGGCTTGGACCAAAAAAAGCCATAAACAGCAGTTTTCCATCAGGATCAGTATATTTATAAGGGTTGTTATTAACATACATATAGCGATTAAACGACATAACAGGGTTTTCAGCTATATAACCAACAGGATCATTACTCAAAAAACGCCCGATAACTGGATCATAGTATCGTGCCTGCATATAACTTAACTCTAAGTCAGTATCAAACTTATGGCCGGTATAACCCACATCGTCTTTTTCACCTTCAACACTGCCACCAAGCGGCTGATAATGCTGTTTACTCGCATTTTCAGGAATAACCCCGTCTTTGGCGATGAGTCTATCCCCTAAGAAGATATAATTAATCCCGCCTTTTGGTGTTTCACGATAAATTAAACGGCCACTTTGTGTATAAAAACTATAACTAATGCCTTTAGTGGCATGGGTTGATTGTACCCGGCGGTTTTCAGCGTCGTAAACATACTGACTTTGACCACTGTCTTTTAACTGATTTGCTAAGTTAAAGGTAAAGCTACGATGCCCATTATATTCCACATTACCGCGGCTATCATAATCAAACCTTGAATAAGACTTGGGCTTAGTGCCCGAGCTATCAACACTGGCTAAGCGGTTATTATCGTCGTAGTGATACGTTAAGTTTCGCTCTGTGGTGTTATAAGTTTCAATATTCCCTAAAGTATCGTAGGCAATGTAGCTACTTAATACACCACCTATAGTATTCGTTAACCGGTCTAAGCCATCATACTGTAAAGTATTAATACTAAAGCTGTCGTCAATATTATCAACTAACGATGTTACATTGTTATTAAAGTCGTACTCGTAGCTGTAACTTAAGGCTGTAGTCCCTGCTTTTGAATCAAGAATACTAGCAGGTAACTTACGGTTATTTAACTCCGTTTTATGTACTAAACCGTTACCATAAGTAAAACCGTCGATACTACCACTGGCATAATAATGAGCATTGGTCGCATAATTATAATCTGCTTGACCTGAAATTTTACGTGTTGCGCTTTTCGTTTGGCCAAAAGCATTAACACCGTAATCAATATAATCTCCATTGGGATAAGTCAATCCCTTAAGATGTCCCGCAGGGTTATAATGATAATCAAGCGTAAAGGTTTTATTATTAACTGTTAAGCTTTCTTTTTCTAACAAGTTAATCTTATTATATTCGTATTCACGTTTAGTGATATAAGAGGCGTTTTTAAAACCGGTATATAATTTTGTTAAACGCCCCTGATGATCGCTAACGCGTACAACATCTAAACTGTCATCTGGGTAATCAATTTTATATAACGTACCTAGATTGTCGTATTGAAAGTTAATGGTGTTGCTTTCATTGGCATTACTATCACAATTGGTCACACTGCCACCGCCTACACCAGAGGCTTGTGAAGTCATCTCACCTAATATGTTGTTGGTATATACCGTGGTACCCACATCGTTACGTGATACTTTACACAAGTGATGATTGGCGTCGTAAGCGCGGTATTCGGTTTGACTTAAGCCATTACCACCTTGGGTAATTGCCGTGACTTCACCAAAGGCATTAATAGTTTGCGTGGTTGTGACCTCCTCAGGCGAAGCGGTTACCAGCGCTTGACTATAAGCGGGGCTACCATACGCTAAATACGTTGTGGTGGTAATATTGTTTTCACCATCAGTGACTCGTATTTTATTACCCGATAAATAGCGATAATGCACGGTACCACCATTTGAGGTATAGGTACTGACAGTACGCCCTAAAGCATCATACTTAGTCGTGGTGCCCTCAGATTCAGCCGAGTTATACGTGTTATATGAGGCAAATGTTGGGTTATGCTCACTATCAAACTCAAAAAATTGTGAATTTGTTTGTATATTATCTGTTACTTCACTTGTTACAACGCGGTAACGTGCATCATAACTACTGATTGCAGAAAAATTGTCAGCACTATTACAGGTACCATAACCATTATATATACAGCGTATTGCCGTGCGTTGTTGATTACCATCGGCTTGCGTGTCCCACGTTATGTGGGTATCAAGCCAGTTATCAGGTAAGTTCATTACGGTCAATCGGCTAGCATCATCGTAGTGATAAGATACCGAATTACCATTAAAGTCAGTGATACCGGTAATATTGCCTAGCCCGTCGACGTATCGGTTCATCTCCCTTTTTGTGCCGCGATGTGACCACCTTACGGGTACTTCTACCTTTTGAGCAACCCCACGCTTATAATCACTATAAAGTTGATAACGCAACGTACCGGACTGTTGATATGCGGCCATACCATTCATTTCAACGAGCGGTATTGGTTGTTCTATTTTTTTTATTTTACCCGCAGCTAACGAGCTTGCTCCTGTAAAATATTCTGAATACTGGGTTACCCAAGTACCAAATCGTTTATACTGATAGGGCAAGTAGAGGTCGGTATATAATCCGCTATTATCATCGCTATGGTATACAACTTCATCAACCAATTCATAAATGCCTTGATCATTTTTTATGTGCTCTGTCAGCGGTAAGCCGATGACCTGATACCCTATACCATTATCAGTAATATTGCCCTCTTGAAGATAGCTGTATTTAGACGAACGTTTTTTATTGCTAAAACTGTTGTGCTCATATTTTTCCTCTAGTAAACCCAGTGCATCATACTTTATGTATTCGGTCGTGTATTCATCAGACGTAGTGCTACCTTCATAGTATAAACGCGTAACGTCTTTATTTAATAAAATACGATGCTGTATTTGACTGCCATTGATGGCGTTTTCCAGCGCTGAAGTCGTATTATATGCTGCAGGAATAAACCAGTGTGTTCCTACTTTCGGACCTTCTTCATAGTGCGACTCTTTACGCTCGAGGAGCATGCTGCCGTTAGCACTTAATGTATCTGTCACTACAACCATACCTTCAGAAATTGATTGGAATTCACGGTCAATATAGTAGCGTATATGACTCTCTGGCCCTTCTATAGTTACCGTACGAATATTTTCTGCATCATCTATACTGCTTGGTAATCCATGTGGCAAAGGTGGTGTAGGGTTACCTACATGTACGTCATTCAGATCTTCATCATCAAAGGTCCCCACATTAAGTGAATACTCATACGTCCATGTCTTCGTAGGTAATAGCGCACCGCTAATTTCTAGCGATTGTAAGCTAGAGCTACGCTGACAATTATTATTTCTCGCTGTTTTTAGCCAAACTTTTATGTAACCATTAGGCGATGGGTGCGACATTATTTGGGCGGTATATGATGGACTTGCAGATACATTGGAGCGACCATGATAAGTAGAGGCAAACGTGTATTTAATATCGGCTCCCGCGGGTGATTTAACTACCCCCTCCCAACTACCTTCTGGTTCAGGCACTGTAGTTGGGCAATTAACCTCCATTATAGGTAAAATGTTTCTATAATATACACCTGTAATATCAGGATCGTAGGCCAAACGATATAAGCTAGGTGAATACTCCCAAGTTAACTGGCTCGGCAATATTACCTCGCTCAGAAATTGCCCAGTATAACCTGTATCTTCGTTGTGATTATAAACCCATGTTTTTCCTTCTGCTGAGGCTGATGTAGCACGAGTTTTAGCTTGGCCGAAACGATTAGTATAGCCCTCGGATGTAATTTCAATAATGCGTTCATCTGATGAAATAATGCCTCTTAACTCACCATTTGTTGCATAATGATATTCAACATAATTACCAAAACGGTCTGTCACATTTGTGAGTAGTAATAATTTGGCATGAGTACGTGTTGGAGAGCTATTGTTCATCGCCCCCATCACTTGAGAGTCAACATCATAAGACTTTATTTGACCAAAAGTGTATATACTGCCATCTGGAGCTGCCACTTTCATACCTTGCTCACCATCACCTGCATCAATACATTCAATCACTTTAAAGTTAGACTTAGTTTGCAAAGAACCGAGGGAGGTTTTTAAAAACTTTTCTGATGTAACCCCTGGAATATTTAACAAAATACCTTGCCAATAAGAAGCAGGGGCTATTTCATATCCTTCTAGGTTAGAGGTATAGGCGTCAACAAAAATGGAGGGTGCATCGCTGCTACAGTTGTGACCGTTATGCCAACCGTCGGTGTCATCATAATTAGCCTTGACAAAGCCAGGTTTAATTTTCATATAATGAGCTTTGATATACGGAATATTCCATGACCAGCCTGCAGGCCCCCCCCACCTCAGCATCATCTTGCTGTAATATTCGCTCTAATTTAACAGGTAAATTAAAGTTACCAGGTAAATCAATATCAACAACTGAAAAGTTAACTGTGCCGGTAACAGGGCTGAAAGTTGACCCTGGCGTACCATGGGAATATAAGTTATTGTATTTTTCTACAATTTCAGGTTCAATAATTTCAAAAGGCGTAATAAAGCCTTCCATCGTAATACTATAAACGTTACAGCTAAAAACAATTAGCAGTACATTCACAAAAGCAGTGATATAACGATTGTTAGTCATGAAATGCATATTCCGTATTCTTTCCTTGTTAATAAACCGCATTATAAAATCTCTCCATTCTCGTCAGTTTCTGCCGCAGGTGAGCCTAATAAATCTGAATGGATATATATAACTCGTTTTTGAGTCTGTGTATTCTTACGTGATGTTGTGGTAGTACGACCTTCAGAGCAATATTCTTTAGCGTCACTTTTAATACACGCTTTTATTTCGTAAGTATGAGTCCCTGAAGCGCTTGTTGTGGTATCTCGAAAGCTAGTTTCGATACCTTCATACACTTTTGTGTAGCTACCTGCAGCCCGTTTACGCGAAAGCTTGTAATAAGCCGATGGCACCATATTACTTGATTTACCCCATTTAACGGTGCTTATACCGACATTTTCAGTTGGCGTCTCAAGACTAGGTGGTGTACCCGGTATTAATAAAACAACCACTGTTTTTTCACTGGTGTAACCACTACATAAGGTTAGTTCACAAGCTTTTACACGATAGCTCCAACTACCATTTTCCTTCTTAGCTTGAGAAACATTCATTGAAGTGGTTGAAATAGTTTGACTCCAAGCACCGCTATTTAAACGCTCTTGCCATTGATAAGTCACTGAATCACCATTACTGGGCTTGGTAAAAGTAATCGTATAAATGCCGTCATTATCTATAGCAGGTGCTTCGATACTTGTTGGTAATAATACTAACGTTATTTCACTTGATATTGCCCATGGTGTTGAACACTGTTGAACTGCGGCCCCTACTTGATAACAAGCTTTTACGCGACTAGTATATTTACCCGCAGTTAACCCTGTTACCTCATGTGTAATATTTTTTCCTTTGTATACTTGGTTATAACTGCCGCCATTTTTACTTTGTTCAACTATATAATGCGACACCGTGCCACTGCTTTTACCCCAACTAATATTTGTGTTTTTCATATCTGAAGAGACTTGCGTAATGCTTGTTGGTACGCCAGGTTTGTGTGCAACATCTATATGTTTTTCTGATGAGGTATTACAACCCAATCGGTTACATGCTTGCACTTTATAGCTATATTGGCCGCTACCACGATTTGTTACATCGTAATTTCTCGTACCTGGGCTTGGAAAGCTTTCAGACTGCTGATTTGAAATTATTTTCCAAGCACCATCGTTGAATTTTTCACTTAATTTAAATTCTGTCGTTATGGTAGGTGTTGTCCAACTCACCGTATAATCACCGCTATAATTTAGACTCGTTAAGCTTATCACTGGATTGCCTACCGGTGGCCTAGCGTGTAATTCATTTGAGGTACGATAATCAGAGCATCGTTCACTACCATCATTAACACATGCGCGAACACGATAAACATATAAGTTAGGTATACTTAGTGTATCTAAATAAGTACGACCACTACCTTGGTATATTTTGCTATAGCTCACTGAATTCAGTTTACGATATACTTGATAATAAACACTTGCACCTGTAGGCGCGGTCATATTTGATGAAGCCCCCCCACTTAACTTCAACAAAACCATCACTCAAAGCAGGCAACGTAATATTACTAGGAACTCCTGGTGTATGGGCAACAGTCACTTTCTTTTCACTTGTGTAAGACGTATATAAGCTACCTTCTTTTGCTCTAACACGGTAACCATAAACACCGTTTGCCTTACCGCTACGAGACACGCTCGTCGACGTGGTTGAGTTTTCTGTACTCCAGCTACCATTATTTAAACGCTCTTGCCATAAATAAGTCACTGAATTACCGTTAGCAGGTTTAGTAAAAGAAATACTATAACTACCATTACTGTCTTTAGTTGGTGCTGTTAATCCTGCTCCTAACAAAGCTAATGTAATATCACTTGAAGTTCGCCATGATGAACAATTGGTATAAGAGCCTTTATTATTACAAGCTTTTACCCGACTCTTATATTTTCCTGCTTTCAGGGAAGGAACGGTATGAGTCAATGAACCTGATTGATAAACTTTACTATAACTGCCGCCATTTTTACTTTGTTCAACTACATAATACGACACAGTACCACTGCTTTTACCCCAGCTAATTTTTGTACTTTTCATATCTGAAGAGACTTGCGTAATGCTTGTTGGTACGCCAGGTTTGTGTGCAACATCTATACGTTTTTCCGCAGAGTAACTGCCACACCCAGTGTAATTACAAGGTTGCACCTTGTAATAATATTGTCCACTGCTACGTCCTGAACGACTATAGCTATTACTACTTGTTGTACTAACAACAGACCAACTGCCATTGTTTACTTTTTCACTAATATTATATTTAGTTACTAATGGAATGTTGGTTGACCAGCTAAAGGAATAACTACCATTGCTACTAGTAGAGCTACCAGATAATGAAGGTGCTCCACTTGGTGGATGAGCGTTAACAACTGAAGACGTTCGATAGCCCGAGCAACTTTTATAGCCACTAGTAAAACGACATGCTCGCACTCTATAATAAAATTGGTTAATAGAGTTACTGTTAAGCGTATGACTGAGCCCCGTTGTTTCTTTTACTTTTCTATAACTTCCACCACTACTCACCTTTTCTTCTAATTCATAAAAAAAATGACTATAAGGGCCAACTGCTCCCCCAACATTGACTACGCTCCAGCTTATCGTTTTAGAGCCATCGCTTTGTTCCGGTACGCTAATACTACTAGGTACGGGGGGAGTTATAGCCACTCTAACTGTTTTCTCGCCGCTATAACTTGAACATGCGCTTGATTGACATGCTCTAACTCTATATCGCCATGAGCCATTGGCACGGCCACTACGGTTAACTACTGTTGATGTAGTTGTGTAGGTGCTCCAGCTACCATTATTGAAGCGCTCTTGCCAAGTAAAAGAAGTTGCATGAGTCGGATTAGACCAAGAAACATTATAACTACCGTTATTATCTGTACTCGCTAGCTTTAAACTAGGTGTCGATGGCGTAGTGTTATAGCCTGCTTTTTGAATTAGCATCGCAGTAGGACAGCCACCTGTAAATTTATAGCCGCTGAAGGTTGTAACTTTACAGCCACTATATTTATGCGTACCTGTCCACTTCCAGCTAGCAACACGGTAAGGGCCGCAAATTAATTGTCTTTCTTTAGAGCTTATTCCGGGTCCAGATTCTGCCCAAAAACACCCCGGACCTATAAAATTGCCCCATGGGCCAGAAGAGTATATGTCATTAGGTACAACATATTCGGCTGCATTAGACGTGACGGGTAATGCCATCAATAAGCAAAAAGCTAAATAACACGTTTTCTTCACTGTATTACGTAATAGAAAGTAGTTAAATAATCGGCTTACCGTAAGTAAATTATGAATTCTTCTTATTGAAAATATTTTAATGATGTGACGTTTATCAAACACGTAAAATCCCTTTATTAGTTATTATAAGACTATGGTGACAACTTTTTATTTGGTTGTGTCGCCATTATCCTTGGCTTTTTTTAGTAATAAATAACTTGTGTAAACGGTGATATTTGTTACACAAGTTATTATTAAAGGCAGGCTACAAAGCAAGTTCTTTATTAAACTGCTTTATAATTGAAAGTGTTTCAGTATCTGAGGAAAACACCGTATTTAAACCTTGAGGCTCTTGCGCAGGGTCACCTAAATAATCATCACCTAAACGCCACTCGCCTTTATTCTCTGGGTTTGCACGGCCAAAACCACCATATGCCCAAAAATTTAATCCGGCTAAATTACCATTATTATCTTTATTGTTAAGTACTTGCTGAAAAATTTCGGTGAAAAATTGGTCGCGATACTTAGTAGAGTTTAAAGGTGAGTTGCTTTCTAAATGACGAGGAAAGCCAAACTCAGATAAAACGATAGGTTTATTCAACGTTTTAGCAACAACTAAGTGATCAACCATATATTGTTTGGCTTTATCTATAGCAACTAATGTTGATGCTTCTTGATCATCAACATCATACCAACTCCAGTTTTTAGGCCAAACGTGCATGGTGAGATAATCAACATCTTTATTATCATGTAACTTTTGAAAAACACTAACATCATTTAAACTGCCTGCTGCGCCTTCATTTCCGGTAGAAATCAACTGATAAGGCGCTAATTTTTCGATCAACTTTACTGAAGTATCTAACCAGTTTTTAAAGGCGTCATAATTTGATTTAGCAAAAACTCTAGGCTCGTTTGATAATTGCCAAGACATAATTGTTGGATCGCTGTTATACGCTTGCCCTGTAATACTATTTGTTCGGGTTATAATTTTCTCTACGTGCTGATAGAAAGCATTAGTACAAGGGATACAGCTATGAAATTGCTGTGTGTACGACATATAGTCAGCCCATGTATTGTTTTCTTCAAATGGGTTAGGTACATCACCATATCCATTCCAGTTTAAATACTGCGACATACCGCCAGACCAAATCCAGTTATTAGTTAAGTATAAAACGGCAACTAAATCTCGCTTTTTCATTTCTACTAATAAGAAGTCTAAGCCAACTAATAGCTCTTCATTGTATTGGCCTTGCTCAGGTTGTAATGCCGGTTTAACAACTGAATCACCATTACCACCATCAGCGCCCACTAATATTCTTAAATTAGAAACGCCATTTTTCTGTAGTTGATCTAACTCTTTAGTTAAACGCTCACGATCACCGTTTGCAGCGGCGATTAAAGGGCCGTACCAGTAATTAGTACCAATAAAGTAATACGGTTTTTCTGACTTGATAAATTGACCGTTATCGACGGTAATAAAGTTATTTTTGTTAACAACCATATGCGATATAACATTGGAAGGTGCCGATGTGCCGCTTTCATTAGTAGCAATAATTCGGTAGTCGTAGCTCTCACCGGTAACTAATGTATCACTATCTTGAAATAAGCTATCAACACTTGGATCAAATCTATTTTTTCCGTCGGATATTTCTTTCGCTATGACCTTCCAATCTGACGATTTTGATAATTTTCGTTCAATAATATAAGTACGTCCAACTGGCGAGCCCATCCAATTTATTTTTCTATCAATTGAAACAGATCTCAACACAGGAGCTTGTGGGCTAGGTAAAGGGACTGCTTTATCTAAACCGTCCATTTGAGCTGAAGCAGTGCGAATAATATCAACAACTTGTAATTCTTCATTTGCATTACCCTCGGGAAATCCCGGTAAATGATAGCTGTAATAAGGAGTACTACCTTCTTTATGCCAATAAAAACCACCGTCATTTCTTCTACCACGAAATCCCCAAATAAATGAACCTGCTGCTTGAGCACCATTGTGTTCATAATGAACAGCTGTTTGCATTATTTCGTTCATGCCTTTATAAGGTTTAAGGCCATATTCACCCACTAAATATACTTTTTTACCATCAATAGTGGCTAAGTCATCTTTTATGGTTTGTGGTTGGTTATTATTATTAACTGTATAAAAATGATTATTAATAATATCGACATTTTCATCGTTTAATGAATGTTCAAGAATTGATAAATAATTACCATCTACCACCAGTTGATTGGGCGCTAAAGATTTAATATGTGCTGCAGTTTTTTGTACAAAATCAGCTGTGCTTGATTTTAATTCGTTACCCGTTTCCCACGCCATTATTGCTTTTTCTTGGTAATAATAACGACCTGTAATGGTATTTTTACGCGTAATCACTTGAGTGATTATGTCTAAATAAGCCTTAAAAGTTTTACTCTTTGTATTATAAAACTCATCTTGATCTTCATTGTAAAAGGCTGCTAGCTGCTCACGGCCGCCCCACCATTGCCAATGGTCAATAAAAGGTAAAATTAATCGAAGCTTGTGCTCACTAGCTTGAGCAATCATTTGATCATAAACAACCATCGCCTTTTCATTTAAAATAGGCATACCGTTAGGTGTTTTAGGTTTATGAATATGTACTTCTCGTTGACACGCTTTGTCTGATGGATGCTCTACAGATAAAACATAAATACGGGTAGCTTTATGCCCAGTTTTGACAAGTGATTGAATCCAGTTTTCTTGTTCTGCAGCGGTAGGCCATTTAAAGTATTGTCCCCAACCTCTAGGATCAGCTTTACATACACCTAATCTATCATCTTCAATGCGATGTAATTCTGGCGCATTAAAACCTGCAAAACGAAAATTTTGGTCACCATCTTTCAATCGATGACCATCTCGTGTAATAAAGTTTTCAAAATCAGCAGCACTAACTGTTTGTAAAGAAAGAGTAATTAATAACAGTAAAAATTTATACATAGTTATTACCCCTTACAGCTTAGTTTAGTATTCTGTAAAGCCGTCTCTGATATATTAACTTCAATCAAATTAAATAATTTAACCACTTCCATCATCGCTCTGCCGTTATGATAAGGAGCTTTCCAAAAGCCAGTTTTATAAATGGCAGTGCGCTCATTATTGTCTGCGCTCGACATCCAATGCCACTCACCGGCAAAGTGATCAATATGATAACGTTGAATGAATAACCAAATCTTATTGCATGCATCTAGGTACTGACTTTCACCAGTTAAATAGTAAGCATTTAAGAAACCAACTAACGCCTCTGCTTGAACCCACCAATGGCTTTCTTCATGGCGTATATTGTCAGCTAACTCGTATTCATCACAAACTTGACCATGCTTACCTATTGCTTGATCAAGACACGCTGCAGCCAAATCAATAATAATAGGCTTGAAATAAGCAATTTTATCTTTATCGTTTAATATCTCTACCGCTTCCCACAGTAACCAGCTTGCTTCGATATCATGTCCATATGAAATTGTTTCAGACATGTCATTCCACTGCTTATCAAAAAACAATCTTAGATGTTTTATCTCTTTATCAATAATAAACTCATTGAAAACATCAATAACATGCTCTAATGCTTCTTTAACAACTTCATCCGGTGCAACAGCATATAGCGCACTATAAGCTTCGAGCACATGCAAATGAGTATTCATAGATTTCGGTGCGTTTAAGTCTTTTTCACTTAACCGTAAATCGTCAATAACTTGCCAATCTTGGGTATAAGCCTCGATGTAACCACCGAACTTTCTATCACGCGCATGCTCTTCAACAAGTTCAAAATATTGCATTGCTTTAGTTAATGCGACTTTATTGCCCGTTAACTTGTAATACGCACAAAAAGCATAAATGCAAAAACTTTGTGCATAGGTTTGTTTTTTACCGTTAATAGGCTCGCCTGAAGCCGAAACTTCCCAAATAGCCCCACCTAATTCAACATCATCGAAATAAGTAAGTAGATAATCAAATGCTCTTGTTGCTGCTTCTTCATATTCAGGTTTATCGCTAAATAACGCTTTTTCACTATAAAACCATAAGATACGACTATTTTGAACAATCCCTTTGGTTGCTCCTTCAACGACATTACCGGTAAAATCAATTTCACCTACAAAGCCGCCATGTTTATCATCAAGAGTGTTTTTCAACCACCATTGGCCAATATTATTCAATTCGGCAGTAATAGCTTGATTATCAAATTCGAGAAGTTTCATTGCTAAAGTCTCCCTACTTAAAGTAATTAGTATTGTTTTCAATTAGTTTATTAATTGCCTGCACCGAAGCTGCTGAACGCAAACCATCTTCTGGGGTGTTTTTACAATAATCAACTAATTGAGCAATGCTACTGGTTGCAACATGCATACGCGTATCTGAAGAAGCGTAATAAATATTTACATCGCCTTCATCATTCACAACCCAACCATTACTAAAGACAACGTTAGAAACATCACCTAAACGCTCGCTACCTTCAGGTGCAATTAAGTGGCCTGCAGGTTTATGAATTATTTTCCACGGTGAATTTAAGTCAGTCATGAAAGCATATAAAACATAACGTAAACCAGCTGCAGTATTACGCACACCATGCGCCAAATGTAACCAACCATCAGCGGTTTTCAGTGGCGCTGGACCTTGACCATTTTTTACTTCATTAATGGTATGATAAGTTTTTGAATCAACGATAACTTCATCTTTAATTTCAGCATTTTCCATTGTGTCAGATAAGCCCCAACCAATGCCGCCGCCGCCGCCAACACTGATAAATCCGTCTTGAGGACGCGTGAATAAGGCATACTTTCCATCAACAAATTCCGAATGTAAAACCACGTTACGTTGTTGACCAGAATAAGTAATTAAGTCTGGTAATCTTTCCCAATTAACTAAATCTTTAGTACGTGCGATACCACATTGTGCTTCAGCAGCGCTGGTATTCTCCATTAATGTCTTATCTTTTCTTTCCGTGCAGAATAAACCATAAATATAACCATCTTCATGAGCAGTTAAACGCATATCATAAACATTAGTATCTGGATTTTCTGTTTCTGGCAACGTTATTGGATTAGACCAAAAACGGAAATTATCTACGCCATTGTCACTTTCAGCCACAGCAAAAAAAGATTTACGGTCATTACCTTCAACACGCACAACAACAATATATTTACCATTAAATATAATTGCACCTGAATTCAACGTGGCATTCACACCGATACGCTCTAAAAGCATTGGGTTAGTTGACTCGTTAAAGTCATAACGCCAATTAAGCGGTATATGATCTCGGGTGATGATAGGGTTATTCCAACGTTGGAATATGCCATTATATTTATCACTTGGTTGATTGGTTAAAGACAATAATTCTTCATTGTTTTTAACTAGTTGCTTTACTTTATCTTGAAAAGTTTGTTTCATTAAATTTGTCATAAACCTTATCTCTTTGTATTTTACTAGAAGTCATTACCTTTATGAGCAACGGCTGCAGGTAATCGTTAATATTGATTGAATTGGCGAAAATTACAGATAACTTTCGTGTAACATTTTTATTATTTTAAAAAGTATTTTTACTTTTTAATAAAAAATTTTATTTAAACGCCACCAATAATGAACCGTGTACAATTAGTTAATAAATATATTATTGAAAGTATAAAAAATACCTAAAAGTATTAGGCTAAAGCCACAAAGAAACAAAATGAACCGGTTCAACATATTAATTTATCTCTTTTCTTTGGTTATTGCTAGTAATATTTCAATTAAGTTGTAAAAATAGCTAGTGTATGAATAGATAGTTCATCATATATCCAGTAAAGCTATTAACTTAAATAATTGTTGAGAGAAATATAAATGAGTACAATCAGAGATGTAGCCAAGGAGGCGGGCTTATCAACAGGTACAGTTTCAAAAGCGCTCAGTGCTCCTAAAACAGTATCACCTAAAAATTTGGCTAAAGTACAAATTGCTATTAAAAAGCTAAATTATAAACCCAACATGCTTTCACAAAAATTTCGCAATAAACAATCTAAAACAATAGTGGTTTTAGTACCTGATATTGCTAACTTGTTTTTTGCTCAAGTTATCAGTGGCATTGAATTTATCGCACAAAAAAAAGGCTACAGTGTTTTATTAGGTGATACCCGTGACGATATTGATCGAGAGCAAGAATACATCAAAATGGTTGAGACTCGTTTAGCTGATGGTATCATCAATTTACGTCCGTATATTGAAGGTGACTCGATGTTACCCAATGATGGTGTAGTTGCTGTCAGTGCTGGTGGTTGTGAGAATACGCCCTACCCATCAGTGAGAATAGATAATGCTGGAGCGAGTAAAAAAGTTGTCAATTATTTACTATCCCTTGGTCATACGCGGATAGGGGTTATCTCAGGCTTAGCAAATAATCCGCATACTCTAGATAGAATGGCGGGTTACAAAGCGGCTTTAGAACTTGCTGGAATTGAGTTTGATCCAGATCTCATTTACGAAGGTGACTTTAAGTATTGGTCAGGTATGAACGCAGCAGAATATTTCTACCAATTAGAAGATAAAAAACCTACTGCCATATTCTCAATGAATGATGAAATGGCAATATCTGCAATGAAAGGTTTTTTAAATCACGGTTTACGTATACCCGAAGACATTTCAATCACCGGTTTTGATGATCGACAAGTATCACGTTATCTAAATCCAGCCCTAACTACCGTATCACAACCGGCGGAAAAAATAGGGGAAAGATCTGCAGAACTATTATTACAATTAATTGAAGGTAAAAAACCAAACCAAACCGAGTTTGTTTTGCCTTACGACTTTGTGATTAGAGAAAGTACCGCGCCAATCAAGTAATCAATATCTAGTTAAGAGCCTTACCCTGAAATTGATACAAAAAAATTCTCTGTATCAATTAACTATTTAATATAATACAGAGAATTCAAGCCACAACACCAAACTTATATTTAACGATAATTAATTAGAACTTAACCACTCAGTTCCGGGTTAAAATCACTAATTATCATTATTAATCACTAGTTATCACTCTTTAAAGTAATACCCTTGCGTAATTTTTGGTTAATATCTTCAATAACACCATCAGTTAAATTATAAAAATAAATAAATACCCCTGAAAGTAGTGCGCCGGCTGCGGGTAAGTAACTAACCATCATACGTATACCTTCTTTTGCCGTTTCTGTTTGTTCGGCATTAGCTTCATACCCATAAATAGCTAAAGTCCAACCTGTCATGGCTCCACCTAATGTCCACCCCATTTTTTGAGCAAAAGAGGCTGATGAAAAAATTAAGCCTGTAGAGCGACGACCGGTTGTATATTCGGAATAATCAGCGGTATCCGCGTACATAGCCCAAAGTAACGGAAAAATAATACCCGCACATATACTAATAAGCACTTGAGAAATAATGATTAACCACACTTGCGTTTCTGTATAATAAAATACCGACACACTTAATATTGCCGCAAGAAACATGGCATACATAAAGGTATTCTTTTTACCAAGAAATGATGAAACAGGCTTGGCGAGCATAACCCCAGCTAAATTTGCTGCTTGTCCAAGAACTAAGTAAGTAGCGATTAAACTAAAAGAAACACCAAAAATATCGACACTATCAACTGTAAGGTAGTATTTTATATAATAAATAGCAGCGCCATCACGAATACTATTAAATATTAATGTGGATAGCGCGGCTCCTAATAAAATAAACCAATGCTTGTTCTTAGCTAAATTTTTTAAATCTGCTTTGAGTGAATTTTTTTGTTCTTTAGGTGGTTGAACACGCTCTTTGGTCCAAGCAAAAGTGAAATAGAATAGTATTGCACATAAAAGGCCGTAAACCATCACGGTATACATCCAACCTGATTGCATATTCGGCTCAGTGGCTCCTAACGTACTAAAATAGGCTAACAATGGCTCAACCATTGCCAATGAAACCATGCCACCTGCAAAAGCAAATACCATACGAAAAGACGCAAGTGTTGTTCTATCTTCACTATGTGATGACATAACACCTAATAATGAACCATAAGGTACATTAACTAGGGTATAAGCCACCATCATCAAAGAATAAGTAACATAGGCATAAAGCACTTTATATTCCATTGACCAATCAGGGGTAGTAAAAGTTAAAACACCAACTAGGCCAAACGGAATTGCACCAAAAGCAATATAAGGACGAAACTTTCCCCAACGAGTATTAGTACGATCGGCAATAATACCCACAATAGGGTCAGTAACCGCATCCCAAATTCTAACGACTAAAAACATGGTTCCAGCTGCCGCTGCAGCCATACCAAAAACATCAGTATAGAAAATAAGTAAGTAAACAGAAAATAACTTCCAAAACATTGACGAGGCAAAGTCACCAAAGCCATATCCAATTTTTTCTCTCAACCCTGGTCGGTCTTCATTTACAATCATATTTTTAGCCTTATTTAACGACAACGTTACTAAGTTATTACTTCATTATTTATTTTAATTTTATTGGTAATTAAATTATCAACTTTATAAGGAAGGATAAGTCACACGAACCAAATGAACCGGTTCAACAAGATAGCTATTCAACCAATAATTAAACAAAGTGTCAACAATTAATTCTAAAGCCTCTTAAATATCAATATTGACGCTGTTTTTCGTCATTTATATTCTATATCCCTTAAATTAACCTACAAAAATGGTAACTACAGAGTTAAAATTATAGCTGATTTTTCACTATTATCTTCTATTTACTCTCTCTGTTTTAAATTAAAACTCTTTAAATATTATATGGATAACTTTTTATTTAAAATATTATTGAAACTTAAAATTGAACCGGTTCATATTGTGTGCAAGAATAACTTTACTCAGGGTTACTAAATTTATAGTTATCCAATTCAGAAAATATAATTTAACTTTTGGAAATATAGTAATGAACAAAGAACTTTCCGCTGCAATTAAAAATTACGTCAACTGGCTTTCCAAAGACGCATTACCGCTTTGGAGCTCAAAAGGAATAGACAAAGATGGATCAAGTATAGAGCAGTTTAACGCTACTGGCCTCCCAGATTTAATGTGTAATAAACGAGTTCGCGTGCAAGCTAGACAAATGTTTGTATTTTCTGCTGCAGATCAGCAAAGCTGGATAAATAACGGTTTTGATTTAGTCTCTTCTCTAGAAAGCTTTTGTCAGAAATACGCAACGATTCCAGGAAAATCCCATTATGCTCATATACTTAATGCGGATAATATTGTTATTAATCCAAATACAGATTTATACGATATTGCTTTTTTCCTGCTTGCCTATGCTTGGCGATATCATGTATTTAATGATTTAAATGCGCTTAAAAAAGCCAATTCGTTACTTAATGCAATTGACTTCAATTTAAAAGAATCCCCCGGAGGCTGGATGGAGGGCGACTATTCAAGTGAACATCGTCGACAAAATCCGCACATGCATTTATTTGAAGCCTTCTTGACCTTATACCAGTTTACTAATGACGGAAAGTGGCTTGCTAAAGCTGGAGAGATTTACTGTTTATTCGAAACCACCTTCTTTGATCATAAAAACAAAGTATTACTTGAGTTCTTTAGTAACGACTGGAAACCTGCAGCAGGGAATATAGGCACCATTGTTGAACCTGGACATATGATGGAATGGGTCTGGTTATTAAGACAATATCAAAAATTCACCCAAGCACCTGTAGATAACTATTGTCATCACTTATATCACAACGCTCTAAGATTAGGTTTAGATACATCAAGTAACTTATTATTTGATGAAGTTAATACCTCTGGAGATATAACCAAAACGAGTAAACGTTGTTGGCCTATGACTGAGTGGATAAAAGCAAGCTTAGCCCAAGCTGAGCATAGTAATACAAATGATACCTACGATTATATTTCAGATGCAGTTACCGCTTTATCCTCGTTAACCGAACATTATTTAACATCACCTCATCAAGGTCAGTACATAGATAGTATAGGTGAGAACAATGAAGTCATTATTGATAATGCTCCAGCTAGTACATTATATCACCTTGTAGTAGCTGGCTTAGAAGCACAGAAATTTTCACAAAAATTCACTATGGATTCTATAAAAAATTATGCTTAAAACTACCTTAATAGCAATTATGCTCTGCAGTACTTTTGTATGTTTGGCTGGTGAACACAAACAACCTAATATATTACTAATATCTGCTGACGATATGGGCTTTGATGATAGATCTAGCCAAGGCCATCAATATATAAAAACTCCTTCATTAGATACATTAGCCCAACAGTCCGTAAGCTTTACTGACTTTAATGTATCTCCTGTATGTTCAACAACTAGAGCTGCATTATTAACAGGTAGAGACTTTTATAAAACCGGTGTTTCTGGTGTACATGGGGGGCGTGATTATATGCACCTTTCTGAGACATTAATCTCAAATGTACTACAGAATAATAACTACCGAACTGGTACTTGGGGTAAATGGCATTTAGGTAAAACTAAAGGTTACTTACCTGAAGATAGAGGTTTTGATGAAGCTTATTATGCTGAATTATATCAACATAAAAATAGTACTGGTTTTCTTAACGGTAAGCCTATCAAACATAAAAAATGGGTTTCAGAAGTAATTACAGACTATGCCATTGATTTTATGAAAAAGCCTTCAGATAAACCATTTTTTGCTTACGTGAGTTTTTTGGCTCCACATGAACCTTGGTTAGCGCCTGAAAAGTATGTTAAACCACTTGTCGAACAAGGACTTCGTCCTGCGATTGCTAATTTATATGGCATGGTTGAGGAAATGGATTCAAATATAGGACGTCTATTAACTTTTCTTGATAAAAATAAGCTTGCTAATAATACCATAGTTATATTTCTATCTGATAATGGCCCGTGGTGGGACTCTAGTAACTTAGGCGCTATGACAAAGGAAGAGTGGCAGCAAAGAAATCCAAGTAATCTAAAGGGTAATAAAGGTCAAACTTGGCAAAATGGTATTCAATCACCATTATTCATGCGCTGGCCCGCACAATGGCAAGCAAAAGAGGTTACTCGCTATAGTGAAGTCAAAGATATATTTCCAACCTTAATTGATGTATTGGGGATTACTCTAAACGAAAATCATAAAGATATTGACGGCTATTCACTATTACCTCTGATTTTGAATGATAAGACATATTCAAACCCTCGTGAAACTTATATTGGTTCACACGACGTTATTTCACGTAAGCATTTATTTAATCAATGGACACCTATTAATACAGTAGCCAGAGATAACATGTTTTTTGAGGATCAAAAAATAGGCCTACGTAACGAAAAATATAAATTAATACTTAACCCTGCGTTAGATAGACCTGGTTACCCTACATCAATAGATAATTATGAGCTATTTGATATGCAATTAGACCCCTTAGAAACTCATAATATTTTCGATGATGAACCAGAAATATCACGAAAAATGAAAAAAAGCTTAGAGTCTAAATTTTTATCCTTACGTAATGATGAGAATGCTTATAGAACCCCTGTTTTTATCATCGACTCAAATGACGATGTTTCAGTCGTAAATGGATTTGGCCCAAGTAATACCGAAGGAAATACACAAAGTAAAGCGCATGTATTGAGCGGCTTAAAAGCTAAAGGTGATCTTGCTACCTTCCAAATAAAAGTTAACAACAATGCAGATTTTGATATTTACATCAAACAAAGAGATACCAACGGTGTTGGCATTGTTGCTTCTATTTCCGTCGGTGACAAGCAGTTAACTCATGAGTTTACAGAAGAGTCTATTCAAAAAGTGGGTAGCTTATCTTTAGATAGAAAAGACACCTCATTTACTTTTAAGGTACTCAAAAATAATAGCTACAAACCATGGACTGAGATATCAACTTTAAGACGCTTTTTCTTTGTTCCTAAAGGCCATAAGATCGATTTATTGAACTTAGAAATACCACAATAAAATTAACTTATTCTTTATAAAGACAAAAATTAAGGTTGCATAATAATGAACACCACAAATGATAATGTAATAAATATCAATCCAAAATCACTTACTTGTTTTAAGACATATGACATACGCGGCATTGTACCAACAGAATTGAATAACGAAATAGCCTACCGAATTGGCCGAGCATACGCGAGTCGGTTTACACCAAATACAGTCGTTATTGGTAATGATATTCGTTTGTCTGGACCTGAGCTTTCTGCCGCCTTAGCGCAAGGCCTAAGAGACTCTGGCGTGAATGTAATTAATATTGGAGAATGTGGTACTGAAGAAATATATTTTGCAGTACCACATTTAAATGCTGATGGCGGTATTTGTGTTACCGCTAGTCATAACCCTGCCAATTATAATGGTATGAAATTTGTTGGAAAAGGCTCTACGCCTATTAGCGCCGACAATGGCTTGTTTGATATAAAAAGTCTTGCTGAAAAAAACAAATTCACTGCTATCACTGACATTGGTACTTTAGAAAAATCTGATATTAGTAGTGCTTACATAAATAAGCTAATGACCTTCACCAACACAGACAACCTTAAACCTTTAAAAATTGTTGCTAATCCAGGTAATGGCGGAGCTGGTGCAGTAATTAACGGTATTGAACCTCATTTACCTTACAATTTTAAAAAGGTTCAGTTTACACCTGACGGTCACTTCCCTAACGGCGTACCTAACCCTTTATTACCTGAAAATAGAGCTGTATCTCGTGATGCCGTTCTTGCTGAAAAAGCTGATTTTGGTATCGCCTGGGATGGCGATTTTGATCGCTGCTTTTTCTTCGATGAGCGAGGTGAATTTATTGAAGGTTACTATATTGTAGGTTTATTAGCACAAGTTATGCTAGCAAAGCAACCAAACGAAAAAATAGTCTATGACCCAAGGCTATATTGGTCAACACTCGAAACCATTGCATCAGCAAATGGTACTGCTATAGCAAGCAAAACGGGCCATGCTTTCATCAAGCAAACTATGCGATCCGAAGATGCTCTCTATGGTGGAGAAATGAGCGCACATCATTATTTCCGTGATTTTTATTATTGCGATAATGGCAATATTCCTTGGTTATTGATTGCTGAACTTATCTCCACTTCAGGTAAAACGTTGTCACAATTAGTAAAAAGTGTTACCGAAAAATTTCCTTGTAGCGGCGAGATAAACCTGACAGTTAACGATAGTAATAAAATAATAGCGGCACTTACTGATACATATACTGAAGATGCCCTAAATATAGAAACAATAGATGGCATTGGTATGAATTTTTTAAATTGGCGCTTTAATGTGCGAACATCAAATACTGAGCCATTGCTTAGAGTTAACATTGAAACCAGAGGTGACAAGAAATTATTAACTGAAAAAACCACTGAATTAATTGATCTAATCAATAAACTCAACACAAAATAATTCGATCCTAATTTGCCTCACTCGTGATAATAAATCTGCTATATTAATATCACGAGTTGAGGAAAAATAGTGGTACATAGTATTTAAAAAAAGGAAAGTGAGCTAGTTATGTTTAAATATTGCCCCGAATGTAAACACGAAACGATTTCCTTCGTAAATGCCCACTACCTTACGTGTACCGAATGCGACTTTTTGTATTACCATAACGCCGCCGCTGCGGTTGCCGTTATAATAAAATACCGAGATGAAATATTACTGACCGTTCGAGCTAAAGAGCCTGGATTAGGAAAGTTAGACTTACCCGGCGGTTTTGTTGATCATAATGAAACGCTAGAAGCTGCATTAATAAGAGAAGTTCAAGAAGAGTTATCCCTTACTATTACTCCTTCGCAACTGCGGTATTTTACTTCTGAGCCCAATACCTATCAATTCAAGAATATTCTGTATAATACAATCGATGCATTGTTTACAGTAGAGCTAGAAAGTAAACCGGAAACTTTTTGTGAGCAATCAGAAATAAAAAATATACTTTGGATAAAGAAGAGCGAATTAAATGTAAATGATTTGGCTTTTACCTCTACCAAAGCAGCAATGAAAAAATATCTCAAGTGATCACCTATTAAATTTCCAGTATTAGCTATAAGTGATAACTCAACTTACTTTTGAGCAAGAAACTCTCCATTTTAAGGAATAAATTAATGAATAATTTAATACATTCCTCTTTTAAACATTATTGTATGACTCTTGCGCTAATAGCGCTAATAGCCACACCTGTCATAACTAAAGCAAAAGAACAACAAGTAGATATAGTTACCTACCCATGGATTGAAGGTGGGTTTAAGGTTGATGACTATTACATTGCTTTGTTGAAATTAGTTTTAGAAAACTCAAAAGATAAGTTTGGTGAATATGAATTAATTAAAGCCGAATTCCCAATGTTTCAAAATAGGGTGGTAAGCGAAATTAAACAAAATCGAGGTTTAGTAAATATATTATGGACTAAGACTTCAATACAAAGAGAACAGGTATTGGCGCCGATTAGATACCCATTATTAAGAGGGTTAGGTGCATATAGAATCGCACTTATACATAAAGATAACAAACTAAAATTCAGTAGCTTAACATCTGAAAAATCATTAAGACATTTACTTGCTGGCCAAGGCGTTTCTTGGCCTGACTCATTAATATTACAAGATAATAATTACTCTTTATTGGAAGTTCCAGGCCATGAGTCACTGTTTAAAATGCTTTCCAGTAAACGCTTTGATTATATGCCTCGAGCGCTAAATGAAGCATGGGATGAAGCTGAAATGTTTCCAAATTTAATTGTGGATACCAATTTTGCTATTCATTATCCCGCGCCTTATTATTTTTTTGTGAATATTAATAATAATAGATTAATTGAAAGACTAGAGTATGGGTTTAGAATATCTGAAGAGAACGGAAGTTTTAAGGCATTGTTTGATACTCATGAGTCAACCCGAGAAGCATTACTTAGAGCTGACTTACCTAACAGAAAAATATTTTGGTTAACTAATAATTTTTTATCTCCTGAAACTAAAAAAGTGATGGAGCAACACAAAGGTGACTTTACCAAATAATATTAATAACCAATTATGTATAAAAAATTACCGGTAAATCCATTTTAATGTGTACTTAATGCTTTTAATTTCCAGAACAAAGTGATGCCTTAATCACACACCATATCAAAAACTTAATTGCGTTAAATAAACAGGCTTTGAAAGCTTTAACATTTCACCTGTATAATTAATTCTACCATTATCTTCAATTATAAAAGATGTAATGTTATCGCTATTCTGATTGGCGACTAACATTGACTTACCATCAGAAGTTATAAGAAAAAATCTTGGCCATTGCTCTTTAAGCATCATATGCTGAACAAGCTCAAGCCTCCCAACAGCATCGATATGAAAAACTGCGATGCTATTATGCCCACGATTAGATACGTAAAGGTATTGCCCATTAGCGCCAATAGCAATATGCCCACCTTGACTATGTTTAGTAAAATCAGCGGGCAGGGTATTTATCTCTTGTTGGGCAACAAGCTCGCCATTTGGCGTTATAGACGTTGTAACAACCGTATTGTTTAATTCATTTAAAATATAACTTATCGGCTTTTTAGGGTGAAATACCATATGCCTAGGCCCTGAACCTGGTGACATTTTAAATACAGAACTTGCTGTTGATATTTTCCCCGTTTGCTTGTCAATAGGGTAGGTAAATACCTTATCAAGCCCCAAGTCTACCGCGTAAATATAGCTCCCATATGGGCTCCACTGAGCCCAATGTGCATGCGGCCCTTTTTGCCTCTGTTGATCTACTCCTTGCCCCTTATGGTTAATTATTTGAGGTAAAGATTCTATTGAGCCTGAGTCTTTATTTAAGGTGAAAATAGCAATATTCCCTGAACTATAATTAGTGATCGCTAACTGTTTTTTGTTTGGACTAATGGCGACATAACAAGGATCCGCTCCTTCACTAGAACGCATATTTAAAGTATTCATCTCCTGCTCTTCATTATTCCATAAAAAACTTGAAATAGTGCCTGAGGATGCTTCCTCAACGCCGTAAAATCGTTGATTAGTAATATCATACGCCCCAAACGACGGATTATTTGCTTTTTTAACTAGACGTAACGAGTCAAAAGTATGTTTAGTTAGATCATAGTCGAATACATAAAGCCCTTCACTACCATTTTCAGAAGTATAGGTACCTGCCAGAACAGTCGTTTTTTTATGCTGAGTTGAGTTTAAAATATTTTGTTTGGCTAGAGATGTAGGTGTACACAAAATAGTGCCACAAGACAATAAGCTTAACGATAAAAACATTACACTAAAAACAGCATTTTTCTTAATAGCTAACAGGGGATTGTTCATAAATCTCTCATTATATACAAAAATGTATAAGCATCACATAAATGCTTACAACATGTAAATTACAACAAAAAAGCCCTAAACATAAAGGTTTAGGGCTATAAAAAAGTCGCTGTTTCGCTCTATATTATAAAAACATTAAGCAACTTGTTTCGTAGCTAAGGTCCTACTAAGAACAATACCAAACTCTAAACCACGTAACCCTGCCAAACCTTTCAAACAACCGATTGCAGAATAACCAGGAATAGTTTTCTTGCCAAGGTCATCTAAAATTTGATTCAGCTGAACAAGTCGAGTTATGTAAAGATAATAGCAGCCACTATCGACATTATTTATACTCTCTTAGTTATTATTTTATTGATAAAGTATTTCAGTTCTTGCTAGCTGAGCTTTACCACCCTTAAATAATACTTTGATATAATTGTACTTTTCATCACCTTTATAGGTATAAAGTTTAGGTTTCCAATAACTATAGTTTGATTCACTATTAACAAAGGTTTCCGGCACTATATTAAGTTCGGTCCAATTAATTCCATCATGTGATCCCGCTAGAGCTAAATAAGTAAACCTTGTTTTTTCAAAAGCATATAGTAAAAATTTATCTAGTTCACCTGGAACTTTATAGGTTACTTCTGACCCATAATCCCCTGCTAAGCGATGACGGATTTCTTTAAAGCTACGATCACTTCCTGTTACAGGAACAATGCCTTTACTGTCTTCAACAACACCTAAATTTTTCATTGTATCTATTTTGGCTAGCTGATTAACTTCAACCGGGCCAACAATATTTGAATATGTTGAACTACCAGCTTGATTTAATGCCGATACTCGATAAAAGTATTTATTTCCTAATTTTGCATTTTCATCATGAAATAATGGGAAGTAAGGAACATCAGCGTCAGAAACATTATACCCAACAATTTTCCATGGTCCCTTTTTGCTTATTGAACGTTCTACGTTGTAGCCTGTTGCGCCCATTGACCCTTGCCAATTAATCGAATAAGTATTGCTAATTGGTAATAGCTTTGGTGCTAAAGGTAGTGAAATTGGTGGTGTTTCTAGACCTTGAATTTCATACGCTTTATTACGATACATAGTCATCAAGCGTTTTTCATCATAAGCCAATCCCGATGGGAACCCTGGCCAATGAAATGCTTTAAACAATCCAGCACCTAAAGGCTCCGAATGCCAATAAAATCCCCCTTCACGACGGTGATGTCTTAAGCTCCAGATAAGTGCCCCCATGACTTCTTCTTCATCAATTACTTTATCTAATGCTGTTTCAATTGCAGAGCTACTTGCAAAACCAAATTCACCAACTAAGTAAACTTTACGTCCTTTAATTAAGTCTAGATTTTTTTGAATATTTCCTGCTATTAAGGTTGTGTCACGCTCGTAATGGTGAGATGAAACCATGTCAATCGACCATTCATTTAATGATTCTTCACGAACTAACGGATAATCTAAATCATCACTAAACCAACCATCCATAACTAAGTGGTTACTATCCTGTGATTTAATATAACGAGTAATATCGAATGTCCACTCAGGCGGGCTAGTCAATTCATTACCTGTTTCCCAACATAAAATTGATTTATCGTCTTTATATTTAACACCGGTAATGCTATTAGTGCGATTTAATGTATATTTAATTGTTTCTTTAAAGTCGTCTCTTAATTGTTTATCAACCCAAAAATCTTCGGCTGTTTTACCACGAAAGGCTGCATAATTAGGTCGCCCTCCCATCCATTGCCTATTATTTAATAATGGAAAAATAATCCGAATATTGTACTCATTAGCCAGAGCTAGCATCATATCTGTTACTTTAAATGCTTCTTCGTTGAATTTACCAGGTGCTTCAACATATGTTGGCGCTTCTTTCGGAAAACCGGTATTTCTCACTGGAATAGTGTAAATGCGAATAACTTGACCGCCCATTTCTTTTACGGTGGCAAAAATATCACGCATTTCAAATTCATTCGGCAACAAATAAGGATTCGTTGCTTTAAATGACATTTCGTCTTCTTGAAAGTTTAGCGTTGGCACGTTAAAAGAAATAAAGCGGTAGTCTTTATCACCATCTTTTAGCTTGCTCCCATCAACGGTAATGAAGTGTTCAAATCCTCCCGCATGGGAGAGTATGGAGAAAATTAAAAAAAATAAGCCATATATATATTTATTCACTGTGATTCCTTATGTAGGGCCTTAGTTAAAGGCATGTATTATTAAAAGATTATTAGCTACAAACTAAGTATGTTGAATTTGCACATTGCACCTTTTAATTAAAAATTTAGTCATTTGAGAATAGTCGTTATATCGACATTACTATTCACTCATATCATCAGTTTAAACCACAACAAAAAAGTGAACCGGTTCAAACTATATTGGATTTTGTACGGAAGAGCAAATAAACAAACAAAATTTAAATATAGAAATCTAAAATATAAACTGATGAAGGAATGGTTATTCAGGAGAATTGCTCCTGCATTATCTTTATAAGCAACATCTGTGTAGCGTCCTTCTAAGTCACTGCAACGGAGAGGTGATATTACTCACACGCTTCCTCGATGGGTTTAAAATAAAAAAGTCGCTATAAAAGCGACTTTTTGTATTCTAATATTTTTTAACTTCTAATAGTGGTGATAGTTATTCAAATAATGCTCGGTAATCAACAGAGTACTGCTTCATAATGTCACAAACAGGTTTGTGTAAGTCAAGGTTGATTGTATCACCCTCAACATTATTACCCGGTGCACCTAAGCCTGTAATACTGTATTCACTTTCATCTATTACACAATAAAACTGGAAACCATCATTATTAGCTGACCAACCGCCAGAATATACGCCATAAGGACCAGAGCCCCATTGACCACCAGTAGCTCCATTACCCCATTCTAGACCGGTTAATTGCCAACCTAACATACCACCAATAGCATCCTTATTGTTCCAAGCAGCGCCATACCAATCAGTAAACACTTGGGTACGTTTAGCTAAACCTTCAGCAATAGTAGCATCAACATAAGCCGCACCATCAGGGTTATTATCAGGACGCTTAACATTGGCAGGCCAACTGAACTCACCAATATAAGTAGGTTTATCTAACTCTCTTCCTAATTGCGCTAATAACTCTAAACTGTTTAAGGTTTCAGCGTCCGTCATATTCCACCACGTAGGGTAGAGGTGTGCACTTACTGCATCAATATTCGGATGTGAATTTAACTCTTTAAGTTTTTCATAGGTATCACCTGAGCCGTTAAAATTAAATGATGATTCCATACCTATAGACACCAGGTGATTTGGCGCTAACGATTTTAAGTGTGTTGAAATATCATCAATCCATTCACTGAAAAAGTTACCAATTCGCGGCTCATTAGCAAGCTCCCACATCATAATCGTTGGGTCATCTTTATATTTCACACCGGTTATTTGGTTAGTATGGTTAAGTAAGTTAGTGATAAAAGCTTTAAAATCATCACGCTCACCATAGCCACCATAATCGCCAACGGTTCCAAAGTATGGCCAGTGATCTGCTAAGCTAAGAATTAAACGCATATCTTTTTCAGCAGCTAACGCTACATAGTTATCAAATAACTCAAAGCTACGGTCGATAATGGCTTGTTCACTCGCGGTACGCTCATTTGGATTTTTACTTAAGATGAAACTGTCGCCTGACTTCATGTTAATACAAACACCATCATGCGTTTTAGAGTCGTTACAAAACATCCAGGTACGAATAGCATTCATACCAGTTGCTTCTGCACGTTTAAACACGTCTTCAGCCATCGCTTCGGGTTTGTACATTAAATAATACTGGTTAGTACCGTTAAAGTACCAAGGCTTACCATTAAGCATAAATTGTGAGCCATTGGTTTCAATATAAGAAGTCTGGGCAAGCTCACCAACAGTTACACCAAGACTTTCTGTTGCGCTAGTACCTTGTAGACCTATCGTTATACGATAAAAACCATCATTGGTTACCGGAATTAATAACGGGCTAGCACCGGTGTACGTAGTGGTTGCACTGCTATTAACACTGTAAGTGATGTCACCATTACCTAGCTTTTCAAAATGAACAGCAATATCTTGCTCTGTTGGTAATTTCTCACCCGTAGTCGGCGAAGAGATTGTTAAACTTCCTATATGCTCAACCGTTGCAGAAACTAAACGTACAAATCCCCAGTGAGTATTGGTATCTGCAACACGAATACCTGCGGTATGCGAGCCAGCACTTAATTGCACATCAAAGGTTACTGTTGTTGAACCAGAAGCCGTAAAGTCTTTTGCTGTACCATTTAAAAATGCTTGGTTAACACGGCTATCACCATTAACATTATCAACATTTAATACCACGCGGTATTGACCTGCTGTTGCAACAGTAAAGTCCCAACCTGCAGACGAGCCTGCTTGGGTGTTTTCAATCTGAATATACTCGTCAGTAATCGTTACCGGTTGTGATGTTACACTTGATGTCGCTGCATCAGTAATAGCTAATTCGGTGGTTGAAAGTGGAGCAATCACAGGGTCAGTTGGGTCAACAGGATCGATAGGATCAGTTGGGTCAACAGGGTCTGTCGGGTCAACCGGATCTGTTGGTGCTGTAGTACTCCAATAAGAGTCATCAATATTAACTACCGTAGCTTTAATACCATAGGTACTATTAACAATATCTTGTCCGTGTTGTGATAAGTCGTAGGCGCCGTATTCGTTAGACATATCTAACATATCTTCGCCTTCACCATTACCACGCCATGACCATGCTACCCAGCCTAAGTTATTCTCATGAGCTTTTTTCATTACGCTGAAATGATCTGTCGTTTTTCCACCTGCGTAGTGATTAGAGCGACCGAATTCACCAATAATCATCGGTAAATCTAGGCTTTTCATATAAGTAATATGTGCATCGATTTGCGCTGGTGTCGACCATTCATAATAACCATGTACTGAAAATATTGTATTTTTTAATACATCAGCATTAAACACTGCTTGAGCACCGTTAAAATAAGCTGAAGAATGTCCCCAGTCACCCGCATCAATGATAAGTGGTACGCTAATACCATAATCACGTAATTGAGTTACCGCATTCATATAAGTATCTTTCCAAACGGTATGGTTTTGCCCCCATTCATTGGCAATGTTGATCATTAGGTATTTTTGATATTTAGGATCGGTAACTACGTCACCCCAAGCTTCAGTCCATTTACTCACTGCATCTTGCGAACTGATATCACCATCATAAATAGCATTAGCGTCACTACCACCTGTAATTTGGTAAATACCTCTTGCGAATTCTCCATGTCCTTCCCAGTACATTGGCATAGCAATCATTTCGTATTTAATAATTTCATCAAGTGCAGCACGTAACTGAGCCGCGGTAGTATCTTGACGTAACTGCAAACGAACAACATTCGCGCCAGTTTGGGCTATATACTTAATAGATTCAAACTTAGTTTCTGGATCATCACCATATTGCAGATTAACACCACGCATGATGAATTCACTGCCATCTGCTAAATAGATTTTATCACTTTCAACATGAATGTTGTCAGCAGTGGTACCCATTGGGTAATCGTTAGCATCATTTGGATTGGTGCCCGCAGCCGTTTCAGTATTATCACCGTAGCCGTCACCGTCAGTGTCTAACCAATCAGTTGGATCGTTCGGAAATGCATCCTCACCATCTATAACACCATCATTATCGGTGTCAGTACCACCATTAGCCCAATAAGTTTTTAACGCTGCCGCTGCCTCAGGATTAAACGGCGACTTTCCTGGATAACCATGTTCAGCATCACCAACATCTAAACCAACACCGTCACCATTATAAAAACCAACAATGTCGTATGGTGCACCACTTACCCAAATCAATAACGATTTAGCAACAGTGTTTGGATCTTGCATATATTGCAATAAGCCTTTTATCGCCACTTCGGCATGTTTTTGATGCGCTTCATAACTAATGATTTCTTCGTTTAATACATCATCACGATCCCAAACATTTGGCGTAATTAATCCTTTTACACCCATACCATATTCACCTAAGTGAAATACCGGCAATTCATCTTTAGCAATACCTAGCTTGCCCATTAATACTTTTTGTAAAAAATTCTGCTCATGAATTTGCAATGCATTTTTTACATCTTCAGGCGTGGTAGGAATGTCTAACTGGGTATTATCCGTGATAGGTTTAGTCACATCCATTGGCATATATTGCGACACAGTCACTGTATCTAAGCCTTTAATATAATCAGCAAGTGCTGCACGTTTTTCATTATTCATATCATCTAAAAACAATAAGAAATTAAAATCTTCAAAGCCCCCGCCAGAAACAATTCTAGAGAAGTATTCTGGATGGTTTTTTAACTCCATTAAGTATTGAATGTGATGACTAAAATTATGGCTAATTAAAACGTTATTAGCTAATACTGGGTTTTGACTAATTTCAGTACGAACATAAGCCAATAACTCAACCCATCGCTCAGGAAATTTTTTGGTAGATTCCATTAACTCAGCGCCAATATCAAAACGAATTGGCTCAACTAAAGGCAGGGTAGCATTTGATAAAGCTTGTGATAATACCGACAAACTTTTATCTATCATACAAACATAACCAGCTGACATTGGGTCTAACTGATCAAATAATCCGCGCCAGTTTTTCGCTCCTGGATCTTCACTGCCATTAGCACCAACCCAAGAAAACTTGATTGGGTCAATATGAGGACGGAAATTAATACGTACATCTTTAGCTAACAATTCACCTACTAAATCAACTTGTTTACTAACACTTAAGGTATTGCTATCGTCATTACAACGCAGACCTTCTGCATAAGTACTAATAAAATAGGTAGGAATGAAGGATACGCGTTTAATATTATATTCATCTATTAATGCCATTTTAGCAGCACGGTTATCTTCGTAATGACTAGGGTTCCAACCCGCCCAAGCAATACCAACATCAGCCCCTAACCCTTTATCGTACAGGGCTTCGTTATACAAATTACCATAATCAGAAAAGGTTGATATTTGTTCGTTTTGATCAAGGTAAAGTGCTGGATTAACCGACTCTATGGTATCTGCATATTGTGCAAAGTTAGAATTGGTTGAATCGGTAACATATGTATCGTATTCATGAACATCTTTACTATTCTCTACCAATATATTCATAGTTAACGGAGTTGAATTAGCCATCAATATATCAAAGCTATAATTGCCTTTACCTAAATCGGCTAAATAGTTTGCATCTAACGCTAAGGCGTTACCGTTAAGCGTATAAGTTGCTGCCATACCATCTAATTCAACCGCAGTTAAGCTATCGCCATCTAAATCAAGCATAAAACTTGGTACTAGCATGTTTACGATATCAAAACGGGCATTGGCTGGGCTAATACTTGGATTATATAGCTGTGTTGTATCAGCAACGGTAATATTAAGAGATAATGCTGCGGTATTCGCCATCACAACATCAAAGCTATAACTCCCCGCACCTAAACTTGCTAGGTAATCAGCATCTAACTGCAATGTCGACCCATTAAAACTATACGTTGCATCCACACCATTTAACTCTACTGTGGTTAACGTATCGCCATCAAGATCAACCGAAAAACTGGGTGTCTGCATATTAGCTAGATCAAAACTGCCATTGGCTGGGGTAATACTTGGGTTATAAACCACAGTATCTTTTGAAACATTTACACCCGTTAACCAAATGTAGCCCCACTGGCCACGCGCATCGACACCAATATTATGGGTACCTGACGTTAATGGTAATTCAAACCGATGTGAACGTGTATCGGAATGTAACTCTGACGTTACCGACACAACATTGCCATCAACGTAAAAATTATTAACTTTACTGCCATGTGGTGATTGATAGTTAATATCTATAATATAATCACCCGGCTTTTCTGCTACAAACTCCCAGTTAACCAAGCCATGAGCAATGTTAATATGTTCATTTTCAATGACTGCGCCATTACTTAATTGTGCTGTATCTATATCCAGATTAACAACGGAAGTTGAACCATTATCTATATCGACCGTTGTCGTATTGTCTTCTACATTAATATTCAAGTTAGCAGTACTAGAATCACTAAAGTGAACAACTAAGTTATGGTTACCTACTGTAAGTGTATCAAGGTAATTCGCGCTTATTGTTAGTATCCCATTACTGTTATAGTAGTCATTTACTCCTTCTAAATACCAAAAGCCTGTTCCTGCATCAGGTTGTAACGTAACTTTTATATCATCAGTTGAATCTATTTTGTATGTAACATTAGTAGGACTAATCTCTCCTGCGCTAACTCCTATACTTGCTAGTAGCATGACAATACTAGAAAGGTGAGTTGTTTTATTAATCTTATTCATAAGACCTCTTTCGTTTTTTTTATATTAAGGTTTGGTTATATGCACTCTATAGTTTTGCTCTCTATGGCCACTTATACTTAATAGGTATTTCACATTAAAAATGAACCGGTGCAAACAACGACACACATATTAGTTCACAAATATGAAACATTCAATTTATTTGTGACTACAACACAACCAAAAAAAACTCAAAAAACAAACAGCAAAACTTAAAACAAACAAAAAAACAAAGACTTAAAATTGTTTTGTTTTATTTTTTATATTTACATAATATTTACATTTAAACACACTATAAATTAACCGGTTCGTATTAATGATAATAATAGCTATTAACTATTAGCCAATTTGAAGTATTTAACTAACAAAATGAGTGATCAACACTTATAAATAAGTCTGAACTTGTTCGTGTTAATATTATGGGAATTTAGCCCGTATTTACATGCCTAAAATATATAGGTAATTTTGATCTATCTAGTGATTAAATAGAAGAGGGAAGAGGGAAGAGAGCATATATTTGACTCATGACCATCGAAGTTGATCATGAGCCAAGTATATTAAAGCTAATATTGTGTTTTTGTATCTACTTTAAAAATATCAATATATTCACTAAGCTCTCGTCCGTTTGAAGTTAGATCATCTGTCATTGTCATAGTAGAGGTGGCTTGGTTCGCTAACTCACTGGAATCATCACGAACAGCACATATACGCTGATTTATTTCATTTGAAACCGTTGTTTGTTGAATTGTAGCCGTAGCTATTTGTGTTGCCATATCCATTACACTATCTAACTCTGTTTTAAGCACCATAAAGGCCGACGCTGTTTCTATGACTGTTTCAACGGCTTTTGCACCTTCATTTTGTAGGTTTGCCATAATGGCAGTCGCTGATTCTGCTCCATTAAGTAACGACTCAATTTGTCGTCGAATTTGCTCTGTAGCGACTTGGGTTCTTCCCGCAAGCTCTCGCACTTCGTCCGCGACAACAGCAAAACCACGGCCCATTTCGCCGGCTCTTGCCGCTTCAATAGCAGCATTCAATGCTAATAAGTTCGTTTGCTCTGCAATCCCTTGAATAACATTAAGAATATTACTAATTTGCGCTGCTTCATTATTTAAATTTTTCACAACAACTTCTGTATTACCTAACTCAATAGTTAAGTTTTCCATGACTTTCTGACTTAACTCAGCACTCGTCACACTTTTTGAGGATATGTTATGTGCATTATCTATAGCTGTTGATGTTAGTTGAGCTACATTCGCGACTTCCTCTATGGTGGATGTCATTTCATTTATGGCAACCGAAATGCTGTCTGTAGCAATCAACTGGTTATCAGATAGTTGCAAAGAGTGCTTCATTGATTCCGAAGCTTTTACTGTAGTTTCATTCATCGCCGATGCATGTTTTTTAACGCCAATAAGAGCCTCATTAAAACTAAAAACCAGTTTATTAAATGCACGGCTTAATTCCGACAATTCATTTTTTCCACTATCATCAATGTGAATGCCCATATCTCGAGTTTCAGCTAAATGATTAAATGATTTAACTAGCTGAACTAATGGATTAGAAATACTCATAGCAATCCAATAAGATATTAATAAGATCAGTGCTAATAAAACTAAAACAAAGGTAATTGTATAAGTTAACTCATTATCTGCATTACTTACTCTTTCATTCTTTAATTGAATCATTTCATCGAGCACAGCAAGCTTCAGAGATTTATAAGCCTTGTCTAAATCACCTGCGACATTAAGCCAATTAACCTCGGCTCTTATAGATAAAGGGACATTTTTTCCAATAAGTTTGTAACTATCAAAAGCATCCCAGTAGGCTTGCTCAGCACTTTCAATCAAATTATTATTAATCATAAGTTCATTATAGTGCTTTAACGATTTATCGCTGGCGTATTTAGTAAAAAAAGTACGATAATCTTGCTCTAACGCTCGAAACATAACTAATTGTCCCGATGCATAACCATCAACAATGCCATTCACTACGTGATTTATTCTTTCAGTTAGTGTAGCGCTGGAATTAGATGCTAACTGTAGAAAAAAGAATGAATTAGCTATCATGCCTAGTTTAGGATCATTATTAGCTATATTTACAACTCGGCTAATAGTATTCACCATAAAATCACCTATACGAAGAATATCAACTGTTGTCCATATAGTTTCGTTAAATTGTGCAGATGAGATGAATTCTGTTGATGACTCTTGTCTTTTATCTACAGCTATACGAATGTATTGAAGTTTAGCTAAACGAGATTTAATGGTTTCGATATCTGACATTAACGCCGGAAATGTTTCCACACGTTGCCAATTTTCATCAATAAAAGCAATAAAATTCAAAATATCTTTTTTGGCAATTTCACGCTGATTTATCATGTCACTTTTAGCATAATTTAGAAAAGTCTGATCCTCACTATCCGCTCTAATAAATATGTTTGAAGCATCCTGCTCATTACGTAATGATATAAGAACAGGCGCCATGAAATTAACATATTCAATTGCGAACTCTAAATCTTGCATAGACTCACGCTGTTCAAGAGAATTCATGACTCGGGAGCCTGAGAACAACATAATGATAACAACAGGGACAAGCACAAGTAAAAAAACTCTGAGCTTAACGGTAGTCATATTTAAAATATTCATTCTATATTACCTAATGATTAGCTTTTGAAATAATAACAATTATAAATAATGCAACTACAAGCTATATTGCATTGATTTTAAAAGTTTAATTGTTGCTGAACTGCCATCATATTCTGACATGTGCTCACCTTCATACTCTGCGCTGACGGTACCTTTAAATCCTTGCCCTACAATAATACTTAATAATTTTTGGTAATTTATTGTTGATTCTTGACCGCTCTTTGTAAAAGCATGGGTTTTCGCACTTACACCTCGAGTATAAGGAGCAAGATCAATAATACCTTGGGTTCGGTCATATAAACGTTCAGGAGATAAACTCCAACCTCCCATAAAAAAGTTATCTAAATCAGTAAATACGCCTACATTACTATGGATAGTCATTTCCATAAGCATGGCTAACCAGGCCCCATTATTTGAAGCGTTTCCATGGTTTTCCACTAAAACCTCTAACCCATATTCCTGACCAATTTCACCTAATACTTGTAAACTTTCAGCATTTTGCTTAAGTTGTTCTAAATATGTCCCATCCCCATAAGCATTGACACGTAGCTGAGAGCAGCCTAATTCTGCAGCTGCTTCAAACCATGGTAAGTGATTGTTTATAGCTTGCTGTCTTAATATTTTATTACTACTACCTATACTTCCCATTTCATCACACATTAATAATTTAAAAGTTACACCATCGTTATTAGCTCTACTTTTAAATTCATTCAACCAGGGTTTATCAGTAGCGTGTCCAAACCATAGAGTATTTGCTAAATCTACTTTTGATATATCAAGTTTTTTTGCAATGCTTGTAATATATCGAGGATCAATTTCCCCCTTAAGTACTAGATCTGGCTCTGAATGGAGTGTTTTTATAAATGCATTATAGTCAGCTCTACTTTCACCAAAAATAGCTCGATGAAAGGACCATTGAGATAATGAAATATCATATAATTTACTTTTGTTTTGATCTGAACTAAACACATCAAAATGAGGTATTAAAGATGCCGCCATTATTGATTTCAAAAAATGTCTTCTATTAATCATTTGTATTGCCTCTGATTACTCTATTATAAAAACAAAGATGGCTATTCATTTGTATAAGAAGTGATATTTACCTTTAACTGTTTACTTAAATAAAAAACCCTACTGAAGTAGGGTTTTTTATTTTTAGCAAAGGTAATGACTTTAATAAGCCAATTCCTTCAATTACATTTTAATTTGCACCCCAATACTGTAACGACGCTCATTAAAGTTACGTTTATCAACTAAATCATCCCATTGAAGGTATTCTTCCTGATGTTCCTCGGTCAGGTTTGTACCCTGTAAAATAACAGTAAACATATCATTGATATCATAACTTACTGAAGCATCAACATATAAGGTTGGTGCTTGGTAACGAGCAAACTTATAAGGGGCTTTAGTCGCTAAAGACATATACTTATCACTGCGGTAATTACTCGCAATACGAGCCTGTAAGCCATCTTTTTCATACCAAAGTGCTACGTTAGCTAAATGCTCTGAGTTATCAGACATTGGTGTAGATTCACCGTAGTAATCAGTATCACCGCTTTCGCTTGGAGAATATGTATAGTTAGTCGTTAAACCAAAGCCACTCCAAATTCCAGGAAGGAAGTCAAAGCCTTGCTGATAAGTTAATTCAATACCGTTAATACTACCGCCATCACTATTAGCTTCTGTCGTTGTAGGTGTTGTACCACTATAAATGCCATCGTTAAAACCACGAACTACGCCGTCTGAATCAGGAATAGGAAGCTCAATAGTTTGTCTACTAGTAAAAGATTCTATATCCATATAGAAAATGCCCGCACTTACCATACTTGATTCGCTAAAGTACCATTCATAAGATAGATCAAAGTTATTTGAGCGCCACGGATCAAGATTTGGGTTACCATCTTGACTTGCAGCTGTTGCACAAAAAACAGCAGAGCCATCAGGCGCTTTTACGCCACAACCCAATGTACGAGTTACCGTAACACCTCTAGCTAAGTTATTAATATCTTGTGGTGACATCGTTTTATTATAAGCAAAACGTAAAACTTGATCTTCAGTTAAATCCAATGTCATATTTAGTGATGGTAACCAATCTTCATAACTACGTGTTGTATTGATAATACCTGCGGCTGGTGCTGGTGTGCCTAAAGCGCCACTTACAATATATTCTACACCGTTATAAGTCGCTGTATCACCAGAGCCTGTTTCTGTTTGATCAATGTCATACTCTGTTTTTACGTAGCGAACACCAAGGTTAGCACGGTAACCTAAACCAAAAACCTCACCATCAAAATTACCTTGTAAATAAAGGTCAGTTGTTACTTCTTCTGCTTCATAAGTTCCCGACGGCTCAGGAGATTGAATAATAGTGCCATAAACCTCTTCATGATAAGCCAGTGGATTACTCATAGCTTTAGGGTCAACAAAGTATAATGAGCCTAAGCCTTCTGAACCATGAAAATCACTAATTTGAGTGATTTTTCCTTCCATTATTGGATCAGTAAAAGCTATTGGATCAATATAAGATTCCAAAGTGCCTGGTGCTTGGCTTGCAGAGTCTTTCCAGTGTGCAAGATAAGGGTCACCATAAGCGTTAGTGTAAGCTGCAGTACCACGCCATGTTGTTCTATCTACATTTCGTTTAGCGTAACGAGCACCAAAGTCAACACTCATTAAATCTGAAGCAAAGCCATCTAGATCTAGTTCATAGGAGCCATCTATACGTAAAGCATCAAAGGTTGCATTTTGGTTTTCACCATCTAAGTTACTTGACGTATTACTATAACGCTCAATGTTACTGCCAAATTTCTCTGTAGTTACTGAACCATCTGTTTCTGTAACATCAAGAGTCGGTAGGTTCCAAAGTTGGGTTGTGCCAACATAGCCAACACCGATTGGAATTTGTGTATAGTTTCCTGCAGGTGTACCGTCAGGTAGCATTGCTGATTGCCCGGCATAACCCCACGGATTTACATCACTTTCCACTACCCCGCCAGGGCCTTTATAAGTTGCGCCTACTTGAGAGCCATCGTTAACATAAGCGTCTACAAAGCTATTTTGTTGTTCATTACTTGCTTCACCATGTACCCAGCGAGCTGTTAACGCTAACGCTTCACCCGCATCATAAGTAAATTCTAAATTAGTATTTAATGCTGTTTGATCTTTACTAGATGTTTCCGAGTGCACCATTGTACGTCGTGCTTGAATAGTACCATTTTGATACGAGTTATAAGCTCCGCCTACATTTTCAAACTGGCCAAAATTCGCTGAGTCTTTATCTTTGTTTTCAATAATATTTTCATGTGCGACATAATCTGTAGCGGTAAACCAACCAGTTTCAGCCTGCCATGCTTGACTTGCAACAAAACCAGCTTGGTACCTATGTTCGGTCAGCTCAGTATAAAACACATCCGCTGTAACACTAAAACTTTCACTGATTTCATGTTGAATAGATAGGTTTAAACCGTCACGTTCACGCTCAATAAATTGGTTTGATGCTTGATGACCTTGAAAGGCATAGTAAACATCGTCTAGTCTGCCGTTACCATTAGCATCCACATCATCTTGTACGAAGTTGATACTTTCTGAAGCATTAAAGCCCCATTCATTACCCGCAGAGCCATTTTGATAGTCAGCTAAAGTAGAGTCATCGTGCGACATGCTTAGTGAAATACCTGTCTCACTATTTAAGTTATAACCAATAAAAGCAGAGAGCTTACCATCTGTCTCTGTACCTAAAGAGCCTTTAGCCGCTTCAACTTTACCTAATGCAGTCCAACCTTCATCTAACATCAGTGGACGGTTAGTTTTTAAATTAATAGTACCTGATAAACCGCCCGATAAATATTTAGCTTGAGATGATTTGATAACCTCTAAACCAGACACTAAAGTTGATGGAATATCAGAAAAATCTGGTTGTACAGTACTGATAGAACCAGCGGCTAACATTTGCTCACCGTTTAGGGTGGTGGCAACTTGAGAAACGCCACGAATATTTACTTTACCGCCTTCACCCGCTGAACGAGTAATTTGTATACCTGTTATACGCTGTAAAGAGTCAGCAATAGTTGCATCCGGTAGTTTACCTATATCTGTAGCGTTAATAGTATCGACAACAGAGCTAGAGTAGCGCTTGTCATTCATTGATTTAACTAATGATCCGCGAAGACCACGTACGATAATTACTTCTGGTTCAGCTTCAGCTTTATTAACTTCTGAAGCTATATTCGCTTCAGCTTCTGCTGCATATAAAGGCGATGAACTTAAAAATACACCGGCTAAGATACTTGCTGTGATTATGTTCTTTTTAAATACTTTATTGTTGGAAGTCATGCTTCATTCCTATTTTTTAATTATAATTATAATTCGTTGGCTGGAAATATATCCCCGCCAGCCAACGTATTTAATGTTGCAAATAACGATTACTCAGCTTCTGCATTTACAAACTCGACTTTGTCAATGTAAAATTGAGCCGGTGTTGCTGTGTTATCTGGTCCCATAAATCTAACGCCAAAACCTCCGATTACAGGAATTTCAGATACATCAATTGAAAGTTCTACTCCACCATCAACCACTGCTACTGTATCGCCTTGATTCCATCCACCATCAGGATCTTTCGCAAATAACATTGCCGTAACTCCTGCTCCAGCATCTTTAACATTCGCTGTAATTTTCAAGGTTGTTACATCACCTAAAACTAAGCCGCCTTCCGGGTAAACTTGTAAAATAACATCATCATCACCCGCTTCTAGCTGAACAATACCTGATAATGAATTATCTCCATCAGCAGCCCAATCTTGTGCTAACTGAATTCCCTCTATTGGAGACCAATTATTTTGGAACTCCCATTTACCTGTTCCTTCAGATTCAAAACTTTCATAAATACCCGCTTCAGTTTTTGGTACGCCACCAGGAACATCATCTAGGTTCAGTACACCTTCAGCGGCATAGTTAGTAGCAATAACACCATCTTTAGCACCATCAGGGCCAATCAATGAAGCTGAATCCCATGTTTCTGAATTCCAAGTAATAAAGAAAGACCACCAAGCATCTTGCTCATGCATAACCGCAACATCAGGAATTGTGCCGGTTTCAGTTAACGCAACCAATTTTGTACCATCATGACGATCTTTTAACGTGGTATATTGACCTTTAAAGGTAGCTTTATCATCATTACGAGGATCGGCATAACCGTCATAACCAACAATATCTACATAGTTATCGCCAGGGTACCAGTCATTACTTAAATCTTTAGTGTGGGTGAAAACCCAAATTAAATTGTTTAAAGCATGATCAACCGTTAAACGGTCATACATTAACATCCATAATTCTTTCAACGCATCTGGGCCGGCAGCTCCCCACCAAAACCACTCACCTTGTGCTTCATGTAATGGACGCCAAAGTACAGGAATACCTGCATCAGCAAGTTTTTTCAATTCAACGGCAACAAGATCAATATCTACTAATAATTCATTATATTCTGCACTATTCTTATCCGCTAAAGCTGCAGCTAAATCAAAAGTACTTCCCTCACCAGGTTTATCGCTGTCTGAGTAAAAGCTACCTGTTGTACCTGGGTTACCACTTGGTGCACGCCAGTGATGTAATACAGATACAATAATGTTTTTAGCTTGATGTTCAGCAATAATTGACTCAGTTAAACCAGTAGAATCAGTGGTGGAAGAAGCTGAATAATCCATAAAGTCAAATGCCACAATAGCAGGGGCATCACCACCGGTTTGCGCAACAACTTTATCGTATTCAATCAGCGGGAAAGCACCATCAACTTTTGTTGGGAATTCTGTTTGTCCTGTTAATGTAGCTTTAACATAGTTATCACTTAAAAATTCCATTAATGCTTTAGCTTCTACAGTTGCCAGATCATTAACTAATTCAGGTGCAACAGGTAGAGGCTCACTAGGGGTAGCTGCAGGTAATAACTCTACATAATCAACTCGGTAATAATTCCAACCACAACACACTTCAATAATATTATCACCTGCGTTGAGTGAAAATGTACCAACGCGAAGACCAGAAAATTGACCTGTTGCTGAAAGTTCAACATCTACTGGAGCACCATTAACAATAACTTGCCCTTGCTTACCACCATAATCACCAGGTATAGCATAGCCTAGATACACAGTGTAATAAGAAGCTTTATCAAGTGTTGCCGTAAAGGTTACTGATGCACCTGGTAATATATCTGATGTTGCGCCAGTACCAGAGAAACCAGGTAAATAATGATCATCGCCTTCTGAGGCTATATTCACATCACCTTTTAGCACAGCGACAGTGTCGTCTTCTGCTTCTAATCGAACTTTTAAAGCAGGGTCAAAAACAACAGCAGTTACTTCATCTACCAAAGGCTCGTTATTATTATCTAAAACGACTTCGCCATCAGTGCCAATTACTGACAAAGTAAAAACAAAAGACTCTAAACCATCAACAATCGGTGCCTCAAAAGATATTTCAGCTTGAGTAGGATCGGCAATTTCAATAGTTGTTCCGCCAGTTTGTGTCCAAAGTAGAGTTTCACCTGATACTGTTCCAGTTAAGCGACCTTTGAGGGTAACTTCACTTCCTGGCGAGTATTCACCATTTTCTGGTGCAAGCACCCCTAGCGGTCTAGCTTCTGGAGCATAAACCACATCGCCATTGTTTAGGCTAGCTTCTTCAACACAGCCAGCTAAACCGGCGGTTAATGTACTAGCTAGTATAATGCTACTAACTGCACTGCTAATTTTTTTTAATTTGAAATTTAGTAGTTTATTCATAATATCCTCGTTGAATCCCCATTTTTTAATATGTATTTTATTTTTTAATTATTCTTGATTATTTTATTATAGACTAAAAAACCAAACCATGAACCGGTTCACATAAATAACAATAAAAATCCGGTAAAGCCTTTCAAATAAAAGAATGAACCGGTATGATTGATTAATCTTAAACCAATTTAAATGAATTTTTTTAACTTTACAACCATAAATTAAAATTAATTTCGATAACTTTGAATATTACCTTACACAAAGAATTTGAGGCACATTATGAAAAATAGAGCATTATTATCTAGTTGGCAAAAACTAAAAAACCTAGCAGAACAGAATAAAAACGTCCATATGAACGACTTGTTTGCTATTGATAAACAAAGGTTTGAAAAACTATCAATTGAATTACCATCATTATTGCTCGATTATTCGAAAAACTTAATTACTGATGAAACAATGGCGTCTTTAATGAGTCTTGCTCGAGAGTGCGAGGTAGAGGGTTGGCGTGAAAAAATGTTTTCTGGTAATAAAATTAACTTTACAGAAAATAGAGCGGTATTACATACAGCGCTTAGAAGCAGAACTTCAAAGCCTCTTAATTTAGACGGTGTAAATATCACCGATGATATCAATAATTCATTATCTAAAATGAAGATTTTTACTGATAAAGTCCGTCAAGGTCAGTGGTTAGGTTTTTCAGGAAAGCGCATCACAGATATTGTAAGCATTGGGGTAGGTGGGTCAAATTTAGGTCCTCAAATGGTTACAGAAGCACTACATCAATATAGTGATCATTGCTTGAATGTACACTATGTATCTAATGTAGATGGTACTCAAATCGCTGATACTCTGCGACCTTTAAACCCTGAAAAAGTATTATTCATCATATCTAGTAAAACATTCACCACATCAGAAACGATGACTAACGCAAAAACAGCTTTAAAATGGCTTACCTCTGCGTCATTTGATGACACCGCTGTTGAAAAACATTTTATCGCCGTCAGTGCAAATAAAGAAAATGTTATAAATTTTGGTATCAAAGCAGAAAATATTTTTGATATGTGGGATTGGGTCGGCGGTAGGTTTTCATTATGGTCGGCTATCGGTTTACCTATTGCACTTTATTTAGGTTTTGAAAAGTTTCTTGAGTTACTTGATGGCGCAAATGAAATTGATCAACACTTTTGTAATGCGCCACTTGAAGAAAACGCGCCGGTTATTCTTGCCCTTTTAAGTGTATGGAATTGCACGTTTTTAGGAGCACAGTCACAAGCTTTATTACCATACGATCAACCTTTACATATGTTATCGGCATATATGCAACAAGCTGAAATGGAAAGTAATGGTAAATCGGTCTCTTGGGAGGGTGATTCTATTGAATATCCAACAGTACCTACAATATGGGGTGAAATAGGAATTAATGGTCAACACGCTTTTTACCAATATTTACATCAAAGCAATAATATTGTTCCTGCAGATTTTATTGGCTCTGTTGAAAGTGTTACCCCAGTACAAGGGCACCACGAAACCTTAATGGCTAACTTTTTTGCACAAACCCAAGCCCTAATGGCTGGTGTGGATGAAGAGCAAGTTAGAATTGATTTAAAGGCTAAAGGGTATACCCAAGAATATATAGATAAAGTGGCCTCACATAAAGTACATAAAGGAAATCGCCCCACAAATACGATTTTAATGGAACGTATTTCACCTAAATCTATTGGTAGCCTAATTGCTTTATACGAACATAAAATATTTGTGCAAGGCATTATATTGCAGATTTGTTCTTTTGATCAGTGGGGTGTTGAACTAGGTAAAGGACTAGCAAACAGCATTCAACAAGAGTTACTTACAGGTCAAGTAAGCCATAAACACGACTCATCGACAAAATCCTTACTTAAATATTACATGAATAAAAAGAAATAACTTTAGCTCGTATCAACATTTATCTAAAAAAGTGAAATCTCATGAATAATTCAAATAATCAAACAGCTAGTGAAATAGTGATCTTTGGAGCACTAGGCGATTTGTCACGTCGAAAATTATTACCAGCATTATATCAACTAGAGGTTTGTGGCTTAATTAATGAAGCTAGTCGTATTGTAGGGGTGGCTAAACCAGAACATGATATTGAAGCATTTAAAACCACTGTTATTGACAATTTACATAAATTTGTTAAAGAAAAAATTGATGATAAAGTGTTAACACGCTTTATAAATCGTTTGGTATATCAAGTACTAGACTTTAAAGACAGTAACTCTTTTACCAAGCTAGCAGATACCTTAGCTGCGGGTAATAGTACTCGTATTTACTACTTTTCAACGTCTCCAGTAATTTATGGTGATATTTGCAAGGGCCTAAACCACGCAAACCTCATTCAACCAAAAGACCGCGTTGTAATGGAAAAACCTATTGGCCATTCATTAGCGTCTTCTATTGCTATTAATAATCAAGTATCCGATTACTTTAATGAAAATCAAACATACCGTATAGATCATTATTTAGGTAAAGAAACTGTACTCAACTTATTAGTTTTACGTTTTGCTAACTCTTTATTTTCTAATAACTGGGATCGCAACAGTATTGATCATGTTCAAATAACCGTTGCAGAAAGCGTTGGCATTGAAGGTCGCTGGGGCTTTTATGATGATGCAGGACAGATGCGTGACATGGTGCAAAACCATTTATTACAAATTTTATCACTGTTAGCGATGGAGCCGCCTGCCGATTTAAGTGCAGAAAGTGTTCGTATTGAAAAACTTAAAGTTGTTAAAGCCTTAAAAACTATTGATAAAGATAATATTAAGGAAAAGGCCGTTCGCGGACAATACAGCGACGGTTTTTTAGAAGGCTCTGCCGTGCCGGGTTATTTAAATGAAGAAGGTGCGAAAGAAAACAGTTATACGGAAACGTTTGTGGCAATAAAAGCTGAAATTGATAACTGGCGCTGGACTGGCGTGCCATTTTACCTTCGAACAGGTAAACGTATGCCTAAAAAACATAGCGAAATAGTCGTTCATTTTAAAAAGCCACCACATAACATTTTTAAAGATAGTTATAGTGACTTACCTGCCAATAAGTTAACAATTCGTTTGCAACCTGATGAAGGGGTTGAATTACAAATGATGAATAAAATACCAGGCATTGCGTCACAAATGCGTATTCAAGAAAATAAGTTAGATTTAAGTTTCTCTGATACTTATCAAGACCAACGTGTTGTTGATGCCTATGAGCGTTTAATGCTAGAAATACTAAATGGCAACCAATCATTATTTGTTAGTCGTGATGAAGTTGAAGCTGCCTGGATTTGGGCTGATAGTATTATTGATGCGTGGAAGGCTTCTGGTGAAGCACCTAAACCATATGCGGCAGGCTCATGGGGGCCAGTATCATCTATATCTTTAATCGCTAGAGATAATCGCCAATGGGTTGAATAACCTAGATAGGACTCTCGAATACTACTTTAAAGACCAAAATATATAGAAGAAAGGAAAAAATAATGAAACAAACAATAATAGATATCACTGAAAAAATTATAAAGCGCAGTGCTAAAACACGTGCAGCTTATTTAGCTAAAATTGATGCGGCCAAATCAAATACTGTGCATCGTGCGAGCTTATCATGTGGCAACTTGGCACATGGCTTTGCTGCTTGTGGTAAAGATGACAAAACATCGTTACGTGGCATTCAGCATTCAGATATTGCCATTGTTACTTCATATAACGATATGTTAAGTGCCCATCAACCTTACCAGACATACCCTGATATTATCAAAGCTGCCGTTAAAGATGCAGGTGGTGTTGCCCAAGTTGCCGCAGGTGTACCGGCTATGTGTGATGGTGTTACGCAAGGTCAACCAGGTATGGATTTAAGCTTGATGAGCCGCGATGTTATTGCGATGTCCACAGCAGTAGGTTTATCGCATAACATGTTTGATGGCGCACTCATGTTAGGTATCTGTGACAAAATAGTTCCAGGTTTAATGATTGCTAGTATGACCTTTGGTCACTTACCAACAGTGTTTATACCTGCCGGCCCAATGCCATCAGGCTTACCAAATAAAGAAAAAGCACGTGTTCGTCAACAATATGCTAAAGGTGAAGCAGACGAAACGGCTCTACTTGAAGCAGAATCAGCATCATACCATTCAGCAGGGACTTGTACTTTCTTTGGTACCGCTAACTCTAACCAGTTAGTGGTTGAAGTCATGGGATTACATTTACCAGGGGCTTCATTTATTGCCCCTAACACCCAATTACGTGAAGAATTAACCAAAGCAGCAGCACGTCAAGCGACTCGTTTAATGCCACAATCAGGTAATTATATGCCTATTGGTAGAATGATTGATGAGCGTTCTATTGTAAATGCTATCGTAGCATTACTTGCAACAGGTGGCTCAACTAACCTAACAATGCATATTATTGCCTTTGCAAAAGCGGCAGGTATTATTATTAATTTCCAAGATTTTAATGACCTATCTGAAGAAGTTCCACTTTTAACCCGTATTTACCCTAATGGACAGGCTGATATTAACCAATTCCAAGAAGCGGGTGGTATGGCATTATTATTCCGTGAGTTGATTGATGCCGGCCTTGTTTTTGAGGATGTAGAAACTATCTGTGGTCGTGGCTTATCTCGTTATACTCAAAAACCAGTCTTAGAAAACGGTGAGCTTAAATGGGTTGATTGTGTAGAAAAATCACTTGATGATTCGGTCATTGCAACCGTTGCTAAGCCTTTTAGTCACCATGGTGGTTTACGTGTAATGAAAGGTAACTTAGGTGTTTCAGTTATTAAAACATCATCACTTCATGATGATCATTTAGTGATTAAAGCACCAGCTATTGTGTTTGAAGACCAACATGAATTACAAACGGCGTTTGATGCAGGGGAGCTTGAAAAAGACTTTATTGCCGTGGTTCGCTTCCAAGGCCCTAAAGCCCGAGGTATGCCTGAGTTACACAAGCTAACGCCACCATTAGGTGTACTGCAAGATAAAGGTTTTAAAGTCGCGTTAGTTACTGATGGTCGGATGTCTGGCGCTTCAGGTAAAGTGCCTGCGGCAATTCATTTATGTCCAGAAGCACTTGATGGTGGGTTAATTGCTAAAGTTAAAACAGGCGACATGATAACCCTTGATGGCGAAACAGGTGAGTTAACACTGCTTGTTGATGAACAAGAGCTTGCTCAACGTGAAACGTCTCTATTTCAAATGAACGGTCATCATCAAGGCATGGGGCGCGAATTGTTCGGCTTCATGCGTCGCAATTTAAGCTCGGCTGAAACAGGCGCCTGTTCTTTATTCGAATAAGCTTCTTATAAGCAATTGAATTAAGAATAACGTATTGAGTTTATACTAAATATTCTATTTTCAATTAAAAAGGTGGTTTACTATTTGTAAATCACCTTAACCGTTTTAACTACGCCTGTGACAAAGTAAATTTTTATGCTTTAAGGTGAAATTAAATCATTTGTTCAAAGACTTACAATAGTTAATAGTAAACCTCTTAGTTAAGTATTAAATAATAAATGAACATTTATTATTTTGATTAATTATCCAAACATTATTTAAATATATTGTCCGAGTTGCAGACAATGTTTAAGTTAAGGATATAAAAAGAGAAGTAATTATTATGAATAAGTGGTTTTTTTCTGACAATGGTGAGATAACAGGTCCTTTAGAGTTAAATGCTGTAAAGGGCTATTTAGCCGAACATACAGGCGCTTATGGATGGAATCCTTCATTTACACAGTGGAAACCCATAAGCTGTATTGTTGAATTTTATGAATTACTACCCGCAATAACACCAACCCCTTCAATACCTGATGTGATTTCACAAAAGTTTTTAGCTAAACAAGAGCGAATATCTGCCAAGCTGGCTAAGACGAAAGAGGAAATAGCACACAGTCAAAATTGCTTGGATAAGTTTGATCATCAAATAATGGATTATAAAGACCTGACTCATAACTTAAATGATGATGTAAAAGGAGCTATTGATAATATAGAGCGGAAATATAACAGCCTCCGACGTAAACTCTTACAAGTAAGAGAAGCGGTTAGTATTGCTAAAGGTGAGCTGGACATTGTAGTAGATGATTTCACCAAAAAAATAGGTACTAATGATATTGTAATGCCTTCTTGTATAAAACAATCAATAATTCACTCTGATCATAATCAGAGTAAAAATATCATACCAATTACAGCAAGGCAGCCAAAAGAAAAGTTAGCGACGCCGCTTCCACCTGTAGAAAATCCTCCTGTAAATAATGAACCTGAACCAAAATACGAACCACAACAAATGTATAGAGGCGCGCCAGTTATCAAGAACGATCGTGTTGTTAAGATAAATAAAAAAGAATCAATAGCTCAAAAACCTACCACTACCAATAACGGTAATGAAACTAAAGAAAGCTTATATAGTATGCATGGAATGATGAAATCTGTGTTTAAGGGAGATAGTCGTTTTGTTGACTAGGTTAGGGCTGTTTATTAGATTGAAGCTGATGAGTGATATGTTTTTTGAAATTTGTAGGGAGGTACCTCATCTCCATCATCTGGAATAAAATGGCATAAAAAAACCAGTTAATGTAACTGGTTTTTTTATGTTAGTTATGACGTGACGGCTGTAATTTTAATGGTTGTTTTGCGCCATTTTTAAACGCTCAGCCATTGATAATGGCTCTTCTTTACCTTTTTTAACGTCCTTTACTTCTTGTGTTTTTTCTACTTTACTATCTCCCTTAAATACTGATTTCATCATATTCTTCATTCCGAAGCTTTCTTTGGCAGCTTCTTCAGTTGATGACTTAGATTGATTTGGAGATTCTTTTTGCTCAACCGGCTTTTCTGCAACCGCTTCTACACGTTTATGTGGTGTTGCTAATTTTTCTTGTGCTAATTTGGCTTTACTCGCCTTAGCTGCTGTATTTGTGTTATCTGATGTTACAGCACTTTGATTACAAGAGGGCATGAATATATCATTCGTGCTCATTCTGGTATCAAAGTCGCTTACAGCAACAGACATTTCTTTTTCAGCAATTGTAACGGCTTCTCTTACTTGTGATAACTTACGACGAATGCTGTTGTATTTACGTTCTATATTATCAATAGCTCCTTTTACATCGTCATTTAAGTTTTGTGTAAGCTCTTTGTAATCCATTATTTGATTATCAAACTTATCAAGAGATTTTTGACTATGATTAATACTGTCATCAATTGATGTTAATTTAGTCTCTAAACGTTGCTGCTTGGCTAAAAACTTATCAGATATTTCTTTTGGAATTAATGGTGATTGTACCGTAGGTGGTAAAACATCAACAAACTCACTTATACAGCAGACAGGCTTCCATTGAGTGAATGAAGGGTGCCAACCGTATACATTTGGGTTGTCAGCTAAATAGTCTTTCGCTTCAGCTAAATCTAATGCGCCAATTACTTTGCCATTATTTGAAAAAAACCATCTTTTCATCGTACGTACTCTTATGTGTTAACTTCGTTTATAATTATTATAACTAACTATTAAATTATTAGTTTGAACAAGCGATATTATTAATAATCAGTTTTCATTGCATCAGCTAAATTCTTTTGTAAAGAAGCATATTGCTCTTCTATTTGCTTAACCACTACTTTAACTTGTTCCGTTAGATTATGAGCTGTTTTACTATAATTATCTAAGTCGGTATCTATTTCGTATAAAGAATCTGAAGTTATTTTTATCGTTTTATCAATACGATCTAATGTAGTAATTAATTCTTTTTCTTCTTCGACTAACTCATCAATAAGTCCACTTGGGATTTCAATTGGCGCGGGAGGTGGTGTAACGGTTGTGTTGAATTCATCAATACAACTTACAGGGACCCAATGAGTATATGAAGGGTGCCAGGCATATAAGTTAGGTTTTTTTGAAATTAAATCATTTGACTCTGTTAATCCAAAAGGACCCGTAACTTCACCGTTGTCAGAAAAAAACCATTTTTTCATAATAATTACTACTCTCTTTTATTTCCGTTACATTAGCTTTTATATAAGATCTAAATTGCTAAACAACAATAATGACTTGTTTAAAAGTGATAAGTATAAGACGGATTATTACACTTATAAATAATCTTATACTATTAACAATTTAACGCCAGCATAGGTCAACAGTCAAGTTATTTGTAAATAATAAGTTAAGAATAGTATAGCTTTTGATAAATAGTCGTCACTGAATCGTAATATAAAGTCTTATTATAGCAAAATAATACCAATTTGATTAAATTTCTTCCCAACTCAGAGCTATGCTCGATGTGCAATGACAAGGCGAATTTGTTTAGGTTTA
>NZ_JAHKPR010000030.1:77375-83209 GCF_018860585.1 Colwellia sp. E2M01
TTAATCAACTTGGTATAATAGAAAGTAGCGTAAAAGATAACAGCTGATAATAAATATTTGTATGAGAAAAATAGGCGGATGGGAAAGATAGAGGAATAAAAAAACCAGTTATAAAGTTATAACTGGTTTTTATTTTTAACTAAACAATAAATTAAGGTTTAGTTGCTGGCGCACTACTACGGCTTACAATATCTGCAACAATTGCTGTTTTACCTGATGATTGGTGCGGTAATCTGTCACTGTCAGCCATAAAGCTCGTTGGAATAGCTTTAACTGTAGTGATAGTCTCCGTTTTTGTCATTGGTGCGGTAGCGTGACCTGAAAGGCGATTAGCTTTTTTAACCTGTCTTGCTAGCTTTTTATCTTTAGGTGCAGATTTCTTAGCTGCAGGGGTCTGTTTTTTTACTTTCTTAACAGGGCTCTGTACTTCTTCATTGCCGGTATTATTAATAGCTGAAGTATCTTCATTCTCAAGTAAGTCATTCGAGGTCGTTACTGGAGCTGTTGTTACTTCTTCAGCTTTTACTGGTTCTGTAATAACTTCTGCTTCCGTAATTGGAGTGCTTTCTGGGCTTTTTTCTACCTCAGGAATAACCATCGGCTCAACAACTACTTCAGTTTTTGTTTCAACAGGTACTGTTTCAACTTTGGTCTCTAAAGGCAACTCTTGTTGAACTTCAGCTACTGTCTCAGTTACTTGTTCACTAACTTCATTTGTAGTTGGTACGGTTGGAGGTTCATTTTCAACTGCAACAGTGTCAACAATAGGTTGAGTTTCTACAGCAGGTGTTGCAACTTTCGTTTCTACAGTCGCTTCATCAGTACTGTTAATCACAGTTTCAGTTACTTCTTTAGAGGTAACTTTTTCAGATGATTGTGAAGTTGAGCTATCCGCTGACGTAGTTTTTGCTACTTCTGGATATCTCGCTTCAACTGATTCATCAACAGCGTTTTTTTCAGTAGTTGATAGTTGATCCGTTTGTGTCGTTTCATCTTTTTCACTATTGCGACGACGACGTTGTCCATTAGCACGTAAATGTCTCGGAGAACGTCTGTTACGAGGTTTATCTTCATTAGTAACAACAGCCTCCTCTGCAGGAGTCGTTACTTTTACATCAACTTTAGTGTCTTCATTGTTGATAGGTGTTGCAACAGATTGTTCTACATTTTCAACGGGTTTCTCTACTCTAACTTTTTTACGGTTAGTTCTACGTTGACGACGAACAGTAGCTACTTTCTCTTCTTTAGCTGTATTGTCTTTTTCTACACTGTCGTTTTTACGAGGTTGTCTTTTGGGCTTATTCGTTTCGGCCGCGCGTGTAGGGCGTGTTTGCTTCGTTTCATTCTGCTTGTTAGGCGAACGATTCGAGGTATTTTCATCATTACGATCATTACGATTTCTGTTACCACCACGGTTATTTCTACGCTTAGCTTGTTGATTGCCACGACGTTCTTGTGATTGTCTTGGTTTTTGCTCTTTCTTTTCAGGTTTAACTTCAACAACTTCTTCAGTAACAAAAAGACTTTTTAACCAGCCAAAAAAGCCTGTTGATTTTTTAGCTGCTGTAGTTTTATCGTTTTTAACCGGTGTTGTTTCAGCTTTAGGCGTTCTTGTTGGTGCTGACATACCCTGAATTAGAGGCTCGTCAATCTTTGCTATTTTTTTATCAAACTTCGGCATTTTAGCTTCTTCAAGTTCAGCTTGTTTTACCGGTAATTCATAACTTGCTTCAACAATAGTTTCATCGTTTTTAACACGTACAACTTCGTACTGAGGTGTATCCATGTGTGGGTTAGGAATAATTAAGACTTTAACATTATGATGCTTTTCAACATGCATAACTGAACGGCGTTTTTCATTTAATAAATAAGTGGCTACAGGAACAGGTACTTGTGCTTGAACATGTAAAGTATTGTCTTTAATGGCTTCTTCTTCCATTAAACGTAATACCGATAAAGCTAAAGATTCAACACCGCGTACTTGGCCAGTACCACTACAACGAGGACATACGCCTTGGCTTGTTTCGCCAATAGATGGGCGTAATCGTTGGCGTGACATTTCTAATAAACCAAAACGTGAGATTTTACCGAGTTGAATACGAGCTCTATCTTGATGTACTGAATCACGCATTCTATTTTCAACTTCACGTTGATGACGAACAGGTGTCATATCGATAAAATCGATAACTACTAAACCACCTAAATCACGTAAACGTAATTGGCGAGCAATTTCTTCTGCAGCTTCTAAGTTAGTATTAAATGCGGTTTCTTCAATGTCACTGCCTTTTGTGGCGCGTGCTGAGTTGATATCAATTGAAGTCATAGCTTCTGTTGGATCGATTACAATTGAACCACCAGAAGGAAGGCGTACTTCACGTTGGAAAGCTGTTTCTATCTGAGTTTCGATTTGATAATGAGTAAATAAAGGTACATCGCTTGTGTAAAGCTTTATTTTACTTAAAAAATCAGGACGAACTACTTCAATGTGCTTTTTAACACTTTCAAAGGTTTTAGGTCGATCAATTAACACTTCACCTATATCACGACGTAGATAGTCACGAATTGCTCGTAATATAAGGTTTGTTTCTTGGTGAATTAAGAATGGAGCAGGGCGGCTTTCTGCTGCTTCACTGATTGCTTTCCAATGATGTAAAAGTACACTTAAATCCCATTCCAGTTCATCATAATCTTTGCCAACACCGGCGGTTCTTACAATTAAACCCATACCTTTAGGTAAGTTTAGTTTGCTTAATGAGGCTTTTAAATCTGAACGTTCATCACCTTCGATGCGACGTGATATACCACCTGCACGTGGATTGTTTGGCATTAAAACTAGATAGCTACCCGCTAAACTGATAAAAGTAGTAAGTGCTGCGCCTTTTTGGCCACGCTCTTCTTTATCTATTTGTACGATAACTTCTTGGCCTTCGTGTAATACTTCTTTAATGTTTGGGCGGCCTTGGAATGTATAGCCTTTTGGGAAGTATTCACGACTGATTTCTTTCATTGGTAAGAAACCATGGCGATCAGCACCATAATCAACAAACGCAGCTTCTAAAGAAGGCTCAATACGCGTAATTTTGGCTTTGTAAATATTAGATTTTTTTTGTTCGTGACCTGGACTTTCAATGTCTAAATCATAAAGTTTTTGACCGTCTACTAGTGCTACACGCAATTCTTCTGATTGGGTAGCGTTAATTAACATACGTTTCATAGTTTGTCTGACTCAATTTAAGTCACAACACACCATTTGCTTAGTACACAAAGCAATCTGTTTTTCTGGTAACAGCAATTTGTCAACCTCACGGTTGTCATAGTTAACTTGTCATAAAACCAAGCTAAGCTGTTATAAATTCTGATTGTTTTTTATATCGTCACTTTTGTTTTATAAAAGTAATAAAAATATATTTCTTTATGTGCTCAGCCTATGTGCTGTGCAACATACCGAGGCTTTGCTTCGGTATTATTTTATAATAATTGCTTTATGGTGCTGGACTAATAACCCTTTGTTCAGTGTAATTACTAACCAAAATGCTAAAACTGTTTATGATTTATTTGACGAGTTACAACGAGTAAGTATCAATGGTGATAATTTACTGTGTCAATAAATACAATAGGCCGTACTATCAATATATCTCTTATATTTTGTTCACAACGATGTCGTTGTAGGTTAACAAAATTAAATTCGCATAATGATGTGGCCGCAGTTTGCCTCTTACGTCTCTCTTTAAAGCTTCTAGGTAAATATTGTTACGTTGAGTAGCCTTGTTTGAATAGTTAATTCGGCTTTTTTAATGTTACCTCTTAAGTTATTTAAAGCCTTTTAAAAGCTATTAAAATGAGTAGGTAGCGTTAAATATCAACTAATAACCTTCATATTATCCCACTATCTTTTAAATTTAGCCAATTAAAAAGGAAGTTAATTGCATTATTCACTAAATAAAGTGTGTTAAACTGCGGTTATGAAAGAAATTAAGACTAAAAAAGCCAAGCACGTGCCTAAAATTAAATTAAAAACTCAACATAGACAGTCTGCAAGCAACAGAAAAGTTGAAAGTAAGCCTCAGCAAAAACCGAGAATCAATGAAGCACCTAATAAGGTAGTTAATTCTCCTGAAGCTGAGCAAGAGAAACCAAAGGTAAGGTTTATTACCATTGATAATGAAGATGCGGGTCAACGTATTGATAACTTTCTTTTGCGTACTTTAAAAGGTGTTCCCAAAAGTCACCTTTATCGTTTAATGCGCAAGGGTGAAATACGCGTTAATAAAAAGCGTATAAAGCCTGTTTATAAGCTTGCTATTAATGATGAAATTAGGATCGCACCTATTCGCGTATCTGAAGAAAAAGATAATGTTTCAACAGGATTAGCTGTTGTTGCTAATTTAGAAAAACAAATATTATTTGAAGATGAGCGCTTAATTATTATTAATAAACCTTCAGGTATGGCGGTTCATGGTGGCAGTGGTTTAAGTTTTGGTTTAATTGAAGCACTTCGAGCCTTACGCCCTGAAGCGAGAATGTTAGAATTAGTGCATAGGCTAGATAGAGATACTTCTGGTTGTTTAGTGGTTGCAAAAAAACGTTCTGCTTTACGGCATCTACACGAGCAGTTTCGTGATAAGAATGTACAAAAATTTTATCACGCACTCGTTAAAGGTCATTGGCCTGATAAACTAACCCGTGTTACTGCAGCCTTAAGAAAAAATGATTTAAAGTCAGGTGAGCGTGTTGTTATTGTTGATAATCAAAATGGTAAAGAATCTGAAACCCGTTTTAGAGTGTTAGATAGGTTTAGAGGAGCAACTTTAGTTAGAGCCTTTCCTGTGACGGGGAGAACACATCAAATTCGAGTTCATTGTCAAACCAGTGGCCATTCGATAGCAATGGATGCAAAATATGGACATGAAGATTTTGACGAGCAAATGAAAAGTAAAGGCCTTAAAAGGTTATTTTTACATGCCGCAAGTATTGAATTTACACATCCATTAACGGAAAAACGGATGAAAATAGAAGCACCTTTAGAGCCAAGCCTAGAAAAATTATTATCAAAGTTAATTAAAGAGTCGTGACCCATGAAAAACTACAAATTAATTATTTTTGATTGGGATGGCACTTTAATGGACTCAATTGATCGTATCGTCTCTGCTATGCAAGCAGCAGCAAAGCATTGTTTATTACCAATACCGTCAATATTACAAGTAAAGGGGATTATAGGGTTAAGTTTTCCTCATGCCTTTGAGTTGTTATTTCTTGACGCAACACCACAGAAAATAAGTGAAGTGTTTACTCGTTACAGACATGAATATCTTGAGTGCGATCATACACCAGCACCATTATTTGATAATGCGCTTTCGTTATTAACAAAGCTTAGAGATGAAAATAAACTGTTAGCAGTAGCAACAGGAAAATCTCGTCCAGGTTTAGAGCGTGTATTTAGTGCAACACAAACGGCGCATTATTTTCAGGCTTCTCGTACAGCCGATGAAGCTAATTCGAAACCCGATCCTGAAATGTTACTGAGTTTATTAACCGAGTTGAATGTTAGCCCAGAGCAAGCAGTAATGATTGGCGATACCAGTTATGATATGGCAATGGCCAAAGCAGCTGGGATTGATAGAGTTGGTATTACCTTAGGTGTACATGATAATAATACTTTAAATAACTATCAGCCTGTTGCTATTGTTGATTCAATGCTTGAACTAGAGCAGTTTTTAATGGCAGAGCCAAGCCCAGTTCAATAACAGACCCTACTATTAAGTCAGTTTTTTATTTTAAACTACTCATAACATAAGTAAGTTATACCAATTTGATTAAGTTCTTTCCCACTCAGC
>NZ_JAHKPR010000030.1:83443-194236 GCF_018860585.1 Colwellia sp. E2M01
TTGGGAAGAAATTTAATCAGATTGGTATTAAATAGAATAATGCTATTAAAAGTATTGAAAAAAGCTATTCAAATAAAAGGTGCAAGCAAAAAGACTATTGTTTAGCACCTTTTTTTAATTACTATTTCTAATCGTTAAGACACTTTGCTTTGTTCGGCTAATACGTCAATGCCATGTATTTTTAAAAGCGCAACAAGTTTAATTAGCGGTAATCCTATTAAAGTATTTGGATCATCACCTTCGAGTTTATTAAATAAACAAATACCTAAACCTTCACTTTTAAAGCTGCCCGCGCAATTGTAAGGTTGCTCTGCGTTAAGGTAGTTCTCTATTTCCGTTAAACTTAGTTTATTAAAGTGGACAATAAAAGGTTCAACTAATGAAGCTGTTTTCTCTGTTTCACTGTCATAAACACATAAGCCCGTGTAAAAAGTGATACTCTTACCGCTAAATTTAGTTAATTGTTTTACACCGTTTTCAAAAGTATGAGGCTTACCTAAAATTTCACCCTCACATACTGCCACTTGATCTGAGCCGATAATTAAAGCATTCGCGTATTGTGTAGTAACCGCTTTTGCTTTTTCAATTGCAAGGCGCTCAACTAATGCTTGTGGGCTTTCAGTTAGTTTCGCTGTTTCATCAATATCAGGTTTTGCGCACTCAAAAGGGAGTTGTAGTTTTTCTAAAATAACTTTACGAAAAGGGGAGGTTGAACCAAGAACCAAAGTTTTCATGTTTATCCTTTTATTTAAGCTCAAATTATATTTGCGACGATCTAATTATGATCAATATATGATCTTTTAAAAAATAGATTAAGCCGTTATAATACTCAGACTTTATTTTGCCAGCGATTGACAAAGAAATATCTAATAATTCATTAATTAGTAGTATTATTGCATCTATCTGAAGTTTTTAAACAAAATAGTGCAATTTTCTTTTGACACTTGGCTGCAGGGACTATATTATGCGCGCCTTATGCAGAATCTTAAACTTCCAATAACAATTAATCCATCCCGTAGTGCACAGCGTAGACTTGTGTGTGAAGGCGTGTGTAAATTGTCGGATATGACTCGACTGCTTGCTGAGTGCGAAAGCAGAAGCGAGCATGTTCAAGTTAGTGTTAAGTTTGATGTTGATGAACGTGGTTTGACAGTAATGTCTGGCACAGCATCGACATTAGTTGCATTAACTTGTCAGCGGTGTAACGAAAGTTTTGATCAGTTACTTGAAGTAGAGTTTGCTTTTAGTCCTGCCAAAAATGAGGAAGCAGCTGAAAAAATTCCGTCATATTATGACGTAGTAGAGTTAGATGAAAATGGCGAAGTAAATTTACGTGATTTAGTGGAAGAAGAGTTAATACTCACCATTCCTTTAATCCCGCGGCATAAAATTCAAGATTGTTCAGCTGATGCTGATTCAGTTTGGGGTGAATTGCCAGAAGAAGTTGAAAAACCAAATCCATTTGATGTATTAAAACAATTTAAATAGTTAAAAAGCATTATGCCTTTTAACTTACAACCGACTTAGGAGTAACTCATGGCAGTTCAAAAAAGCAAAAAGTCTCGTTCAAGACGTGGCATGCGCCGTTCACATGATGCAATAACACCAGAAAACTTATCAGTAGATCCAGTATCAGGTGAAACGCATCGTCGTCACCACGTAACTGCTGATGGCTTTTACAAAGGCGTTAAAGTAATCGCTAGCTAAGCGGTTACTTCGCTATATAAAAATAGTTTAGGCTTATCTCGTTTGAGCTTAAATAGTAATCTAACCATAGCGTTAGATGTTATGGGGGGCGATCAAGGCCCCTTTATAACAATTTCTTCTGCAATAATGGCAATTAAAAAATGGCCTAACTTGCACCTAATCTTATGTGGTGATGAAGACATCATTACAGATATTCTAATTCGTTTAAAAATCCCCAAAGATAAATTAGTCACACACACACAGCTAACTATTTTTCCGACAACTGAAATAGTAAATATGTCGGACAAACCTATTGTCGCCCTAAGAAATAAAAAAGATTCATCAATGCGTAAAGCGCTTGATCTTGTTCATGATGGACGGGCACAGGCTTGTGTCAGTGCCGGTAATACCGGAGCACTATTGTCTATTGCTCATTTCGTTCTTAAGAATATACCTGGAGTAGAGCGCCCAGCATTAATTTCTTCATTACCGACCCACGATAAAGAAAAACATGTATTTATGTTAGATTTAGGCGCTAATGTATTTTGTGACTCTCACGTGTTATATCAATTTGGTCTCATGGGATCTGTTATGGCGGAGCAGGTCGATGGTATTGAAAAGCCACGAATTGCTTTACTGAATATGGGTGAAGAAGATATTAAAGGCAGTGATCATATTAAATTAGCGGCTGTTGAATTAAGCGAAGATAAAGATATTAATTATGTCGGGTTTATCGAAGGTTGTGATATTTTCTCTAATAAAGCTGATGTTATTGTTTGTGATGGCTTTGTAGGTAATGTAGCGTTAAAAACCTGTGAAGGTGTCGCCAGATTAGTTTATCAAAAATCTAAAACAGCCTTTAGTGCAAGTTTATTAGCTAAATTATTTGGCTCGTTAATCAAACCGAGCTTTAAAAGGTTGTTTAAAACCATGAACCCTGATCAGTACAATGGTGCCAGTTTAATTGGTTTACGCGGTATTGTCGTAAAAAGTCATGGTAATGCAAACTCTCAAGCGTTTTTGGCGGCGATAGAAGAAGCAATAAAAGAAGTTGAAAGACAAGTACCCGAGAAAATTAAAAGCTCAATAGAGTTTGGTCTAGCGAATAAGTAAAGAAACTTATTCTTATAAACTTTGTCATCAAAAACGATATAAGAATAAATTACGTAAACAACAAAACTATGGCAAAAATAACTAGTGAAATGTTAAGCACTAAACTCTGCCAGCATCGATAAATAAAAATTAAGTTATACAAACCTTTATTAACAAAAACTAAATAGAGTATTAATATGCAACATAAATTAGCATTCGTTTTCCCAGGGCAAGGTTCGCAAACCGTAGCTATGCTTAGTGACTTTGCAGAAAATAGTATTGTACAAACTACTTTTGCAGAAGCGTCAAAAGCATTAGGTTATGATTTATGGCAATTGGTCGCAGAAGGACCCGCTGAAAAATTGAATCAAACAAACTTTACTCAACCGGCATTATTAACTGCGAGTGTCGCATTATGGCGTGTTTGGCAAGATGAATCTGATGTTATTCCAGATGTAATGGCGGGTCATAGTTTAGGTGAGTATTCTGCATTAGTTTGTGCCGGTGTAATATCATTGAGCGATGCAGTTGTCTTAGTGGAAAAACGCGGTGAGTTTATGCAAGCCTGCGTTCCAGCTGGTGTTGGCGCTATGGCTGCAGTTATTGGTTTAGAAGACACAGCTATTATTAATGCTTGTGAGCAAGCTAAAGAATCTCAAGTTGTATCAGCTGTTAACTTTAACTCGCCAGGTCAAGTCGTTATTGCAGGCCATAAAGAAGCAGTTGAAAGAGCAGGTGAACTATGTAAAACCGCAGGGGCAAAGCGTGTTTTACCATTACCAGTAAGTGTTCCATCTCATTGCGCTCTAATGAGCGATGCAGCAACCAAGTTAGCTGTAGAGCTTGATAATATTACATTTAATGTACCATTAATTGATGTTGTTAATAATGTTGATGTCGCAAGTGAATCAACACCAGAAGCAATTAAGTCGGCATTAGTAAAACAATTATATTCGCCAGTTCGTTGGAGTGAAACTATTAGCCAATTAGCCGCTGATGGAATCGAAAAAGTTATAGAAGTAGGCCCAGGTAAAGTTTTACAAGGCTTAAACAAACGTATAGATAAGTCGTTAAGTAGTACAAGCTTTAATACGCTTGACTCATTACAACAAACAAAAGATTTAATTAACGGTTAATTAACCCTTTTGTTTGGCTATAGATCGTAAATAAAATAAAAAGAGTAGGTAATAATATGTTTTCTTTAGAAGGTAAAATAGCTTTAGTTACAGGCGCAAGCCGTGGTATTGGTAAAGCAATTGCTACACAATTACAAGCCTTAGGAGCTACAGTAATTGGCACAGCTACATCTGAAAATGGTGCTAACAACATTACTCAATACTTAACTGCTGATAATGGCAGTGGTATGGGCTTGGTATTAAATGTTACGAGTGATGAATCTATTGCTGATATGTTTACAGCAATTAAAGATGCGTACGGTTCTATTGATATTTTAGTAAATAATGCAGGTATCACTCGTGATAACCTATTCATGCGTATGAAAGACGATGAATGGACTGATATTATTGAAACTAACTTAACGTCAGTGTTTAAAGTAAGTAAAGCGGCTGTTCGTCCTATGATGAAAAAGCGCACAGGTCGTATTATTAATATCGGCTCAGTTGTTGGCACTATGGGTAACGCAGGTCAAGTAAACTATGCAACAGCCAAAGCAGGCTTATTAGGTTTTACCAAAGCGTTAGCGCGCGAAGTTGCTTCTCGTGGTATTACGGTAAATACTGTTGCACCAGGCTTTATAGATACTGATATGACGCAAACGTTAACGGATGAGCAGAAAGAAGGAATTTTTTCACAAGTACCAGCTAACCGTTTAGGTAAACCAGAAGAAATTGCGAGTACTGTAGCGTTTTTAGCTTCTGATGCTGCGGCTTATGTTACCGGTGAAACTATCCATGTTAATGGTGGTATGTATATGGTGTAAGCCTCTATTTTTAAGGCTTGCATTGTTTTTTAATGATATTTTCAATTGCATAACAGGTTTGACCAGTTTAAAAAAGTGAATTAGATGCTTGCATGGCAGGCTATTGCCGAATACACTACACGCAATTTGAAAAACTGTACTTTCAGTAAAGGAAATAAAATGAGTAATATCGAAGAACGCGTAAAAAAAATCACAGTTGAACAACTAGGTGTTAGTGAAGCAGAAGTTAAAATTGATTCATCATTTGTTGATGATTTAGGTGCTGACTCACTAGATACAGTTGAATTAGTTATGGCGTTAGAAGAAGAATTTGATACTGAAATTCCTGACGAAGAAGCAGAAAAAATCACTACTGTTCAAGCAGCTATTGATTACGTTACTGCTAACCAGTAATTGTTATTAAGTTTGATTAAATCAAACTTAAAAAAATAATAAAAGCGGTATACTTTATTACAAGTGACCGCTTTTTTTTTATGTCTACGTTGACGATATTACCTAATACAAAATAGAGCCGATATTAATTCGAGATCTGCATTAGGTTCATATTCGGTCATATAATTATACTTTCGGAGACCGCGCTGTTATGAGACGTGTAGTAGTTACAGGTATGGGCATGATAAGTCCATTAGCCAACACAGCAGAAGAAACATGGCAAAATTTGCTACTTGGTAAAAGTGGCATAGGTAATATTGAGCATTTTGATACTACGGATTACCCAACAAAATTTGCAGGTTTAGTGAAAGACTTTGACGCACAAAATTATATGGAACGAAAAGAAGCCAAAAAAATGGATCTTTTTATTCAATATGGCATTGCGGCAGGTATTCAAGCGTTTAATGACTCTGGTCTTGAAGTTAGTGAGCAAAATGCACCTCGTATAGGGGTTGCTATTGGCTCTGGTATTGGCGGTTTAGGTTTGATTGAAGAAAATCATACTAAATTGTTAAATACAGGCGGTAACCCGCGTAAATTATCTCCATTTTTTGTACCATCAACGATCATCAACATGATTGCCGGTCATTTATCAATTATGTGTGGCTTACAAGGGCCTAATATTGCTATTACTACTGCTTGTACTAGTGGTGTTCATAACATAGGTCACGCTGCACGTATGATCGCTTATGGTGATGCTGACGCAATGGTTGCTGGTGGTGCTGAAAAAGCGTCAACTACGTTAGGTATGGGCGGTTTTGGTGCGGCACGTGCCTTATCGCGTCGTAACGATGATCCACAAGCTGCATCTCGTCCTTGGGATAAAGACCGTGATGGTTTTGTATTAGGTGATGGTGCTGGGGTTATTGTTGTTGAGGAATATGAGCACGCTAAAGCACGTGGTGCTAAAATTTATGCTGAGCTTGTTGGTTTTGGTATGAGCGGTGATGCTTATCACATGACATCACCACCAGAAAATGGCGATGGCGCGGCGCGTGCTATGCAAAATGCTATAAACGACGCTAAAGTTGATATCAGTAAAATTGGTTACATCAATGCACATGGTACTTCAACTAACGCCGGTGATATTGCTGAAACAAATGCTGTTAAATCTGTTTTTGGTGAGCAAGCTTATAATGTACTTATGGGCTCAACTAAATCAATGACGGGTCATTTATTAGGTGCTGCAGGTTCAATAGAAGCTATTTTTAGTATTCAAGCATTAGTGAATAACCAAGTACCGCCAACCATTAATTTAGATAATCCAGGCGAAGGCTGTGATTTGGATTATATTGCTGGTTCAGCACGTGATATTGAACTTGACTATGTACTTTGTAACTCATTTGGTTTTGGTGGCACAAACGGCTCATTGATCTTTAAGAAAGTTTAATCTGTCAGAGTTAACAATCGTAATAATGTCGATTGAAATCTGGTTATTTAAATGACTTGTAAAAGTCAGAGTAAGCCTGAATACTAACCTTAATACATAAGGAAGTCTTCAGGCTTTTTTATATCATTAATTTTTAATAATTAAACGCTCTTTAAATATATTACTATAGTGATACGACATGAAATTTTGCTCTATAAATGGTCAACAACAAACTAAAATAGCAATTAATGATAGAGGATTATCTTACGGCGATGGTTTATTTACCACCGCTAAAATTGCTGCGGGTAAAGTCATGTTATTAGCAAAGCATGTTGAGCGTTTAATTGATGGTTGCCAGAAATTAAAGATCCCCCTGCCAGATGATGTAAATTTAACACAAGAGTTAAGCCAAGTTGCCCAACCTTATGCTAGCGCTGTTTTAAAAGTAATGATCACCGCAGGAAGTGGCGGACGAGGTTATTCAAGACTTGGATTGAAAGATAACGCGACGAATATAATTATTACAGTAACTGACTTTCCGACAAATTATGCTGAAATTGCTCGCACTGGCATTAATATGGGTAATAGCGAACAACAACTTGCCTCAAGTAGTATGCTTGGTGGTATTAAACACTTAAATAGGCTTGAACAAGTATTATTAAAAGCTGAAGTTGATGAGCGCAGTGAAGACGATCTTATCGTGACTAACGTGTTAGGTAATGTCGTTGAAGCGATAAGCTCGAATGTATTTTATTGGCTAGATGGACAATTATATACCCCTGAAATTTCGACATCAGGTGTAAATGGTATTATCAGACAAGTGATTATTGAAAAAAATCCTCAGATCAACATAGTTAAAACTAAACTTTCTGAGCTTAAACAAGTACAAAGCATGTTTATTTGTAATGCGTTAATGGGCATAATACCTGTCAAAACCTATAATGAGCAGCAATTAAATCTTACGCCTGTTATTATGCTACAACAAGAAATGAAAGGTTTGCTTTAAGTTTATTACCTTCAATATTTATTATCACCTAAAGGAATTTGTGTGTTAAAAAAACTGCTTCTTATCACTTTACTGATATTGATTGCTGCATTTACTACCCTAAGTTATCAATTTAATAATGCACTTAACCAACCTTTAACTATTAATGAGAGCGGTTTTATTAGTGTAAAACCAGGTAGTTCTATTGGCACCTTGGCTAATCAATTAATAGATAAAAAATGGCTTGATACGCCTTTATGGTTAAAAGTTTATGGTCGATTATTTCCTGAAAAAACAAAAATAAAAGCAGGAACATATTTAATTCCTAAAAGCACCAACTTAAAAGATTTATTAATACAACTTGTTGATGGCAAAGAACATCAGTTTTCGGTAACTTTAATTGAAGGTACACGTTTTAAAGATGCATTAGCTATACTTGCCGCTCATCCGCATATTAAACAAACCATTGAAGATGATACTATGAGTCAAATAGCGGCTAAAGTAGGTATTGAAGCTGAAAATCCAGAAGGGTGGTTATTTCCCGACACATATGCTTTTACTGCAGATACGCAAGATATAACCTTGCTTAAACGTGCTTACAGTAATATGCGGTCAAAATTAACTAAGTTATGGGATAGTCGAGCAGAAAACTTACCCTATAAAACGCCATACCAAGCGCTTATTATGGCTTCTATTATTGAAAAAGAAACCAGTTATATTGCAGAGCAACCGCTTATTTCTTCAGTTTTTGTTAACCGTTTAAATAAAAGAATGCGTTTACAAACCGATCCCACAGTTATTTATGGTTTAGGCGAGCGTTATCAAGGTGATATAACCAGTGCTCATTTACGCGAGAAAACCGCATATAACACCTATAGAATAAATGGCTTACCGCCAACACCTATTGCTATGGCAGGTTTGTCATCACTTGAGGCAACCTTAAATCCAGCGATAAGTGATTATTTTTATTTTGTAAGTGGCGGTAATGGTAAGCATGTTTTTAGTAAAACACTCAGCGAACACAATCGTGCCGTTCGTGCTTATTTAAAGCAACAAAAATTAAATAAATAAAGAAAGTAACAACAGTAAAAATAGAAAATATGACGATGAAAATCGATTTTAACAATTTTACTTAACTTATTTTATCATCAAACAAATCGATTAAAGGTTGAAATTCAAATATGTCTATAGGAAAGTTTATTGTTATAGAAGGCATGGAAGGTGCGGGTAAGTCATCTGCAATTACTGTTATTGAAAAAATGCTAAATGAGCAGGGAATCGAATATATTAATACCCGCGAGCCAGGAGGCACGCCATTAGCGGAGATGCTACGCGATATGGTAAAATCGGTTAGTCAGGAAGAGAAATTGACCGTAGAAACTGAGTTATTATTAATGTATGCCAGTCGTAGTCAATTACTGGCAAATAAAATATTGCCAGCGCTCGCTGCAGGAAAATGGGTCATTGGAGATCGTCATGATTTAAGCTCGCGTGCCTACCAAGGTGGTGGTCGAGGCTTTGATGAAAACACCATGAATACGATTCGAGAAATAACTTTAAAAGGCTTTGTTCCTGATTTAACACTCTATTTAGATATTGACCCTCATATTGGTTTATCTCGCGCTAAAGCCAGAGGCGACTTAGACAGAATTGAGTTAGAACAAATGGACTTTTTTATTAGAGTTCATAATAAATACCGTGAATTAGCTGCGCAAGATGAATCAATCATTACAGTTGACGCCGCACAAAGTATGGCGCAAGTTCACCAAGATATAAAAAATTCAGTGTTAGCTTTTATCACAAAAATGTCGTTAAAGTAGGAAGGCTATGTTACACATTTGCGATGAGAAACAAAATCAGCTGAGTAGACAATATCAACAAGGTATTTTAGCGCATGCTATTTTGATTCAAGGCACTGCAGGCTCAGGCACTGATAATTTAGCCCAATGGCTAATTAATTTATTAGTGTGTCAAACGCCAGCTTACTTTGATAGCGCAAAAAAAAATGATGCTAATGTTGCATATAAAGCTAGCGTTGCGTGCGGGCAATGTAAATCTTGCTTGTTGCGAGAAAGTGGTAATTACCCTGATCATTTATTATTAACAAGTGAAAATAAAACGTTAGGCGTAGATGATATTCGACGTGGTAACGCTTTTCTAGAAAAAACAGCACAACTTGGTAAGAATAAAACAATTCTAATACCACAAGCACAACTCATGACCGTTGCTGCCGCGAATGCATTATTAAAAACCCTGGAAGAGCCAAGTGACAATAGTTATATTGTATTGATTACTGAAGATATCGACAGTTTATTACCTACAATAGTAAGTCGGTGTGCGGTTTTTTCAATCAGGCCTAAGCTGGGCAATGAGCTGCTTGCACAACTTAATCATTTAGAGAATAAACCGAAAGGACAAGCAGACTCGATTAATAGTGATTTTAATGAAAACGCTTTTGTTAATGTATCACAATTGCCAGAGCTTACAGATACCGCTCTATTTGATACATTTGTATTTTTTAAGCAAACCTTTTTAGATTATTTATATACAGGCAAAAATGAAGATAAACTACTTGCTCTGTTAACTGATAATCAACATGGCGTACGTTGGCTAGAAAAAATAATTGTTAATCTTGTAAGGCAAAATGCTCTTGTCGGTGAAAATGCAATATTTGATAAAAATAGCGATAAGCAAATAACGGCGCAGGTATTTAATCAGTTATATCAAACTATCATCGATAGTAATAAACTGCTAAAATCATATACTCAAACAAATAGACAATTTGTTGGTGAGCAGTTAGTTATGATGATTAACAAAATTGTTAGACCATAAGTTTTTACGCTTTATATTATATTGAGCAATTGAAGGAGAGACACTTGATCCCATTAAATGTAGAGTTTCATACCGAGCGAGATTTGTACCTTGCTTTTATGCCTTTCCTAAAAGAAGGTGGTGTTTTTGTTAGAACACCTCGCCAGTATGATTTAGGCGATGAGGTTGAATTACATATCTTATTACCTGATGCTTTAGAAGACTCAATTGTACATGGTGAAGTGTCTTGGTTAACTCCTGCTGGAGCTCAAAATGGTACACCACCAGGTATAGGTGTAATGTTTATCAAAGATCCCGAAAAAGTACGTCATCAAATGGAGCAAATTCTTGCTCGCCATTTAAACTCGTCAGAGCCAACACTGACAATGTAAATGATTTGCTAGTAGCCTTAACATTTGAACAAAAAATTATTAAGCGCTGTTAGCAATATTACTTTATTATTTTAGCACAATTGTTAACATCTATATTTACGCCTCTTTTAACCTAATATTTTAACTATTTACCTGTATTAAATATATAAATTAAAACTGAGCCTTGATAAATCCCAAATAAGAATAGGAGCTTCTCGTTGTTTATAGATTCTCACTGCCATTTAGACAGACTTAATTTATCTCTTCATGACAATAACTTAGATAATGTTATCAAGAGCGCAACTGATGCAAAAGTAGATAAACTACTTTGCGTTAGTGTTACTTTAGCAGACTTTCCTAATATGGCAGAGCAAACGGCTAAATATGATAATGTACTGCTTACTTGTGGGGCTCATCCTTTAAATCAAGAAGATGAGATAATACCGGAACAATTACTCACATTAAGTGATAATGAACGAGTGATTGCCATTGGTGAGACAGGTTTGGATTATCATTACGCACCTGAAACAAAAGCCCTTCAGTTAGATTCATTTAAAAAGCATATTAAGGTTGCTAAACAATTGAATAAACCATTGATTATTCATACACGTGAAGCTCAGGAAGATACCTTAGCATTGTTACGCAGTGAAGGCGCGTCAGAAGTAGGGGGGATTTTACATTGCTTTACTGAAAGCTGGGATATGGCTGAGCAAGCAATAGCGTTAGGCTTTTATATTTCATTTTCTGGCATTGTTACTTTTAAAAATGCGACAGCGTTAAGAGAAGTCGCAGCCTTAGTACCAGATGATAAGTTTTTAATTGAAACAGACTCACCTTATTTAGCGCCGGTACCGCATCGCGGTAAAGAAAACCAACCTGCGTATGTTGCTGAAGTTGCAAAACATTTGGCAAGTATAAGAGGTCAATCCGTGGAAGAAATTGCTAGGCTTTCAAGCGATAATTTTAATCGTTTATTTAACCTTTAATTCCCGTCATAAAACATGAATACTTGAATTTAAAATGCCTAATATTATTATTTTAATATTAGGCATTAAACTACTTAGACGGTATTAATAACTTAGTAGTATTGAAAGTTAAATACTTATTAAATACCTATATCTTTAGTTTACCCACTTTCAACCTCTTATTTGATAGCAAGAATCCAGGCAATAACTCTTCGAGTAGTTTGTTCAATTAATGACGTATCTATATTTGCTTGGTAGGCAAGTTGTCCATATTGAAGTTGTGAAAAAACCGTATACATAATTCTAGCATCTAGATCCGGGGTTACTTTATTGAAGAAGCCACAAAGTTGTTCATAAGGAACCATTTGGGCTAATTCATGCTCTTGCACCAATAAGCGTACCTCGGGTGAGGTTTGCGTTTCAGTTAACATAAGTTGCTCCACTGCAAGTGAGATAGCATGGTGTTTAATATTATCAATTAAATGGGCGGTAGCCATTTCAGTTAATAAATTACAAAGCTCCTCTTTAACAACAACTTTTTTTAATTCTTTTTTAGGGATATTGGTAATGGCTATAAAGCTCGCTTCTAAAATCGAGTCTGTTCGGGTTAAAATTTTATCAGAATTTAATTTGAAAGCTTGTAGAATAAGATCTTGAATATCTTTGAAGTAATAAGTAGTTAAAGAAAGCTGCAATTGCGCATGACTAGCAATAGCTCGATGGGTTGTGCCTTTTATGCCGCTAAGAGCTAAAATTTCTATAGCAGAAAGTAAAATCTTTTCTCGTGTTTTTTCACCTTTAGTACGGCGCTTTATCGGCGTGATTTTTTGTTCTTTAGTCAATTCAATTGGCATTGTATTAGTTTCAATCATCATTAAGATCCATTAGTCCATTAGCATCATATTTACTAAATGTTAACATAAATTTTAGTGAGTGATAATATTAAAAACCAGTTATTGCCCTTATTAATTTGATAACTTTATGTGTTAGCAAGCTAAACAGTAAAATATGTCTTTATAAGGGCAATTATTAGTGTGCTTAGTTCCTTTATTCTAAGTGAATTTATATGGTCATTTAATGCTTAGTACTAAGCTAACTAACCGCTGATAACGATGTACTATCAAAGTCATCAACAGAAATTACCCATTTACGACCTTTTTCAGCCGTGATTAATAACTCGGCTTCTGCTGATGATATTATCTTTTCAGCTAATGCTTTTTCAGCTAAAAGATCTAATTGATAAAATGGAAATTTTTTGCCTAAAAGCTTACAAACTTTGTCATAAACAGGTTCACAATTAATAATATCTTCAAGGGTTTGTTCTAATCGACCAAAAATATTTTTACCATCTCGTGTTAAGTATTGTCCTTGTCCTAAACGCGTACGGGTAGGGCATGGTTTTTGTAGTAATCTTGCCACTTTATGCGCAGTTTCATCACTTGGTTTACTTAACCAAGTGCCAAGTGGAAAAATAATTGCTCTTAAAACGGTAGCAATTGTTTTATTTGGAAAATTATAAATCAATTCATCTATGGCATGCTGCATATTATAAAGACAATCTTCTAAGGCAAATTGCACAACTGGAAAATCATCTATTTTTCTCCCTTCATCATCGTAACGTTTAAGTGTAGCACTAGCTAAATAAAGATTACTTAACACATCACCTAATCGTGCAGATATGCGTTCTTTTCTTTTTAAATCAGCACCAAGCGTTATCATCGCGATATCAGACATCATTGCTAAATTAGCACTAAAACGACTAAGTAACTGATAATAACGATGGGTTTCATCATTATATGGACTACTGATGAAGCGAGAGCCGGTAATAGAACACCATAAACTACGACTAATGTTACTGATACTAAACCCAATATGTCCAAAAAGTGCATGATCAAAGTCATGAAGTGCTTTCTCATTATCAGGGTTGTTTGCCGCAGCTAACTCAGCTAAAACATATGGATGACAACGAATGGCACCTTGACCGTAAATAATCATACTGCGAGTTAAGATATTTGCACCTTCAACGGTTACTGCAATTGGTGCTCCTTGATATCCTCTAGCAAGGTAGTTATTTGGGCCCATACAGATACCTTTACCACCATGAATATCCATAGCATCTATTATCGATGAACGCATTTTTTCTGTCAGATGATATTTAGAGATAGCTGATATCACTGATGGTTTTTCACCAAGGTCGATAGCGCCAGTTGACATAGTTGTCACTGCATCCATCAAATAAGCATTTGCGCCAATACGTGCTAACGGCTCTTCAATGCCTTCCATCTTACCGATAGGTAATTTGAACTGACGTCTGATTCGACTATAAGCACCTGTTGCTAAGGCGGTTGTTTTAATTCCACCTGCGCTATTTGAAGGTAGTGTAATAGCCCTACCTACCGAAAGACATTCAACTAACATTCTCCAACCTTGTCCCGCCATCTCAGCGCCACCAATAATAAAGTCAAGTGGTACGAATACCTCATCACCTTGAGTAGGACCATTTTGAAAAGGTACATTTAATGGAAAATGTCTTCTACCAATAGTGATGTTAGGTAAATTCGTAGGAATTAACGCACAAGTAATTCCTAAGTCTTCTTTATCAGAAAGTAACTTGTCTGGATCTTGTAATTTAAAAGCTAAACCTAATACCGTAGCGATAGGAGCAAGAGTGATATAACGCTTATCCCAGGTTAATTTCATCCCTAGTACTTCTTTACCTTCAAACTCACCATGACAAATAATGCCATAATCAGGAATAGAACCAGCATCAGAGCCAGCTTCTGGGCTTGTTAACGCGAAACAAGGGATTTCTTCCCCTGTAGCTAGACGCGGAAGGTAGTGCTCTTGTTGTTCTTTGGTACCATATTCTTGTAGCAATTCACCAGGTCCTAACGAGTTAGGTACGCCTACGGTACTTGCCAACACAGAGCTTGCCCCAGTCAATTTTTGTAAAACTCGAGATTGAGCGTAAGCTGAAAATTCTAAACCGCCATATTGCTTTTTGATGATCATTGCGAAGAATTTATTTTCTTTTAGAAAAGTCCAAATTTCTGGCGGCAAATCAGCAATTTCATGGGTTATGTGCCAATCATCAACCATGGCACAGACTTCTTCAACAGGACCGTCTAAAAAGGCTTGCTCTTGTGAACTTAAACGAGGGCGAGGGTAGTTATGTAGTTTGTGCCAATCAGGATCGCCACGAAACAAGTCAGCATCAAACCAAGTAGTTCCTGCATCTATTGCTTCTTGCTCAGTAGTTGACATGGTTGGCATTATTTTTTTAAAAATAGCCAATAACGGCATACTAATAAATTGTTGACGTATACTGTCAATATTTAAAGGTAAAGCGATAACAGCAAAAAGTAGCCAAGAAACAATCCCGATAATATTAAATAATGAGCCTAAGATCATTAACGTGATAAAACTTAAAGTGTAGCTTGATAATGAAGCTCTTTTGTAGCTCATAAACCAAGTTAATGATATTGCGATTAGTAACCAAATAATTATATCCATAAGCCTTCCTTTTTATATTGCAAATTACTCGATAAAAAGTAATTGAATTTAAAATAATTTTTACTGAATGGTATACTCTATTTATAGAGTATATTGTTAATTTAGCCAAGCACATTTTATACTTAAGTGTCGGTTTGTTTTTTGAGGTTTAATTGAGGTTAGGTAATGTGTGAATTATTAGCGATGAGTGCCAATGTGCCAACAGATATTTGTTTTAGTTTCAGTGGCTTAATGCAGCGAGGTGGTAATACTGGTCCACATAGTGATGGTTGGGGTATAACCTTCTATGAAGGTAAAGGCTGTCGAAGCTTTAAAGATCCTATGCCAAGTGCACATTCACCTATTGCCGAACTAGTGACTAAGTATCCAATCAAAAGTGAGGCGGTTATTTGTCATATTAGGCAGGCTAACTCAGGGGAAGTTTGTTTAGAAAATACTCATCCTTTTATACGACAAATGTGGGGAAGAAACTGGACTTATGCACATAATGGGCAATTAAAAGATTTTCAAAATAAATTACCTATTGAATATCACTTACCAATAGGCACGACAGATAGCGAGCATGCTTTTTGTTGGATACTTGATCAATTACACCTTCAGTTTGGTGCTAAACAGGTTGAGGCCACTATTTTATATAATTTTATTGCTTCGTTAGCTAAAAAAATTGATGCGCTTGGTGTGGCAAATATTATTATCAGTGACGGCGAATACTTATTTGCTTATTGCTCTAATAATTTACACTGGCTTACTCGTAAAGCGCCTTTTGGGCAAGCAAGCCTGATTGATGCAGAAATGGCTGTAGACTTTCAACAAGAAACAACGAATAACGATATTGTTACTGTGATCGCAACAAAGCCTTTAACGGATGATGAAACCTGGCACAAGATGCCGCCTGGACAATGGCAGCTATTTTGTTTAGGTGAACTGGTTGCTAGCGAAGAGTTAAATGCTGAATAGGCTAGCTTAGCTTAGCTGTTCAAGCTATTTAAACTGTAGGCGAGAAATCAAGTACCAAGCGTGCATTATATATGTTAAAGGCTTGGCATATCATAAAAACTCCAAGCGATAAAACGACTTATCTTTTGCCCTTGTGTCATATTCACGACTTTAACTTGTTTTACCTTTGCTTTTTTTAAATACAGTTTAATTTTACCCAGATTGTCTTTTTTGGAGACTAGACAAGTAAACCACAATACTTGTTTCTGAAAAATTTTGCTTTCTATAATCATTTTTTCAATAAAGGCTAATTCTCCACCTGGACACCAAAGCTCAGCTTTTTGTCCACCAAAATTTAAAGCTCCTTTTTGAGGAGAAGAAGATATTTTAGTTTTGTTTAAGTTTTTCCATTTTCTATTAGTTCCATGGGTTGCTTCATTAAGCGAGCTATGAAATGGAGGATTACATAAGGTTAAGTGGAAAAAATCATTTTCTTTAATAATATTAGTAAAAATATGATGTGTGTTGATCTGTAATCGACATTGAATCTTCTGAGTTAATGTATTATCACTAGCAATAATACTTTGAGCGACATTAATTGAGATTGGATCGATATCCGATGCCACAAAACTCCAGTTATACTCCCTTTGCCCTAAAAGGGGATAAATACAACTTGCGCCAGTACCTATGTCTAATGCGTTAATTACTGAATTTTTTGAAAGTACATCTATTGATGTGTTGACCAGTAAGTCATTAAGGTGATGAATGTAGTCTACTCTGCCGGGAACAGCAGGACATAAGTAACCTTCAGGAATATCCCAAAAGTTAATACGGTATTCACTTTTTAATAAAGCAGCATTGAGTGATTTAACGGCTAGGGGATTCGAAAAATCAATAGTATCTTGATTATTATATTTATTTTTAATAATAAATGGGGATAGCTCAGGACTCACTTTGAGTAAATTTTTAAAGTTGTAACCTTGTTTGTGGCGATTGTTTATATGCAAAATAAGACCGTTCTGAAAAGTAAAAAAACAATAAAATAAATGTGTTAGTTATTAATGGGCTTGTTACCAATTTTAAAATAACCATTACTGTTAAATTGTACTACTTGATGTCTTTTTTTACCTAAAAGAATAGGGCCATCATCCATGAATAAAAAATTCTTCCAACAGCGTTTAAAAACAAGCCAAGTCGTTTCGATAACGCTATCTCTAGCGCTGCAATAATAAACAACAGTATTTTGATCCCACGATAAATGATTTTCAATTAATTCAGGTAATAGTTGTTCATTACTATCCCAAAGACCTTCCCATTTCCCTTGTTCTAGCCAATTACTTTTATCAAATGGCCAATCCCCCTTTTTAAAAAAGTCAGGATGATCTACTTGGCGAGAAATAAAGGTATCCCATAAAATATTTGCACGCTCAATGCTCATTGGCTTAATTTTTTTTAAATCAGTCTCACTAATAGGTAAACTTTTGTGCTTGAAAACCCAAGTATTTTTTAAACTTTCTAACGGAAGATAATTCATTAATACACCTCAAAAAGGAAAAAATAATTATACCGTTCAAATAGCAATTAAAAAAGTACTAGCTAATGGGGAGTGAAAACAAGTGAAATTGTGCTTATACCAATTTGATTAAAAATTTTCTCAACTCAGAGCTATGCTCTATGTGCAATAACAAGGAAAATTTCTTTAGGTCTAGTCATTCTAAATCAAATAAATTTAACGATGAAAAGAGAGGAAATAGCTGTTAAAGAACGATTTATTAAACCAAGATCAGGTTAAATAGCCTTATTTATGACTCTTATTTGCTATTCGATAGGCGTCAAATGCAGCAATAATCCACAATAGTAATAATAAATAGCTAACGGTTGAAAAATTATTGTAGTCAATTACCAATTTAGTTTGTAATGCTTGATGAATAGCCGAAAGATCCATAGCGATTTTACCGAGAAGTACATCGTCTACAATTTTTTGAGCTACCTCATGTAATGCTTTAATGAAGTCGAAAAGTAAATAAAGAGTGCTTAAAATAAAAACAAAGGCTAGAGGGTACTTTTTTAAAAAAATATGTCCAGCACCAGGAAAGACAAATAATGATAATAAAAGCACTTTTATGGATTGTTTCATACTTAGACTAATAGAAGTAAAGAAGTAGTAGGCTTATGTTAACTTGAACCGGTACTCTAGGCGAATATAAAATGATGAAAGCTAATATAACAAGAAGAAAATAGCTTTTAAGATCATTTTACGGGTAATAATTAAACAATTGTTTTTATTATTATATTTATGTATACTCACAATAACCAAAAAAATCTTCTCTAGTTTAAATGTTAGGTTTACATAACTAAACTCATAATTAAACCAAACTGAAGATAACATTTAATGAAGTGTATTGTACAAATGTTTAGTTTTGATGGCCTTTGAATCACTATAAGTGAAAAATAAGTAAAATGCTTAAAGAACGCTGCTTTTAGTAAGTTTTTTAAAGCAACTATTTATACTATAAATATAATAAATCAAAGTAACATGTAATTATAACTTGTCTAATTAATGTTCAAATGATAGTTTTTAATTAAAAATAATAAATAAGGTGTAGATATGCCACAAGCAGCAATTCGCAAATATGAGGATGAACAGATGCCAATAGCGGACGTTGATCAACAAGACGTATCAGAGGCGGAATCTGATGAAGCAGTATTGGCAAGCGAAAACTCTTCAGAAAAGACAACTGAAGAACCTTATTATCATTATACTATTGATACCAAAGATCCAGATCCCTTCTTAGTTAAACATAAAACGAAACTTATCTCTGCAATGTTATTTGCGGGTAGTATCGTTGCCGGTTTAGTGTTTTATAAAAGCTATGAATTAAATGAATTCACTAAAAGCTATATTGCTGAGCCACAAGTAAACGATCTTTATTATGTTGATTTTAGATTAATTAAAGATAACCTTCGTCCAGCTGAAAAATATAGAATGGCGAAAGTTAAAGATATTACAGGTGATGTAGTAACAATTAACTTTAGTAGTTATTTTTATATGCAAGAGCATGAACTAAATGAAGCTATTCGTTATGCGCAATTAAGATATGAAAAGTTTTTTCAAGAAAAACGTCATAACTTTAAAATTTCAGAATTAGAAGCAATGGTTGAATCTGGCGCTATCACACTAGCAAGAAGACCTGTAAGCAATATGCTTGATGGTAATGTTGTTGTTCCTGATTCACACTTTAAAAGTAGTTCAGTATTTATTCCTGGCAAGAAAGAAAACTTTGCTGGTTTAGAACATCTAAAATACGCTAAAAATGATCCTGCAAGAGCAGAAGAAGCTTTTGAAAAATTTGAAGAATCAGCAGACTATGGTTTTGCAGCAGGGCAAGTAAACCTGGCTCAAATGTACCTAAATGGTATGGTAGTCGAAAAAGATATGCATGAAGCATTAGCTTTATTTAATGAAGCATCTTTAAAAGGTTATGAGCCAGCAATACTAAAATATGCAATTGTTTGTGAGCAAGTTGAAAGTTGTATGGTTTCTGACTTTTATAAAGAGCTCGTTGCAGCAGGCGTAAATATTGAATTTACTAAGCAAGTTGATGTTAGAGCTACAACTGAGCAGTTTGAAAGAGATTTGAAAACAGCGGAAGAGAAAAGACTTAAAGCTGCTAGATTATAAAACGAGCACGCTAATAACAAAATAAAAAAGGCTTAAATTAATTTTAAGCCTTTTTTTATGTCTGTAATATAAGACAAGTTATGTGCTTTATGAATCTAGTTATGAAGAGGAAATGATAGCGTTACAGGTTTATTACATGTAATTTGATGTTGTGACACGATAAATTTTGAATAGATAGTTTTAAAGTGCGTTTAACCGAATAGATAGTTTTAAAAAAAAGCATTTATTAAGATCTGTTTCAAAGGTTTTAATACCCGTTACTTCTAATAGCTTAAGGTACCCGGGTAGGTCTTATACTATTCATATATTCTTTTAAATGGTGGTAATGAATCAAGTAATTGTTTGCCGTAACGTTTAGTCACAACACGTTTATCAAGTAAAGTTATCACACCTTCATCTTTTTCATTACGTAACAATCGACCGCAGGCTTGTACAAGTTTTTTTGAGGTGTCTGGTACCGATAATGTCATAAAAGGGTTACCGCCTTTAGCCGTAATATACTCCGCTTGTGCTTGTTCTACAGGGGAGGTTGGTACAGAAAATGGTAGCTTGGTGATAATTAAATTATTCAGGTAGTTTCCGGGTAAATCTAATCCTTCTGAAAAACTCTGCGTACCAAAAATAATACTCTCTTTATCATCGTCACAACGTTTTTTATGTTGTTCAATAATTTGTTGGCGTGATAACTCGCCTTGTACCATTATATCTAGCTTGTGTTTGTCTCTTAACGCCTCTGCAACTTTCTTCATTTGCCAGTATGAAGAAAACAACACTAAGCTAGCATTACCTTGCTCTAAGTATTTAGGGAGTTTATTGATTATTTCATCAGTAAAAGCAGGTGCACTGGCTTCATTATCCATATTCGCCATTACGAGTTGCGCGTTATTAAAATAATCAAAAGGTGAGTCGACTTGTTGGTATTGAGTACCATCATCGTTTCTTAAACCGGCTTGAAAACGGAAATGATCAAATGAGTTCAAAGCCCTTAGTGTAGCAGAGCAAAGTACAGCACCTTCACATTGACTCCACAACATGTCCTCTAGCGTAAATCCAACTTCAATAGGTGAGGCGCTTAATAAGTAATCTTGACGCTTAATCATTAATTTCTCTAACCACCTAGCCATTGGTGCACCTTTGTCACTGTCAGTTTTAGCGTACATAAACCAAAGAGCTTGTAAATTTTCTAAGCGTTGTAACATAAACCCTGCTTCAGCGAGTAGAGGTTCGGCAATAAACATTTTGGTATCGCCATCTTTAACTGATTCAATTAAGGCGTTATACAACTTATTTAAGTGACCTATCGATTTCTTACTCAGATTTTGTAAATCTTCAGCCCAGTTTTTTAATGTTTGCGGCACAATACCATTTTCAAATCGATAAACTTGGTCTTCATTTTTTGATTTTGACGAGAAATTATTATTTGAACTTGAATCACTTTCCAGAAAATAAGTGCTAGCATTCGCTTTAACAAAGGTGACTACTTTTTGCATTTCCATCAGTAAATCTTGGCAGTCATCACCTAATTTTAATGCCGGTGAAATGGCGCTTTGTGACTTAATAAGTGCAGACATTTTGTCGCCTGTTTCTTTCAACTTAGTTAGCCATTCAATAGAGCCCTTTAGGGTAATATTTGCACTTGAAAAGTCACGCGTTACCTTGGGTAGGTGGTGTGCTTCATCAATAATATAAAAGGTATCTTCCGGTGTAGACAGTATTCTGCCTCCTCCTAGCTCTAAATCAGCCAATAACAAACTATGATTAACAACTAGCACATCTGCTTTATCCATAGTGTCACGTGCTTTATGAAATGGACAGTGTGTATGCTCAGATAAATGCTTTAAACAGCTGTGTTTATCAGTTTGAACTTGCTGCCAAATATGCTGTGGCAAATGTGTTTCCCAAGAATCTATATCTCCTAACCAACTACCATCAAGTAATGCTTTATGCATTTGTTTGAGCGTTTTAATATCATTTTCATTAGGCTTTTCTGCAAAGGTAAAACCGACTTGCTCTGGCTCATTTTCACTGGTTACCGCTTGTGTTAATTTTTGCCGACAAACATAACGTTGCCTACCTTTTACCAAAGTAAACTCAAAATCTAAACCCGCATATTTTTTAAGAAAAGGTAAATCTTTATCAACCAATTGCTCTTGCAAAGCAACCGTTGCTGTAGAAATACATACTTTTTTATCTCGAGCAAGGGCAAGTGGAATTGCTCCCAAACAGTAAGCAAGTGATTTTCCTGTGCCAGTTCCCGCTTCAATAGTAATTATTTTTCGGTCTTTACTGTATTCACCTGCTAAGGTTTTAGCAATTTCAGCAATCAATAGGGTTTGTTGTTTACGCGGATTAAAATGCGTTAGGTTTTCACCTATGGCTTTATATGATTGACGTATTGTTTGCTTTAACTTGTCAGATAACATGTTTGTTAGTTTCCAAAAAATAAGAGATCGGTTACACTGCTGTATATATTAACAGGTTTAATCAGTTAGCACCGAAAATTTTAATACTATTTTACGACTAATGACTTTTAGCGACATATTTAACTCTTATGACAAGTGATAATAGCAACAGTATTAAAAATGGTTTTTTACTTACTCGACAGGTACAAGATAAGCATGACGGCTTATTAATAACCTTATGGCTTAAAAGTGCAGAAGGCGCAGTTAAATTAGAAATTAACAATGAATTAGCCATATTTTTTGTTGAGTTAACGCAGCTAGAGTCAGCGTTGAACATTTTATCAGAGCAACGAATCTCATTGGTAAAGCATCAATCTCTTACTTTAACAACTTTCAACCAACAAAATGTTGCAGCATTCTATTTTGCTAACTTACGTAGTTTTTATCGTGCACGTGAAGTTTTGAAGTTAAATAATATAAAGTGCTATGAGGATGATATACGCCCTGACGATCGCTTTTTGATGGAACGGCACATTACGGCTGATATTGGTTATATTGGTATGGAGCGAATGATTAACGCTTCAAACACTAACTCGTATCAATTAACTCAACAGGTTAAATGTAAGAGACCTGAAGAGGTTAACAATCAGCATTTAAATATGCTTTCTATCGACATAGAATGTTCGATGGAGGGGGAATTATATTCAATTGGTTTGTACGCGGTTAATCCTATAAATAAAAGCAGTACCAGCTCTGAGCTCGCCCCCCCAAAAAATCATATTTTTAAACGCGTGTTGATGATTGGTGAGCCTGAAAAAGATGCTGCACAATATATTCGTTGGCAAGTTAATGAACAACAATTGCTTAACTCATTTATGCAAGAAGTCGCCTTATTCGATGCTGATATTTTTATTGGTTGGAATGTTATTAATTTTGACTTTATGTTGTTACAAAAACGCTGTGACTTACATGGTATTCCATTTGCTATAGGTCGAGACGGTAGCTCGCCATATTGGCGAAAAAATACTAATAATACGGATCAAAATTTCATTGAAATTGCCGGTCGCGTAGTACTTGATGGTATTGATTTATTAAAAACAGCCACTTATAGCTTTCCTAGCTTTTCCTTAGATAATGTCGCTCAAGCTCTACTTGGTTTAAATAAGCAGGTGAAGGATGTTGAAAATCGCATGCAAGAAATCAACGATAACTTCAAGCATAACAAACAAGCTCTTGCAGCTTATAACCTAGAAGACTGTCGATTGGTTTGGCTTATTTTTGAAAAAACACAATTACTATCTTTTGCGCAGTTAAGAGCGCAACTTACCGGCTTAGCTATTGATAGAGTAGGTGGCTCGGTTGCGGCATTTACTAATTTGTACTTACCTAAATTACATCGAAGTGGTTATGTAGCGCCTAATATGGGGGACGGCGCTTCTGGTTTAATATCGCCTGGTGGTTATGTTATGGACTCCAAACCGGGTTTATATAGCAATGTTCTAGTACTTGATTTTAAATCATTGTACCCAAGTATTATTCGAACTTTTAAAATTGACCCTATGGGCTTAATTGAAGGCTTGAAACAAGCCGAAGAAAACTTAGAAAGTAATACCAATAATATTGAAAATGTTATCAGTGGTTTTGATGGCGCTTATTTTTCACGAAAAAAACATTTTTTACCTGACATTATTGAATCGCTATGGTCAGAGCGAGACAAAGCCAAGTTACAAAAAAATGCAGCCTTATCGCAAGCGATAAAAATAATCATGAATAGTTTCTATGGTGTATTAGGTTCAACGGGGTGTCGTTTTTTCGATCCACGTTTATCTGGCTCCATAACTAAGAGAAGTCATGAGATTTTAAAAACGACCAGTATATGGATTGAGCAATTAGGTTATCAAGTGATTTATGGTGATACTGACTCTATCTTTGTATCTATTGGTGCTGACAAAAATAATGAGCAAGCACAAAGCTTAGGGCTAGAGTTACAACATTTTATTAATGAGAATTGGCAACAAAAACTCAAAGATGATTTTGCCATAGAAAGCCAATTAGATATTGAATTTGAAACTCACTTTACTCGCTTTTTTATGCCAAGTATTCGTGGTGTTCATAACTTAAAAGATCAAAAAAGTATTGGCACCAAAAAACGTTATGCGGGTGTTGTTAATCATAAATTAATATTTAAAGGTCTTGAAACGGTGCGTAGTGATTGGACCGAGTTAAGTAAAGTATTCCAGCAAGAATTATATCGGTTAATTTTTAATGATGAACCAATAGAAGAATATATTAAAAATATTGTGGCAGAGCTGCGCAGTGGAGAGCATGATAAACATCTTATTTATGCGAAAAAGATCAGACGACCACTAAATGATTACGTAAACACGCCGCCGCATATTAAAGCGGCGTTAATTGCTAACGAAAAACTTACCAAGCTAAAAACTGAAACTGAGGAATTAGGTAGAACGAACTTGGCAGCTAACCAATCACTTTATAAACACAGAAGTTTAATTCGCTATGTAATGACACTTGATGGTGTACAACCATTAGATTTTAACCGCAGTAAGCTTGATTATGATTTTTATGTTGAAAAGCAATTAAAGCCAATAGCCGATGATATATTACCATTTGTAGGTAAAGATTTTGATTCAATAACGGGCAATCAAATGGGGCTTTTTTAAGTTTAACTAAATATTTAAACATATTATAAAACAAGCCCTAGCCAGTTGTGTTTATTCGCGGTATAAAGAGCACATAAAGTATTCAGATGGCTAGATAGCTGTAGTTTATTCTCAGCTAAACTTTTCAGGTAATTTATTATGGTAAAAAAGCACGCCGCAGCAGCGCATCAATACACAGGATCAATATTAAGCAGGATCAATAAACATAGAGTCAATTAACATAGAGTCAATTAACGCTTATTAAGATACATAGAATTAATAATCGTAAAGTCAAAAGATAATGAGAGAGTTATGTCAAACGATAGTACTACAACAAGTAAAATAAATACTAAAATAGTTAATGCAGGCCGCAGTGCTAAATGGACACGAGGTGTAGTAAACCCTTCAGTTACACGCGCATCTACGGTTGTTTTTGATACCGTTGCAGATATGAATAATGCCGTAGCAAATCGTCATAATCAAACTATGGTATATGGCCGTCGCGGTACCACAACTTCATTTGCGTTTAGTGATGCCATGACCGAGCTTGAAGGTGGAGCAGGGTGTGCGTTATATCCATCGGGTACCGCAGCTATTACCAATGCCATTTTAGCCTTTGTTGAACAAGGCGATCACATTTTAATGGTGGATACTGCTTATGAGCCTACTCGTGATTACTGTGAAAAAATTCTGACCAAGATGGGCGTAACAACAACTTACTACGACCCATTAATCGGCGCTGGCATTGAAGCGCTTATTCAAGACAATACCCGTTTAGTTTTCTTAGAATCTCCAGGCTCTATTACGATGGAAGTACAAGATGTACCAACCATAAGTGCAATTGCCCATAAACATGACTGCATTGTAGTGCTTGATAACACTTGGGGCGCAGGGGTTAATTTTAGACCTTTTGAATACGGCGTTGATGTAAGTGTACAAGCCGCAACCAAATATATTGTTGGTCACTCTGATGTTATGTTAGGTACGGCTACAGCGGTTGAGAAATACTGGCCACAACTTCGAGATTACAGTTATTTAATGGGGCAATGTACATCTCCAGATGACTTGTACCTAGCGCTTCGTGGTATTCGTACTCTTGGCGTTCGCTTAAAGCAGCATCAACAAAGCGCTATAAAAGTGGCACAGTGGTTACAAGAGCGATCTGAAGTCGCTAAAATATTGCATCCTGCATTTGAATCTTGTCCGGGACATGAGTTCTTTAAACGAGATTTTGAAGGATCTAATGGCTTATTTTCATTTACGTTAAATTGTGGCAATAAGAAAGCCTTAAATGCCTTTTTAGATGGTTTACATCATTTTAAAATGGGTTACTCGTGGGGTGGTTTTGAAAGCTTAGTTTTAGGCATAACTAATGTTAACGCAATTCGTAGTGCAACAACCTTTGATTGTGAATTCCCATTAATTCGTTTACATGTTGGCTTAGAAGATGTTGAAGATTTAATTGATGATTTAGCGCAAGGCTTTGAACGTTTTAATAAAGTATTGGCCGAAGGGTAATTATTACTCAATATGAGTAATGCAAGTTAACAATAAAGTAAAAGCGTAAAACAGCTCAAGCTTTATAGATGAGTATTATCTATAAAGCCAGCCTATAAATAAGTCTATCCAGTAAACAGCTGCTTACTAGATAGACTTTTTATTATCTACTTACCAAGCAAGCTAAAAATCTTCTTAGCAATATCTGTATTATCTAACTGACCATTAAAGAATTCACTTTGTTTTCCAAAGGCAAATACTGGTACATCAATCGCGGTATGACCTGATGTTGTCCATCCGGTATTGGAACGAGTATCAATAATACTCATTAATACTTTTTGGTAAAAACCAACAAAAGTTGGTGTTTTATACTCATCAGCAAGGTGCTGTTTTTCTGCAGCACTTAACAATTCGTAGGCTGCTCTTGCTACTTTATAATCTGCTTGTACTTGGGTTAACTGATTATATTCATCACTACTTAAAGAAAAGTTTAACCATTGACTTATTTTACTCACTGTTGGCAAAGTGTTTGCTGATTTATGGTGATCGACTATCTTTATTGCTATGGCATTAGGCGATTGTGTCATAGTACGTATTACCGTAGGATCCCAAATGTATTCCTCTTTTACCGCTAATGTTAGACCTCCAGTGCTGTGATCTGCTGTTACAATCACCAAAGTATCTGGGTTCTCTGCAACAAAATTTTCTAAGTAGTGGATTGTGTTCGCTAAATCGTCCATCTCATATAGGGAGTTTACTATATCATTGTCGTGTCCCGCCCAATCAATAAGACTTCCTTCTATTAACATAAAAAAACCATTGTCGTTATTTTCTGGAAGAGCTAAGTGCTTCATTGCCGCGTTCACCATAGGTGTTAATCGGTGTTTATTATTGTCATCTATAGCCCAAGGTAATGAGTAATCTGCGAATAACCCCATTACGGGGTTAGTGATATCTAGGCTATTAAGCTGTTCATACTGCTCTATATATTGAAAACCATTTTGTTGAAACTCTTTAACTAAGTTTCGATCAGAGCGGATAAAGCTTTTACGACCACCACCGAAATAAACATCAGCTTTTATACCTTGATCAATATAACTATCAGCAATTTCATTATAATTATCTCGATGTTCGTTATGTGTTAAATAAGCTGCAGGCGTTGCATGATTAATTCGAGAGGTCACAACAACGCCAGTTTTTTTGCCTTGTTGTTTCGCCAACTCAAGCACTGTGAGTAATGGCTTTTTATTTACATCAACAGATATAGCATTATTATAAGTTTTAAAACCAGTAGCGAGGGCAGTTGCGGCAGCTGCTGAATCGGTAACATAACCTGAGATTGCTGCCGGATAAGTGCTACTTAAGCCTTTTAGGTGTTTATCAAAAACAGTCTCTTCAACTATTATGGTATTGGGATCATCATTAAAATAACGATATGCACTGGTATAGGCGGGGCCCATTCCGTCAGCAATGACCATGATAATATTTTTAGGCACAGAAGGTTTTTCAATATTGTCAGCGACTGCTTGTTGTGAGATAAAAGGGATAATGCTCAATAAAGTGAGTGTTAATACATTTGAATTAAACATGTTAAGAGTAAGCTTAATTTAGATTAGAATAAAAACAATATTAAACAGTTAGTTACTTTGTGTCTACAGCGGTTTCCTAAACAGTCGTTTACTTGTAGAGACTTCAACAGAGCAAAATATAAAGCGTAAGTTTGTTATCGGTATTGTTTCGCTTAGTACTTCAGTTAAATATCTATGGATAGTGATTAGAGCAGAAGGCTTATTACCATGTAACAAGGTAATAAAAAAATCGACATCTACTTTGATCTTGACCGGTTATATCAATAATGTGGACCTTGTCATAGATAGCAAAAACTGCTCATAGTCGGCTTCTTGATTAAGGTCAATAAATGGTATTAAACCAGTTGTTTATATTATTTAAGGTAAGCAGTGTTCAAACTATCAATCGCACTAGTAATATATTTATTTGGCGGTAAACTAGCTTATATACAAAACTACATTAAAAAATAGAGAATCGACTATGAGTGAAGAAACCATTTTTTCTAAAATTATCCGTCAAGAAATCCCAACACCTTTGTTATATCAAGATGATTTGGTGACAGCTTTTAGAGATATTTCCCCGCGTGTAGATAGCCATATTTTAATTATTCCGAATAAGCTTATTCCCACCGTGAATGATGTTGAAGAAGAGGATGAACTGGCTTTAGGTAGAATGATCACAGTTGCTAAAAAACTAGCAAAAGAAGAGGGCATTGATGAAAATGGTTATCGATTAATTATGAATTGTAATCAACATGGCGGCCAGGAAGTTTACCATATTCATATGCACTTATTGGGCGGACAACCGTTGGGTCCATTATTATCGGTTTAACTATCAGCTTTCAACAGTATGACTATATTTTTTGAGTAATGGTGAAATAACGAAGGTTAAAATAGAGATGAGAAAATCTTTAACTCATCTCTATAAGCATTATTTAATGGTTAACTACCCATACTTCAATTTCTAAATCAGGGTAGTGACCAGAAAGGTGAAGAGCAATACCACCACTAGTCTGTAACTTTAACCAATGGCTATTTTGTTTGTCTAATTGGAAATAATGATAACCAGAATGATAAGGTACTTGTCTTGGTGCCACAGGAAGCGCAATAATACCAATTCCAGGTAGTTGATTATTGACTAACTCTCGGATACTTTCTACAGAGCCTATTTTAATTTGTGCGGGCAAGCGCTTGCGTATCTCTTCGTTGGGTAGAGAAGCCTTGATCGCAATGATAAAGTCAGCGTGCTCCAAAGAGTTTTTATCATGTATTGGAGAAAAGTAGATACCATATTGGCTTTTTTCTAATGCAAGTTGGATTGCGGTTTGTTCTAATACACTACTTAAGCTCTGTGTGATACTAGCCATAACATTGCTAAAGACATAATAGAGATTGTCATGCTGATATTTAGGGAATTCAGGTGTACGTTTCGTTGCAGAACTAAATGTTGCTAATTCACCCGAAAAGCTAATAATAGTACGGTACAAGGTTTCGGGGTGAATACCAGACATAATACTATAATGGTCAAATAAAGGTTGGTATTTGTTGAGAAGTTGCAGCATTAAAAAGTCAGAAATTGAACTAGAAGAGCCTTGAGATTGACATAATCTTGCTGCTATCGCCTCTGCACGTTGGTTTATCATACCTTTTATTTCACGAGTAACCTTTATTAAACCTTGAATATTATCGATAGATAAACAAGGAGGAATGAATTTTTTATCTAATGAGATAACACCTTCTTCAGATACCTCTATTATTTTTGCTATAGCGATTGAAACATAACCAGATCTGTCTTCACTTTGTAATTTAAACTGGCAATGTAATTTACCTATTTGCAGTACTTCTGTTGCTTCAGAGCCTATAGATGTATCAATAATATTATGGTCATGAAAATGATAGCGGGTAATAAAAGTGCTATCTTCATCCGAAATGTTTAAACCCGTACTTTTACTGATAGGTAACACAAGGTAGATCAATTGATCTAAAGTACCTGAAGGTATACTTATTGCTTCAGGCAATAAACCTTGTTCGGGTAATACTGCTAATGTATTGTCTTGAAATAAACACTCAACACTGTTTAGGCGAAACTGACCTAATGAGAGCATGCTATTATCAATATCAAGGTCAAATATCCCCCAAGATAGCGGACTTACTTTAGCATTTATTCTTGATTGTTGAAATTGTAGGTAACGTTCTTGTTGCTGCATATGCTGAGGTCGCAAGAACATACCTTCTGTCCATGCTATTGGGCTGAAATCACTCATAAAGTCCTTCTTTATTTGGTTTACTTATTACTAATATAAATGGCTAGTTTTTCAATATTCATCGTGAAAGTATCGTAACCAGTTGGTGATACTTCAATAACTGAACGCCAACGAGAACTATCAATATCACGATAAGCGACGACAAAACCGACATAACGGGTGTTTTTATCTAATTCCATTTTATATTTTTTTAACTCATCTGGTTGTAGTTCTAACTCGTCTTTTCTTAATAAATCAGGCCCTAAAATATCTTCAGGTGATTCATATAAAGTAAAAAAGTCTTGTGTATCAAATATTGTGCGAGAAGATAATTCAAGTACTTTTATGACAACAGGCGATGCTCTCCCGTTCATATCAGGGTTAATATCTTCAGAGGCGTTAAAGTTTACATCCGTAGATGGCGGTATAATTGCATTTATTGTCGAACAACTTGTCATTAACAACACATTAATTGAAACGGCAAGGGCTATATATATTTTTTTTAAAGTCATTTTTACCTTCTCATCATTATAATGATTTAATCTTCTTATCATATGCTTTAACGAAGTCATCTGATAACACTGAACTGCCATTAGCAGTTATTTCATTTACCATATCTTTATGTAAGATTTGATATGTTTTCCAGTAGCGCAACTGTTTTTGCCCTGGTACCACTTGATCAAAAATAGAGTCTTTTAAATCTTTTTTTTCTATCTCTGAAGGCGATAGTTGTTTAAAAATACCTTCAATAGCTCCTAATGTTCCAGCAGTAAGTGCTACATCATGCTTTTTAGTATCGTTAAACGCTTCGGTAATCGCTTGTTTTGATGGTAAAAAACTTGAACTTTTCTTTAAGAATAGATTTTGAAAAGCATCATCAATGGTTGCAGAAAATTTTAATGGGTTATTTTCTTGCTTCTGAAATGTCGTTTGATTAATTCTAAATTCATTTTTTAATGCAGAACGTGTTCTTAAAGATTCAATTAAGCCCATCAGCATTAATTGCATACTTTGACCCATCTCATAAAGTAATTCATCATTTAATTGGTCAGGCTTAATCGACTGAGAGACACCTAAACCTTTGATAAAAGCATCCATAGGTCGACTTTCGGTAGTTGACGACGTTATGATTTGTTGTTTTACATCGCTTGTTGTAACAGTTTCACTTTTTTTAGGAGCTGTAGCTATACCCGATTCAGGAATTTTAGGTGCAGGTTGTTGTTTAATTGTCGTTTTTTTAACGACATTAGTATTAAAAAGTTCATTATCCCATTCTTCTGGTATAGCCTGTGGTACGTCAAAATGATCATTCAAATCATGATTTACAACGGGCATCTTACGAGAGCTTTTTATAGAGTTGGGCATATCATCAAACAAGCTGCTTGGAGATATGCCTTGAGCATGGGAACTAATGCTGGTTTTGTCGTTAAGATCTGATGTCGCTTGAGAATGCAAAGGGGAATCTCCTCTTGATGCGCTCGGTATACGACTACTAGAGGTAGGCACATCAGGTGTATTGGTATCTTTAATAGATACTGATACCTCATAATCACCAAAGGTGAGTAAATCATTATCACATAATTTATGTGAATTTGATTTCCCCAAGGCTTCTACGGAGCGATTTATATATAAACCATTGGTTGATAAATCGTGTATATAAAAGCCGTCTACCTGTTTTTCTACTCGAGCATGGCAGCCCGAAATAACTTTTTCTGGATCGGGTAAATGCCAATCATTACTTTCAGAACGACCCAAGGTAAGCGTATTATTAATACTTATGGTAGAGTTTTGTTCGGGGGAAAGTCTGTGATAGCTAACGATGTCAAAAATCAATTCCATGTACTTTTTATGCCTTATGCAGTAATACGCATGATTCTGCGTATCTTCAATTTTTATTAGTTAAGTTGAAATTAGTATAAATACGTTAATTAAAATTAATTAATTAGCGTATATAGTTCATTGCCTCTTTTAATTAATTGTTTGGCTGTTTTAAAACGTTTCTTTTCTATATATAAATTACCATAATTAAGGTACGAGCCAGCCATAATCTTCTTTACTGCAATCAAAGGAGTGAAATCGGATGGTATTTGGCTTTCTAATTCAGTAATTTTCTCATCAATTTTCATTAATGCTGTAGGGGTTTCAACAAGCGATAAATCTTCATTGAATTGATCAAATGTTGATGCGTAAAATACTTCAGCTGCATCATATGGATAGTTTACAGGCTTACCATTGTTTATATCCGCATTATATTTTGCTAATAACGCAACGGATGACTTTATTTCTTTTCCCAAATCTAATAATGCCTTTGCATCACTATGATATGCGAAAGCTAATTCTCCAACTGAAATGAGTCGTGTAATTCTATCTATATTATGTTCGGTCAATGCTAAAGTAAAAGCATCATTATATACTTTAAATACATCATCTTTTGGTTGAAACTTAAACTCAAAGTCAACGAATTTTAGATCGGCGATTATTTTATCAATATTATTATCGCCTGTTTCATTGTATCGACCTTGTAATAACAGTATGTTTAGACGTTCAGACAAAGCATCAATTATTGCTATGCGACTACTACTTGCTTCCGCTTGTAATTGACTCAATCGTATTGAGTCAGGAAAAATAGCTAACGCATTTTCTATAATTTGATTAACTTGCTCATAATCTTTATAAGTACCTGTTGCGTCTTTAGTAACATTTATAATCCGCTTTTCCGCTATATTGATCAGAGATTGTCTGTGCTCTCTAAGTAACCCTTGTTTTAATAGCCTTTGCTCTGCGGGTATGTTCTCTAATTGAGCCAATAAATCGATAGTAGATAAGTTTTTAAATCCGTTTAATTTTTTTTGCTCGTCATCACTCAATGTGATGAGGTTATTTAAGTTGTCAATTTCTTTTTCTTGAGCTTGATATACCTGAAGGGCAGCAGCTGTAATTACAATACCTGTAGTTATAGCTAAGGCCTTAGGCCAAACTTTACGAGAGAAATCGTTGTTTATCTTTTGAATAGAGTTACAACGCTGTTCTTTATGTATAGCTAAACCTTTTTTTAAACTTGGCCATAATAATAAATTTAAATGTTTAGGTTTCTTTAAGGATGTTTTCTGTAAGTCGACTTTATTTGCGGCTACTCGTTGGTATGGATGTTTACAAGATAATAATTCATAAACAATACAGGAAAAGGCAAAAATATCATCAGCAGTACAAGGCGATTGACCTTCTAATTGTTCAAAGCTTGCGTATGCTGGTGTATATCCTGTGAGCGGTGATGATAGATCATTATTTTGGATGGCATATTTATCAAAGTTTAACTGGACCGCACTTGCAATACCAAAATCAAAAATCTTAATATTTCCTTGTCTAGTCAATATAATATTAGAGGGCTTTAAATCTGTGTGAACAATTCCCATTTTGTGGGCATAAGTTAGTGCTTCACCTATTTGTTGTATTAAATTATTAGCACCTTTAAAAGGTAACCCCATAGGTTTAGAACGTTTAATAACTTGATCAAGTGTTTCACCATCTAACCATTCCATTACAATAAAATGAAAATTATCGTGAGAGTCAACATCATAAACTCTAATAATATTTGGGTGTGATAGTTGCTGTGTTTTTCTTGCTTCTTTAATTAATATTTGTTTTGCTTCTGGAATTGACGAATATTGTTGAAGCAGCACTTTAATAGCGACATAAGGCTCATTAATTCCTGCTGCTTCTAAATGTAAATCTTTAGCCCTGTATATATCACTCATTCCACCTGAACCGATCAATGACTCTATAAGATATCGATCTTTTAAAGACTTGCCAATTAAATTGATAGGAGCAGCAGTTTTTTGTGGGGAGACACCAGCGATGAGTGTTTTATCATCGATAACAGAGGCGGTTGATTGAGTATTTTCCATAAATTAAAACTAAATCCTTTAAAGCAACATTGGTAAGGATAAAATATCCCTAATAAATAACAGCGATATTCTGCTACTTATATGTAAATAATTCAATAAGAAAATGTAAATAACTTTGTTTGAAAATGTTTTTTCAAAAAACAATCATTAAATACATAGTTTTGACACTTTTGTCGATGCTTTGTATCTATCTGCTCTTTTAATCTTATTTATATTATTCTAAATACGGAAATACCATTGTACTAGGCCGAGGCAAAGGGAAGTTTGAATCTTTTAATGTTAATTTTTATAAGTAAATATAATCGTACAGATCTTCTTTCAATTACTTCGATGTAACCAATTGTTAATATTGAAATGTTTTGATAACAATATTTGAATCAATAACTTTTTTCTTTTATATTACTTTCGCAATTTAACAAAGGAGTATTAAGGCAACTCAGGGATTATTATGACATTCGCTTTCTCATCCCCAAAACGTACACTCGTTATTATACTCCTTGCTGTTACTGCACTTATCTTTTTACTTTCAACACAGGCAATGGCAACTATGTTTGGTTTATTTAAAAAATACGATGTTCACCTATCACCTGAGGTTCATGGCGTAATTACTAAAGAGGGTAAGCCTGTTGTAGGTCTTACAGTATTTAGAGGGCTGACTTATGGTGATGATAAAGAGTTAGTTGACGAAGCCATAACCGATAATAAAGGTCGTTTTTCTTTTGAAGAAAAAAACATCCGTTCAAGAAAACCAGGGTCTATGTTTGATGAATCAAGAATCAGGCAAGTTATTGTTGCTAAAGCTGAAAATAAACAGTACATGCTTTGGTATACACAAGCTATAGGTATTGAACCAAACAAAGCATTAACGGAACACCTAAAAAAACTAAATTGTGAATTAGAAAATTCAGAAGAAAAAATAAGGTTTAATAGTTATGAGTACCCTCAAGCTGGATATCTAGTACATAGTATATGTCGATGGTAACTCCACTTACAAAGAACTAATTTAAAAGGATTTAAAAATGACAACTATCTCTTCTCGTATAGCTTAATTACTAGCTGATTCCGCCTATAATATAAAAAACAGTCAGACTTAGGTGGGTATCGTTTGGGTTATAATGCCGATTTATTAGAAAAACACTTCGATCTCGACCTATCTAACGGTCCAGTCAAAGGCGATCATGTTATTGCAATAAGGGGGACAGCCTCATACGAGCTGGTATAGCCGATGCTCATGTCGGATTAACTGGTTCAGCTACTGGTACAAGTGTACACGCGGGTCCTAACAAAATTTTTTATAGCATGAAGCCTGCTTTTCAGGCATATATTCTTCAAATACAAAATAAAGGCTCAATCGGTACAGTTCATTTTGTAGGCCATAGCTTAGATAGCGTTTAATTACCTTTTGTAACCAACAACTAACATTTGAAGTATGTTGATAACAATATTTGAATCAATAACTTTTTTCTTTTATATTACTTTCGCAATTTAACAAAGGGATATTAAGGCAACTCAGGGACTATTATGCCATTCGCTTTCTCACCCCCAAAACGTACACTCGTTATTATACTCCTTGCTATTACAGCACTTATCTTTTTACTTTCAACACAGGCAACAGTAACTATGTTTGGCTTATTTAAAAAATACGATGTTCATCTATCACCCGAGGTTCACGGCCGTATTACTTTCGCAGGTAAACCAATTAAAAATATAATTGTTAATAGAATGTTAGGATGTGAGAGGGGGAGAAATGATAAAAGTAAGACTGATGATAATGGTTTATTTTACTTTCCTGCGCAGAGTATACGTTCTCGTCGACCCGGTCAAATGTTAGATGAAACCCGAGTTTTTCAGACGATCGAGCTTAATTATAAAGATAAAGATAAAGATTATTTACTTTGGTACACAGTTACTGAAGGTAAAACCCATAAAAATATCTCTGAAAAACTAAAACAATTAAATTGTGATCTTACAATGCAAGAAGAAAAATATTATTTCATAAATTACGAATATCCTGAATTTACTCATAACGTATTGAGTATTTGTAGATGGGAAAGCATATAAAAAGGAATGCATTATGTTAAATTTAACCCCTAAGCTAGCTTCAGAGTTAGCTGAATTGTCATATCAAATCAAAACCGCGAATAAACATGGGAAATATAGAGTAGCCGCTAGTCAATTAGTAGACTCTTCCTTCAACTTTGATCTATCTAACGGTCCTATCAAAGGGGTTTCAGGTGGTTTTCTATCACACCTTTTTAATCGAACAACTGGTTTTGCTTTGCTTGGTCAAGGAAAGGGCGTATATAAAGGCGATCATGTTATTGCAATAAGGGGGACAGCCTCATACGAGCTGGTATAGCCGATGCCCATGTGGGATGTACAAGTGTATACACGGGTTTTAACAAAACTTTTTACAACATGAAGCCTGCTTTTCAAGCATATATTTCTCAAATATAAAATAAAGACTCAATCTTACCGTTCATTATGTAGTCCATAACTTAGATAGCGTCAAATTACCTTTTTATAACTAATAATTAATATTTGAAACATATTGATAACAATACTTGAATCAATAACTTTTTTCTTTTATATTACTTTCGCAATTTAACAAAGGGATATTAAGGCAACTCAGGGACTATTATGACATTCGCTTTCTCACCCCCAAAACGTACACTCGTTATTATATTCCTGGCTGTTACAGCACTTATCTTTTTACTTTCAACACAGGCAATGGCAACTATGTTTGGTTTATTTAAAAAATACGATGTTCATTTATCACCCGAAGTTCATGGTGTTATTACTAAAGAGGGTAAACCTGTTGTAGGTCTTACAGTATTTAGAGGGCTGACTTATGGTGATGATAAAGAATTAGTCGACAAAACTTCAACGGATAATGAAGGGCGTTTTTCTTTTGAAGAAAAAAACATCCGTTCAAGAAAACCAGGGTCTATGTTTGATGAATCAAGTATTAGGCAAACCATAGATGTGGATTATCAGGGAGAAAAATATATTTTATGGTATACCGAAGCAATTGGTATTGAACCAAATAAAGCGTTAACGGAACGCTTAGCAAAATTATATTGTGATTTAAACAATTCACAAGATGAATTTGAATTTAATAGTTATGAATACCCACAAGCGGGTTATCTAGTGCACAGTATTTGTCGTTGGTAACCATCTAAAATTTTAATTATAAAAGGATTTGATTTATGTCGACTATTTCTCCTCATATAGCCTCTTTACTGGCAGATACATCATATAAAATAAAAGATTCTGGACGTGCTGGTTATCAGCTTGGAAAAAATGCAAAAAAATTAAATAAATTTTTTACTTTTGATTTGTCGGATGGACCAGTCAAAGGGGTTTCAGGAGGTTTTCTATCACATCTTTTTAATCGAACAACTGGTTTTGCTTTGCTTGGTCAAGGAAAGGGCGTATATAAAGGCGATCATGTTATTGCAATAAGGGGTACAGCCTCATTACGAGATGCTATAACCGATGCCCATGTCGGATTAACTGGATCAGCAACGGGTACAAGTGTACATGCAGGTTTTAATAAAACTTTTTACAGCATGAAGCCTGCTTTTCAAGCATATATTTCTCAAATACAAAATAAAGGTTCAATCGGTACCGTTCATTGTGTAGGCCATAGCTTAGGAGGAGCGCTAGCTGGGTTGACTGCTGACTGGCTTAAAAGTGAATATGGAATGCCTGTTAATTTATATACCTTTGGCTCACCAAGAATTGGGTTAAGTAGTTTTTCAGCTCAAACAACGGCTAGAGTCGATAATATTTTTCGTTGTACCCACGGTGCAGATCCTGTACCTAAAGTGCCTTTGTGGCCGTTTATTCATGCGCCTTATAATGGCACAGAATATAGATTGAATAGTGGTCAAGGTTTTAACCCAAGTGCACATAAAATGGGTGTAAATGGTAATCCCGGTTATGTTAACTCAGCTAAGGGAAATGACTGGGGTTCCTTGCAAAGACGTTCTGATAACTTTTTAAATACACCGGTGCGTTTAGATTACAATAATCGAAATCAAGCTTCTTACAGTGCTTATTGGGCCGATAAAATTAGTGCTGCACTTATCACTTTGCTTAAAGATGAAGGTTACTATCAAGCAATATTAGCGCAAGCTTCAGTTGGCTCAGCGTTAACGTTTTATGATTTAGTTTCTAGAACTTTAGTTAAAGTAGCACAAGCTTCAGTTAAACGTTCCAAGCAAGTTGCTGGTTTGCTCGGCCATATGCTGGCCTTTGCCGGACAAACAACATATAAATTGGCTGAACTGACTTATGATGTTATCAAGTGGGTTTTTGATAAAACATTAGGGGTCTTATATCGTTCAGTAAGAGAAGCGATTAATAGCGCCATGTAAATTTTAAGACTCAAATAATCTAGATTTCTCTATCTTCAGTCATTTTAAGGATAAAAAACACAGGTTAAGTGTTAATTTTACCGTGTTTTTTATTTGTATTTTGCTCCATAAAGTGAAAGTAAGTTCAGACGTTGAGTCAGGTTTTTACATAAATTACAGTATTAATATAAGGCACTATTTTCACTATTAATAGTAGCCTTGACCTTGTGCTCTTAGGCAATAGAAAATGAATTTTAACATTGTTTTATTAATAGTATTTTTATTAATACCTTTTGTTATTTATCGCGACTATAAAGTGGGTCACGATAAATGTGAGCATAATAGTGAACTTTTTTTAGCTTCTATACCATTAATAGCGCTTTTTTATTTAACGCACTTTTTTTATGCGTTATTGATGTTAATGCTACTTGTTTTATACGGAATAGGGTTAAAAATAATTGCTCATAAATATCGTTGGCTTAAATTCGATATACAGCTAATGAGAAGTTATAGCATAGGTAGTGTAGGCTGTGGCGTTTTTGCGTTTGGGCTTTATAAGTTAGTGGCTTATTTATGGTCTTTAATCAGTACAGTAAATTTTTCCCTACTAACACAACAAGATGTATGGCTTAAGAAAACAAACGATGTAGTCGATACACTAAACCATTGGCCTTATATAGCTTATAGCATAGTTATTACCACTATATTATTAGCTACCATATTTGATCGTATGCCAAAGCGACAAAATAAAGATGAATATTCTGTTTTTTTTGTACTTTTTCTTATTCCGGCTTCTTTGGTTTTACCTTGGTTCAGTGAGCATTATTGGTGGTTTTTATTGGTAACTTTTACACTTGTGCCATTGGTGGTGTTCTTCGTTTATGGTTACACAGAGGAAAATAAACACGAAGCCATCGATATAACAAGGCTCTTTAGTTATGTTTATTTCGCACTCAGCCATTTTAATGTGTTTTTTTATTGGTTGCTTGGTTAACTTTGCTAAAAGTACTTTTTACATACTCTAAAACCTTTAGTGCATAGATCTTTGTATAACTAGAGGTTTTTATATCTACATTATTTATGCTATTCAAAAATAGCGGATAAATTAAGGACTAATATTACCGTGAACGATAAAACAATAGTCAAACCAAGGCCAGGCCGCGGTGCAGGCTCGTTTAATAAATTAGATAGCCAACTCGAAGATAAAAGTAGTAAAACGATTGTGCATGAAGACAAAATAAATAGTCGTGCATATCATACTATCCTTACTATGACTGATAACCCATTAGTAGATAATGCAGGGGTATTACTTTCAACAGGTATTAAATTAAGAAATACCCAGCAACATGATGACGTTAATACCTTAAGGTTACAGTGTATTGATTTAATTAAAAATTATGAACATACGTTAAGAGCCGCTAATGTACCTACTGAAGATATTCAGTCAGCTCGCTATTGTTTATGTAGTTTCCTAGATGAAATTATTTTGAACTCACCTTGGGGTGGGGATAGTCTATGGTCGTCAGAAAGTCTGCTGTCAACTTTTCACAGTGAAACATTTGGTGGGGAGTACTTTTATACCCTGCTTGAAAGTGCTTTACAGTATCCAGCAGAAAAGAATCATTTACTTGAATTGATGTACCTTTGTTTAACCTTGGGTTTTGTTGGAAAGATGAAAGTCGAGGCGCAAGGTGAGCAGAAGCTAGAAGATTTAAGAGATAAAGCTTATCACAGTGTGCAATCCTTTAAAGGAGACTTACTGCGCGAATTATCGCCGGGTTGGCGAGATAAAGTTATTCATAATACTGAATTCCAGCAACCTTTTCCTTTATGGGTCATTGGTGCTTTATTTGGTGTACTGCTTCTCTTCATTTACATGTCTTTTAGCTATAGCATTAATAGTTATTCATCAAGCGTATATAAAGAGTTGGTCTCTTTAGTGCCATGGTATGACAATGATAAAACTCAAATTCAGCACATGAGTAGAGATGAAGCCCTCGTATTACAACAATTACTGCAAACAGAAATAGATAAAAACTTACTCGAAGTTGAACAGCTATCCGACAGAATAAGAATTCGAATCGGTGCTGGCGCTTTGTTTGCGTCGGGTAGTACAAAGCCTAGAGTCGACTTTGAACCTATATTAGCCAAAATTGCCAGAACACTTGAAGGTACTCAAGGAAAAATATTAATCACAGGTCATACAGATGACGAACCCATTTTTACTACAAAATATCCTTCTAATTGGCATTTATCATTAGCAAGAGCGACATCAATCGGCAACTTTTTGGCAAATAATGCATCATTAAAAGGACGTTTATGGCCAGAAGGAATAGGTGAGTCACAACCACGAGTTGATAATAGTAATGAGTATAATCGCTCATTAAATCGTCGTATTGAAATAGACTTGTTGTTTTAGTTGTTCACAGGGAATTGTTATGTCATTTAAAGAAAGCTTTAAAAAAATTATTACCAAATTAAAATCAAAAACTGTGATCACTATAGTAGGATTTATCTGTTTGGCATTACTCATATGGTTTGGCGGGCCATTAATTGCTATTGCAGGTTACGAACCACTCATCAGTATATCTGCTCGTATTATTCTCTTATTAATTATCATAATTATTTGGGGGGCCATTAAGTTTGCAAGTAAAGTACAAGACAAAAAACAAAGTGAAGAAATGGTAAATAACCTAATCAATGGTGAAGATGAGAGTAACGGTAGTTCAACTGAAGAAACAGTGAAGAGCGAAATAAACGTTCTACATAAAAAAATGGTGCAAGCCTTAGATATTTTAAAAACGACTAAATTTGCGAATAGCAAAAGCATATACGAATTACCTTGGTATATCATGATTGGTCCTCCTGGATCAGGGAAGACTACGGCTATTCAGCAATCAGGACTAGAATACCCATTACAAGAAAAGATGGGGATAGACATGATACAAGGCGTTGGAGGTACACGTCATTGTGATTGGTGGTTTACTAATAAAGCAGTTTTAATTGACACCGCAGGACGATATACAACCCAAGATAGTCATGCGAAACAAGATTCTCGTGCCTGGCAGGGGTTTCTCGGGTTACTTAAAAAGTTTAGGCCATTACGCCCTATTAATGGTGTCATTATTAGTATGGGGATGTCTGAATTATTAAATCAAACTAAAACAGAAAGAAATTTGCATGCTAGAGCAATAAAGCAACGCCTACAAGAATTACAAAATCAACTAGGTATGACTTTTCCTGTTTATGTACTTTTTTCTAAATGTGATTTGATCGCCGGATTTAATGAGTTTTTTGATGATTTCGCACAAGAAGATTGTGAGCAAATTTGGGGGGTATCTTTTCCGCTCTCTACTGATAACGAACAAGAAAGTATTGTTAGTACCTTCAATAAAGAATTTCATGCTTTACTAAGTAATTTAAATGCACGTATCAATGCTAGGTTAAAAAATGAAAGAGATCTTGACCGTCGAGCAGCCATATACGAATTTCCAAAACAGTTACGTTTATTACAAAGTGCTGCAGACGATTTTTTAAAAGAAATATTTTCACCTAACGCTTATGAAGAAGCTCCTTTGTTACGTGGTGTGTATCTAACCAGTGCAACACAAGAGGGAACACCAATTGATCACCTTTCTTCAACCTTAGCGGCAGGTGGTAAAGTAGAATTAAAAGCGAGTGAAGTAAAACATCAACGCAGCTATTTTATAAAACGTTTACTCGAAGATGTCATTTTTCCAGAAAAAAACTTGGCTTCGGTTAACCGACAACACGACAAACAAAACTTGTTACTAAGGCATGCTACTGTGGCTGTTGCATCAGTGATAACAATTTTCTTTACTTACGGTTGGTGGTCTAGCTACGCTTGGAACACAGAGCTTGTTGATCACACAAAAGATGCTGTTGTTGAATACCAAAAAATTACTGATGGCGGTTTAACAGCACAATCTGAAATTATCACGTTAACTAAAGGTTTATCAACGTTGAGAAATTTCCCTGTTGGGTATGCTAATGAAGAAAGCGAAGATGCTCGTACGCTAGGTTTATATCAAGGAAATAAATTAAAACAACCCGCAAGTGCGGCTTATGAAAGAGCACTGGATGCCTTTTTATTACCTTATTTAACAAAAGCACTAACAAAAGAAATGTTAGAAAACTCCACTCATTTAAACTATGTATACGAAACACTGAAAACGTACTTAATGTTATTTAACCCTGAGTATTTTGAAGAAGAAGATATTAAAATTTGGTTCTCTGCGTACTTTGATAGAAATATACCAGGAAAAATAAATGCCTCCATTAGAAGTGAACTTAATCAACATTTAGCTACATTACTTTCAAAGGGGACAAGAGGGGATGAATATAATGAAGACGCAGTATTAGAAGCACGACAGACACTGACTATGTTACCACTAGTTGAACGAGCTTATCAGCGTTTAAAAAGTGACTTTGTTGATAGTAGTATTCCTGATTTCAAATTAATTGACATATTGAGTCTTGATAGCCTGCAAGGTTTTGCATTTCAAAGTGAGCGAAATTTTGATGAAGGTATTCCAGGTCTTTATACTTATAATGGTTTTCATGGTATTTTTAGCATTGAAAAAAATAGAATTATAAAACGATTAATCGAAGATAGTTGGGTCTATGGAGATGACTTAAACACGCTAGACGAAGCGACTAAATCACAAATTACCTCACAATTAGAACAAAAATATATACGAGATTATATTTTTTATTGGGAAGACTTTTTAAGTGATTTAACGGTTAAACCAATAAACTCGTTAAGTGAAGGTGTTGAAATCACTCGAGCGCTATCAAGCCCTGATGCACCAATTAAAAGCATTATTGCTGCTGCTAAAAAAAACCTACAATTAACGAAACTGCCATTGTCTAAAAATACGAAAGCTGCTACAGAAGTAGCGAAAAGCACAACAGATGTATTATTTGCTTCGAAAAAATCAAGAATTAGCCGGCTATTGCCTGATGAGCCTTTAGAGTTAGATATTGATTTACCTGGTCAAGAGGTTGAGTTTGCCTTTACTGATCTTCTTGCTGTTAATATAAAAGCGTTAGATGAAATACAAGCAACGCTAAGATTAATTAATCGTAGTATGGATAAAGCAAGTGGCGCTTCACAAGAGAAAACAACGTATATGAATCAGCGTTTAGAGAGTGATTTCTCTTCTTTAGGAAGCAATTTACAAAAACAAGTATCTGATATGCCTTTTCCTGTTATTGACTGGCTAACACCTATAGCTAAACGCACTAAAGGCTTTGCGCAAAATAACCAAAGCCAACGTTTGAATGGAATTTGGAAGTCTCAAGTATTATCTGAATACCGTAGGGCAATTAAAGGCCGTTATCCATTTAGACGCAATACAAGTATAGACGTTAGAGTAAAAGATTTTAGTCGATTTTTTGCATACGGTGGTACGCTCGATAAATTTTGGAATAAATATTTAGCTGAACATGTCGATACCAGCAAATCTACTTGGTATTTTACTAAAAATATTGGTATCAGCACTGATGTGTTAGCAATGTATCAACGAGCTCATATTATCAGAGAAGCATTTTTCGAAGCTGACAATAAAACGCCTAAAGTCTACTTTAGTCTAGAGGCGCAATACCTTGATCGAAATATTAGTCAATTTATGTTAGAAATTGATGGAAAACAACTAAACTATCGCCATGGACCTACTAGAAAAGAACAGTTTGTTTGGCCAGGTGTAAGTGCTAATAATGAGACAAGAATAGCTTTTACGCCACCAAATGGAGGTCGACCACTAAATAAAAAATATACTGGTGAATGGTCGCTATTTAAACTCTTGGATGATTTAAGTAGTGTACGACCAGAAACTAAAAAAGACGGCTTGTTAAAAATATCGCTCAGTGGTTATAAAGCTGATATTAAGTTTATTGCAAACAGTGTGAATAATCCTTTCTGGATGTTGAATTTGGAGAGTTTTTCATGTCCAACAACCCTATAGACTCAATAGGCTTTTGTGGCAAAATTCCGATAAAAGGTGATTTTGTACAAAGTAAATTAAACAATGACTTTTTAAAACATTGGAACGAGTGGTTGCAAGCTGTTATTGCCGTCAGCAAAGAGCAATTAGAAGACGACTGGTTAGATTGTTATTTAACTAGTCCTATTTGGCACTTTTCACTTTCTGCAGGTATTTGTTGTGATTCCCCCATGATTGGAACAGTAATACCGAGTATTGACCAAGTTAATAGACCATTTCCTTTTACTCTTGCAACTGAGCATAACAATTCCGCATTGCAAGGGTGGTATAAAAATACATGGTCAGAAAAATTTGAAGAAATGATCCTAAAAGTCCTGAATGATGATTTTGACTTTGATGATTGGTGTACTATGTTGTCGAATGAAGAAGTTGCGATACAAAATACTAAAACTAATTCGGCAACGAGAGAATCTGAAGACAAAATTAAAAAAGCATGGGTAATTAAAGGTGATTCTCCCCCTGAATTACTTGATTTACTTCACCATCAGTACAGTCATCATTACGGCCGTTATAGTTTATGGTGGACGCTTGGATCATATTTCGTTGAGCCTTGTTTAATTATTACCGAAGGTTTACCGCAAGTTAGTCAATTTTCAGCAATGTTAAATGGACAATGGCAAGAAAATAATTGGAATGTAACCAAAATATTAAAGGAATAATCATGTATTTATCAAGCCATGCGCAAACGCATCGAGGTACCGTTCGACAAATAAATGAAGATGCTTTTCTTGAGTTACCTCAACAAGGTATATGGGTCGTCGCCGATGGTATGGGTGGGCATGCGGCAGGTGATGTGGCTAGCCAATTGGTAATTGATAACATTCAAGACGCGGTTGAAAATAAAACATCAGATGAAGTTAGTACTGACATGTTAATTAAAATACTTCAGCAATGTAATACTCAATTACAAGAAATGAGTGAAAATCAATTTTTAGGTAAAGTGGTTGGAACGACTGTGGTTATTTTGTGGGTTAAAAAAAATGACTATTCACTTTTATGGGCTGGCGATAGTCGTGGTTATTTATTACGAAATAATAAACTACAACAAATAACTAAAGATCACAGTCAAGTTAATGACATGGTTGATGAGGGGATTTTAAAAGCTGAAGAAGCTGAAAGCCATCCATTAGCGAATGTGATTACTCGTGCCGTGGGAGTAGATAATAACTTAAATGTTGAGGTGAAAACAGCTCCACTTTTAGTGGGCGATGTTTTTTTATTATGTAGCGACGGTTTAAATAAAGAGGTAAGTGATAGTGAAATTGAACGAGCCTTACAACCCGGTAATATTATCGATGCAGGTATGGCGTTAATGCATGCATCATTAGTACGTAATGCAAGGGACAATGTTACTTGTATTATTGCTAAAAATAACCAACGTGAAATTAATGTCATTAACAATGAGCATGATGCTACGATTCCAGTTTTTATATAGAAAATCATTTCTTATTATAATCAATGAGTTATAGATTCTCTTGTTTTTATATAAAATATTTCGTTAATATTTGGTTAAATAACAAAATAAATAATTGCTATGTATAATCCACTTGTTTACTATTGCAACTAAAATTTTACAAGTTAGTTTAAAATTTTACAATTCAATACGATTAAACAATTTACAATATATAACAAGGACGTTTTAATTTGTTAGCTCAAAATCTCAATATTGAAGATCTTATTCAACCTATTAATGCTGATATTGAAACGGGAACTAATCCTCGAGATGACGTTTCGCCTACTTCTATTTATTATCTCCTTAAAGATATCCGGAACACATCAAGAGCGAAAGAGCGAAAAGCTTTAGTTAATGATGAAAATCTACTTTCTATTGCAACTGATTGGCGTCCTATTCTTGAACAGGTACCTGAAATATTAAAAAATCAATGTAAAGACTTAGAATTTGTTGCTTGGTTAGTTGAAGCACTTTGTCGTATACATGGCTTTAAAGGGCTAACCCTCGGTTTTACACTAGCAGCAGAATTAATAGAGAGATATTGGGACAATTTATATCCAACCCCAGATCTTGATGACCTTTCAGAACGTCTAGCACCACTAATTGGTTTAAATGGTATTGAAAGTGAAGGATCATTAATACAACCAATTAAAGCTATTTTAATCACAGAAGGTCAATCAGAAGGACCATTTTCAACTTGGCAATACGAGCAAGCACTTGATGTTGATCGACTAGATAACGATAAGCAAATTAAAAAATTTGAATCAGGCGCTGTTTCTTTAGAAGAAGTCGAGATTGCAATAAAAGAAACACCAGATAGTTTCTTTATACAGTTAAATAAAGACATTGATGACTCTATTCTCGCGTTTAATCGTTTGTCTGAAGTGATGGATGTTGCAATGGGCGGTGATCCTCAACCTACAAGCTATATCAGTGCCGCTATCCAAGCTTGTTCTATTTGTGTCAAACAACTTGCTGAAAACGTATTAAAAAAATCAGCGGAAGAAGAATACGTTGAAGAAGCCGAAGATACTGATAATGAAATGGAAAAAAGCGAATCTAATCTAGGTATCAATCAGCAGATAAATTCAAGAGAAAAAGCAATTCAAAACTTAGATGTTATCGCTGCTTATTTTCGTAAAACAGAACCTCATTCACCAATGTCATATGCCATAGAGCAAGTGATACGTTGGAGCGAATTAAGTCTGCCAGAATTATTACAAGAGCTTATTCAAGATGGGGATGCCCGTAATGGTTTCTTCAAATTATCAGGCATTAGAACAGAAAACGAAACATAACACTAAAGCGGTATTTTACTGCGTAATTTAATATTAGAAAGGAGATCTCATGAGTATACATGATAAATTAAAAAGAGTTAGAAAACCCCGCGTTCACATAACATACGATGTAGAAACCGAAGGTGCTATTGTTAAAAAAGAATTACCTTTTGTTATTGGTATTACAGGGGATTTCTCTGGTCATAATACAAAAGATTTAAAACCATTAAAAGATCGACGCTTTGTGCAAATAGACCGTGATAATTTTGATGAAGTATTACACCGTATGAACCCTCAATTAGAGATTGCGGTTGATAATACCTTAACGGATGATGATACACAGTTGAAAGTTGCTTTAGACTTTAAATCATTAAATGATTTTGAACCTGCTTCGATTGTTAATCAGGTTGAGCCCCTTAAAAAAATGATGGAAACACGTAATAAACTTCGTGATTTAATGACTAAAGTGGATAGATCTGAAGACTTAGAAAACATTTTAGAGGATGTATTAAGTAATACCGCTAGTTTAGATAAATTAGCGAAAGAATTAGATATTCAAGGAGCAGAGTAATGAGTATGGAAGCTGAAGTATTACAAGCGACAAGTGAAGAAACAGGCTTTTCTATTTTAGATCAAGCGATTGATGCAACGAAACAAACAGAATCTTCACGTGCAGAAGAGTTGATCAGATCGTTAACAGAAGAAGCCCTTAAAGGTACTGTCCAATGGAACAAAAACCTAACAGTTACATTCAATCAAGCTATTCAAATAATTGATGAAACAATTTCGAAGCAACTTGCTGCTATTATGCATAACGAAGAGTTTCAAAAGTTAGAAGGAAGCTGGCGTGGACTTAACCATACTGTTCAAAATTCAGAAACGAATGCGACACTTAAAATTCGTATCATGAGTTTGAGCAAAAAAGAACTTCATAAAGATTTAAGTAAAGCCGTTGAGTTTGATCAAAGTCAAACCTTTAAAAAGATATATGAAGCTGAATTTGGTACACCTGGCGGTGAACCTTACGGATGTATTGTTGGTGATTATGAATTTAGTAACCATCCTACCGACGTAGAAACATTATCATTAATGTCAAACGTCGCGGCGGCAGGTTTCTGTCCGTTTATATCTGCTGCTGGTTCATCACTATTCGGTTTTGATGATTGGACAGAGTTAAGTAAACCTCGCGATTTAGAAAAAGTATTTGAATCACTAGAATATACCAAATGGCGCTCGTTCAGAGATAGTGATGATTCTCGCTTTGTTACGTTAACAATGCCGAGAGTTTTAGCTAGATTACCTTACGGTGAATCTACTCAACCAGTAGAAGAATTCCGTTATGAAGAATTAGAGTTAGACGATACGCAAACACGCTCTAAAACAGCAGAACATGATAATTATTGTTGGATGAATGCATCATATGTAATGGCAACGAATATGGGGAAAGCATTTAGTAAATATGGCTTTTGTACTGCAATTCGTGGTGCTGAGGGAGGCGGAAAAGTTGAAGGCTTACCGGCACATGTATTTACTAGTGATGATGGTGATCCGGATCTTAAATGTCCAACAGAAATTGGCATTACTGATAGACGAGAAGCAGAACTGAGTAAACTTGGCTTTTTACCATTATGTCACTACAAACATACTGATTACGCAGTATTCTTTGGCTCACAAAGTTGTCAAAAACCACAAATTTTTGATAGTCATGATGCAACAGCAAATGCTGCGATATCTGCACGACTTCCTTACTTAATGGCAACATCAAGATTTGCCCATTATTTGAAAGTAATGGCAAGAGATAAAATAGGTAGTTTCATGGAAGCAGAAGATGTTGAAGCTTGGTTAAACCGTTGGATATTATCTTTCGTCAATGCATCAGAGGGAGGAGGACAAGAAATTCGTGCTAAATACCCATTAGCTGATGCTAAAGTAGAAGTTAAAGAGATACCAGGTCAACCAGGTGCATATAATGCGGTTGCTTGGTTACGTCCATGGTTACAAATGGAAGAGTTAACTGCTTCATTACGTTTAGTTGCAAAAATTCCAAGTATTGGTTAATTTGCGAAATTATTGAGCTGATAGGTCAAGGATATATAAACATTATGCAGGAAGCTATTTCATTTGTGGAGAATGAAATATTTACCAAAGAGGTAGATATCGAAGCCACAAATCCTTCAGCTCAACAGTTACACAGTAAACACTTAGTCGACCGTTTTTTACGAGAGACTGATATGAAAAAATCGTTAATGTTATGGCTTGAAAATTCAGGCTATAACACTGACAATATTAAGAAAAATAATATACTTTCATTGTTGCGTAAAGCTATAGCAGATATAGATAAAAAACTATCTACACAAATAAATTGCATTATTCATCATACCGAATTTCAAGCACTTGAATCTGCTTGGCGTGGTGCATTATATTTAGTCAATCAAAAGGAAACTAACGACAAAAATCAAAAAGTAAAAATAAAACTTTTAGATTGTAGTTGGAAAACCCTTAGTAAAGATATAAATAAGGCGATAGAGTTCGATCAAAGTGAATTCTTTAAACTGGTTTATAACAATGAATACGATATGTCTGGAGGTGAGCCTTTTGGACTGCTGATCGGTAATTATCAAATATCCCATCAAAATAGAGAGGGTAGCTTGATAAATGACATTGACATTCTCAAAGAAGTTACTCGAACTGCCGCCGCCGCATTTTCTCCTTTTATTACCTCAGCTCATCCCTCTTTTTTTGGTGTTGATAATTTTTCTGATTTAGCTATACACACAGATTTCACTAATAGTTTTAACCAAATTGAGTACATCAAATGGAATTCTTTGCGGGATATGGATGATGCACGATTTTTAGGGATCACATTACCTTACACCTTAATGAGAGCACCTTATAAAAATGATGGAAGTAGAAACGAAGCTTTCCGATTTACTGAGGTAATTAAAGATCCACAAAAAGATCACCTTTGGGGGAATGCTTCTTTTGCCTTTGGGGGCGTGCTTATTCGTGCGTTTGCAGAATCAGCTTGGTTTGGTCAGATTAGAGGTATGCAGCCAGGTGTAAAAAGTAAAGGTTTAGTGTGTGATTTACCAGTATGTCAATATGAAACTGATTTGTATCGAGGAAGAAGCAAGCCATCAATTAACTTATTAATTAGTGATCGCGCTGAAAAAGCACTTTCAGATAATGGTTTTATTCCTTTATCTGCTGTTCCAGGAAGTGAACACTTAGTGTTTTATAGTAACTCATCTACTCAAAAACCTATTGAATATGATTCTATTTCAGCAACCGTTAATGCAAAACTTTCCTGTATGTTGCAATACATTTTATGTGTTTCTCGCTTCGCTCATTATATAAAAGCAATAGGCCGAGAAAAAATTGGTACTTACAGAAATGCAGAGCTTTGTGAGCGAGAGTTGCAAAAGTGGTTGTATCAATATACAACCGCCTCTGAATCAGCATCAGATCTAGTGCGAAGTAAATATCCGCTTCAAACTGCACAAGTCCAAGTAAAAGAAATAAGAGGTAAACCAGGGCACTTTTATTCAACTATTCAGTTGCAGCCCCATTTCCAATTAGATCAAATGATCTCAAGTATAAAACTGGTGACAGAGTTAACACCTAAAAATTAAAGCTAAAAAGGAATTAACATGAAAAAAATACAAGAATTGCTTCAAGAATCTCGACTGTCTGACAGCATATCTCATTTAGAAATACAATTACGTGATGATCCATTAAATGTTGACGCTAAGAGTAGCTTAATTGAATTACTTTGTATTAATGGTGAATTAGAACGTGCGGACAAACAACTTAATTACATGGTACAAAAACACCCTGATTTTTTAATTGGCGCTGCCAACTTAAGACAATTAATTCATGCTGAACAAAGTAGACAAGACTTTTTAATTGGCAAATCGGTTCCTCATATATTTACTGAGTCTGACGCACACATTGAGGCGTTTATGTCGCTTCGAGTAGAAATGAATCAAGGAAATGCAGAAAGTATAACTAATAGCGCCTTAAAACTTGAAGAAAACAGAACAGATATTCAAGTAGAACTAAATGGTGAAGTTGTTAATGAGTTTAGAGATTTAGATGATTCTCTTGGTGGTTTCCTTGAAATATTTGGGACAGATGGAAAATATTATATCGCTCAGATAAAAGATATTGAATATATTCATTTTAAGCCAGTAAGCTCAATTATTGAACAAGTGTGGCGTCGTGTTGAACTAAGCATCAAAAATGGTCCTAGTGGGGAAGCACATATACCGCTAGTGTACGCTAATAGCAGTACGGATGCGGAAAAATTAGGTAGAGAAACCGATTGGCAAGAAAAAGCACCCGATGTGATGGTAGGTGTTGGTCAGAAAATGTGGTTTGTGAATGATCAAGCCGTGCCTTTATCTGATTTTATAAAACTATCTGATTAGTGATTATCTATTTTTAACTTAAAAGCCAGTTGTTTTATAATGTAACTTCAGGGTAAAATAATTGTAAAGGTAAAGTAAAGTTGTGTTTAAGGGTAAATAACATTTACTTGTTTACCCGAAGAGAAATGAATACGGATTGTTTGATAAACGCAATAATATTCTTTGCTAGATAAGTCGTATCAGTAAAGAGTATTTGTTTGATTCGCGAGTATTATGGAATTATGGAATATATTATGGAAAGCACGTGGGTATAAATAAATATCAACTTATTCAAGCTTCTATTCTAGATAGGCTTATGGATGACTCCCCTACAACGCCAGATATTAAAGAGTCTAATAAGGGACTTAATTTAAAACAATTAAGGGCAAATGTTAGACGTGATCTCGAAAACTTACTGAATGCTAAAGTACCGTGGTTAACGTGGCCCGAAAGTTATAAAGAGTTGGATAAGTCTTTATTAAATTATGGTTTACACGACTTCTCTACTATGGCTGTTGCTAGCTTAGAAGGTAGACAATATTTATGCCAACAAGTAGCTGAAGTTATTAAGCGGTTTGAACCACGCTTTATACAGGTTGATGTTGAAGCTATTGATAATGAAAAACCGCTAGATCGCATAATGAGATTACGGATAAACGCCTTGCTTTATGCTGATCCTGAACCTGAATATATTACGTTTGATTCAGAAGTAGAGCCTGTCAATTTAGGGTTAAAAGTAATAGAGACTTTATAATGAATGAAGATTTATTAAAATATTATAACCGTGAACTCGCCTTTATACGTCATATGGGCTCAGAGTTTGCCACAAATTATCCTAAGCTAGCAGGGCGACTACGTTTGAGTGATGAACATGTAGAAGATCCTCATGTATCACGATTGATAGAAGCATTTTCGTTATTAACTGCTCAAATAAGACAAAAATTAGATGATAGCTTTCCTGAGTTGACAGAGGCATTATTAGGGCAAATATATCCTGATTACCAAGCGCCTGTACCGTCAATGACAGTAATAAAAATGGTAACTGAAAATATATCTACAACGGGAGTTTTACTACCTCAAAATACTAAAGTAGACACCCAAGTTGAAGGAATGAAAACGTGCCACTTTAAAACATGTTACGACACTTACTTATGGCCAATTGAAGTATCTGAAGCTCAGTTTCAAAATGCTCCTTTTAATGCACCAGAGCCTATCTGGCATACACGCTCAAAAGCGATAATAAAACTTGCAATAAAAGGGGAGTTCGATGAAGTCTCTATGGCAACCCTAGGGCTTGATAAATTACGGTTTTTTCTTAATGGTCAAGCACATCAAACTTATTATTTATATCAATTAATATTTCAACATTGTGTTGGTCTTGCCATAGTAAAAAATGATGATTGGTCGACTGTTAAATATTTAGAAAAAAGGCACCTTAAAGCTGTTGGTTTTGATGATGAAGACCAAGTTGTACCATATAGTAAAAAAACCTTATCAGGTTATCGATTATTAGTTGAAAACTTTATTTTCCCTGAAAAATTTTTATTTTTCGACATTGATGAATTAGATAAAAAATGGGTAAATATTGAGGATGAGTTTGAAATATATATTTATTTAAAAGAAGGCTCTGAAGAATTAGAAAAGCAAGTCAACGAGAACAATTTTTTATTGGGTTGTACCCCTGTTATTAATCTTTTTGAACAAGAACTAGAGCCCGTTCGTGTAGAGTCATCAGAATACGAATATAAACTTGCACCTCGCTATCTTGATGCTGAGGTTGCTGAAATAATAAATATAAAAGAAGTTATTGCGTTTGACCATAAAGATAATAAAACCACAGTTACACCGTTTTATGGTGAAACTCACCCCGCATATCTTGACCAAGACCGAATGTTTTGGAATGGCCGTAGAGAAGCTGCTAATTGGGCTGGTGGTTATGCTGAGTTTGGAACTGATCTTTATTTGTCACTCGTCGATCATAATTTTGCAGGGTATAACGCGCAAGAAGATTACGGTTCATGGCTGTTAAGTATTAGAGCCGAGTGCAGTAACCGAAACTTACCAGCACATTTACCTTTTGGTACGGATGAACCAAAAATGTTTATTCCAGACCGAGCGGATATTATTAAAAAGGTAAAGTGTTTACTCGCACCTACATTACCTGTAAGAGCCGCATTAAATGAGGCGTCTAGGTGGCAACTTATTAGTCATCTATCACTAGACAGTTTCAGTGGTGAGAATGCGCTACACCAACTTAAAGAAGTGTTAAAGCTTTACGACTTTAAATGTTCACCCGAAAATAAAACGCTAATTGAAAATATTGTTGCTATTGATGTGAGCACCACAACGGCTCGTGTAAATCAACGAGGTTTAGTCGGCTTTAGTACAGGTAATGATATTTTACTTACCTTTGCTCAAGATCACTATTTAGGTAGCGGTATGTTCTTCTTTTGCACGGTACTTGATCGTTTCTTTGCTCAGTTTGCCGCTATTAATAGCTTTACGCGTTTAAGTGTTCAATTTAACAATAAAGATGGCATCTACCATACTTGGCCAAGTCGAGCAGGAAAGGCGCCATTACTATGAGTATTCAAGAACTTATAGATAATCCTAATGAGTATGATTTTTATAAAGCGGTGTTCGTTTTACAGCAACAATTAGTATCAAATAATTGTAAGCATAATAAAGTAGGCTGTGATGGTTTACCCAAAAGTGAGCTGGTCAGGTTTAAAGCGGATCAACATTTAGGTTTTCCAGGGCAATCTGTTAGTAAAATTGATATAAAAAATAGTGAAGACAAAGATAAAGTTGCCGTAGATATGCATGTCTCTTTTATGGGCTTAACGGGGATTAGCGGTGCATTACCACAACATTACAGCGAATTAGTATTAGAAAGGCTTAAGTTGAAAGATACGGGAATGCGAGACTTTTATGATTTATTTAATCACCGCCTTATTTCATTATTTTATCGAGCTTGGGAAAAATATAGATTTTCTGTTAATTATCAAAGTAATTTAGAAGCTAAGTCGGATAGCTTCACTTCCGTATTAGAAAAACTTTCAGGTGAACAAGCGATACAAAAATACTATGCGGGCCTTTTTAATAAGAAAGTTAAAACTATTGATGGCTTAACGTTAATTTTAAGAGATTTCACTCAATGCGAAGTAAATATTAAGCAATTTCAAGGGCAATGGCAAAGACTATCAATATTAGATCAAACACGCTTAGGTGGGAAAAAATCTCCAGAAGGACAATTTGCTGCCCTTGGCGTTGATGCCACAATAGGAAGTAAAGTGTGGGATATAAATTCAGCGATCGCTATTGTTATTAAGCCAAATGCTAACACTAAAATACATTCTTTTTTACCAGGGCAGAAAACCAGCCGTTTGTTAAAAAGCTTGATCAAAAGTTATCTTGGTATTACTACAAAATTTAAAATCCATCTTGAGATACAAACGAAACAAATTCCAATAGCACAATTATCAACTAAATCAGTGCCATTAGGCCATGGTTGCGGTTTGCTTTCAAAAAATAATGAAGATATAAAAACTTGTTTATTACCTTTATAGAATATGCTCATGCGCTATAAAGGTTTGAACACAAAGAAACTGTAAATAAATAATAAGGGACTAATAATTATGTCAGCAATGACTTTAAATAAACTAGTAGAAAAACTAACTCCAAGCTGTCGAGAGTCATTAGAATCAGCCGCAAGTATATGCCACAGCAGAAGTCAGTTTACTGTTGAAATAGAACATTGGTTACTTGCTTTATTAGAAAAAGAGTCTGATGATTTACGATTAATTATGGCAAGTTTTTCTGTAGAACGTGCAACATTAATTCATGAATTACAACAAGGTTTAGAAAAGCTAAAAACAGGTAACAGTGCATCACCTAGCTTATCTCCTCATATTGTTAATTTATTAAGCCAAACATGGCTTAATACCACTATAGAATTTAATGACAACCAAATACGCTCGGCTTATATTATTTATACGTTATTAAATAATGATTCATTAAGTACGCTTATTTCTCGTTCTGCTAAAGAACTTTTTAAAGTCGATGCAGGACAATTGCTTCATGCATGGCCACAACTGTCAGCCCAATCAGCTGAATCGTCAGGTGAACAACAGCCAGCAACTCCGTCAACGGGTACAAAAACAAGTAAAACCCCAAGTTTAGATCAATACACGCAAGATTTAACAGCGGACGCTAAATCGGGCAAAATAGATCCTATTTTGGGGCGTGATAATGAAATCAGACAAATGATTGATATTTTGACACGCCGCCGACAAAACAACCCTATTTTAACAGGTGAGGCAGGTGTTGGTAAAACGGCAGTTGTTGAAGGATTAGCGTTAAAAATTGCTAAGAAAGACGTACCTCAAGCCCTTAAAGATGTGAGTCTTCATGTACTGGATCTCGCATTACTACAGGCCGGTGCGGGTATGAAAGGTGAGTTTGAAAACCGCCTAAAATCACTTATTAGTGAAGTTAAAAACTCAATTCATCCGATAATTTTATTTATTGATGAAGCGCACACTATGATTGGTAGCGGAGGACAAGCAGGTCAAAATGACGCGGCCAATTTGCTAAAACCAGCTTTAGCTCGTGGTGAATTAAGAATGATAGCCGCAACGACCTGGGCTGAATATAAAAAATATTTTGAAAAAGATGCTGCATTAACGCGTCGTTTTCAAGTAGTGAAAATTGAAGAGCCTTCTGAAGAACAAGCCATTGTAATGATGCGTGGGTTATTACCTGTGATGGAAAGTCATCATAAAATCATTATATCTGACCAAGCGCTACAAGCTTCTGTTAACTTATCTCATCGTTATATTACCGGACGTCAATTACCTGACAAAGCCGTCAGCTTACTTGATACTGCTTGTGCACGAGTTGCTATGAGTCAAGGCTCTACGCCAGGAGCAGTAGAAAACTTACAACGTACTGAACAACAAATTGAAGCACAAATTAATTTGTTAAAGCGTGAAGTAAAAACAGGTGCAGATCATAAAAAAGCATTAACCGCGCTTAATAAAACCTTAAAAGAAACTCAAAAAGCATTACTACCATTAATAGAACAATGGCAAAACGAACTAGAGCTTGTGAAGAGTGTTGCAACCTTGGTGACAGAATTACAACAAGATGATGTTGAAGATTACGATATTAAGTTAGCCGAATTAAATAAATTAAAGGCTGAACTATCTCTGAACCTTAAACCTATGGTGCATTGGCAGGTAGATGATCAACTTGTTGCTAAAGTTATCTCTGATTGGACAGGTATACCTGTTGGTAAAATGCAAAATGATGAAATTGATATGATTTTGTCGCTAAAAGAGACTATGGAACAACGAGTTATCGGTCAATCGCATGCCTTAGAGCTTATTGCAAAAACAGTACAGATATCCAGAGCACAACTAGGGGATGAAAAGCGTCCTATAGGTGTATTTTTACTTGCGGGGCCAAGCGGTGTCGGTAAAACAGAAACAGCGTTAACCCTTGCTGAACAAGTGTATGGCAGTGAAGAAAACATTACTGTAATTAACATGTCAGAATTTAAAGAAGAACATAAAGTGTCTTTACTACTAGGTTCACCTCCTGGCTATGTTGGTTATGGTGAAGGTGGTGTTTTAACTGAAGCAGTAAGACGTAAACCTTACAGTGTTATTCTTCTTGATGAAATGGAAAAAGCACATCCAGGTGTACAAGATATTTTTTACCAAGTGTTTGATAAAGGAACGATTAAAGATGGTGAAGGGAGAGATATAGACTTTAAGAATACCATTATCATTATGACCTCGAATGCAGGTACAGATACAACCATGGAGTTATTTGAAGATGAGAATACAGCACCATCAATTACAGGGTTACGTAGAGCGCTGCAAGATGACTTATTAACCTATTTTAAACCCGCATTTTTAGGGCGTATTAATGTTGTGCCTTATATTCCGTTATCTGACGACATGTTAAATGAGATAACAAAACTTCAATTAGCAAGAATTGGCGTAAGATTGAGCGATCATCATCAAGCTAAATTTAGCTACAGTGACGATGTCGTTAAAAAAATAGTATCACTATGTCAAGATGCAGGCTCAGGTGCGCGTAATATTCATAACATTTTGCAAAATACTATGTTGCCTGAATTGTCGATTAAAATTTTGAATAAAATGACTACTAACAAAAAGACTACTAATGTCAATATCAATGTTAAGGAAGATGAGTTTACATACAAAGTTTAGGACGTCTTAATTAAATTGTCATGATATAAGACTTAACAATTAGAAAACTATATATTTAAGTGCTTCGGGTAAAGTACCTTCCGTGAATTCAAGGGGAGGGTACTTTTCTTAACTCATTGAATTAAAGTTTTTTTATTTTGTTTTAGTTTGTTTTATTTTGTTTTTTTTGAGGGTTGCACGCTTCTTTTTTTTGAGTATAATACTACTCGATTTCTCTTTGTTTACCTTTTATTTACCATATGTTTACTTGTGTAAACATTATATAAATATTTTATAAATAAATTTATTGTAGGTTGTAAATCTATAATAACTAAGTTTATTTATAAAATAGAATGTAGATTTTTATATTCTATAAAGTTTAATTTAACTTTTGTTTAAATTAAATAGCCTATCCACTAATGGATAAAATACATGCACAAGGAGCATTAATAATGCAAGCAAATACATATTTGGACTACGAAGGAATTAAAGGCGAAACAACGGCTGAGGGATACAAAGATAAAATTACTGTACTTTCTGTTGATTGGAATGTTAGCCGTGAACTTTCTTCATATACTGGTACTGCACAAGATCGTGAAGCTAGCGCAACACGTCTTGGTGATGTAACAATCACTAAACTTCAAGATAATGCGTCTACGTATTTATTTGAAGAAGCGACTATCGGTAAAGGTAAAAAAGCAATCTTCTACATCACTAAACAAGGTGATAAAATTGAAGAAATTATGCAAATCGAATTAACTGATGCCATGATTTCTAGCTACAGTGTTTCAATTCAAGGTGATCGTCCAGTTGAAACTATCACAATTAGCTACACTGAAATGATGATGGCTGTTACTCCAACAGATGATAAAAATAACATTACTGCTGCGCTTAGATACGGCTACAGTGGTGTTAAAGGTCAACAAATGTAATTTTTTTGTTACCTAAGCCTTAAGGGATTATTCCCTTAAGGCTTTTTTCAACATTGAGGCAAGGAATGCAAAAAGCTACTCAGAAAAATAATATTATCTCTATCTCTACTCCTTTAGGTAAAGATACCCTATATTTAACACATTTAAGTGCCACAGAGGGAATTTCACAACTATATTCATTTACAGTATCAATGTTTACTATAGGTACAACAATTTCACTTGATGGCTTAGTGGGTAAAAGTGTATGTGTTTCGTTAAGAAATGCTGAAAGTGGTGGGGCCATTCGTTATTACCATGGTGTTATTAGTCACCTAGAATCAACAGGGATGAGAACAGCAGCTACAGACGATGTCGAAGATTATATAGATTATCAAGCTATAATAGTACCTACCGCGGCATTTATGAAAAAAAGAAGTAATTGTCGTATTTATCAAAACTTATCAGTAACTGACATCGTGGCAGATCTTTTTGGTCAACACAATGTAGCCTTTCAAGATAAAACGACTAAAAGTTATCCTAAGTATGAATACTGCGTACAATATCAAGAATCTGATTTAGACTTTGTCACCCGCTTGTTACAACAAGAAGGGATTTTCTACTTTTTCGAACACAGTAGTAGTGAACACACATTAGTGTTAGCAGATGATATAACAGCTTATAAAAAATGTGCCGAAGCAAAAGTACGTTGTTTTTCAGGGCACCTAGCAAAACCACATGTATCTCATTGGCAAGGTGGCCTGAGCATGGTCAGCGGAGCCTATCAACAAAAAGGTTATGACTTTGAACAACCCAAACTCTTTCCAAGTGGTAACAAAGTAACTGCAAGTTTACCTGCACAAGGTGGTTTAGAAATTTTTGACTACATGGGTGAATCAGAATTTAATAAGCGCCCACAACCTTACGCAAATATCCAGCTTGAAGCATTACAAAAAGATATGCATAAATGCTCAGGTCAAAGCGATTGTCGTAGCTTTAGTATCGGTAAAACATTTACCTTTGAAGATCACGAAGACAGTAGCTATAAAGGTAAAAGCTTCTTATTAACCGCCATTAGAACCAGTGCAACACAGCCTAACCAATCCGGCGCTAATCAATCAGATTCAGAAAACGTTTTTACCAATGATTTTGAATGTGTTCCTAAAGATACAGCCTACAGACCAACAGTATCTCTTAATAAGCCATTAATTAACGGTGTTCAAACAGCGGTTGTTACGGGCGACCCTGGTGATGAACAACATATTGACAAATATGGCCGAGTAAAAGTGCAATTTCACTGGGATCGTGAAGGTACCTATGACAGTAAAAGTTCGTGTTGGATCCGTGTAGCACAAAACTGGGCAGGTAATAAGTGGGGGGCTTTTTTCTTTCCACGTGTAGGTCAAGAAGTTTTAGTTGAGTTTATCAATGGCGACCCTGATCAGCCTATTATTAGTGGTGCTATTTACAATGCTGATTTAATGCCTCCTTATGCGTTACCCGCTAAAAAAACTCAAAGTGGTATTAAATCGCATAGTACTAAAAATGGTGGCGCAGATAACTTTAATGAAGTACGTTTTGAAGATGATAAAGGCAAAGAACTTTTATTTTTTCAAGCAGAAAAAGATCATGAACTTAAAGTTAAAAATGATCAAAAAGACACTATCGACAATGACCGATTAACCGAGATAGCCAATAATGACACGTTAAATGTTGGTAAAATTCTTCAAGTTACCGCAGGAAGTGAAATAGAATTTAAAACGGGCAGTGCGTCAATAAAAATGAGCAGTGATGGCTCTATTACCATTCAAGGTACAAATATAAAAGTTAAAGGTACCGATATTAAAGTCAATGGTACAGGCATTACTATGCAAGCTCCGCAAATTAAGTTGAATTAATGAAGGCCGCTTTTAATTACCCTAATGTGGGGCGTGCTGGGCAATTTTGTAAAGGCCATTATGTCATATGCCAATTTGGTTATCATTATTTAGCTTGTCGACCCGAAGACAAGCCAGATGATCCGTTATTAAAAGCGCCATTAAAAGAATTTTTAGTGAGTACGACTTATGGAGAGCAATTTTTACAAAACTTGCATCCATGGAAAAATGAACAAAATATAATAAATCAGTTGTTTTATTATTTGTCACGCGATGAATACCAACATGAGACGCAGAGTATCTCAAAATCTATAAAATGGATTGCTCATGAATTATCAATTGGAAATTTATTGTTTATACCATTGTATGAATAAAAAGACGTGTACAGCTCTTATACTAAATTACGTACTTTCTTAAAGTACTATACAAAACACAATTAAAAAGTATTAGTTTTATTAATATATCTATTTTATATCAAAATTAATTAAAGGTAATTAACATGGGAATGCCCGCAGCTACGGTTACACATATGCACGTTTGCCCTAAGGTAAATCCGGGAACACCGCCAATTCCTCATGTGGGTGGGCCAATAGTGGTTGGCTCTCCTAACGTATTAATTGGAAGTTTACCCGCAGCAAGAAAAGGCGATAAACTTGTTTGCGTAGGACCACCAGATACAATTAATGCAGGCTCAGCCTCAGTAAAAATAAATGGTAAACCTGCCGCTCGGTTAGGTGATGGTACCGCCCATGGTGGAACAATTGTTGCTGGTAACCCTACAGTGTTAATTGGGTAAGTTAATCAGAACTAAAACAATAGTATAAAAAGAATATAATAGGGGTTTCAAAGAAATACACTTATCTGAAGTGGGTTTTCTTTGTTTGAAAATCAACTTATGGATAAGCTCACCGTTCAATTTACGCAATTAATAGCCCAACGAAAAGTATTGAGCTTTAATTTCTGCTGTTATAAAGAAAGTTTTGTTGATAACACGCAAAAGCTAGTAACACTTGCTCATTTGATCCATGCCCAAAATAACAACCAATGTATTCTTAGCGCGCAAAATAGCACGCAAATTACCGATCACCTTCAGGCTAAATATCAGAGCAAAGACCAATATAACGAGCATGAGCTTGCCCTTGTTGTCGCGTTAAAATTAATAATTCAACCACAATTACAGAGCGAATTACTGACCATAATGTTAACAAGTGAACAAGCCTACTTACCGTCACTATCATTAACGGTGGCAAAATTACTGGGCAATAACTTGATTTTTACCATCGATTTTATTAATGAATTTACATTACCAATTTCTGATGTGTCTACAGATAAAGCAAATGAAAAATATCAACAACAGGTGTTTATACAAAAAGCGTTATTTACACTATATTACAGTAAAAAATTAATGACTTACTTAAGTGCAGCATTACCTGAATATAAGAATTATGACAGTAGAATAGTGTTTGCAGAATCATTATCGGCAATAAACTGGTTAACTATTGATGTGTTATCAGATAATAAATCCGATGTGCACAGAATTACCACTGAGTTTATTCAGCAAGAGTATCTTAATAGTTACCTCTTTGATGTATTTATTACGTCACTTAATGAACATGAAGTGACTCAAGTAGTAAATCTTCTTAGTGTTGATAATGCTTTTATCCCTTATATCATTCATGCCATGGCACTTAGCGGCTATATTAAATTTATCCCATTTCTTGCTCAATATTTACAACAAGCTCCTTTTGTTTCAGCGGCACATCAGGCACTACGTATAATTCTTGGTAGTAAGTTAGACAAATTAATTCCACTGACTATTCAATTTAATAACGATATAGAGCAGCGACAAAAAGATTTACAATATTACGGAGCTAAAATACTTAATGCGTGGCAACAAGGAATGCCAAGTATAGGCTTTACGTTTGAACAGCAGGACAATAAACGTTTATTAAATGGTATAGAATTATCAATACAAACCGCAGAGCATGTGGCGATATCAGGAAGCCAATGGCATCGTTATGTGGCAACGCTGTATCAACAACAAGCGGGTGCTACCGTTTATTGTTATAATGCACATGCGCTGGAAGTAAATTAATGAAAATTAAATTGCATAATAGCCATGTACTTATTGGTGCTAAATCAACAACAGCACAAGCGATAAACTTACCGCGACTACCGCCTGAAGAAACGTTAATTACTGTTAACAATGCTGACTACGTAAGTTATTTTTGCTCATTACCTAAGAGTCGCTCAAGTGATAATAATGCTCATCAAGGGTTGGTTACGAATGATAAGACCTCACGGTGCCTTCAATTAATTGAAGAATTATTTGTACAAATTGAGCAAACAGGCGAAAAAGTGCCTGTTGATGCTCCCGTATTTTGGTTATTACCTGAATTCGTTGAGTCTTATGTCGATGATAGCAATCCAAAAGATATTAATAATCAACATACATTTGCTGATTTTGCTAAAGCATTGCAACAAGCTTTACCAGAATTATTTAGTCACCCACAAAGCCAATTATTTCCTTTCGGGCGATCGTCATTTCCTATTGCCTTAACTAGCGCTAAAGCGTTATTAGAAGCAGGTCAAGCTAACACTATCACGTTAATTAGTGTTGACAGTTTATGGCATGAAATTCCTCAGTTGTTTGCTGATAATATTTTGGTTTCTAACATTAGTGAGCAAGGTATTATCCCCTCAGAAGGCGCAATTATTACGCAAATATCACAAGCGGATAAAGGCATCTCAATTGACTTTATTCAAAATAATGTAGCGCCCAGTAAACAAAGAGACTTGAGTATAAAGCAGTTGTTTTCTGAAAGTATTACTGCATTAATTGACTCTAAATTGAGTATTCAAGAAAAAAAACAACAAAGCAGTCCGATAACATTGTCTCACTTATATTTACCTGGCAATGGTGATGAAACATTACAAAGTTCTTGGTTAGAAGCCTACTTTCAATTGGCAGAGGCTGTTGATGGCAATACAAAAATTTGTCAAAGCGGTCTATTTACCGGGGAGATCGGGTGCGTTACTGGCTTATATAATTTTTTACATATAGCAAGCAGCTACGAAAATAAGTTTATACAAGGAAATACACTACAGCTTGAAGTGTCTAACTCACTTTATCAAGGCGCTGTTTTATATTCATATGATAGTGAAGGTCATGAATAAATCATGATGAATAGTGTATCAGGTAGGCTGAAGCAAATTTACGGACAAATAAGGTTTTAATAGGATGAGCGTGCAGTATTTTCAATTTAAAGGCAGAAACCGACGTATTGTCGTATTGCCTCGTAGTGCTGGAGCACCAAGTGGCTATAGTTTAGCTTCTGAAGGGGGTAACCAAGCTCAAGCATTGGTAGACGAAATATCACCCCACTTAGCTAAAGATGTTAATGCGCTGGCACAAGCCTGTGGTTTACTTAAGCAAGTTAGTATTATTGTCACACAACAAGCAAGGCAAGTTGCGCCCAGATTATGTGAAGCAATTCGTCGTGAATTAGTTCATGTGTATACTGAAAATCCTCAATCGCCTCTACATTATTCAACAGAGGAGGCTGGTCCTAAAGCCAGTGCGAGTAGTAGCGTCAAGCAACCTGAGGTAAAACCCAGTAATCAAGGTAAACAGGGCGCCAATGCAGCACAAAGTGGAAGTGTTAGCAACAATACACCGACTGAAGTCCCTATAAGCGAGCAAGCATGTCGAAGTGATCCTGTTTCACTGCTTAGTGGTGAAGAAATACTACCGTTAGACGATTTTACCTATCATGGCTTAGTGCCTATTACGTGGCGACGCCTTTACCGCTCAAGTAAAATAAATAACAACGTGGGGTTAGGTTACGGATGGCGACATGGTTATAGTGCACAATTGCTGTCTTGTTATCAAGCACCACCGAAAGTTGGCCCTGTACAGGCAGGTAAGCATTGGTTTGAATTAATTGATGAAGAAGGTGCCGTGCACGTGTTTGACCAAGTTAAACCTGGGCAAACCAGCTATCAAACATCATCAGGTTTAGCACTGTTCCATCAAGTTGATGGTAAGCAGGTATTAATTAAACCTGATGATAGCCATTGGACCTTTATAAAACAGCCTATCTTGATTAAGGACAAAGCAGGGAAAAAGCAAAAACAACAAACGCACGTTTGGTTATTAGACAATATCAGCAATCACTTAGGGCAAAGTATTACCCTACATTATGACGACCAACAGCGTTTAGTGCGGTTATCTAACAGCCCTAAACGGGGTATCGCGCTGCAATATAATCAACAAAACAATGTGACTAAAATTGCCGCTTACCGGCTAGATGAAAATAACAAAAAAGTTCTCCAATCACCGTTATTAGCGCATTATCAATACAATGACGCACAAGCTATGGTTAGCGCGACTAATAGTGAGCAAAACACAGAGCATTACCTTTATCGTCAAGACTTATTGCTTGCCCGCAGAACCCGTGCCTCGGGGTTTAGCCATCACTTTTTATGGCAAGGAGAAGGCGCTAAAGGACAATGTATTGAACAATGGGGCGATAACGATACTTATCATTATCGCTTTACATTTCAAAATAAAGCAGCAACAAATGAAAAAATAAGTACTTCAACCGATAGCTTTGGTCATACCGAGCGTTTTGTTCATAATGCACAAGGCTTGTTAACAGAATATACCAATAATAATGGTGACACTACGGTTACCGACTATGACGACTTAGGACGTAAGGTTAAAGTTACCGACCCACAAGGAGGTAGTACAGCATTTGACTACAATGAACAAGGTCAGTTATGTAGTCAAACCGATGCGTTGGGCAATAAAACCCACTATCATTACAATAACTTGGGTAAACGCATCACTACCATTGATGCGCTTGGCCGACAACACAAACGCCATTACGATGCCACCGGTCGCTTACTCGCTATCATCACCCCTGATGGCAGAAAACACAGCTATCGCTATACCGAGCAAGGTAAACTTGACAGTGAAACTGACCTTCAAGGCATAAAAACACAATATCATTGGAGTGTTGATGGTGAGTTATTAGCCAAACAAGTCGCCAATAACTTAACGCGTTTTAGTTACGACAAGCTAGGGCGTATAAATGCTGATATTAATAGCCAAGGCTTAGTGACTGAATATAAACGTAATCGTAACGGGCAGGTGAGTGAACAATGTAGTTATGGTCAATCGACACCTCATGATAAAACAGTTAAAGCGTTTTCATATGACAATGCTGGGCGACTGTTAAGTATACAAGCATCCGGCGAACTAGAATCAAGCGCAGCAAAAGAAAATGACGACCAACAAGCAACGAAATACCTAAAAAACAATCAACCAGGTAATCAACCCGACAGTCAACCCGAGCTTACCCTTTACCAATATCAAGGCTTAGCACAACCCAGTAAAAAAACCTTTGCTGATGGTAGTTGGCTAAGTTACGGCTATGACAACGAGCGTAACTTAACCGAAATAACCCGCAGTGATGGCGCACAATATCAACTGCGATACAGCCCTACTGAAAAGCCGATTGAGTTAATCGGTTTTGATGGTAGAAAACAAACCTACCAATACGATGTGAACGACCAACTTACCAGTGTAAATGACAGTGGCTTACGTTTTATTCGTTTAACGCGTGACAAGGTAGGGCGAATTATTGAACAAAGTGCGAGCCAAGCACCAACGCAAGATAAAGCGAACAATCAAGGTAAAGGGCAAGCTAAACGCCAAAGTACAGCGCTGCATAATCAGCATAATTATTTTCAGTATGACAAAATAGGGCGATTAGTTCGCGCGCATAACAGCGAGCGTACCGTCAACTTAACTTATCATGCCAATGGTCAATTAAGCACCAGCGAGGAAGGTCATTGGACGCTTCATTACAACTACAATAACTTGGGTCAACGTCAAAGCGTGCAGTTACCTGATGGTAATCAACTGTGTTATCAATACACCGAGCAAGGGCAGTTAAGCCAAGTTAGTTTAGTGTCTAATAGAGATAATGACACTTCAAGCAAGGCACAAATGTTAGTCAGTTTTCAATACAACAACGCAGGGCTAAACACTCAACAACGCTTAGGCAATGGCATTGAACTAACACAACAATTTGATGTTTATTCACGTTTAACAAACCAGCAATGGCAACGTACAGACGAATCCCTTGCTTTTAGTGAAATTCGTACCTATCAATACGACAATAAACATCAGTTAACGGCATTGCAGCACAAAACTCGCACTCAAGCGAAAGCTGAAACAAAGCAAGATAAGACTTTTCGTTATAATAGTCTGAGCCAGTTAATCTCAACAAGCGTTAAGCAAACGAATCACACCAATAGCAATAACAGCAACCTTAATAATGCTGAAGTATTACGACCTGTTGATAAAGAACAGTCAAATACTAAAGCTGAGCATTCAGAGCACATCGAGCAGAAAGCACAATATCAATGGGATGCTTTTGGTAATCCACAAAGTGCCCTTACCGATACGAGTCAAAGTGACATTGTCGTAATCAACGACCAACTGCACCGTTTTGCAGGTACCGATTATCGTTTTGACAGCTGTGGCAACCAAATCTCTTTATTGGGTAAAGGTAATAAACAACAACGTGTTTACAATGCGCTTAATCAATTAAAACAGCTCAACCATAATGGCAAACTCGCCCATTACGAATACGATGCTTTAGGACGACGCAGTGCCAAAATTACTGAGCAGGGCAGAATCGACTTTATTTGGGATAACAACCAACTCATTGGTGAACACCAAAATGGCAAGTTTACTTGGTTTGTCTATCAGCCCGATACGTTTTTACCCATTGCGTTAATCAAACAAGATAAAATTTACTACTATCACCTAGACCAACTCGGCACGCCACTTTGTTTAACAGATAGCAATGCAACCCAAGTATGGCGCAATGACAGTGATGCGTTTGGCTATGAGTTAGGCAGTAGTAACGAAAGTAATAAAGAGAATAGCCAAGAAAATACCTTCACTAATTTAATTGAAAACCCATTACGTTTTCAAGGGCAGTATTTTGATGAAGAATCAAACTTGCATTATAATCGTTTTCGCTATTATTGCCCAAAACAGCAACGCTTTATCAACCAAGACCCGATAGGGTTGGTGGGTGGGGTTAACCATTATCAATATGCGCCTAATCCGGTTAATTGGGTAGACCCGTTTGGGTTGTTGTGTAAAGAAGGGCAAGCAAAAGTTGCAGAGGCAATCAATAATAGTGACAATATAAGTTCTGACTTAGCTAAACAACTGATTGAGATATCTCAGCTGATTGATTCGCCTTACACGGCAGATGAAATGGTCGACCATATTAATTCAGGCACAGCTGAACAATTAATTGCAGAGGATAAACTTGAGCCGAACTCAGATCCAAAATCTTTAGAAGAATGTCAGGAGAGATTAAATGCTGCCCGAGAAAATATCATCAAAAATGGTTATAAGGCTAAATATAGTGACAAAGAACTCGTGGCAAAAGCAAAAGGTGATTCAGTAGGTAAGTCACGTTTTTTGATTAGTTTTCAACCGGTTAATGGTGGTGGCGATGCTAAGTTAGCTTACCAAAAAGATAACGGTTTAGTAGCGTTGTGGGCAACAAGTTTTGATATGCTAGAAAATGCTGATAGTGATCCACAAATTATTGCTGACTTATTAGCGACAGGCTACGATCCCAAAAAAGATTATGTGCTTCATATTGTAGATCGCGGTGAAGACTTGGCCTTGTTTGGCGAAAATACTTTTGTGCCTACTTGGGATAAATTAGAAGAGCCTGCAATAAATCAATTAGAACCAAAGTATCATGATGCAATAGGTGATGTTCTTAATTCCGATTACCAAAAACAATATGCGGCGCATATGGAAGACTATTGGGGAAATGATTTAAATGAGTTTAATAAAAAAGATCAAAAAAGATTTTTGAGTTCACTAGATAAAGAGCAACAACAAAAATTTTCTGCTCGCCATGCACTAAGAACAGAGTTTGGTGCAAACAGTGAATTTACTGGTGATGGCATGACTCAATGTCGGCATGCAGGAAATAACCATGGCGTAGTTGAAACTTTAACGCTTGAAAATGATCCTCCGACTATTGCAGAAATGCACAATGTTACCACCATACATTTAAACCCTATTAAAGGATAAAGACATTGAGTAATGTTATACAACAACCCTTAGGGTTAATAGATCACAATAATCTAAAAAGTGATGAAGAAGTTTTGTTAAAAATTTATTATGAAATGTTTTTTGATGAAACAACTTTGCTTATTAAAAAGGATAATTACTTGGTGGTATCAACTGATTTTTATTCGAAAATGGATAAAAAAAGAAGGTATACACAATCGGAATACCCATTAATCTCATTACCTTGGATAATTGACCGAATTGAAAATGGCTTTTTTAAAAAGCCTGATGAAGGTGGTTTTTCAGCCTTTGAGCGTAGTACTAGCGCTGAGTTTGATGGAGAAATCATCGGCATAAACGCCATGATACATTGTTGTGCTGAAAACTTACCCGGCTTAAATATTTGGAATGGAAATAGAAAAGACTATCTTGCCAATATGACCCCTCATGAGTGGGATATTCCAAATACTATGTTGAAAAACGGTTTATTAGATGAACTTAAAAAAATAGCGGCTAAATATTCTTGATTTATCTGCTCTACAAAATAGTTTGGATAATTAGGGTCAGATACACATGAAATTTAACCGAACGCTTTTCATCAACAAGCGTTGGTTATGATTTATAAAAAAACGGAGCAGGTTTGATAAGAAATGCCTGACAGTTAAAACATACCATTAAACGGCAATGTAAACTTTAATCAAGAAAAGGAAATCACGATGTCAACACTGAAAATCACCCAATCCGTCGGGCTTGGCGGAATCAATAAACCTAACGATGTTAAAGCCGTGCAAACCGCTTTAAACTCACTGTTAACATTGATACCACCAACAGAAAAAATAAAAGTTGACGGGCAGTTAAATACACGTATAGAAAACTCTAAAACTATAGCGGCAATTAAACTGTTTCAAAGTAAAGTGCTTGGTCAATTACGTCCTGATGGCAGAATAGATTCTAACGGGCGTACGCATCGTAAAATCAACGAGAAACTTGAACATCTAGCTGTTAGGAAAGAGGCTATTTTAAAAATGCCTGCAACTTATGCCGTATGGATGAAAACAGCGATTAATGAACTGGGCGAAAGCGAAGTCTCTGGTACAAAAGCGAATCCTCGAATTTTATCCTATTTTAAGGCGTCTAAATTCTGGGGGAAGGATGATTCAGGTGGAGTAAACGCATGGTGTGGCTCTTTTGTTTCTTGGGTTATGAAACAACATCATTATGAGCCAGTTAAAAATGCCTTTAGAGCGAAAGAATGGGCAACATTTGGTAAAGAAATAGATAAACCACTTTACGGTGCTATTGGTATAAAAACCAGAAAAGGGGGCGGACATGTAGCCTTTGTAGTTGGTCAAAGTGCTGATGGTAATTCGCTTTTTATGTTAGGCGGCAATCAAAGTAATAGTGTAAACGTGACAAAATATAGTAAAGACGTATGGGCAACATTTGTTGTCCCTGCTGACTTTGATGAGTCGTGCGAAACGTTACCTATTTACACGAAAAAGGCCTTGATGGCAGGAAGTGAAGAATAATGAAAAATACCACGTTAGTATTACTTTTATTATCATGTTTTTCATGCTCATCTATAGCGACGACAACTGTCGCTGCAAAAAATATAACTACAGCAACAGATGCTACAAACATGGAACTTGAAGGTTTTAAAGAGGCAATTAAGCATGTGCATTATCTTGCTAAAGCAACAATTACAGACGTTGAAATCATTAAAGAAGATGATGAAACCGATAAACATGTTTATTCTGCAGAAGTATTAGCAACCTATAGAGGCACGGAGCAGAAAATAATTAACTATGAAATGTTTGTTGAAAAAGGTGAAGAAGCGGTTGTAGATAATACTCCTATTTATATTGCTTTATGTATTGATAAGCAAGGCGCTTATTATTGGCCTGGAACCGGCTCGCAATTTACAGTCAGTGAAGCTATTAATATATGGCTAACTGAAAATAAAAATATAGTACGTGATATGCATACAACAGGTAACTGGTGTAACTAGAACGGTAATTAAAAATTAAGTGCAATAAGACCAGCTATTGATGCGAAATTTGCCTTGCTTATTTTATCAAGGTACTTAAAGAAACTATCAAATTAGAGTGCAAGCTAAAATGATATTGTAAATTATTTCAATAGGTTAAAGGGATATTGAACTGAGTTCAGATTAGGTGCTTTCACTTTAGCTGTTCAATGGTTGTTGTAACTATTTAACTTGTTATTTCAAATACAAAAAAACCAGTAGTTTCACTACTGGTTTTTTATTTATGCTACCAATTTACCTGCATTACTAATGTAGGTAAATAATATTAGTAACTTTCGTTATGTACGCTTAATACTGCACGACCAGAAGGATCTGCATTATCTTTAAAGCTTGCATCCCAAGCTAACGCTTCTTCTGTACTACAAGCAACAGATTTGCCACCAATAACACAATCAGCAGCCGTTGCTAATGGGTATTTTTCTTCAAAGATTGTACGGTAGTAATAACCTTCTTTGTTATCAGGTGTATTAACTGGGAAACGAATATGTGCATTTTCAAGCTGTTGATCAGTAACTAAAGATTCAACATGCGCTTTTAAGCCGTCAATCCAAGAGTAGCCAACACCATCAGAGAACTGTTCTTTTTGGCGCCATAAAATTTCTTTTGGTAAGTAACCTTCAAACGATTCACGTAAAATAGCTTTTTCCATTTTACCGTTACCACACATTTTATCGGCTGGGTTGATGCGCATTGCAACGTCCATGAAGTTTTTGTCTAAGAACGGAACACGAGCTTCAATACCCCAAGCAGACATTGATTTGTTTGCACGTAAACAGTCAAACTTGTGTAAACGATCTAACTTACGTAACAATTCTTCATGAAATTCTTGCGCGTTTGGTGCTTTGTGGAAGTATAAGTAACCACCAAAAATTTCATCAGCACCTTCACCAGAAAGTACCATTTTAATACCCATAGCTTTAATTTTACGCGCCATTAAGTACATTGGAGTAGATGCACGAATAGTCGTTACATCGTAAGTTTCTAAGTGATAGATAACTTCTTTAAGTGCATCAATACCTTCTTGCTCGGTAAAAATAACACTGTGATGTGTTGTACCAATGCTGTCAGCAACGGTTTGCGCCGCTACTAAATCTGGAGAGCCAGCTAAACCACACGCGAACGAGTGAACTTTAGGCCACCAAGCTTCAGCTAAGTCGTTATCTTCAACACGACGTGCTGCAAACTTTTGGGTAATAGCAGAAATTAATGATGAATCTAAACCACCTGATAATAATACACCGTAAGGTACATCAGTCATTAAGTGACTTTTTACTGATTCTTCTAACGCTTCACGAATTTTAGTCGTGCTAGTCGTGTTGTCTTTAATTGCCGCGTAATCTTGCCAGTTACGTTTGTAGTATTTAGTTACTTTACCAACACGACTATCTAAGATATGTCCTGGAGGAAATTCTTCAACTGTTTTACAAATAGGCATTAAGGCTTTCATTTCTGAAGCAACGTAAAAGTTACCTTCTGCATCATAACCAGTGTACAGAGGAATAATACCAATATGGTCACGGGCGATAAGATAGCTGTTGTCTTTTGAATTATATAAACAAAAAGCGAACATACCTTGTAGTTTATCTACAAAGTCAGCACCGAATTCTTCATATAAAGGTAAAATAACTTCACAATCTGATGCAGTTTTAAAGTCGTAATCAACGTTTAAGTTTTCAGCTAATGCTTTGTGGTTATAAATTTCACCATTTACCGCTAAAACGTTAGTTTCATCGTTGTTGTATAATGGTTGAGCGCCGTGCTCAGTATCAACAATTGATAAACGTTCATGAACTAAAATTGCGTGGTCATTACTGTAAATACCTGACCAATCTGGGCCACGGTGACGTAAAAGACGAGAATATTCTAACGCTTGAGGACGAAGTGCATCAGCACCTGTTTTTATATCTAATATACCAAAGATCGAACACATTGAAGCGCTACTCCTTTAATTATTGTTTGAATCGAATTGTGAGTTGAAAAGTTATTGTGACTTAAAAAGGTGAATAAATTTTCAGAATGCGTACATTGACACGTTGACCGAAAAAATCAAGGATTAAGTGAGTTTTTTGCAGGATAATACAATAAAATCTTATAAATTAGTTAATTTGAATTAAGTTGATAAAAAATGGCGAGGATAAATCATTTTCGGCCATAGTATTATTTGGCCGTTAGAAGCATTTATTGAGTACTCATTTATTGCTAATAGTCATGTGAAGTACTACTAGCAATAAATAATAAATATAATTATTTAGTGAATAAAATTAGCCTAAATGTTTATTGAAAAAAGCTAATGTTCTGCTCCACGCTAGCTCCGCGTTGTCTTTATCATAACGGCCAGTCGAGTCGTTATGAAAACCGTGTTTAGCATTTTTGTACATATACATTTGATACGGTACTTTATAAGCAATTAAGTCTTCTTCATAATCAGGCCACGCTTTATTTACCCGATCATCAAGTTCACCAAGCTGTATCATTAATGGCGCTTTAATATTTTTTCTTAACTCTTTTACTGCCGCAGTACCATAAAAAGGTGCGCCCGCATTAATTAAAGTAGAATCTACAGCTGCTAAGTAGTTAACAATATAACCACCAAAACAGAAACCAACAGCGCCTAATTTGCCATTACTCTTTTCGTGTGATTTTAAGTATTTAGCTGCAGCGACAAAATCTTGTTGTATTTTGGATTTATCCATACTTTTTTGCATGGCTTTGCCTTCATCATCATTACCCGGGTAACCACCTAACGGATATAAAGCATCGGGCGCAAAAGCAATAAAACCTGCTTTAGCTAATCTACGGGCAACATCTTTAATATAAGGATTAAGACCACGGTTTTCATGAACGACTAAAACCACAGGCAGCTTTCCTGCCTTGTTTGTTGGTGTTACCAAATAACCTTGGCCTTTACCATAACCTAAAGGGGAGTCGAACGTTTCATAAGTTGCCTTAATGTCAGCATCGTTGAACGATACTTGCTCAGCTAAAGCATAATTAGGTAATAGTGCACTGGTTAATACACTCATTGAGTAACCAATAGCAACCAATGTTCCTAGTTTTTTGATGAAATCTCGACGGTCCATACCACCGTGAGCGTATTCATCGTACCAATCAAAGGCTTCTTGTGGGATATCATTTTTTAATTCATGCGATATATTTTTGGGGAGCTCTTTTGACATAGTTGCCTTCCGATGAAGTTATGTAAGTTAAAACGTTAACTCAAGAATATAGTGATTTTACAAATACGCAAACATAATTATTTAACGAGTAAATGGAACTACTAAGGTAATTGCTCAGTAATATTGAAGTACAAAAAACGCAGTAACTTATTTAATTAAGTGGCTGCGTTTTATTTAATGCTTAAAGTAATGCGTTAGTGTTAATTACTTTATGAATTTTAAGTAAGTGCCCAATTAGCCGCAAAATAGACACAAATATAACCTACCGTATAAGCGATAGCTAAGTAGAAAATATTTTGTAAATAACTAATAAAGTTCAGCTCTTTTATTTTACTCATTGCAATGATACCTGCTGCAGAGCCAATAACTAAGATTGAACCACCAACACCGGCAGCATAGGTTAATGTAAGCCATTCGGTTACTTGCATTTCAACCCCAGACTTTAATAAAGCAGCAGTTAAAGGTACGTTGTCTATAAGTGATGACATAAAGCCGACAACATAATTAACGCCAATAGCAGGAAAGTATTGGTACATTTCAGTAAAGCCGTCTAATACGCCAATTACCTTTAAAATACCAACCAGTAATAAAACCCCTAGAAAGAAAAGCAAGGCATCAAATTCCACTTCACGCACATAGTTTAAAACATCTGTATTGTTTTTATTAGGCAATAATTTAGCTACTAAAAACATAACCGACAAGCCAAACAAAAAGCTTAATACGGGCGGAATTTTAAATAATACGTTAGCGAGTAAAGTACCTGAAATAGTAAAAACAAAAATCATGGCGATAATAATGTCAGACTTTTCAATTTTAATGCGTGTTTGTGCAAGTGTTACCTTGCCTTTTAACTTTAACGATAAAAGGCTCGCTAAGGTTAATACCCCTATAAAAGAAGGAACAACTAATAAAAGTAAGTTTGAAATTGTCACTTTGTCTTCTAGGAAAATCATTAACGTGGTTACATCACCCGTTATTAGTGAGACACCGCCGCTGTTTACTGAAAATATAATTAGGGTTGCATATTTTAAACGCTTTTTAACTTCTAGTTGTAAGTTCATTACCACAGTTATAGCAACCAGTGTTGCGGTAACGTTATCGGCAAAAGATGAGAACACAAAGGCAAATATAGCGATAACAAACATTAAACCGCGCTCAGAAATACTATGTGGCAAAATACGTTGTACAAGAGCTGAAATAAAGCCTTTGCTATTTAAGTAGGCTACAAAAGTCATGGCAGACATAAGAAAGAGCCAAAGTGTGGCTATTTCTAAAAGGTTTTCATTTAATTCATGGGTAATTTCACTGGGATGGCTATTATTTATTGGAAATATAAAAGCTAGGATCCAACAAAGTGTACCAAAAAACAACGTGGTTTTAGCTTTGTTGATGTGGATGATGTCCTCAGTAATTATCATCAAAAAGCTGATGATTACGAGTACAAGAATAACGGTATTAATCATAATTATGGACTACTAGTTAGCATGCGAGACTAGACTAACTATATTGTTTAGTCAGTAATTAAAGTCTCAGTATTAAAACGAGATTTACCTATAGATATACTTGATAACATTTAGTTGATAAAGGTTATCTGTAAATAAGTAAATAGTAAGGGTTATGCTGGGAGAACGTAGGGAGGGTCTCTATTACACAAACTAAATTTAATCGGTGTTTTAGAAGGTATGAAGTGATAAGCAATTAAATCGTGTGCAAAATACACTTTATTAACAATAACAAACTCTGTGCAGGAAATAACAGGCTCGTGAGTATGTTCAACCTCAAGTTGACCATAAACACCAATGTTTGCCTGAATTTCAGACGAGCAGACTTGTGCGTAACTTGCACTAGAAAAGCAAAAGCATATTAAAAAGTAAGGTAAAGCCAGTAACTTATTAAACGTCATCTTAAAGGGGAGAAGTTATGCACGTAATAGGCGTCAATTATATACGTAACTGGTTTGCAAATAAATGTAAAACTGTAATATCAGTAATGTAATGGGCTGTTACTAAATTAAGATGGGTATTAAGAGCTAATGATTAGCTTGTTTCCGTTCAAAGCAAGTCATATTTATTTAAACGTGGACATAGCCGTTATTGATAATTAGTTAAGCCGGTGTTTATGCTTGTTTTTTATTTGTCTTTATTGCATGGTATTGCCAATAAAGACTAAAAAAAGGTTAACACTCAATGAAAAAATTAAAAAATGAAGCTGAGTTACTTAAAAAAGCAATATTAATTGCAGAAAAATATGCCGTTAATCGAGGTTATAAAAATTTTGATCCTACCAATTCAGCTAAAGACAAAGTTGAAAGCTTGTATCGTTTATTAGTGAACGACAAACTTATTCAACCATTAGCAATTGACAATGAAGATCAACCAAACATGAAACATAAACTTGCGCTTTGGATTGCTAAACAATTACCTGAAGGGCATGCATTACTTAAATAAGCTGAAATAGGGCTCTCTTTAGGGTATTTATTCTATAAACGAGCCAGTATCAGCAATTATTCATGGTATTCAATCTTTAAGACTGGTAAATTAATGTCCAAAATTTTAGTTATAAATTAATTAGCTTTTAGTAATAGTTTTAAACCATAAAATTAGTTATCTATTTAAAGCAATTAAAAGTTATAAAACCGTAGTCGAGAGTCGAAATATGTACAAAACTGATGATGTACGCATCAATAATTTAAAAGATTTACTGCCTCCAATAGCATTATTGGAAAGATTTCCTGCATCAGAGCAAGCTACTGAATCAGTGGTTGCAGGTAGAACAGCTATTCATAACATCCTTGAAAGTAAAGATGATCGCTTATTAGTGGTTATTGGTCCTTGCTCTATACATGATCCAAAAGCCGCACTTGAATATGCTAATCGATTAGTAAAACTACGTGAAAAATATAAAGATAGTCTTGAAGTTGTTATGCGCGTTTACTTTGAAAAACCACGTACAACAGTTGGTTGGAAAGGGCTAATTAACGACCCTTATATGGATAATAGCTTTCAATTAAACGATGGTTTACGTTTAGGTCGTAAGTTATTAGTAGATATTAACGATTTAGGTTTACCTACCGCAGGTGAATTTTTAGATATGATAACGCCACAATACATGGCTGATCTTATGTGTTGGGGCGCAATTGGCGCTCGTACTACAGAATCACAAGTTCACCGTGAAATGGCTTCGGGTCTTTCATGTCCAGTTGGTTTTAAAAATGGCACAGACGGCACAGTTAAAGTAGCAATTGATGCAATTGGCTCAGCAGCAGCATCACATCACTTTTTATCAGTAACTAAGTTTGGTCATGCAGCAATCGTTGAAACAACAGGTAACAGTGATTGTCATATTATTTTACGTGGCGGTAAAACCACTAATTTTGATAGTGAGAGTGTGAGAGAGGTTACCGATCAATTAACAGCAGGTGGTTTAAACACCAAAGTGATGATTGATTTTAGTCACGGTAACTCAAAGAAGAAATTTGAAAACCAAATGCTTGTTTCTAGCGATGTAAGTGAACAAATAGGTGCAGGTAACGATAACATCTTTGGTGTTATGGTAGAAAGTCACTTAGTTGAAGGTAATCAAGGTCTTGTTGATGGTAAAGCTGAAGTTTACGGTAAAAGTATTACTGATGCTTGTATTGGTTGGGATGATACTGAAACCTTATTAAGCCAATTAAATGATGCTGTAATTAAACGTCGTCAAACTAACAGCTAGTTTATAATACGATTATCTTGTGATCTATTACAAGGGAGTTGGCTAATCATTCCCTTTGATCGCAATTCATGATAAAACGTCTACTTGATTCTTAATAAGTAGACGTTTTTTTATGCCGCAAACGCCACCTTTTTCTCCGTCGATAAACACATCGATTGAAGCTACCGCTTCTTCACAACAATTGTCTTCAGCCAATAATTTAACTGATAAAGTACAAGCTAGCCAAACGGCTATCAGTGCAATTTTAACCAAGGTTGAAAGTGTGGTGTTAGGTAAACCTAAAGAGTGTCGATTAGCACTGGCTTGTATACTCGCGCAAGGGCACTTACTCATTGAAGATTTACCTGGTATGGGGAAAACCACACTATCTCATGTGTTAGCAGTAACGTTAGGCTTAAGTTATCAACGAAGCCAATTTACTAATGATTTATTACCTGCGGATGTTTTAGGTTTTTCAATATTTGATAAAGCAACAAACCGCTTTGAGTTACACAAAGGACCTATTTTTAATCAGGTAGTACTTGCTGATGAAATTAACCGCGCTAGTCCTAAAACACAAAGTGCATTACTTGAAGCGATGGCTGAGCATAGAGTGAGTATTGATGGCGAAACCCATGAATTACCAACACCATTTTTTGTTATTGCCACACAAAACCCGCTTTTTCATGCGGGTACTTATCCTTTACCCGAATCGCAACTTGATCGCTTTATGATGCGCTTATCGTTAGGTTTTCCGGATTTAAAAGCAGAAAAGAAAATATTATTAAGCTCCACACAGCGCACCAATCAAAAATTGAATACAGAAGAGTTTATTAGTGAATCATCAGCGTTAAAGCATAACAATAACGAGCATGACGCTGTTATTTCGCCAGATGAATTGATGACTATGCAAGAAGCTGTATCACAAATATCGGTTTCAAATGATGTGCTTGAATATATAATAGCCTTATGCCAAGTAAGCCGACGTGCTTATGTTAATACTGAAAATACTTATCAAAGTGAAGCACAGTCAGATATTAGCTGTAAACCATTATCACCACGGGCATCTAAAGCAATATTACAAGCGGCAAAGGCCATGGCATTTATTGATAATCGTGATTATGTTTTGCCTGACGATGTACAAAGCGTATTTTATGTTGTTTGTCAGCACCGTTTAGAAATGCAGCCAAGTCAACAGTTTGGTAGTAGTAATGCATCAAGTGTTGCTAACAAAATACTAAGTAGTGTTGATGTGTTAAATCCTCTCGGTCATGTTTAAGCCTAACTATATTGAAAACAATTATGTTTAAAAAACTATGCTTAAAACGTCTATGTTTAAAACGTCTATGTTTAAAATGACTATGCCTAAAATGTTTAGATTTAATTTAACAGATCTTATCCCTAAGCCCGTGAGCAATTTTTTACATAAAAAATTTGAATATTGGTTAGCTAAACGTATCCCTAGCCAAAAGTCGCATCAACTTAATAGCCGTAACATTATGATTTACCCAAGCCGTTTTGGTTTATCGTATTTAGCTTTTGTGGTCTTAGTGTTTTTATTGGGAACTAATTATCAAAATAATATTATTTTGTTGTTTAGTTATTTATTGGCAAGTTTATTCATCAGCATAATGCTACATAGTTTTTATAATTTTTCAAAATTACGTTTTCAAAGTAACCCTGTGCAGCAAGGTTTTGCGGAGGATACATTATATTTCCCCATTAATGTTACGGCTGATAAGACCCATTTTGATATTAATGTTCACTTCACTAATAAAAGCCTTAATAGTCCTATTGAGAAATGTGTACCGTGTTGCCAAGGCACACAAACCATCAACCTTACGTATAAACCGCCTAAACGCGGTAAATATAAACTTGGCAGAGTAACGGTATTTAGTGAATATTCATTAGGATTGTTTAAAAGTAAAAGTGTATTAGATTTTGGTCATTGTGCCATTGTGTACCCTAAGGCTAAAAGTTTAGTAACTGGGCAATATCAACTTCCAGCACAAGCCGAGCAAGCTAATGTAGACAGTTTTCAAACAACTAATTTACCCGGTACAGATGACTTTTCTGAATTAAAAAAATTTGTTAGAGGTGAATCAAAGTCAAGAACAGCATGGAAGTTACTTGCGAAAGGGCAAGGCCATTACTCAAAGCATTATCAAGGTAGCCAGGGGAGTTTGCAGTGGTTAACTTTGGCTGACATGCCGAGTAATAATCTGGAAACAAAACTCCGTTATTTGAGTTTTCTTATTGGCGAATTTACTGCCACTAATCAAACCTTCGGCTTAGCGCTGTCGAGTCAAGCGACCAGCAATAACTTGCAAGAGAACACAGAGCAATTAAATAAAATGATGATATCGCCAAATACAGGGATTGAACATCAAATAGCTTGTTTAACGGCATTGGCTTTATATTCATGATGGCTAATAAGAAAGTACAATCGCGGTTTAATGCGAAAACTAAAACTACAAGTAAAAAAAATGCTAAAGCCGCGGATAGCACTGATACTTTGTTAAAAAATAAGTTTTGTTTAAACAACAAGCATGCTTGGTTGCTTTGGCTTTGCCAATGTTTAAATATTGGCATGATAGCCGTTGAATTAAGTACTTGGATGCTATCAGTTATTACCTTATCTTTACTATGGCAGGCGATTTTACTCAACAAAAAACAAAACTTAGATAAAAATAAGGCGTTGGCTAGTGGCCTGTTTTCTAAAAGTAAACTTGCAACTATCGCTTTGGGCTTATTCGCATTACTTGGCTGTATTGCCATTGCCTTAACAGCAAGACAAGTTGGTTTACTGATCAGTATGTTGCACTTGCTTTGCTTTTCGTATGCACTAAAAGCCTTTGAAATAAAAGCACGTGGCGATTTTTATCAGTTAATCTTATTAGGTATCTTCGTTTTAGCCTCGTCGCTTATCTTTAAACAAGATTTAGCCTTTTCGCTATTAACAATCGTTTTATTAATTATTAATTTAGCGGTACTACTGCAGTATTTTTCAATTGAAAAACGCTTTGTTAGCGATATTAAAGTGATTGTTATTTTACTTGGGCAGAGTACTGTTTTAGCTGTAGTACTTTTTTTAGTTTTTCCAAGGCTATCGCCTTTTTGGCAAATGCCTACCAACAAATCGGCGGAAACAGGCTTGTCAGACTCGGTTAAACCGGGTGATATTGCTAATTTAACTCGCTCAACAAAGCTGGCATTTCGTGCTGATTTTGATCAACAAGAGTTACCCGCATATTCAACACTTTATTGGCGAGCTATGGTGTTAGAAGATTATGACGGCAAACAATGGACTCGTAATAAATCAAAAGACAAAACGGCTACTAGTTTAGATTTAAATGAAGAAATAATATATAACCAAGATACATCTTCATTATCGCCACTTAACTATGAAATAACCGTAGCGCCAAGTTTTCAAAAATATTTGTTTGCTTTAGCGCCAGCGGTTTTAGTTAATGAAAATCAGCAGTCAACAGAGACTCTTAATATTAAAGCGAAAGATGATTACACCTTTATGAGTAAAAAGGTCATTACCCAAGCAAAGTCTTATCAACTTAATAGTTATTTGTGGTTACCTTTATCTTTGGAGCTATCAGCTGAGAGTAAACAGCGTAATTTAGCTTATCCAAAAGGAAGTAACCCTAAATTAGAGCAATTAGCGATAACCTTAAAAAATGATTATCAAAAGCCGAAAGCACGCGCACAAGCGGTACTTAATATTATTAACCAACAAGGTTATGCATATACATTACAGCCACCACTTTTAAGTGATAATAGCCTAGATCAGTTCTTTTTCGATACAAAATCCGGTTTTTGTGTCCATTATGCCAGTAGTTTTACCTTTATTATGCGTGCTGCTGGTATTCCAGCACGTATGGTTACCGGTTATTTAGGAGGGGAATATAATGGCAGCACTGATCAAGAATCAGGAGTTAAAACAGGTCATTTAAGCATTTATCAATATGACGCCCACGCTTGGTCTGAAATATGGGTAGAAGATAAAGGTTGGATAAGAATTGATCCAACAGGAGCGGTTGATCCAGAACGAGTAAACTCTGGTTGGTCAAATGAGTTATTGCAACAGCAATCATCGTTGAACAATGATTTGCTTAGTTTGTATCAAGTTAAGAACATAGAATGGTTGAACACTTTACGCTTACAGTTTGATGCTCTTGATTACCAATGGACACGCTGGGTTATTGGATTTACAGCAGAACGACAATATGACTTATTAAAAAGTTGGTTTGGTAACATGGCCTCGTGGAAGTTGGCGCTGATTATTGCCGTTTCGTTAGTTGTTAGTATGCTAATACTGTTGTTATTACTGCATTTTATTAATAGGACAAAAACAAAGTCGCAAAATGTCGCTTTGTGGCAAATATTGTATAACCAAGCATTAAATAGATTAGCAAAGCAGGGTATAGATAAACCAATTTCGATGACAGTGAATGATTTTGCCAAACATATTAGAGAGCAATATCCAGAGCTTGCTATTAGCTTCACCCGCCTTACGGTTAGTTATAATATGCTTTGTTATAAAGACTTGAGTGTTGAGCAAAAAGGCAAACAAATAAGTTTGATGAAGCAACAATATAAAGACTTTAAACAGACCTTAAACTCAAATAATAAAAGTTAATCACGTGAGTGAAATTCACATAACGCGCTAAATAAAACACATATTATCAAATAGTTAGTTGTGTTAATACGTCTGAATTTTTATCTTTGGCAAGCATGTACTTTATAACATGCTAACTTTAGCGATGGTTTTAGTTATAAATATAATAAAAAATATTGTTTAATATTTATCATAAAATTGAAACATTTAACCTTTATTCTCTGCTTTTATATAAATTAATAGCTTGTTGAAAACATAAATTTTGGCTAAGTTTATATATAGTACTTTCAAGTTTTACTTTTCTTTTGATGGCTAAATTCATTACAGAGATCTGTTCAATTTTGCCCAATAGTGAAGTTTAAACATTAAACTTTTAGCTATAAATATAACTATATTTTAGTCATGATATTAGCTCAGGAGTACCGCTATGCCACATATACCAAAAGATTATGAGAATGTTTTTGATCACCTTGACCATGGACAAATTAATAAAACGGTTATATTAGTGTCAACGCTTAGTTACTTAACTTTAATTGGTTGGATAGCAGCCATGGTGATTAACGGTAAGCACAATTCAACATTAGTAAGTTTTCATTTACGCCAATCTATCGGTTTAATTATTACCGGCGCTTTTCTTACCTTAATCCCTTTAGTAGGCTGGGCACTTAACTTAGGTATTATTATCGCTTGGGTAATGGGGTTATATTCAGCTACCCAAGGGCAAGAATATAAAGTACCTTTAGTCGGTAAATTCTATCAAAAACACTTAATATTTATTAAATAGCTCACTACCTTTAGAACTAACGATATTTTTGACGTATAAATATTACGTAAAAAATATCGTTCTTTTTTATTTAAAAACCTACCACTTATCTTGTCACCTTATGGCTATCATCATGCTGTAAAAAACGTTATCTATTGTCAATCTAATGAGCACTTATTTATCTGAATTCAGACTGTTTTAAATGAATTGTTTGGTTATTATACGCAATTAAAATTAGCTGACATTTTACTAGTGTTCGGTAGTGCCATGTGGTTAAATTTGTGTTTGTTTTTATGATTGATTTTGTACGATAAAAACAACCGCAATTTAACTTACCTTACTTAATGGGCCGCCATCTTGATTTACCTTTATCCCGCGAACAAAATGGAAAATTTGTTATTGCTTCTTAACAAGATTTCAGCGCTTTCTCCACTCGGCGTATTCAATCAAGAAGTTATTGTTGTACAAAATGCTGGTATGCAACATTGGTTAAACTTAGCGATTGCGAAAGAACGTGGAATTAGTATGAATATGCGTTACGCGTTACCTGCTCAATTTTTGTGGAAGCTAATACGTTCGCTAGCTAGCGATGATAAGGTGCCAGATCAGTCTCCTTATTCAAGAGAGGTGCTTTGCTGGCGTATTTATGCGATTTTAGGGAAAAAATCAGTAGTTACAGATGATGATTTTAGTCAGGCTACACACTATTGGCGTGGTGATAAACCAAACGAAATTGAGACTGAAACAATAAATATTAAAGGTAAACACGCACAATTAAAACGTTATCAATTAGCCACACAATTAGCCGATTTATACGAGCAGTATTTGATTTTTAGACCACAATGGCTTGACAGTTGGCAACAGGGAAAATTCGATCTTGATGGCTTAGAAAACATCGCGACCAGTGAACATAAATGGCAAGGTAAACTATGGCAATTATTAATCACTGAATTACCTTATAACCCCGTTGAATTAATGCAAGATGCAATTGCGAATATTGAGTCTAAAAAAGAGCTTATTCCTTCAAGAATTAGCTTTTTTGGTTTAAACACCATGGCTCCTATGTGGTTAGATTTTATTAATGCACTGAGTGAGCACGTTGAAGTCCATTTTTTCCATCTAAATCCATGTTTTTCTTATTGGGGCGATATTGTTACCCAAAAAAGCGCTTTAAGTCAGGCCTTATTAAATGCTAAAGGTAAGCTCTCTCAGTGGGCCGATGGTGTAGACGATGTACAAAGTTTTGTCGGTAATTCGTTATTAGCCAACTTAGGTCAACAAGGGCGTGAGTTTATGTCTATGTTGCAAGAATACAGCACCATAGACATAGAGTTATTTGAACAAGCGAAAAATTCACAAACAGAAGGTGAAACACCTGAGAGCATTTTACATCAAATACAAAACGATATTTTGTCACTTACCGATGCAAGCATTAGCAGGGCTGATGACTTAGTTGATAACGCTGCAAGTAAAAAACACCTGCAAGATGACTCCATTGTTTTTACTAGCTGCCATAGTGCGTTGCGTGAAGTACAAGCATTACATGATTATTTATTACATCAATTTAATCAGGATAAAAATTTAACACCAAAAGATATTTTGGTGATGTGTCCGCAAATTGAAGAGTACGCCCCTTACGTAAATGCAGTATTTGCACGTGGTTGGCAAGACATTACAGGTGAAGTGCCGCCATTACCTTGTTCAATAGCTGATCGTAGTGCGAAAGATAGCGACCCGCTTGTTGCTGCTTTTACAGAATTGTTAATGCTGCCTGATAGTCGATTTGGCGTATCGCAATTGTTAGCTTTTTTACGCTTACCGGCAATGGCCAGTCAATTTAACATTAACGGCGAAGACCTTGTTAAAATTTCAGCTTGGTTAGAACAAGCGACCGTACATTGGGGGCTAGACTTAACTCATAAACAATCATTGTTAGGTGATAAAGCTACCGCTTCATTTACTTGGCAACAAGGTTTATCGCGTTTATTACGAGGCTTCGCTTTTGCCGATAGTGAACATATCTATCAGGATCAACTTTTATTAAGCCATGTTGAAGGCAGCGATGCTATTTTACTCGGCCAATTAATGCTCTTTATTGAACAGTTACAATATTTTAGTAATAACTTACAGAAGTCCCGTACCGCCGCGCAATGGCAAGTTTTCTTACTCGATCAACTAAACAGTTTATTTAGCCGCGTTGATACCGACAACGTTAGTTATGAAAATAGTTTAATGGTCATAGAACAAGCTATTTCAGGCTTAGTTGAGCATTGTCATAGTGCTCTTTTTGAAGATGATATTTCGCTATTAATTGTGCTTGATTATTTAACACAACACTTTAGTCAAGGCGATGCCAGTAAACAGTTTATGGTAGGGCAAGTTACTTTTTGCTCTATGCTGCCTATGCGAAGTATTCCTTTTAAGGTTATTGCAGTTCTTGGTTTAAATGATGGTGAGTTTCCACGACAGCGCCAACCGTTAGGCTTTGACTTAATGCAATTGTCTAAGGCCAAGTTAGGCGATAGATCACGCCGGGGCGATGATAGATACTTATTTCTTGAAGCGATAATTTCGGCAAGAAACTCACTCTATTTGAGCTACCAAGGACGCAACATTAAAAACAACAGTGAAAAACAGCCGTCATTAGTGGTTAAAGAATTAATGGAATATTTAACACAAGGTTATGGTTGGGACTTTACACAAGACAGTACATATCAATTACCCATGCAAGCTTTTAGTGAGCATAACTATCACGGTAAATGGGCAAGTTTTGATGCGAATTGGCTAGCCTTAGGGCAACGTACCAATGAAGAAAGTGCTAATGAAAAAATCGCCGATATAGACGGTATTAAGGAAAGTTTGATTGTTTCGCAATCAACAGATGAATTAAATACTCAAAGCATCAACCTGTCGTGTCAGCAATTAATTCGCTTTTATCAGCATCCTGCCAAAGTATTTGCGCAACAGCAACTGAACTTATATTTTGAAAATAATAATATACTGCTTGAAGATGTTGAGCCTTTTGAGGTGAATCGTTTAGAAAGTTACTTATTAAGACAAGATTTTCTTAATACGAGTTTGAGTGCTGTATCTAATAGTGAATTTACTGAAGAGCAAGTTAAACAATACTTAAACCAAGCGAAGACAAGGGCACAGTTATCAGGAAAATTCCCTGACTTACCAACCACGGCTAAATTATTTAATGAATATCTAGAGGATGCACAACATTTCAGTGAAGAAATTACTCAGCAGTATTGTGATAATCCTGAAATCATCGCATGCCAACTCTCGCTGAATGTTGATGGCGTTGAAGTGATTTTAACTACGCAGTTATCAGTAAAAAATAACTTACTTGTGCATTACCGTAGCTCAAGTGCAAAAGCGAAAGACAAATTTACTCTCTATTTACAGCAACTAGTACTACAAGTGTGGCAAGATCAAATGCTTCCACAACAAGATTGTGAAAGTACAGAGAAGTTAAAGCAAGTCACGCACAGTATCGGCTTTTATTTTAATACTCAATCGCAAAAAGTAGAGCAATTTACTGTAACAACGATTCCTGATGCGAAAGCAAAACTCCAAAATCTCATCAAGTTTTTCTTTAAAGGGCAACAACAAGCCTTATTGTTAAATGGTGAACTGGCAGAAAAAGTGTTTACTAAGTCTCGCGGTCAACTAATAGAAATGAATCAAGCACGTTTTGAAGAGTTTTGGTTAGGTAATATGAATACTCGCGGTTTAGGAGAAGATGATTATCTTAATTATTTTTGGCCACAATGCCCACAGTATTGCGATTATCAAGCCGATATCGAGTTAATCTATCAAGATTTATACGCGTTAGTGACAAAGGTCGAAGCTAAAAAAGGCGCTAAAGCCAAGCAGGGAGCTAAATAATGACTGAAGCATTTACAACACCTGACAACGAAATAACCTTAAAAAACCTTGATGCGACAACTATTCCATTACAAGGTAAACACCTTATTGAAGCCAGTGCTGGTACAGGTAAAACCTATAATATCACGCGTATTTATCTGCGTTTATTACTTGAACGAGAGTTAACGGTCGAACAAATACTACTAATGACTTTCACCAAAGATGCAACCCAAGAACTTCGTGGCCGCATTGATGCTTTTATTCGCTTAGCATTAAACAACTGGGATAGCTTGTGTGCCGAAGATCCTTATTTTGCAACAATCAATGAACGAGTAGAAAAAACTCAACGAGAGTTTTTACTCAAGCGGGCACTATTATTTTTAGATGAAGCTGCTATTTTCACCATTCATGGTTTTTGTCAGCGAGTATTAAATCAATATGCTTTCACTAGTGGTTTGCCGTTTAATGCCAATATGGCCGCTAACTCTTCTGAAATTACTTTACAAGTTTGCCAAGATTGGTATCGCAGCTTAGCCAAAGCAGATCAAAATAGCTTTATGTTAATTGCTCAATTTTGGTCAACACCGAATAGTTTTTTATCAAGCTTTGGTAAAGCGATTAGTCACACGAGTGAATTGTCGGTGATTGATGCAGCAAATGTTGAAGCTGAATTTATCCATCTAGTACGTCAAGCATCACTTGCTTTAACAAACAACAGTACGCTTATAGAAAACGCCTTGATATTAGTTAAAAAAGGCGCAGATCAAGAGTTAAGGCGTAGCGAATTAGCGCAGTTAACGGCTTGGCTTGATCGTATTGTTAATGAAGAAGTTTCATTGCTTGAAGTAGGAAAAAATAATGAAAAAATGCCTGACAGTTTTATTGATGGTAGGCGCTATGGGCGCTCTAAATTTAAAGTTGAATTAGTTGAAGCATTATCACCTGTTATTGCAGTGAAAGAGCAAGTTAAGACTATAGCCGATAAAATCAACAAAGCTAAAGCTTACGCCATCGTTAAATCGGGTATTTATGCTATTCGTCAAAAAGTGATAGAACAAAAACAAGCGCTTAATATTTTAGATTTTGATGATTTAATTAACACTTTAGCTGATTGCCTTAACGCAAGTAAGGATAATAGCGGCTTAATTGAAGATGTGAGTTTTGCTAAAGATATTGCTTTTACTAGTGACAACGCAACTCTGTTAGCGAAACAATTATTACTACAATATCCCGTGGCGTTAATTGATGAGTTTCAAGATACCGATCCAAAACAATTTGGTATTTTACAAAATATTTATTATGGCAAAAGTGCCGAACAAGCCAATGCAGGCTTGTTTTTAATTGGCGATCCTAAACAAGCTATTTATGGCTTTCGCGGTGGTGATATCTTTGCTTATCTTAATGCTCGTAGCGGTTGTGACTATCATTGGCTGATGGACACTAATTGGCGGTCAACACCTGAAATGATTGCTGGTTATAACCAACTGTTTTCCTATAAAGGGGCTGATGAAACTATTTCAGTTTCAGCAACGAACAGGAAGAACTCTGAGAGTGTATTTGGCTTTGGTATTCCATACTCACCGGTTCTTTCAGGTAAAGGTTTAGCAGGTGAAGAATCTGCAAATACAGAATTGGTTGATGAGAGCTCTAACACGGTTGATGTTAGTGATGACAACAACAAAGCATTACAGTTTATCCATTTTAGTAATGAAGACGAAAGCCAAACGGGCAAAGTAAAACAAAACAGCCGCCCAGTACTTGCACAGTGGTGTGCTAACGAAATAACGAGCTTACTCAGTGTTAATCAACAAACAGGACAAGCGTTAGCTAAACCGAAAGACATTGCTATTTTAGTGAGAGATGGCGCAGAAGCGCGAGATATAAAAGATGCCCTACAACAAGCTGGGCTTGATAGTGTGTTTTTGTCTGATCGCGCAAACTTATTTCACTCTGTTCAGGCAAAACAATTATTGTGTTTATTGAAGGGTATTTTATTGCCTGAAAACGAACGAGTTTTTGTTGCTGCCTTGTCTTGCGGCTTATTAGGTTACGATGCCAACAAATTGTATCAATTACAACAAGATGAAATAGCCTACCAAAGTGTAAAATTTACTTTTGTTGATTATCGCAAGCAATGGCAACGACAAGGTTTTATTACTATGGCTATTAACTTACTACACAATTTAGTTAAAGTGCCAGAAAGTAATCTACAAACTAGTCGACAAGGTAGTAAAGATCGTAGTTTAACCAATATTTTACACCTGTTTGAAATATTACAAGCGGCAAGTGTCCGTTTAAGTCAGGGGCAAGAATTACTGCATTGGTTTGAGCAACAATGTCATCTTGAAACAAACGAGGTAGAAGCGGAATTACGTTTAGAAAGTGATGGCGACCTTATTCGCTTAATCACTCAACATGGCTCTAAAGGACTTGAATACCCGTATGTATTTATTCCGTTTGCTTGTCGGCAAAAAGATCCCTTAAAATTTGGCGGTAAATCGGTTAACTATCTTGAGTATCATGATAAAAACGGAAACTTATGCTTGAGTTTAGATGGCTCAACGCAGGCTAAAGAAGCCATGCGTGATGAAGCCTATGCCGAAAGTATTCGTTTATTGTATGTAGCGGTAACTCGAGCTGAACAACGCTGTTATATATTGTGCTGTGGCTTTGAGAACTATCATTTATCACCACTAGGTCAAACTTTACAGCTACAAGAAGAAGACAATTTGACCATAGCACTACAAACACTCAAAGCCAGTGCAGAGCATGCTATCGGCATTCGTGAAGTATCACTTGATAAAGATAATTTGGCAGATGAAATATTAGCCCACTCAGGTATTGAATTAGCGGATGCCGCTATAACAGTACCAACAGTTAGCCAATTTAACGGCAATATTGAACGTGATTGGTGGTTAAGCTCATTTACCGCATTGAGTCGAAATATTCGACATGCCGGAGTTTCAAATCCTGATAGGGATAGTGATTCTGTTAAGCTAACCTCAACAGAATCCAATCCAATAGATGATGCTAGTGCCGACAATATTTGTTTTAAACTTGCTAAAGGCGCACATACCGGTAACTTATTGCATGATATTTTAGAACATACCGATTTTTGTCAACCCGATTGGCAAGTTGCTTTTGAACAACCCTTAGTAAAATATGGCGCGTTAATTAGCAGTAGTAGCGATAGTAAAGCTAAGGTTTTTACCGCTGATGATTTAGCGCATTGGCTAACACAAGTGATCAATACACCATTAACTATTAGTCATGTAGATAAAGATAATAACGAGTTAAATGACACTCCTGCAATACTTGCTAAATTACCGCTAAATAAAACATTACGCGAAAGTGAATTTTATTTTCCGATGGAAGGAGGGCAAGGGACAAGTGCTTTAGCTAAATTGCTAACCGATCATCGAAATAATAATTTAAGAGGTAGTGTTAATAGCCAACAGAAATATCCGGTAAGCTTGCCAAGTTATAAAAAGCTATCAGGTATGATGCATGGTTTTATTGATTTGATTTTTGAATACCAAGGTAAATATTATCTTTGTGACTATAAATCGAATCATTTAGGCGATAACTTTAGCGATTATCAGTTTGGTGCTTTACTCGATAACGTCGAAAAGAATTATTATGACTTACAATACCTTATTTATGCGTTAGCCTTGCATCGATATTTACAACAAAATTTACAAGGTTATGATGTAAATAAAAATTTTGGCGGCGTGTATTATTTATATTTACGCGGCATGAAAAATACATCACAACACCAAGGCTGTGGTGTTTATTATCGAGACATTAGCGAGAAAGAAATTAATCAGCTAGATGATATATTTTCGGCTAAGTATTCAGTAAGCCCTGAAATAAAAGCAGAGGAGGCTTAGTATGCGCAAATCAATTTACAGCCATTTTAATGAAGCTAACTCGACTATTGCTGGTATTGAAGCTATCGATTATTTTTTTGCTAAAGAAGTGCTAACTTCTTTAGCAAGTGCTTTTACAGAAAATACTCAACAAATTGAACCTATCGAACAAATTGAATCTAGCGAAATAAGTGAGCAAGTTACAGCAGATAAATACGCTAATTTATATCATTTATTTTTAGCGTTAAGCGCGAGTTTACGTGCTGGTCATAGTTGCTTACCTTTGTCTGATGTTGCAGGTCAACACTGGGGTAAAAGCTATACTTCTGTGCCTAAAGCTAGCGCTACAGCATTAAATGATCAGAGTAACGCTGTGGTGAATGAAGATGAATCAGTAAATTACGAGCTGAGTCATGTTGGTTTTGTTTTTGCCTCATTGGCTTGTTTTCAAAAGTGGTTAAACGAATTACCTCTGCAAGTAGCAGATCAGCAGCTCATTATTTTTGATAATGACAAGTTATATATGCGTCGTTATTTTCAATTTGAACAAACGTTAGCGCAAAGTATTAAAACGCGTTTAATAGCGCCGTGCCGATATAGTGATGATGATATTCGTGCATGTATTAACGAACTGTTTCCTGATGACTCACAAAATAACGACAATGAGGTTGACTGGCAAAAAATTGCGGTCGCGAATGCCATTAATAAAAACTTTAGTGTTATTGCCGGCGGACCAGGAACTGGTAAAACTTACACAGTAACTAAATTATTAGCGGCATTAGTAAAACTTGAACAAGAAAATAAAGCAGAACAAATTAAGCAACCTGAGCAAGGTAAACAAACAACATCAGCATTAAATATCGCGCTTGTTGCCCCCACTGGTAAAGCAGCACAGCGCTTATCCGAATCTATCCTTGATGCTATTAATGGCTTTAAAGACTTTATAGATGAGAGAATACTTTCTGATATTCCTAGCCAAGCACAAACCATTCATCGTCTATTAGGGGTTATTCCTAATTCGCCTAACTTTAGGCACGATGAACATAATCAATTATCGTACGATATTGTTTTAATTGATGAAGTGTCTATGGTGGACTTACCCTTAATGACTCGAGTATTTCGTGCTTTAAAGGAGTCAACCAAGGTAATATTACTCGGTGATGCCGATCAACTTCCGTCGGTGGCGGCAGGTAGCGTATTAGCAGATATAGCACCACGTCCACATAGCGGTTACAGCGAAGAAAATCAACATTATTTAGCTGATGTTTGTCAGTTAAATACCATGCAGCAACAAGCTTTAAGCTCAATTAAAACAAAGTATACTCTGTTGAATCAAACTGATTATTTAACCTTTTTAATTAAATCTCGTCGTTTTGATGGTAAAGGCGGTATTGGTTTGATCGCTTCTGCGGTGATTAAAGGAGATGCTAAAAATAGTTGGCAGTTACTTAATAATATGCAAGCAGATACTACCGAGCCATCTCAAGCTGAAACTCTAGTTCCCGAAAAGCAATTAGTGCTTGCAGAAGGAGCGCTTGAGCACTGGTTAGCACCTTTAGTAAAAGAGTACTTTCAACCTATAGCCAGTTACCATGATGTCAAAGCAGCTTTTACTTTATTGTCAAAATTTAGAGTTTTGTGCGCAACACGACAAGGTGATTATGGGGTAGAGCAACTTAATGAAACTATTAAGGCTTATTTAGGTCAAAGTACGCCATTTCATTTGCAAAGCTCGCAAGGGCAAAATGGGCAAAGTATGCTTTATCACGGTTTGCCTATTATGATAAATCAAAATGACTATCGCTTAGGTCTGTATAATGGTGATATCGGCTTAATTTGGCATATTGAAGATACTAATGGTATTAAACACTTAATGGCTTGTTTTGAAGATGCATCGGCGACTGATGGTATTAGGAAAATATTACCGTCGCGTTTACCCCAGTACGAAAGTGTTTATGCCATGACTATACACAAGACTCAGGGCAGTGAATTTTCACATGTTGCTATGGTACTTTCACAAACAGAAAGTGAATCTCAAAATAGCGGCGTAAGTAGCTCTGCAATAAATGCTAGCCAATTGTTATCACGTGAATTACTTTACACTGGAATTACTCGCGCCAAAAAACAATTAACAATAGCAACTACTCAAGCGGTGTGGAGGCAAGGGGTTATAGGACAAGTAAAACGTCATTCAGGTTTATCACTTGAGTAATAGCATACAGTTTTAAATATTAGATAACTAATAGGAATTGTTGGTAGATTATTGTTGGTAGGTAATAAGTCAAACCATTAACAATAATTTAAATTATCATATTATTAACGTAAGTTTTTAACATGATTTTTTAATATAAATAAAGAAAGTAGACTAAGGATTTTAGTAAACACATGCAATTAATAGAGATAGACAAAGCACGTTACAGAAAACATTTGAACATTGTTATTATTGGCTTTATTAGCTCATTACTGATTTTGTCGCTTGGTTTTGGTACCTTGCTGAACAGTGTTTTTTCTAACGTTGATGAGCTTAATGCGTTAGCAAAAACAGCAAGTGAGGTTGCTGGCACTTCATTTGAGCCAGAAACTAATTTTAAATATAACTTATTAGGGGTAATTTTAGCGTTACTTGCGAATGCAGCTATTTTGCATGCGTTAAAAAGCAGTGCGTTTTTTAAAGAAGTTTATTATGTTTGGCAGATAAAACAGTTACAAAATTTAATTTACCGTAAAATTAGCGCAATTAAATTAGCTGCAAGTAAAGGCGAAGAATCAGCTTTACTTATTTTATCGTTTTATTATCAAAGTCAGTTACAAGTTTATCAACTAGATGATAATACGATTACCTTAGATATGACGGTTAATGAATTACAAAGTGTTAACGATAGTATCGCCGAGCATGGCTTAGATTTAAACACTAAACAATTTGAAAAGAGTTTGTTATCAAAGTATTAGTGACTTATTAAAGCTAATATAAAACAATAAAAAACCAGCATTCTTTAAAAGAGATGCTGGTTTTTTTAATTGGTTTGGCTTGTTTAATTTATCAATCGTTTATCAATAAATGAATAAAGAAAAGTCGCCTAAATTTTTACTGGCTTATCTAGCGCGGAAGATAATGCGACCTTTTGATAAGTCGTACGGTGTTAATTCAACCGTTACTTTATCGCCAGTTAAAATACGAATGTAGTTTTTACGCATTTTACCCGAAATATGTGCAGTCACAACGTGACCATTCTCAAGTTCTACGCGGAACATAGTGTTAGGTAAGGTATCTAAAACCGTACCTTGCATTTCAATATTTTCTTCTTTCGCCATGGGGCGCTAAACCTCTAATGTTGTGCAAATTAGCCAATAAATATCTCGTTATTGAGTAATATTATGTGGCAGATAAAAAAGCTGCGCGAATGATGCCTAATTGCTTGCCTAAAGTAAAGGCTTGAGGCTATTTATTTAGCAATTTAGCGTTGAATTAACTCGAAATCTTAGTATTTAGCTGCCATTTTCCATTTATAAACCGCTCAAATGGGAAATATCTGTTTTTATAATTCATCTTTTGACAGTCATCAATTTGATAACCTAAATACAAATAAGGTAGCGCCATTTCTTGGCATTTTTTCAATTGTGTTAAAATTGAAAATACACCTAAACCATTAGCTTTGTAGTCAGGATGGTAAAAAGTATATACCGCAGATAAGCCATTACTTAATACATCGGTTACCGCAACACAGATTAATAAATCCTCATCAAGATCATTATCTTGAGAGGCAGGTAACCATGTTTCAATAAACATTTGTTCTGTTAAGTCACAACTTAAAAAACTTTCAAACTGTTGAAATGAAGCAGGGTACATACTGCCGTCACTATGTAAGGTATTAATGTAGTTTTCAAATAAGGGGTAGTAACTGTCTTTTAGTGAGGCTGATTGCTTGATTATAAAGTGGCTATTACGTTTTTGCGCACGCTTTTGACTTTTTGACGGGGTAAATTCATCCGTTATTACACGAATTGATTGGCAAGCATTACAAGTATTACATTGTGGGCGATAACTTTGAGAGCCACTGCGACGAAAGCCTTGGGTCATTAACCAAGCATAACTCTCACTATTGTGTAAGCGTTCATCTACAGCAATTAACAAACGCTCTTTTTTATCGGCTAGATAATTACAAGGGAACTCTTTGGTTAAACCTAAGGTATATGAAGTGTCGTTCATTAAATACTACCTGTTAATATAAAGTGCAGCTATAGTTGAGTAAGTGAAAAATAATTTACTCTTGTCTCGATAATATCAGTTAAAGGGTTAAGGTACGCGCTCGCCAAAAATTATCAGGGACATTTTGCTCTTTTGCAAATCGCTGCTTTTGTAAAAAGGCATCGCGAGTTATTTCAATAGCGCCCATATCTTCTAAAAAAGGGTTCAATAACTGGCAATCGATAAAACTTATATCAATAGAAGCAAGTAACTTTCCTAGTGCAGCCAACGCAAACTTTGACGCATTAGGTTGTTGGTAAAACATCGATTCACCGGAGAAAAAACCATTGATTGCAACGCCATATAGGCCGCCGACTAACTGTTTAGTCGAGGATGTTTGTTCATTTGTTATGGTATCGATGGTTTGCCAAACTTCAATAGAATGTGCGTAACCTAATTGATGTAATGTTAAATAAGCGGTTTGCATTTCATCAACAATCCAGGTTTCATCATTACGAAAGGGCGCGTCAGCACAATATTGTATAACTTGTTCAAAGCTTTGATTGAGTGTTATTTTAAACGGAGATTTTTTAATTGCTTTGCGTAACGTACGATTAATACGTAATTGTTCGATATTAATGATGGCCCTGGGATCGGGTGACCACCACATAAGTGGATCGCCATCACTATACCAAGGGAAAATCCCCTGACCGTAGGCGGCTAATAGACGCTCAGGAGATAAATCACCACCAAGTGCTAATAAGCCATTAGGCTCAGTAAGGGCATATTCAAAAGGAGGGAAGGTCAAACTATTATCATCAAGTTGATACAAAATTTGACTCATTTCCGTCCTTAATTTGGTTAGTTAATACCACTATATTGCTTTTTTAACTATTTAATTACTCAATTTCTAATTAGCAACTAAACAATTAAGTAAAGTGGTAAAAGTAATATCTATAATGCGTCTAAGTAACGTTCAGCATCAAGAGCAGCCATACAACCAGCGCCTGCTGAAGTAATTGCTTGACGATAAATATGATCGGCAACATCACCCGCAGCATAAATACCTTCAACACTTGTTTGTGTCGCATTACCTTGAGTACCACTTTGAATAGTTAAATAACCATCTTTCATAGCAAGTTGGTCTTTAAAAATATCAGTGTTTGGTTTATGACCAATGGCAATAAATACACCAGCAACTTCAAGCTCTTCTGTTACGTCTGAATCAGTTTCTTTTAAACGTAAGCCGGTAACACCCATGTTATCACCAAGTACTTCGTCTAAAGTACGGTCTGTGTGTAACACAATATTACCGTTTTTAACTTTCTCATATAAACGATCGGTTAATATTTTTTCACTACGGAAAGTATCACGACGGTGAATTAAATGTACTTCACTAGCAATGTTAGATAAGTAAAGCGCTTCTTCAACTGCAGTATTACCACCACCAACAACCGCAACTTTTTGGTTTTTGTAGAAGAAACCGTCACACGTAGCACAGGCAGAAACACCACGCCCCATAAAGGCTTCTTCAGACGGTAAACCTAAATATTGTGCTGAAGCACCAGTACAAATAATTAACGCATCACAAGTATATTCACTGCTACCTTTTAATTTATAAGGCTTAGAAGAGAAGTCTACAGATTCGATATGATCAAAAATAATCTCTGTATCAAATTTCTCAGCATGCTTTTGCATACGCTCCATTAATGCAGGGCCTGTTAAGTCATCAGCATCACCAGGCCAGTTTTCAACTTCAGTGGTCGTTGTTAATTGACCACCTTGTTGCATACCTGTGATCATTACAGGCTTTAAGTTAGCACGGGCTGCATATACCGCAGCAGTATAACCAGCAGGGCCTGAGCCTAATATTAAAAGGGGACAATGTCTTACGTCGCTCATGAGATCTCCAATAAAATTTGAGTAGCTAATTTATTAGCTGATGATTGGTTAAGTAGTTAACACTTAACTACTTATAATAATTTATTAATTGGGATGATAAGGAAATAAAACAAGGGGGTAAATAACTTCTTCGTTATAACTTAAATTAAAATGTAAGTATTTAAGCTATTTATATAACTAGTCTAAATCACCTGTTTTAACTTGCTGTATAAAAAAACATGCATTTATAGTAATTTGTTGCTGCCAACCAAGCGCTAATTTGATACTTTAGCTGTTCTATACCTAATTTTTACGTGTTATTTTCCAATGGTACTTACAATTGTCTTCTGAACTTATAGAAAAAAATGATGCTTCATTTGATGCATTAGCAAACAAACAGCTTTCTGGCGTGCAACGTTTACTTGAAGCGGGCCTATTATTTTTCACCGTTTTTGCTATGTTTATGATGTTGGCATTATTTAGTTTTGATCCCGCAGATCCCGGTTGGGCACAAACCGGCTATCAAACTGAAGTCCGTAATTTGGGCGGCGCAGTTGGTGCTTATTTATCTGATTTGCTTTTAAATCTTTTTGGTTTTATTGCTTACAGCTTACCTTTTGTTATTGCTATTGTTGGCTGGTTATTGTTTCAACGTTTTCATGAATTAATGAAACTTGATTATTTAACTTTAGGCTTAAAACTTATTGGCTTTTTCATGTTTTATCTTGGTATAACTTCGTTAGCCAGTATGAACTTTGATGATATATTTTATTTTTCAGCTGGCGGTATTTTAGGTAATGCGCTTAGCGCTACCTTATTACCGTACTTTTCGTTTGTCGGCTCCACCTTAGTATTTTTATTATTTACCTGTGCAGGCTTTGTATTATTAACTGGGTTTTCTTGGCTTAAATTTGTTGATGCTGTTGGTAAATATACGATTGTCGCCGCACTGTGGTTAACAACCATACCTAAAATGATTAAGGAAAATTTTGGTACCAGTGACACAACAACGAATGACACAAATAACGATAAAGGCATTTTTGATTTTATAAAAAATAATACGGCAGAGGAAAGCCAAAAAGCGAAAGAGCAATTAGCTAGCAGACAACAAATAGATAGTGAATTTGAAACACAAAACGAAGCAGTCTCAGAAGAGTCAATCGCTACACAAGATAACCCTGTGCCATTGCGTTCAAAACAACACGAATCAAATCAGTTATCACCTGATGAATTGCCTTCAGGTATTTTTGCTAAAACAGCGACCATGCCAATTCCTGACTTTTTCAACGCCGAAGAAGAGGAGGGCGGTGCAGAACGAACTTCAACGAGGCCTGCTAGTAAAGTTAATACTAAAAATGAGCCTTTCATCGATATTGCTGATTTAATGTCAGAGCCAACACAGGGCAATATACAAGATCATGTTAATGATAGTGAAATTACCGCAGCTTTTGCTGACGTTGAAAAACTGAATGTAGCTGATGATAAAAGCCCGTCAAAAACAGCGGTTAAACCTTTAAAACCTATAACACACAGTATTAATGACGATAATGGTCAGGTTAATTTAGTGCCTGCAGAAGAAGTAAACGAAGTGGGCATGCCATCTATTGATTTACTTGATAGGCCCGATAAAGCTAAAAACCCAATTAATCAAGAAGACTTAGATCAAGTTAGTCGTTTGGTTGAAGCTAAACTACTTGATTTTGGTGTTACCGCTCAAGTGGTTTCAGTTTATCCAGGCCCGGTAATTACGCGTTTTGAATTAGATTTAGCGCCAGGCGTTAAGGTTAATAAAATAACGAGTCTGTCTAAAGATTTAGCCCGTGCTTTATCTGCAATTAGCGTACGTGTTGTTGAAGTGATACCAGGTAAATCAGTTATTGGTTTAGAACTACCGAATAAACATCGTGAAATAGTGTACTTAAGTGAAGTACTTGATTGTCCCGCTTTTGCTGAGTCTTCATCGCCACTTGCTATGGTACTAGGTAGTGATATTGCTGGTGAGCCTGTTGTGGTTGATTTAGGCAAAATGCCGCATTTATTAGTAGCAGGTACTACGGGCTCTGGTAAATCTGTTGGTGTTAACACCATGATTGTTAGTTTGCTTTATAAATCGACGCCAGAAGATGTGCGTATGATCATGATCGACCCTAAAATGCTTGAGCTTTCGGTGTATGAAGGTATTCCACATTTACTCGCTGAAGTTGTTACCGACATGAAAGATGCTGCTAATGCACTGCGTTGGTGTGTTGGTGAAATGGAACGCCGCTACAAAGTAATGTCGGCGGTTGGTGTACGTAACTTAAAAGGCTACAACAAAAAAATCCTTGCTGCAATTGAAGCAGGTGAACCACTTATTGATCCTACTTGGCAACCTACAGATAGTATGGATCAAACTCCGCCAATGTTAGAAAAACTACCGAGCATTGTAGTTATTGTTGATGAATTTGCCGACATGATGATGATTGTTGGTAAAAAAGTTGAAGAGCTTATTGCCCGTATTGCGCAAAAAGCGCGTGCAGCAGGTATTCATTTAATTTTAGCAACACAGCGTCCATCAGTTGATGTTATTACCGGTTTAATTAAAGCCAATATTCCAACCCGTATGGCGTTCCAAGTATCATCTGGCTTAAACTCACGTACTATTCTAGATCAACAAGGTGCAGAGCAATTATTAGGTATGGGTGACATGCTTTATTTACCGCCAGGTACGGGCGTACCAACTCGTGTGCATGGTGCATTTGTTGACGATCATGAAGTACACGCTGTAGTTAAAGACTGGAAATCTCGTGGTGAACCTAATTACATAGAAGAAATTTTATCAGGTGAGCACGATCAAGATATTTTATTACCGGGCGAGCAAGCAGAAGCAAGTGAAGGTGAAGAGATTGATGCACTTTATGATGAAGCTGTTAATTTTGTTACTGAAAAGCGTCGTGTTTCAATCTCAAGTGTACAAAGACAGTTTAGAATTGGTTACAACCGCTCGGCACGAATTGTTGAACAAATGGAAATGCAAGGTGTCGTATCTACACCGGGTAATAATGGTGCGCGTGAAGTATTAGCGCCACCACCAGTACGTGACTTTTAAGCTCACGTTTATAAAGAATAATTAAAGATCATTTTAGAAGTAGACTATGCCATTAAATTTTAATAATCATTCCCTTTTTCGAAAAGTAGCTTTAACGAGCTTATTAGTACCTGCTCTTGTTGTTAATCAAGCAAGTGCCAATACCGCACAAAATATCATTGAACCCGTTGCGTTAACTGCGCAATCAAGCCAAGCCAAACAACACCTAATGGCAAAACTTGCGACCTTAACGTATTTTAGTGCGGATTTTACGCAACAGATACTTAGTGACCAAGGCGAAACTTTGCAACAAGGCTCAGGTAACCTGGCAATTAGCAAACCTAACTTAGCGAATTGGAAAACCATAACACCTGATGAAACACTCATTGTAAGTGATGGTAATACTCTATGGTTTTATGATCCCTTTATTGAACAAGCCAGTGCATTTAGCCTTGCTAAATCTATTCATAATACACCAATATTACTGCTTACCAGTGATGAGCCTCAATTATGGGCACAGTATGACGTGCTAGAGAGTGATATTGCCAAAGATGAAGCCGGTAATAAAATATCTCGTTTTGTGGTGTTCCCAAAAAATGAAAGTGGTCAGATTAAAAAATTGACATTAAGTTTTCTACATACAACTAAACCAGCTGAACAAGCAGAGTTAACTGAGTTTTCATTTCAAGACGCTACAGGGCAAATTAGCCAAATTAATCTCAGTAACTTTAACAGTGCAACAAAACCTGCTGATGCATTATTCTCTTTTAGCTTACCTGAAGGTGTAAGACTTGAAGACAAACGATAATTTATCATCAGGACAGCAAGACTCATTATTTTCTTTAGATGATAATGAAAGTTCGTTAACTAGTGACGATAAGGGCGATTTAGATTCAAAGACAAGTAGTTTTATGCCACTTGCCGCTAAAATGCGCCCGTTAACGTTAGCTGACTATGTTGGCCAACAGCATATTTTAGGTGGTAATTCACCCCTAACGCAATCTATCGTACAAGGCCATTGCCACTCCCTTATTTTTTGGGGGCCACCAGGCAGCGGTAAAACCACACTTGCTGAAATTATTGCACAACATGCCAATGCCGAAATTGAACGTGTATCTGCGGTAACCTCGGGTATTAAAGAAATCCGTAGCGCGATTGATAAAGCCAAATTACGTGCACAAGGCGAGGGTGATAATAAGCGAAGAACAGTATTATTTGTAGATGAAGTACATCGTTTTAATAAATCTCAGCAAGATGCTTTTTTACCGCATATTGAAGACGGCACTATTATTTTTATTGGTGCGACGACAGAAAACCCTGCGTTTGAATTAAATCAGGCATTATTATCTCGTGCTCGTTTATATACGTTAAAAAAACTCACCCGTGAAGATTTAGCGCAAGTATTACAACGTGCTATCTTGTTATGTGAAACAGAACAACAAATAAAAATTGAGCTAAGTGATGATGCAAAACAAAGTTTACTCAATAGAAGTGATGGTGATGCTAGACGCTTACTTAATCTTTTAGAAAACTGTCTTGATAGTGTATCTTCTGTCGAAGATCATGAAAAGATTGCAGTTAAACAAGTTAGCGTTGAGTTAATCGCCCAAGTTGCAGGCAGTAAAATTGCCTTGTATGACAAAGGCGGCGATGCGTTTTATAACTTAATTAGCGCTTTTCATAAGTCGGTGCGTGGCTCAAGCCCTGATGCCGCGCTCTATTGGTACGCAAGAATATTAACCGCAGGTGGCGATGCACTTTATGTTGCCAGGCGTTTGCTGGCTATTGCCAGTGAAGATATTGGCAATGCTGATCCACGCGCTATGCAATTAGCTATCAATGCTTGGGATACTTTTCACCGAGTTGGACCAAGTGAAGGAGAACGAGCTATAGCGCAAGCAACCGTGTATTTAGCATTAGCTCCCAAAAGTAATGCAGTTTATCAGGCTTTTAATAAGGCTAAAGCATTAGCACAACAAACTTGTGATTTAGATGTGCCCGAGCACTTAAAAAATGCAACTAGTAATATTACCGAAGAACTAGGGCACGGCAAAGAGTATCGATATGCACATAATGAAGAGAATGCTTTTGCCGCAGGAGAAAATTATTTTCCCGAAGCTTTAGCACGTGCTGATAGCTCACATACAACCTTATACGAGCCTACCGATCGCGGTTTAGAAAAACAGCTTAAAGATAAAATCGATTTTTTAAATCAACTTAATAGGAACAGCCATGAGCAACGCTATAAGTAATTACATGTTGTATATTTATATAGCACTTGGTGGGGCTTGTGGCGCTAGCTTACGCTTTTACATTTCACAATTAGTACTAAGTTGGCTTGGAAAAGGGTTCCCTTTTGCGACATTGATGGTTAATATCATCGGCTCATTTACTATGGGCTTGTTATATCAACTAATAGAACATGAAATTCTTAACATTACCGTACATAGAACATTAATTGGGATTGGGTTTTTAGGCGCATTTACCACTTTTTCTACATTTTCATTAGACTCCTTGTTATTATTGCAACAAGGCGATGTACTCAAAGCGGCAATCAATATTCTATTAAACGTTTCACTGTGTATTGCTGCAGCAGCGTTAGGTATGTATATCGTAACAACATTAGTAAAGTAGTAACAAAGCCATTGTAAAATATAAATAATGCAAACATTGGATTTAACTTTGAATACATTAAAAGTGTTCGATACTTTAGGTCGAGTGTTAGAAAAATATTGATAACTTTAAAACAAGAATGTGAATAATTATGCTTGATGTAAAACACCTTAGAACAGATTTAGATAACACCGCACAACAGCTTGCTAAACGTGGCTTTGAATTAGACGTAGCCACATTATCGGCTTTAGAAGAGCAACGAAAAGCAATTCAAATTAAAACCCAAGAATTGCAAAGCGAGCGTAACACGCGTTCTAAATCTATCGGCCAGGCAAAAGCTCGTGGCGAAGATATTGCGCCATTACTTGCGCATGTTAGCCAACTTGGTGAAGACTTAGATGCCGCTAAAACTGAACAAGATGACGTGCTTGCTAAAATAGATGCTATTGCGAGCGCTATTCCAAACTTACTTGATGAATCAGTACCTGAAGGTAAAGATGAGTCTGAAAACGTTGAACTGAAACGTTGGGGTACACCACGTGAGTTTGATTTTGAAGTAAAAGATCATGTTGATTTAGGTTTTGCGGCAGGTAAAGGGTTAGATTTTGAAAGTGGCGCTAAATTAGCAGGAACACGTTTTGCGGTAATGCGTGGCAAAATAGCTAGATTACATCGTGCTATTGCCCAATTCATGCTTGATACACACACAGAAGAGCATGGCTATCAAGAAATGTATGTTCCCTATTTAGTCAATGCTGATTCATTATACGGTACAGGACAATTACCAAAATTTGGTGAAGACTTATTTCATACCGATTTATCAAACAAAAAATTATCATTAATTCCAACATCAGAAGTTCCATTAACTAACTTAGTGCGTGATGAAATTGTTGATGAAGCAGACTTACCAATTAAAATGACGGCGCATACACCATGTTTTAGAAGTGAAGCAGGCTCTGGTGGTCGTGATATTCGAGGTTTAATTCGTCAACATCAATTTGATAAAGTTGAAATGGTACAAATTGTTAAGCCTGAAAATTCAATGGAAGCACTTGACCAATTAACGCGCCACGCTGAAATCATTCTTGAAAAGCTAGAATTACCTTACCGTACTGTACAATTATGTAGTGGTGATGTTGGTTTTAGTGCAGCAAAAACATTCGATTTAGAAGTGTGGTTACCAGCACAAGATACGTACCGTGAAATTTCATCATGTTCAAACATGGGTGACTTCCAAGCACGTAGAATGCAAGCTCGTTTTAGAAACAGTGAAACCAATAAACCAGAATTATTACACACATTAAACGGCTCAGGTTTAGCAGTAGGGCGCACGTTAGTTGCTATTTTAGAAAACTATCAACAAGCTGATGGTAGTATTAACGTACCAACGGTATTGCAGCCATACATGGGTGGATTAACCAACATCGGTTAATAGCATTAACGCTGTTACTATAAACAATGACATAAACGCGCTTAAGTTACTTGGGCGCGTTTTTTAGTCATTTATAGTAGATCTGATAACGGACTACGAACACCGTTAGCCCCGTGCTCAAGAACGTGAGTATATATTTGTGTCGTTCTTATATCGGTATGCCCTAATTGCTCTTGTACAGTTCTAATATCAGCACCGCGCTGTAATAAGTGTGTTGCAAAGGAATGGCGGAGAGTATGACAGGATACATTTTTCTCAATCCCCGCTTGTTGAGTGGCCAACTTAACTGATTTTCTCAAGCCTGTTTCATCGATATGATGGCGTCTTAATTTATTCGACTCTGGATCTTCACTTAACCTATCTGAGGGGAATAGATAGTGCCAGTTTTCTTCTCTACTAGCATTTGGGTATTTTCTTGAAAGGGCATATGGCAACCAAACACCTTGATAATCAGGATTCTTTTGATCACACTTAAAATACGATTTAACAATAGATATTTGTAACTTTAGTTCATCGCACAACTCTTTTGCTAAAGTTACTTGACGGTTTTTCCCGCCTTTACCTTGCCAAATTTGTATACCGTAATGATCAAAGTCGATATCTTGAATGCGCAACCTTACAACCTCCATCAAACGCAAGCCGCTACCGTACATTAAGTGACAAGCTAGACTGTGCCTTTTGGGGATGTGAGCTAATAACTTGGTAACTTCAGCCTTAGTTAATACAATAGGCAACTTGGTACTTTGAGCCGATTTGTTAAAATTTAATTCAATAGACAACGGTTTATCTAAAATGGCTTTATAAAGAAATACGATGGCATTTAAGGCGGTAGATTGTGTTTTCGGCGCAACATTGCGGCTATTGGTTAAATAAGATAAAAAATCTTCAACCTCTTTGTCATGGCATAAGTTTGGGTGAGATTTTCCATTATAATTAATATACGCTTTAATCCAGTATAGATATGTTTCAATAGTTCGTTTAGCATAACGTTTTAAACGCATTTGTTCGCTAATATAACTAAGTAGAGGTGATGACATTTATTTTATCTCGATATGTTAAAATTAAACTGTATGTACATACAGTTTAGCATAAGTCCTGCTTTCTGCCATAAAACAGGACATTTTCCCGCTATCACTCATCAACCAGTCATGTTAATAATTATAATATATTGATTTAAAAGCAGTAGTGTAATAATCTGAGTGTTAATTAAAAATAAGCAGTAAAACTTACCTCCGTGGATAGGAGGAAATTTTCCTGCTAATAAACTGTTAAGTGGCTCGGAGGCCGAGAGTATTGTTCACATATCTTAGAAGTCTTTTCTCGAATGATTTACTTGTTGAGTTAAGTGAAAGTAAAATTTCGATTAAGGTTTTTTCGTCAGATATAAAGTTTGAAGAAGAGCCATATATTGCTGTAGAGAATACCAAAAAAGGTGAAATTGTTAAGGCTATAGGAACAGAAGCAAAACGGGAAACTACTACCAATATCACAATAACTAACCCTTTTAAGCACACTAGATCATTTGTTGCAGACTTTATGCTTGCTGAGAAAATTCTTCAACATGGAATCTATCAAATCCATAAGTCTAGAATTCGTCCAGCACCAAGAATCATTATGCACCAACTTGAGAAAGTTGAAGGTGGTTTAACTTCTATAGAAGACCGCGTACTACGGGAGCTTGCTGCTGGTTCAGGAGCAAGAGAAGTTATAATATATTTAGGTGGTAAAATTAACACTAGCGTTGAAAGTTTTGACTCTGTAAAGTCAAGAGTATCAGCCACTTAACAAGTCGCTCAAAAGGACAAAAAACAGTTGGTTTTTGCTCCTGCGTCGCTTATTTTAACCAACTATTTTTTGCCTCTTAGCGAGGCGTTAGGTGCGTAGGCATAGTCATGAGTAATATATCTAGTATTCCGACAGAAGAAGACTTTGCACGCGCCAAACTTAAAATGAAAAAGCGCCTAAAAGCAGAGTCTGATTTTAAAGTAGAAATGCGTTCTTCTCTTACGCGGAGTATTCCATGCCATGACATTTGGGTGTGGTTTAACGAACCTAATTGTACAGTAAGTTATGTATTTCCTACCGATGCTAACTTAAACGATTGTGATAATGACTTTCATAAAAATATCGAGTCTGTTGCTAAACATATCGCTGATAATAATGGCTTTAAAGGTGTTGTAATCGAGTACCATTCGCATGAATATGTTTTAAAAAAGTATAATGGTAATTATGATAGCTACTTCAGGTGAAATACGCACCTAACAAGCTAATTAATAAGGACAAAAAACAGTTGGCTGTTTTCGTTCCTCAACATTTTAGCCAACAATTTTTTGCCCATTATTAGGGCGTTAGGCATACAGGATGAGCAATCGCAATTGGGTCTGCTTTAGTTGCAGAATCACAAATAGAAAGTCTTCTAGATTTGCAGGTGAAGCAATTTGTTCCGAATGTGGTGGCGAACTTAAAAATATTGGCTATAAAATTCCAGTTCCTCCGAAGAGTAAGCCGAAAGAATGGAAGAAACTTCAGGAGAGTCTTGCATCTCAAGCCAGAGAACTTGAACGGGTCAATTTTAAAGCTAAGGTTCAAAAACGTCACGATCTTGAACAGGAGTTAGTAAAACTTAAAGCTTTGCCAGTTAATGATGGTAGGCAAAGTTTAATAAAGCAGCTTGAGAAAAGGTTAAAGAATGCCTAACAAGCTGTTAAACAAGGACAAAAAACAGTTGGTTTTGCTCCTTCGTCGCTAATTTTAACCAACTATTTTTTGCCTGTTAACAGGGCGTTATATGCTTTCCAAGAAAGTATTCTTTAAATTTTAAAGTTTGGTGCGTGGTTATGTTTTTGCGCGTCAAACTCAATGTGTTTTAACTTGCGGTGTGTGATTTTAATTTTAGCGCACACAAGCAGGTTGTGTTTTTCGCTAAACTCGGTTTGGTGTTTGCACTAATAAGCATTGCCTTTTATACCTTTTTCAAAGGTGGCAACGCTATTATTTTAGTTCTGGCTTCAGTGAGTAGCTTCAAAAGTTCACGGTCAGGTTTTTATATTACGGTGCCTTAAAGTTCTTGTAGTGTTTAGTTCAACGTACGCTGCATATAACAAGGCACTCAAACGGAAAATTTACAGTTGGCTGCGGCTCGTACCTCGCGCATTTTAGCCAACTATAATTTTCCGCTTAGTTTTGCGTTATATGCCGCCACTAATCTAAAAAAATTATTTTGTGGTTTAGGCATTTTATTTAAATTTATTGTGCTTATTTCGTTCTTTTTTGTGGTAAGTTTTAGCGCAGTAAAATTGGTTTAGTATTTTTGGTTACACAGTTTTCGCCTAATTTGTTTTGGTGAATCCATTTACAAAAGTGTTAGCGGCTCAAATTCATGGTTAGTGGCAAAGTGGTGGTTCGTTGTTAGCTCTACTCATTCCATTCTACTAACTTTTATATTTTTTAAACGTTATGTGTTTTCTAACCAGTAAACATATAACAAGTTGCTTCATCGGACACGTACAGTTGGCTGCGGCTCGTACCTCGCGCATTTTAGCCAACCATACTTAGCCGCTGAGCAAAGCGTTATGTATTTCAAGGAGTGAGATGATGATTTCCTGGGTAGGTAAAATAACTATTATTCTTTCGTTAGTAACATCTAATGCACTTTACGCAAGTTGTATCCCTTCACCTGAACCTTGTAATGATACAAATACTAGTTCAACCTCTATTGAACCTGCTGTTATCATCATTCCGGTAGTGATTTTAGGTGCTGGTATATGGTATTGGCTTTCTGATAATGAAGAGCCATCAATTAATAGTGAAAACTTAAAATCGGAAGATATATATTCACCTTACTCTTTTACTTTGGCTCCATTAACCAATAACGAAACTGGTGGAATTCAGTTAAAGTTTGCATATGAGTTTTAAATACATAACAAGCCAATCAAGCAGGACAAAATACAGTTGGTTTTTTGCTCGTGCCTCGCTTATTTTAACCAACTATACTTTGCCTCTTATTGGGGCGTTAGTTGGCACAACTTGTTCAAGAATAATTTTGTGTAAATAGGAAAGTTATCTCGCATAAACTGCGCTTGTTTCTGTTCTTTTATGTGGTTAATTTTTTCGTGAAAAAGTAGTTTAGTATTTTTTGCTCTACAGTTTTCGCCTAGCTCTGTTTGTAAATTCAATTAGCAAAAGTGTTCAGGCTCAAATTCACGGTTAGCGGCAAGTTGTGCGGTGCTTTTTAGCTCTTACTTACTCAATTAAATTTCAGTGTTGTTGGTGAGTAAAATGTGTTTAACTATCAACCAACTAACAAGGCAATCAAACGGACAAATTACAGTTGGCTGTCGTTCGTGCCTCACTATTTTAGCCAACTACAATTTGCCGCTTATTGTGGCGTTAGGCATTCAGGAGGTTTCGTTGCAATATCGAAAATTTGATGAATATAAATTGATGCAAGAAGCTGTAGATGGCTTTTGTGGAATTATCTTATTTTCATTTGCAAAAGAAGAATCTGAAATTAAAGAGCTTATTTTGAGAAACTCAATAGCAAAAGCATCAATGAGTTTAAAGGGAATCTTTGCCCAATGGGGTATCAAAAATTTTCAAGATGGGTGGGCGATGTACAGAAATGTTCTCGATAGACTTTTTCACATAGAGCACATAGCCCAGAACAATCAATTTCAAGACTTTGATGATTGGTCTATCTATCAACAAGCTATAAAACAAAATTTAGTTAAAGGCGACAATCGGTTTCAAAACACTAGTCCGCCGCTAAATGAAAAAATGAAGGTTAGAGTAAAAGAATTATTAAAAAACAAACCTAAATGGAAGCGTCCAAAAGCTGAAGATGTAGCTAAAAGTATGGAAATGGATTTCTTATATAAATATGGGTTTGATATGGCAACAATGCATACACACCCGATGTCTGACGACGGAACACAAGATTTCCATTCTATAACTGGAATACCTTCTGATGAAAAGTTTCCTGATCAAATAGCTTTATTACACAATAGTATTTTGGCTGTAACATTGATAATTCAAAATGTACTAAATTATAGCTCTCTCAAGTGGATGAATATCATGTGGGACTTTATCGAGCAGCTAAGGTTGAGCCTAAATGATGGTAATAAAGACTACGGAGTGACTTTTGTTAAAATAGCTAACAGATTTGGTGAGCAATTACCCTTGTGTGCCAAAAATGCCTAACAAGAACATCAAACGGAAAATTTACAGTTGGCTTTTTTCGTTCCTCAAAATTTTAGCCAACTATAATTTTCCGCTTATGTAAGCGTTATATGCTAATAAAATTAGCTTTAATTTAAGGGCTTTTTAGTGCGTAGTTTTTCGCTAAACAAGGTTTGGCGTTGTCACTAATAAGCGTTGCCTTTATTACCTTTTTCAAAGGTGGCAACACTATTAATTCGTTTTGGCTTTAGTGAGTAGCTCAAAAGTTCACGGTCAGGTTTTTATATTACGGCAACTTTAATTTCGTGCAGTGTTTGGTTTTACCATCGTTGCATATAACAAGTTGCTCAAAAGGACTAAAACAGTTTGCTCGTTTTTTGCAAAGTAACGCAAAAAAGCAAGCCAACCATTTTAGCCTCTTAGCAAGGCGTTATATGCCACCACTTGTTCAAGTAATATTTTGTTGTGGTTTTGGTGTTTTAGTAAAGAGTATTGCGCTTGCTTCGTTCTTTTTTGTGGTAAATTTTAGCGCAGTCAAATAGTTTTAAATGCGTGGCTACACAGTTTTCGCCTAACGTGTTTTGGTGAATCCATTTACAAAAGTGTTAGTGGCTCAAATTCATGGTTAGTGGCAAAGTGGTGGTTCGTTGTTAGTTCTACTCATTCCATCCTACTAACTTTTTTATTTTTTAAACGTTATGTGTTTTCTAACCAGTAAACATATAACAAGTTGCTTCATCGGACACGTACAGTTGGCTGCGGCTCGTACCTCGCGCATTTTAGCCAACCATACTTAGCCGCTGAGCAAAGCGTTAGCTGTATTCAAACGGATAGGTGTTATATCAAATATTTTGGCTTATTTTTACTGTTCGTATCCATTGAGGTTTTCGCATGTCGTGATCCTATCCATCATGGAAAGCATCAATCTGATATTTTTCGTGATGCCATCGAAGACGACAGAATTATAGTTGTTGGTACTGTAGCTGATTACACATGCTATATACCTGATAAAGTCACAAATAGAGCATTTAAAGATCACGATGTCTGTTATCAAATTCTTACTATTGAAGTAAATAAAACATTTAATGGTGTACCCAAAAAAAATTACAATCTTGGGCTAGGCAGGAATTCATCTTGTGATAGTGGAGACTTTCACCCAACAAAGTCAATATCAACGAATGGAAGCTCTAAAAAAGTTACAAATTATCAGGTTGGTAAAGAATATCTATTTATTATTTATGAACGAGAGAGAGACAATAAAAAATATAATTATGTGAGGGCTGGTGAAATACTTGGTACTAAAACTTTGCCTTATATAAATAAGTATACAGAGTACAATACAGCTAACAAGTCGTTAAAGCAGGACAAATAACAGTTGGCTTTTGCTCCTGCGTCGCTTATTTTAGCCAACAATTATTTGCCTCTTAACGAGGCGTTATATGCTCTTAGTAATTTTGTTTTAGAGCAAGAGAATTTACGGTGTATTTTTCGCTAAACTCGGTTTGGTGTTTGCACTAATAAGCGTTGCCTTTTATACCTTTTTCAAAGGTGGCAACACTATTAATTTAGTTCTGACTTTGGTGAGTAGCTTCAAAAGTTCACGGTCAGGTTTTTATATTACGGCAACTGCCAGTTTGTGTAGCGTTTTGTATTACTACCGCTGCATATAACAAGT
>NZ_JAHKPR010000040.1:0-1997 GCF_018860585.1 Colwellia sp. E2M01
TAAACTGACGCATAACGCCCCATTAAGAGGCAAAAAATTGTTTGCTAAAATGTTGAGGCACGAAACAGCAAACTGTTTTTTGTCCTGCTTTAATGCCTTGTTAGGTGTTTGAACTGATTAGAGTTTATGCCACCTAAACTTACCAAACCACAATAAAGTAATTGGCAAAGTCTTGCACGAAATTTCGCAGTAAAAACTGAGAAATTAGCGCACCAAAAAGTTAAATAAACTGCTTTGCTCGATTTTATGTAACACCGCGAAACAATAATATACGTGCGATAAATACAAAACTGAATTACGTTTTAGAATACGTGATTGATGCGCAAAACGTGAATCAAAAAATATACCTTACGCAAGTAACCCAATACACCTAACGCCTCACTAAGAGGCAAATAATGGTTGGCTAAAATAGACGACGAAGGAGTAAATAGCCAACTGTTATTTGTCCTTTTGAGTGACTTGTTATATGCAGCGTACGTTGAACTAAATACTGCACGAACTTTAAGGCACCGTTATATAAAAACCTGACCGTGAACTTTTGAAGCTACTCACCAAAGTCAGAACTAAATTAATAGTGTTGCCACCTTTGAAAAAGGTATAAAAGGCAACGCTTATTAGTGTAAACACCAAACCGAGTTTAGCGAAAAACACACAGTAAATTATCTTGCTCTAAAACAAAATTACTAAGAGCATATAACGCCTCATTAAGAGGCAAAAAATTGTTTGCTAAAATGTTGAGGTACGAAACAGCAAACTGTTTTTTGTCCTGCTTTAATGCCTTGTTAGGTGTTTGAACTGATTAGAATTTATGCCACCTAAACTTACCAAACCACAATAAAGTAATTGGCAAAGTCTTGCACGAAATTTTGCAGTAAAAACTGAGAAATTAACGCACCAAAAAGTTAAATAAACTGCTTTGCTCAGTTTTATGTAACACCGCGAAACAATAATACACGCGCGATAAATACAAAACTGAATTACGTTTTAAGATACGTGATTGATGCGCAAAACGTGAATCAAAAAATATACCTTACGCAAGTAACCCAATACACCTAACGCTCCACTAAGAGGCAAGTAACAGTTGGTTAAAATAAGCGACGAAGGAGCAAAAACCAACTGTTATTTGTCCTTTTAAGTGGCTTGTTAGATTTACACATATCCACAATCATATTTATGAATCCTATGCCCCATCAATAACCTAAAATGTTGGAATGCATTGATTGCATAAATATTTCTATCATCCGCTTTTGGTCCAAACCAAATTTCTGGTGTCACACACCACGAAAATTTTTCATCACCGATATCAATTAGTGAGTGTTCAAAATATGGAATTATTAAATTATTAGATACTCTTGTTTTCACATTATTTGCAGGTACATGAACAACAAATCTAAATTCACCTTCTTCCTCGAAAGCTGCATTTTTGACTCGAAGTAATTGTGTAACTATACGATCTAATAAATCTGGTGATGACTCAAAATGTTGCATAAAGATATTGTGAGCTTGATTTTGATTATAAAGCTCAACTATTTCATCAATTTCACTTTTAAACATAACTAATAATGATTTAATAAAACCTTCATGATCATGATAAACACACTCGACCAATTCTTTTTTTAAATCACTATGTACACGATTAAGATCTTTGCACCTTATCCCTAGAGCTGCACCGTAACCATCATTTCCATAAGCTCGCCATTGACTTAAAATTTTGGGTGATTTAGATAAAGATAATATGCAATGAAAATAGTTAAATCCTAGAGTGTGTAAAGCCAAGTCTAATGCTGTTTGAGCATATTGAGGTAAAGAATTAACAAACATTTCTTTAGCGTTATTTAATTCTTTTACATCATTCAAAAAACGACAGTCACTAACCCAAATGCTTTTATTCTGAAGAATACTATTTAAAGCTTCTATACTTGTATAGTGATAAAGAATTTCATTATCTTCCACTTTTGCACCTAACCTAAATGTAAATCTAACGCCACAATAAGCGG
>NZ_JAHKPR010000040.1:2088-3960 GCF_018860585.1 Colwellia sp. E2M01
CAACTAACGCTTTGCTCAGCGGCTAAGTACAATTTGCTATAATGCGCGGAGCGCGAGCAAACTGTACGTGTCCGTTGAAGCAACTTGTTAAATGGCATTTTTATTAAGGCGTTATTCTTGCGTTGGCTTTGAAGAAGGTTACTCTTCTTTGAAATCTATCACCAGGAACACGTTGGCTTATCCACTTTGAACGATCAGATAACACTTTCAAAAAGCCTTTAGTGTCATTGTTAACTACATACTTTTGAATATATTTCCGAGTACTACCTGTATAGTCACCCCTAAATTTTAGATCAACTAAAATTTCTTTTATAGCAGAGTCAAGTTTTGACCAGTCGCATTTTCCATATTTAGCAGTTACATCACTTTTAGTACATAAACGCTTAGTCTCTGACTCTTCTTCTTTATATGATATGTTGAACAGGTTAACTTGCTGCTGTTGTGTTATTTCAAATTTTTCTAGTTTATGTGTTTTAATAAAAGCTTTTGCGGTGTTACCAGACAATCCAGCTGAAATTGATAGTTGTTTTGCATCTGTATGCTTCAAGCCAGACGCGATTAATTCATTATAAATTTTAAACGTACTTTTCATTTTCATATCATAACCACGACCAATAGTTAAACCTGACGTTAATGTTGGGACATGAAGAATTCTGCTGTGGTATGGTCCTTTTTCAGCACCCTCTGATTCAAAGGTAACCTTACCTTTGATTGGTTGTAATGCACTCATTATAATTTCCTTTTATTTATTGCTTAAAATCCATTGTAAATAACTTACTCGTTCATTAACTTTTGTTTCATAACAAAAATTGATAATAGAATCATATGCACTTCCACCCTCCGAGTCCAGAGTCTCCATTACACAGCTAGATTGCATATAAAGAACCCAGTCATCTTGAGCTTTTTGTATTTTTGATTTCGACTTATTCTCAGCACTTGAAAGAATAAGATTAAGAATTGAATTCATTTTGCTTTTAGAAGCTTCTAGGCTTTTATTACCACAGGAATTCATTTCTTGTTCTGTAGCCTTATCAAAGCAATTCATACTTTGATAAATTGAATGTACTTCGCTGTAGTCTATCTTTTTTTCAATGTGGCTCGCAGCAAACAATATACTTGGTATGAATGAAAATATTAAAAGATAACGCATTGGAACCTCTGATTTTTAATAATTAGTTAGGCTAACTTGTTATGAGTAAATTAGGTTAGCGGGATTTTGCCATTTAACGCCCCACTAAGAGGCAAATAATAGTTGGTTATAATAGAGAGCGAAGCGAACAAAACCAACTGTTATTTGTCCTGCTTGAGTGGCTTGTTAGATTTTACTGTGACACCAATCGTCGAATCTACGAGCAAACTCGAGCAATATATAAAATAGTGAGCCTACAATAAATGCAATTGGAATAGTCCAAAGTTCATGTTGCCATTTTAAAACTATGCATGACCAAAACGAACCTATTGTTATTGCACCGGCAATTGCATTTGTTAAATGTGACCCATAATTATGCTTACTTGGTAGTCTTAACTTAGCAAAACCTCGTGCCAATTCGCCTGCACCAATACAACCTATAAAATAACCACTTAACTCAAAGTTTATATTGAATTCCCAGCCAACTAACGGAAATAAAAACCAAAGAAATATAAAGCCAATACCATATGCTGAGGCAAAAACTAAAACGGTCAATGCAGAGTGCAACTCTTGACGAGTATTACTATAGAGATATTTGATTAGTGCTCCAAACATTTTATTAAACGCAATCCTTTCGTAAAATCTAACGCTTTGCTAAGAGGCTAAAATGGTTGGACTGACTTTTGCGGTTCTTTGCAAAAAGCGGGCAAACTGTTTTAGTCCTTTTAAGCAACTTGTATGGA
>NZ_JAHKPR010000032.1 GCF_018860585.1 Colwellia sp. E2M01
ACTTGTTATATGCAACAGTAGTAAAACCAAACTGTGCACGAATTTAAAGTTGCCGTAATAATATAACCTGACTGTGAATTTTTACGCTACTCACTAAAGCCAGAACAAATTAATAGTGTTGCCACCTTTGAAAAAGGTATAAAAGGCAACGCTTATTAGTGCTAATGCAAACCTTTTTTAGCGTAAAACTTTACACTAGAAAGCTCTTTATCTAAAGCTAATTTTTATTAGCATATAACGCCTCACTAAGAGGCAAATAATGGTTGGCTAAAATAGACGACGAAGGAGTAAATAGCCAACTGTTATTTGTCCTTTTGAGTGACTTGTTATGTGTAAATTAACTCTTACTGCGTTTCATGAACATTTGATTATCATGCTCAGGAGCTAAATCATTTACATCAATAGAATGACATAGTTTTATAATTTCAACGCAATCTACACATGATATTTCACCTAAACTATCTTCAAACTCATGTTCATAGTCTGAATTAAAACATAAAGCGGAACCTTCAGAGTCTACTGCATGAGTCCGAATCCACTTAACACCATTACGGTTTACTACTTTTTCGATGAGAGTTTTCGCCACGCCAATTCCTTTACACATAACGCCACAATAAGCGGCTAATTGCAGTTGGCTAAAATAGTGAGGCACGAACGGCAGCCAACTGTAATTTGTCCGTTTGATTGCCTTGTTAGTTGGTTGATAGTTAAACATATTTTACTCACCAACAACACTGAAATTTAATTGAGAAAGTAAGAACTAAAAAGCACAGCACAACTTGCCACCAACCGTGAATTTGAGCCTTAACACTTTTGATAATTAGATTTACCAAACGAGTTTGGCGAAAACTATTTAGCAAAGAATACTAAACTACTTTTTCACGAAAAAATTAGCCACATAAAAGAACTGAAACAAATGCAGTTTATGCGAGATAACTTTCCTATTTACACAAAATTATTCTCGAACAAGTTGTGCCAACTAACGCCCCATTAAGAGGCAAAAAATTGTTGGCTAAAATGTTGAGGAACGAAAACAGCCAACTGTTTTTTGTCCTGCTTTAATGCCTTGTTAGTTGTTGATAGTTAAACACATATAACTTACCAACAACACTAAAAGTTAATTGATGGAAGTGAGTATTTAAAAACACCACCGCAACTTAGCCACTGAATGCGAACTTTGAGCCGTTTACAAAACTACTGATTATATTTACCAACAAAAATTAGGCGAAAACTGTGTTAACAAAAACACTAAAGCCAATGAGTAAATTGAAAGTAGACACAAGAAAGGAAGGAAACAAACACCAATCCTTTGATGTGAAATACCGCACGATTAAACTAAATTTACTCGAACAAGTTGCGGCAACTAACGCCCTGTTAAGGGGCAAAAAATTGTTTGCTAAAATGTTGAGGGACGAAACAGCAAACTGTTTTTTGTCCTGCTTTAATACCTTGTTAGGTGTTTGAACTGATTAGAGTTTATGCCACCTAAACTTACCAAACCACAATAAAGTAATTGGCAAAGTCTTGCACGAAATTTTGCAGTAAAAACTGAGGAATTAGCTCACCAGAAATTTCATTAAACGGCTTTGCTCAATTTTATGTAACACCGCGAAACAATAATATACGCGCGATAAATACAAAACTGAATTACGTTTTAAGATACGTGATTGATGCAACAAACGAGAATCAAAAAATAAACCTTAGGCAAATAACCCATTACACCTAACGCCTTACTAAGCGGCGCGAAATTGTTGGCTAAAATTGCGAGGAACGAGCGCTAGCCAACTGTTTAGCGTCCGTTTGAGTAACTTGTTATGCCTTGTAAAACTGTACGGCTACCCCATCAACTAAGTCGTCAAATGTTAATATGTCTATATCTTTATAGTCATGCATTATTTCTCGCCATACATCGGAATCAAAATCATTTCTTCTACCAACGACTAAGACCCTACGAGGCTTATGAACTTTAAAGCCATACTTCTTTTCAAACCATGTTCGATTATTTGGATCATCAAAATAGCTTGAGTAAACTCGCGTTTGAGATATGTAGGAATTAAGCCATGCTCCAAAAGTCTCTCTGTTCTTTGTACCTACAACAGTTTCTTTAGATAAGTGAGGAAGTTTAAATTCAATGATATCTGCGTATCCATTGGGCTGAACTACAAAAAAATCAGGTCTTATATTATTTTTATTTTCGCTCTGCCATTCACAAGTTAGCTCCGAATGAATTTCAGTTGCACCAAATTTCATCGATAATATAAATTCGTTGTCTTTTTGAGATAAGAAGTTCGTTATATCTGTTTCTGAGCTATTGTCATCTCCCCATTTTTCGATGAATTTATTTATTTTGGGAAGTTGTACAGCCCTATAATCTTGGGGCATTGGATAAATATAACGGGCATCATGTTCAACAAAACGCTGCATTGGTGATAAATTAAATGAAATTATTTCTGTTTCATCGTCATTTTCTTTAAATTTAATAGGAATCAAATCTAACCACTTAATTCTTCTTGTTTTTAAACCTGACTCGTCCGCATCAAAAAACATACCGTTAATTATACGAGTAAACTGTCCATCTGTCGGTTCCGGACATGGAGTGTTAAACGCCATAATGCTATCTTGGGCGGCAAAATTCCAGCCGAGATCTGAGAGTTTGTCCCAACCCCTATTTGTTGGTAATAATAAATCCTCATTTATCGGAGGAAGAGGCATTCTTATTCTTCCTGTAGAGTCATATTCAAACCCGATGATTAACTCAAGTAGATTGCAATCTTTAGTTGAATAGTCATGGTATTGAATTTCAATATTTGATTCTTCTTTTAACTCCGTTAATGATTCAGAACCTATATATTCGACACCGATGTGAGTTCTGCCAATATAAATTACAATCTTCTCATGAGCTAACAAGAAACCCGTTACTGTTTTTATTAGCTCAGGGTTATTCTTAACATAATGATATATAGGACCTAAGTGATTTCTCATTAGCTGTTCTAAGAATGTCATTACTATTGGTTTAATCGATGAGTGGACTACTTTTTCAGACATACATTACTCGTTGGATGTGGAGAGGCATAACGCCTCATTCAGAGGCAATAAAATAGTTGGTTAAAATAAGCGAGGCACGAGCAAAAACCAACTGTTTTTTGTCCTGCTGAAATGACTTGTTATGTTTCATTTATTCATATGAATATCAATATAATCAATAAGTTCTTGCTCTGTTTCTATATATTCTAGATGTATTCTATTTATTTCAGATATATCAGCTTTAAGCTGTGCTGCCGCTAGTTTAATTTCGATTTCAGTTACCATATCATTTAAGCGCTTATGCTCTTTCCATGGTACTCCCTGCTTAATAAACATCACCCATACTTTCCAATCTTTGAATGTTTTTACCCAGTCAGCAGGTTCTATAAACTCTAAATTACTTGAAGAGGAAATAGATTTAACACTTTTAAAAGTTAATTCAAAATCACCCTGTTGCAACTTATATGGTTGCCATCGAACTCCTCCACTCATTCCGGCATCATAAATACCTTTTGACAATATTTCATTGAGAACATCGATAGAAGGAAATATCCCTGATGTGTACAAATAAGGAATGTTCGTTAGTAATTTCCCTGTATTACCTATTTCAACAAGCTCATGAAAACCAGTTGGTGGCAAAATAACGAATTCAAACTCATCATTATGGCTTCGCTCTAAAATAATAGTCTCTCCCTGAATATTGAGTTCACTTTCTTGTTCGGAGCAGCTAAACAAAAAGAGTAAAGAAAATAAAACAAATAATATCCGCACAACTCTTCCTTGAAACATAACGCCCCATTAACGGGCAAAAAATTGTTGGCTAAAATGTTGAGGAACGAAAACAGCCAACTGTTTTTTGTCCCTGTTTAATGGCTTGTTATATGCCATTTACACCAAAGCTATTTTTCTTTTTTTTGTAACCCAACCATATAATTGTGACTAAAACTAAATTACCCAGCATGATAAAACCGATTGTAGCATTTTGAGTTTGCTCAATAATAGTAAACTTAGCATTTAGCCAAAGAGGGAAAAACATACTCATAGGAATTACAGTAACAATAAAAATCAACCACAACACATAACGAATAATTATGTTTAAAATTGATTTTCTTTGAGGCGTCTCTAAACGTTCAATTAGATATTTATATAATTTAACAGCGAATAAGCATGTATAAAAATAAACGAGGAAGAGAGCTACAAAAATCACAATATTCATCAGAACCCTTCTTGGCATATAACGCCACGTTAAGCGGCAAAAAATTGTTGGCTAAAATTGTGAACGGAGTGAAACAGCCAACTGTTTTTTGTCCGTTTGAACGCCTTGTTATAAGGTTGGTTCCCAAGCCCATTTTTTGTATTTTACGACAAACTCTTTGGCTTCAGATAATGTATCAGGGTACGGAACACTATCATAGCTATTTGAATCAGTTCGTATTTTTTGAAACACAAAACCATGCTCAGCAAGAAACTTAACCTTTTTCCATTGGGCTACATCCGATTTTTTAGGTGGCTTAAAGTGTCTACCTAAGTTTACCGTTGTGCTTTTACAAATAGGACACTCCATAGTCTTAGGGTAATCACATGGAGGGACGTTGAAATGACGCATGTTAGAAGTTTTACAGTTAAAACATGCAAAAGACATTGAGTACTCGGGACCTTGCACTTTTACAACTGGTTCAGGTAAATCCCTGTAACCAGCTTTTCTGCGGAGTTCCATTCGAGTTTGCTTATCCATGCCTGATTGAACCTTATAACGCTTTGCTCAGCGGCTAAGTACAATTTGCTAAAATGCGCGAAGCGCTAGCAAACTGTACGTGTCCGTTGAAGCAACTTGTTATATGTTAACTAGTTAGAAAACACATAACGTTTAAAAAATTAAATAGCTAGTTGGATGGAATGAGTAGAACTAACAACGAACCGCCACTTTACCACTAACCGTGAATTTGAGCCGTTTACGCAAAAGCCTATTAAGCGATTGCACAAACAAAAATTATAAAACCTGAAGGGAGTTGAGCGAAAAACACCAAATCCATTTAGGCGAAAACTGTGTAACCAAAAATACAAAACCAAAGTTACTGCGCTAAAACTTACCACAACAAAGAATGAAACAAGCACAATAAATGTTAACTAAATGCCCAAACCACAAAATAATTTTTTAAGATTAGTGGCGGCATATAACGCTTTGCTAATGGGCAAATAACATGTTTGCTAAACTGCGCGGAGCGCGAGCAAACTGTTATTTGTCCTGTTGAGCAACTTGTTATATGCAGCAAGGCTTGTAGCCAAATACTACACAAACTTAAGTCACCCGTAATAATATAACCTGACCGTGAACTTTTGAGCTACACACTAAAGCCAGAACGAATTAATAGTGTTGCCACCTTTGAAAAAGGTAATAAAGGCAACACTTATTAGTGACAATGCCAAACCGTATTTAGCGAAAAACTATGCACTAGAAAGCTCTTTATTTAAAGCGAATTTTTAATAGCATATAACGCCCCAATAAGAGGCAAAAAATAGTTTGCTAAAATGTTTGAGGTACGAAAAACAGCAAACTGTTTTTTGTCCTGCTTGATTGGCTTGTTATGTGTGTTTTACATGGCAAACATTGTACTTTCAAAACACACAAAGGTTTGTAGCATGGAATGAGTAGAACTTAAAAACAGATCGCCACTCGCCACCAAACCGTGAATTTTGAGCCTTAACACTTTAGCTAATTATTCGCACTAAACGAGCTAGGCGAAAACGTTGTAACCAAAAACATAAACCAATTTTTCTGCGCTAAAGTTACCACAACAAAGAAACGAAACAAGCGCAAACATTTTAAATTAAACGCCTAAAGTCCGATAAAATAATATTCGAACAGTGGCGACACATAACGCCACAATAAGCGGCTAATTGCAGTTGGCTAAAATAGTGAGGCACGAACGGCAGCCAACTGTAATTTGTCCGTTTGATTGCCTTGTTAGTTGGTTGATAGTTAAACATATTTTACTCACCAACAACACTGAAACTTAATGGCGCAAGTTAGAACTAAAAAGCACTTCACAACTTGCCGCCAACCGTGAATTTGAGCCTTAACACTTTTGCCAATTGGATTTACCAAACTAGTTAGGCGAAAACTGTTTAGCAAAAAACACTAAACGACTTATTCACGAAAAAGCTAGCCACATAAAAGAACAGAAACAAGCGCAGTTTATGCGAGATAACCATCCTATTTACACAAAATAATTCTTGAACAAGTTGTGCCAACTAACGCTTTGCTAATGGGCAAAATACCGTTTGCTAAAATTGGCGAGGTACGAGCCGAGCAAACTGTATTTTGTCCTGTTGAGCAACTTGTATGGAT
>NZ_JAHKPR010000025.1:0-28420 GCF_018860585.1 Colwellia sp. E2M01
AATGTACATAGAGCAAGCTCCCAAAGGGCTGAGGGCTCCCCAAAACGTGACAGGCATAGCAAATTATGATCTTATGTAGTTCGCCAAAACACACATAAGTTGGATCTGCTATGCCTGAACTATCACTTTGCCATAAATACTTTCAAGAGTCTTTATCTTCATTCAACAATGCCAGGATGAAGACATTAATGAACTGTAGTAATACGTTAATATCTGGTAGCAAACTAACGTTGACTGACATTGGAAGAAACCTCAAAGGCTCCGCACACGTAAAACATAAAATAAAGCGCGTTGATCGCTTCTTAAGCAACACACACTTGTATAATGAAAAAGTTGCTATCTACCATGCCCTAGTTCACCCCATCATTTCCTCTTTACCTATGTTAGCAATAGCTGTCGATTGGAGTGGAGCTTGTGGTCATGAATACCACTTACTGCGAGCAAGCTTATTAGTCGATGGACGGTCAATAGTCGTTTACAACATGGTCGTTAAACAACAAGACTTAGAGACACCAGAAGTTCACAGCTTATTTCTAGATAACCTTCAAAAAGTTGTAGGTTATCACCCTAATGTGTATATCGTAACAGATGGCGGTTTTCTTACTCCGTGGTACAGCAAAGTGCTTTCTCTTGATTGGCACATGATTGGTCGCCTACGTGGGTCGATGACATGTCAGTTAGAAAATCAATCGCAATGGCAAAAACTTAAGCAGCTTAGAGCAGACGCTAGTGAAATACCGCGTTCATTAGGTAGAGCAAGGTTAACACGACATAGTCCCACAGCCTGCGATGCATTTTTGCATTTATATCATGGAAAAAGTAAAGGTCGAACGGGAAAAAGTAGATTTACTAAAGACACCAAAATGTATCAAAACTTAGCTAAGGAGCCTTGGTTACTAGCGACATCAGATAAAGAGGTGACGAGTAAGCAAGCTGTCTCTTTGTACGGAAAAAGGATGCAAATAGAACAAAATTTCCGTGACGATAAAAGTATTGAGTATGGATTTTCATGGCGCTCTAGCAAAAGCAAAGGAATACAACGCATGGAGATATTATGTTTGATAGCAGCTTTAGCTAGCATAGCGCTATGGTTTGTGGGTTTTGAAGCTGAAAGAAGGGGGTGGCATAAAAAATTTCAAGCCAATACGACCAAAAACCGCAGGGTACTCTCCTTCTTAACATTAGCCAAACAATCCATACAGCATCTGTATTGTCGTATCAATATGAATTTTCTAAGGAAAAGTTTAACTCACTTTGTTTGGATGTATAAAAAAGAGGTAGCTATTTAAAAAATGGGGATCCCTCAGCCCTTTGGGTGTGGTCGCCACCGCGACGCCAAACAGTTCAAAAAACTCCAAACCGTTTTATTTTAACTAAAGTAGTCAGTCAGGTTTCAAATCTATACTGATACTTGTGAATATATTACTTACAAACGAAAAGCTTATTGGTATTACCTCACTTTTATAGGCAAAATAAGCGTAAAGTTACTTTCATCAAATGCTGAGCTGAATTTGAATATTAATTTAAATATTAACTTTATTGATAACATCAACCAAATAACAGATCTTGATTGGCAACAGGTAAATTCTTCGCCCTGCCCGTTTATTCAATATAGTTTTTTTGAGGCACTCGAAAATAGTCAATCAGCAAGTGCTCAACAAGGTTGGCAAGCTCATCATTTGATCGCATCGTTATCTAAAGAAGAGACAGCTAATGAAGTTACGGCCATCATGCCTATGTACCTTAAGAGTCACTCTTGGGGTGAATATGTGTTTGATTGGGATTGGGCTGAGGCATTTAAACGTAACGGCATAGAGTATTACCCTAAACTCGTTGCTACTATTCCTTTTACGCCTGTGACTTCCGATAAGCTATTATCAACGCAGGTGTCGTTATCTGAGCTATTTAAACCGTTAATAGAGCATTGTGAACAAGAAGATATTCACAGTTGGCACCTCTTATATTGTCACCAAATAAAAACAGAACTACCTGAAGATGTATACGAGCGTAATACAGTCCAGTTCCACTGGTTTAATCGTGATTATCAAAGTTTCGATCATTTTCTTGAAGGTTTTACTTCCCGTAAACGTAAGAACACCCGTAAAGAAAGGCTATCAATTATTCAACAAGAGCTCACAGTTCGTCAATTAACACGAGATGAGATTACCGAGCAAGATCTCAAATTCTTTTATTTAACTTATCAAATAACTTACTTAAGGCGCGGGCATCAACCACATTTAAATTATGAATTTTTTTCTCAGCTAATATTTAATAACAACCAAAATAAAGTAGATAATATTCTCTTAATCATAGCCAGTAACTCATACGAAGACGTTGCTTGTTCGCTATTTTTTTATGATGATAAACAATTATATGGCCGATATTGGGGGTGTACTGAGCAGTATAATAATCTACATTTTGAACTTTGTTATTATCAGGGCATCGAGTTTTGCATCAGGAATAAACTAAAACAGTTTAATCCAGGTACCCAAGGTGAACATAAAATTCAACGCGGCTTCGAACCTGTACTAACCTATTCTTACCATTGGGTAAAGCATGAGCCATTTAGAAATGCAGTTAAAAATTTTTGCCAGCAAGAGCAACAAAGTATGTTAGCGTATCAACAACAGTGTCAGCAGTTGTTACCTTTCAAGCAATAAACTACTCTCAATACATACAAACCTAAACGAAATAAATAATTATGATGACTAAACCTTTTTCTCAAGCGTGTGAAAATAATAAAAAACCAATACTCACCATTTTATCTGAGGTATTTGCAAACACTAACCATGTACTAGAAATTGGCTCTGGCACTGGTCAGCATGCGGTTTACTTTAGCCAACATTTGCCAAATATAACTTGGCAAACCAGTGATTTATTAATTAATCACCCTGGTATCAACTTATGGCTAGATGAAGTAGACAACAACAATGTACGAAGACCTATAGAGATAGATTTAGCTAACTCTACGGTAATAAGCAATACTTGGAAACAGCTAAGCGCAAAGCAAACTATTGATGCCTTATATACAGCCAATACACTGCATATTATAAGTTGGTCATTGGTAGTTAAGTTTTTTGAAAGTATCAGCCAAAACTTATCGCTTAATAGCCATGTGTGTATTTATGGACCTTTTAATTACCAAGGTAATTTTACCAGCGAAAGTAACGCCAACTTTGACCTTTGGTTAAAAAGTAGAGATGTTAATAGCGGTATTCGTAATATAGAAGATATTTTAGCATTAGCCGAATCAGCAGGGCTTAAATTAATTGAAGATCACACAATGCCCGCTAACAATCGTTTATTAACCTTTATAAAGCACAGCTAATATAAAGTACAATTAACACTATACAAAAAAAGCCCTTAACAAATGCAAGTTAAGGGCTTTTAAATAATTTACTTATCAAACATATACCTAATTAAACGATAAGCCTAATGATTTCAAATTTTTTGTGCGTACTTTAATAACACTCGCTTCAGACTCAACTGTGTCTGCTTGGTTAAGATTGTCGTTTGATGCATCACTAATATTAACAATGTTTTGACTAATTTCAGCTGACACAACACTTTGCTCTTCTGCCGCTGTAGATATTTGCATAGTTAAATCAGCAATATCGGAAATAGCATTATAAAGGCCGGTTACCACATCTTGAGTGCTTTGCGTATCTGTAACACAATTCTCCGCTGACTTTTTACCTTCTGCCATTGTTTTAGACCAGTGACGAAGTGTACTTTGAATTTCATTGATTGATTTATGAATTTGTTCAGTTGCATCATGGGTACGACTAGATAAAGCTCTTACTTCGTCAGCTACCACAGAGAATCCCCTACCCTGCTCACCAGCACGAGCTGCTTCTATAGCCGCATTTAACGCTAACAAATTCGTTTGATCTGCAATACCTTGAATTTCTTGCATAATAGTACCAATTTTTTCGGCTTCTTCAGCTAATTCATTAGCTGAGCGTGATGACTCAGCCACATCTTCAGCTAAGCTTGAGACTTGTTGCATCGTTTTTGTCATTGCTTGATTTGCTTTATCACAGTCACCATGTGCTTGATGCACTTTGTCTGACGTATCCGTCGTATTTTGTGAAACCTCAGAGATAGTAGCGACCATCTCTTCAACCGCAGTAGCAACTTGATGTAACTCATTACTTTGTTTTTCAACACCACTTTTAGCATTGCCTGCCGCATTATTTAATTCCGCAACACTTGCTTCCATCATATTAGCGCTATCAACTACTCTACCTAAAATAGTTCTGACTTTCCCCTGTTGAACTTTAATATGAAAATCGGCAATACTGTGTGGTTTTACCCCTGAAAATATCCACCTAGATGCACTATCATATTCTGATTGTAACTGTTGAAAGTAAGTGGGAGTTGTAACTAATTCATCAAAATATAAAATAAAAGAAATAAATGGTAATAAAAACATGAACCAATTAGATAAGCTCATGGCGGCAATTAATGTTGTAATAGTAAATAGTGCAAATAAAATATGGCGGTTGTTAATTGAGGTATACCAACCTTCTATTTTCTTACCGTCATTGAGTTTCTGGTATGCAGAAATTGCCATTTCTTTCGCTTTAGCATCAAGGTTAACACGCACAGATTGATAACCTGACATTTTACCTTGCTCAAAAATAGGGCTGACATAGGCATCAACCCAATAATATCGACCATCTTTACAGCGATTTTTTACTGCACCTCGCCAATTTTGTCCTGCTTTGTTTTTTTCCCATAAATCTTTAAAAGCAGCTTTAGGCATATCTGGATGGCGAACCATATTATGATGTTGGCCAATTATCTCGTCTCGTTCATAACCAGAAACTTTACAAAAAGTATCATTTACATAAGTAATCACACCTCGTAAATCAGTAGTAGTAACAAGCTCTTCCCCCTGATTAAACGTAACTTCTTTATCTATAATTGACACATTGCGATTAGACATCCCTTTACCTCTTATAAAATTATTATTATAACTGACACTTAATATATCTATAATAGTAGTTTGTCAGCATTCTAACTATCAAGTTGCTACTACAATATTTTTCATTTCTCGTGTGTAATGACCTTAATTTATACTTTAATTATCGATCTTAGTTGTCGATCTTAGTTATCGCCCTTAATTATCAAGGTTTAATAAATTTGCTGGCGCAAATTGATCCGTTAATATCGTACTATCATTAGACCAATCTTGCTGAGTCGCCGTTGATCTCATATTACGATAGAGCATATTCACATCAACCCCAAAGCTTAAAAGCGCTGTAGCAAGTTGTGCGTTCTTTTCTGTTTGTAATACCGTCGATGAGGCTAGCCCCTTATTAAGCGCCAATATAATTCGATTATTATTGTTTTGATTGCTTACCTGATAAAAGTCACCAAATACAGCTTTATAAGTTGCTGATTCATATTTGTATAACTGACTTGAAGAAAAAGTATTAGCGGTTAATATGCCGTTTGCAGATAATAAGCTTTTTATTTCTAACAAAAATTCTTGGGTCATCAAGTGCTCAGGAATATAGTCACCGTTAAAGGCATCTAATATGATCCAATCATATTCTTGCTTCTTTAATAGCGCTCTTTTTACAAACACTCGACCATCTTGACTATACGTTTTTATTTGATCGTTCTCTAAAAAATCAAAATATTGTCTAGCAACTTTTATAACGCTTTCGTCTATTTCTACGTTGTCTATTAAACTAGTCGGTAATAAATCATGTAAGGTATTCGACATAGTGCCGCCACCTAAACCTATGATTAAAATTCGTTTTGGTTCAGGGTTTACTAATAACCCTGTTAACAATAGCTTAGTATAATTAAAGACTAATTGTTTAGGTTGGCTTTTTAAAAAACAACTTTGTCGGGTGTTATTACTTTTAACATTGAACTTTAAACAGCGTAAATCACCGTCGTCTTCTACTAAAATATTAGTATATAAAGAACGCTCACTATGGATAACATCAGCCTGAGCCGTATTAATCATGAATACGCTCGCTAATAACGCTGATACAATAGAAATACGCATTATTAAACCTCGCACTAAGTGGTGCTGAGAAAGAACATTAAGCATGGCTAACCTCTCCTGCTGTATTTAATGTCGCGAAGCTTGAGTTAACTTTAGAAAGAACAATTGCAGCTAAACCTAACAAGCCCAGTAATAAACAAACACTGATCACAATAGTATCTATATCAAACCACATCACGAAGTAGAAAGAGGTAATAATAGTACCTAATGCGCTGCCTAACGTTGAAACAAAGTAAAGTTTACCGGCAACTTGACCGCTTTCGTTAGGGCCTTTAACGAGCAATCTAACGGAATAAGGCGATAACATACCTAAGATAATTGTAGGAATAAAAAACAATACGGTAGAAGCGAGTAATGAGCCATAACGCGAGTCTTCAATAGCGATAAAGATAGTCTCCATTATCCAAGCGCTCGAAGTAACTATCGGTAATAAAGTAATCCCCGCTAGTATAAAAATAGCGCCATAACGACCAAGTGATGCATTTTTTGTAGAAAACTTACCGCCTAATAAATACCCTATTGATAAACTGAGCATAAATACCGTAATAATACTGCCCCAGATATGCACGCTACTACCAAAAAAAGGTGCCAGTATTCTACCTGCTAATAACTCGATACACATGATAGAAAAGCCACTGGTAAAGGCTAAAAAGTAAATAAATATATTTCTGTAATTAATTGATTTAGTTGCTGCTTGCATGTTTTATATCATTCTTTTTTATATAAAAGTATATAGCCACTGTAAATTATTTTTAAGGTGTTTGATAGTAAACAAGCGCAAATTTACGGTTCAGGTTATCTTCTTTAAAAGAATTAAAAATATTACGATAATTACCTCCAGATAAACACCATTACTCTACGTGAAAAACTACGCATTAAAAAAACGCACAAGCTATTAACTATTTTGTAACCAGCTCCTTTTTAACGACTAAAATGACAAAATTGTTATTAAAATAAAATTAATTTTATGAATACGTATGTACAGTATTTGTACTTGTCAAAAAATCATAAAAAATACATATACTATCAATAAGTTAAATATAATCTTTTCAATAAATCATATTAACTGCTGTTAATATAACCACATCAATCTCGTCTGACCAGATAATTTCCCTCTATTTAAACAACATAAATAAAACCATCTCACATTAATAAAAATCAAAACACAAACATATAACCATATGATTTATATATAGTTAAAAAATAGTTTGACTTAGGTTTGTATTCCAACCTATCTAAAGTGCCGCCACACTTCACTTCTCAAAAAATAACCTTTTAACAGCATTTACTGACTGAAATAACGTCTGCAAAAATGTTAATTTTATGTTTCTTTTGGCTCTCCCTTATTTCTGTAAAAATTTATGTTGTGCTATCGTCAAATCGAAAATAAACATAATAATTCTACCGAATAAGTGATTAATCAATCGCTACCTAAGCGGCAAAAATCACTTGATTCATTTAAAACAATAAAAATAATTTAAGGTGATGAGCATGCGCACAAGCAATCTCAGTAGGAGTCTCAATCGCTCCAGAATGTATTATCTGTTATCCCCTCTAACAATATCGGCGGCTTTTTCGACGGTATTAATGTCTCAGACGACTTTAGCTGCAGTTACCCCCACAGCAATTTGTTTTGATAATCAGAATGGATATAACAACCCTACACTGCATATGTGGAACTCATTTCCTGCTGGCGCTGTTACCAACACCAACTGGCCAGGTAAGAACATGGCTGCTGAAAATACTTTCTATTGTTACGATTCTGGCGTAGCGCTCACTAGCCTAAATGTTATTTTTAGTGATGATGGTAATCAACAAACTGAAGACTTGTTGTTAACAAGCCCAAATAATTGTTGGCAAAACAACCAGTGGAAAACATTGAGTGAATGTGGATTAATTACAGCTAATGCTCAGCCTAATGCTGATGCCGGTAGCGATATAACCGTCGCCGAAGGAGCAAGTGTTACCTTTGACGCCAGCGCTTCATCAGACGTGGATGGTAATATTGTCAACTACGCATGGAGTAACCAATTAACCGGTATTAACCCGTCAATGGTATACAGCAACGCGGGAAGTTATGTGGTTACACTAACAGTAACCGACAACCAAGGTGCAACAAGTACAGACACGGTAACCATCACTGTTACTAGCACAACAGCAACGTCGATTGCCGCAACCAGTATTTGTTACGACAACACAGCTAATTACGCCGTTCCAACAATCTACTTGTGGGACTCAACCCCTGCAGCTGCACTCGCTAATTTCAATTGGCCGGGTGAAACTATGACTAAAATGTCGGGCGCTCAAGCTAATTATTACTGCTATGACCCAAGCGTTGAACTTACTAGCATGCAGGTTATTTTTAATGGTTACGGTAATAATAGCGGTAATGGCCAAACTAACGATTTAGTCGTCACCCCGCCTAACTCATGTTATAAAAATAATGCGTGGACCAGCCTAGCATCCTGTGGATTTGCAGTTGAACAACCCGGTAATATTCCGCCAACAGCAAATGCGGGGGATGATTTCACTATTACGGTAGGGCAAACAGCTAACTTTAACGGTAGTGCATCAACCGACAGTGATGGCACTATTACCAATTATAACTGGAGCAATGGCTTAACTGGTGTAAGCGCCAGCCAAGTATATACTTCACCAGGCACTTATGTAGTCACCTTAACGGTCACTGACAATGATAATGAGTCAGCGCAAGATAACATCACTGTTACTGTGGTAGCAGCGCCAACGTATAACTTCCCAACAAGCAAAGCCATTTATTACATTAATGATAATAACTGGAATGCACCAACTGCTTATATTTGGCAGGTATTACCTGCTGACTCTATAGCTGATGGCCAATGGCCCGGACAAGCACTTACTGATTTTGGCGGCTTAAATGCTTGGTTCATTGAAATTGATGATAACGCGCAAAGTGGCAATGTTATCTTTAATAATAATGGCGCGAATCAAAGCGCAGACTTAAATTTTTCTGGCGACTTACTGTGTTACAATAATGGTGTTTGGATGACCATTGCCGCATGTAATATTCCACAAACTACAAACAGTAGCGCTGATGCCGGTGGCGATCGCACTGTGAATATCAATAGTAAAATTGCATTAACTGCCGTGGCATCATCTAGTTCAACAAAAGACGCTACTTGGCAAAGCTCTGCTTGGTCAGGCGAGTTAAATGGCGCTAACGTAGTAACGCCCACAATAACTACAGCGGGTACCTTTGAAGTGACCCTAACCCTTACTGATGGTGATCAAGATACCTTTAGTTTAACCGTTGTTAATGCCACCCAAGGTATCGCCGAAAGACAACAACTTGCTGCGCCACTTAACTTTCCGTTATCGGGCAATGTTTCATCAAGTAATTATGAATACGAGTCGGCATTCCCAGCATTAGATGGCAGCTTTATTTCACCTGTCATGGTAACCAACGACGGTTTAAATGATTTAATTTATATTGTTGATAAATCTGGCAAGGTTTTAGTTTTCCCAAATGATCCAACAGTTACACCTGCACAAGTAAATACGCTATTAGATATTAGTAATGAGGTGCGTGATTATCATGAACAAGGTTTGTTATCTATCGCTTTTCATCCTAATTTTGCCACCAACCGTTTAGCTTATATTTATTATATTGAAGGTGATAACGACAACGAAAGTGACAACGGCGTATTTGGTGATGGTGTATTAGAGCGCATCACTTTAGATGATGCGAGCAACCCTACCATTGCTGAGTCACGTATTGAGGTTTTACGTATACCGCAACCTGGCCCAGATCACAAAGGCAGCATGATGCAATTTCATCCATCAACGGGGGAGTTTTACATGAGCCTTGGTGATGGTGCCTATGGTGATACCGCATTAATACCAACTCAACCCGATCCAAGAACAAACAACAGCGCCCAAGAAACAACTAATTTACGCGGTAGTATTATTCGTCTAATTATGCGTGAAACACCAAATGTTAACGGCAAATATTACGATATTCCATCAGACAACCCCTTTGTTAATGATGATAGTGTGCGTGATGAAATTTGGTCATTTGGTCATCGTAACCCATGGCGTTTTAGTTTCGATCATCAAGCCCCTTATACCTTATGGCAAACTGAAGTAGGCCAAGCAGGTTTTGAAGAGGTTAATATTATTCAAGCCGGTGGAAACTATGGCTGGCCAATATGCGAAGGTAACACTCATCGTGGTAATGACGGCGGCGATCCAAATAACAGCCGTAGTTGTAGTGGCGACTTAATTGCCCCTGTAGGCGGTTATACTCACGATACAGGGTCAGTTTCCATCATCGGTGGTTTTGTTTACCGTGGTACAGCATTACCCGCTTTAACGGGTCGTTTCATTTACGGTGATTACGTATCTAAAAAGATTTGGTCAGCGGTTGAAGGTGATCCCAATAAACTCGTTAGTGATGCATTCCCTAGTAATATTTCATCGTTTGGAACAGACATGAGCGGTGAAGAAGTTTTTGTTACTTCACACGGCGTTGAATACGGCGGTTTATCAATTTTATATCGTATGATAGACAGTGAAGCACAAGCAGCTGTTATTCCTGCTAAATTATCAAATACAGGCATTTTTGCTGACTTAATAACACAAACACCTGTTCACGGCGTTATCGAATACGACGTTAACTCAGATGGCTGGTTTGATGGTTTAAAAGCTCGTCATTTTTTCGCCATCCCCAATGAAAGTAATATTGAATTTAACGAAGATGAAGTTTGGAATTTACCCGTGGGTAGTGTGTTAGTTAAACATTTGTCTTTACCTGTAAACGCCACAAACACTACCCCATTTGAAACCTCGGTATTATTTAAACAAGTATCAGGAAAGTGGGCGTCTGCTAATTATCGTTGGAACCCACAAGGTACTGATGCTGATTTAGTTAATGAAGCCTTTAATGAAACCGTAGCACAATATTACAATGGTGCTACCACTAATGTTAATCGCCAAGTTCGCTCAGGTGCAGAATGTACTTCATGTCATTTAGGTACAGGTAGTAAAGAACCCTTAGCAATTACCACAGCTCAGCTAAACCGCGATTTAAACTATCAAGGTGTGGTTAGCAATCAAGTCGATTTATTTAATCAACTTGGCTTATTCACTAACACTATTGCTGGAGCAAACAGCTTAACCGCCTATCCTGATCCAGAAGACACCAGTGCAGATATTGATAACCGCGCTCGCGCCTATTTATCAACTAACTGTGCTCATTGTCATGATGGCAGCTTAATGGATCTAAACTACGATACACCAGTAAACCAAATGGATATTATGAATATTCAACGCTCTGGTGTTTATCGCATGTTGCCGTTTGATCATGCAGCAAGCTTAATACATATTTATCAAACCGACGATGCTAACCGTATGCCAAAAGGTAGTGTGTTAACCAATCCTCTTGCTGATGACTTAATTGCGGCTTGGATTGACGGGCAAACTGCCACACAAACAGGCATGGAAGTCACCGTAAAGCAAAGCCCCATAGTACCAAACAGCCAAGTTACCCTATCAAGCTTTGGTTTATATGATAATGGCTTTAAAACCATTCCGATCACTGCGGTTGAGTGGGTTTCTAGTGATACTAGCGTTATCGATCCAATAGGCAGTAGTGCAACTATCAACACCATTGCAGGTAATACTGGCGTTACCACCGTTTGGGCTAGTAATAACGGTTATGTGGGTAGCATAGATATAGCAGTAGTTGGTGCACCAAATCAACCAACAAATTTTAGTGCAACATCCACCAGTGCAGACTCAATTACTTTAACTTGGAATGATAATGCCGATAATGAGCAAAACTACCTGCTGAGTCGCTCAACAAACACTAACGGGCCTTTTGCCCCTTTAATAACACTTAATCAAAATAGTAATGCTTTTATTGATACAGGTTTAGAAGTAAACACCCTTTATTACTACCAATTAATAGCTGTCGCTGAAAACGCCAATAGCCTCGCGGTTACTGCTAGTACAAGCACTCAAGATACGGGCTCTATTGACAGCATTGAACTTATTAGTAATCAAACCACTCGTCTCATTGCCGGTGAAACCAAACAGCTAGTCGCGGTAGCGCATGCTGGCGATATAACTCGAGGTATTACCTTAGGAGCAAGTTGGATCTCAAGCAACACAGCTATTGTTAATGTCAGCTCAGCAGGTTTACTCACTGCAGGTAATACTGCGGGTACTGCCGACATTACCATTAATTACCAAGGAAAAACCGATAACATAACGGTTACTAACATAGGTGCTGGCCAATATGCTTACTTTAATGTTCCAAGTAATTGGGACACGCCTATGGTTTATATTTGGACCAATGAAAATGGCACAGAAACTGATCGTTCAGCTGCTTGGCCAGGTACTGATTTAACCGAAATTGCTACCGAATTTGGGGGAACATGGTTGCGATTTAGCTTACCAACTGCATGGGCTAACAGTAATGGCAATGTGAATATCATATTTAGTAATAACGAGGCCAATCAAACCGAAAATCTTACTGTTGGTCTTGCCAATCCAAGTTGGTACGACAATGGCTGGTTAGCTCAAGCACCTAGTGGTAATGGCGTAGAAACTGGCGGCCAAGTGCAAGTAGGTAACGGCTCAGTTCATTTAAACGGCAGTGATAACTTATCCGGTAAGCTTTTTACTCGCGGCACGGTTGTTGATATTAATGCAAACTCTGCAGGCACGGGTTTAGAGTTTTCTGGATGGGAAGGATCAGGCATTGCTTATCTTGTTGACCCAAGTCAGGCCAATACTCAATTAGTAATAGGCGATGCTTTTTCATACACCTTACTTGCTGTATTCGATTCAGTAAATGATCCTTATGTGCAAGGGCGAACTTTCTTTAACGAACAAGGCTGTACTGGCTGTCATGGAACGGCAGGTGACAGCGGTACGTCATTACTTAACGTTGCGAATAACTACAGCTTAAGTCAATTGACTAATTACATCGAAAATAACATGCCTATAGGCAATGCCGCAGCTTGTACTGGAGATTGTGCCTCATCAACGGCTGATATGATTTTGGCCGGAGCTTACTCGGCCCCAGCAAACATGTGTAATGCGACCGACTTAAATGATTTGATCCCACAAGATAGAAGCTACCGTTTGTTATCAACCTTAGAGTACAACAACTCAATTCGCGATCTATTAGGTTTAGCTAATAACGTTGATGTCACTTCAGGGCGCATTCCTGCTGACATTCCCGTAAACGGCTTTAAAACAAATGCAAATACCTTGTTCACTAATGATTATGCAAAAGGCTATGTTATTGCTGCAGAAACGGCGGCGAATATGGTCAACAATATTTATGATTTAACTAGCGGTTGTAGCGATATAACCTGCTTTATCACCACTTTTGGTAAACGTGCATTTCGCCGTCCATTAACACCAGATGAAGTCGCTGATTTAACCGCGGTTTACACTGAGCATGGTGATATAGGCGTATTGTCAGCTATGTTATCAGCACCCGCTATGCTTTACCGCTCAGAAGTTGGTGAAGCCAATGGCTCTGGTTACTATGAATTAACTGATTATGAAGTAGCTGCCATGTTGTCTTACACTTACTGGGCAACCACACCTGATGCTAATTTAATGGCTAAAGCCGAAGCTGGTGAGCTAAGTACACCAGCACAAATTGCTGCAACCGTTAGTAATATGCTGCAAGATCCTAAAGCTAAAAGTGCTTTTGAACGTTTTATTTCAGGTTGGTTAGACTTGGATAAAGAGATCAAAACACCTGAGCTTAGCGACAGTTTAAAAGCTGACATGAAACAAGAAACCATTGAATTTGTTCGCCGAACCGTATTTGAAGGTGGGCAATACAATGACTTGTTAACCGCAAACTACAGCTTTATGACTCAGCAACTTGCCACCCATTACGGTTTACAATGGCCTGGTGGCAGTGATTGGCAAAAAGTTAATTATATCAGCGGAGATGGCGAGCAAAATGGTAACAGTGAACGTCGCGGTATATTAGGCCACGCGGGTATTTTAACTTTGCAGTCAGCTTCAGAAAAAACTCATCCAGTTAAACGTGGGCTATTTGTACGCCGTAATCTTATGTGTCAAGACTTCCCGCCACCACCTATTGGCGCAATATTAAAACCACAAGAAGATCCAAGCTTAACGGTGCGTGAACGTTTTGAAAATGCCCATTTACAAGACGGTTGTGAATCATGCCACCAATATATTGATGGTATAGGTTTTGGCCTTGAAAATTACAATGAAGTTGGCTTATTTACCACCACAGAAACCACTGACGATGGCCAAGTTAAAGTAATTAATTCTGCAGGTTATATCGGTAGTTTATATTCGGCTGAAACCTTTTTATCAGCGAGCGATCCGGTAGTGCCTTATCAAGGTTTAGATGAATTAGCACAGCTTGTAGCAGATAGTGCACATGGTAAAGCTTGTTATGCTCGTCAATGGTATCGCTATATGCGAGGCCAACGTGAAAGCAATGAAGATAGCTGTACAGTACAAGTGTTTGGCCAACTATTTAAAGACGGCGCTAATACAAGCATGCTTGATCTGATGATTCAGTTTACCCAAACCAAAAACTATACCTTGCGTAAGTAGTGGAGCAAACAAAATGACTTTTTTAAAAAATAAAATGCAACGTCGTGACTTTCTTCGCACCCTAGCTAAAGCGGGATTAACTACCGCCTTTGCAAGTCAATTTGCTTTCTCTCCTAAAGTATTTGCAGCGGCGGGTGAAGCAAGACGATTTATCATGGTGTATTACCCTAATGGTTGTGTTCGTGACAAATGGCATAATTATGAGATTGGCGGCTTAGGCTCTGGTAGCTTTGCTAACAGCCCTTTAGAACCTTTAGAAAGCCATATAGATAAAGTTTTGCCCATTAAAAACTTAACCTTTGCTGGTCATGGTGGGGTATCTGCTCACCCTGCTGCATGTAAAGCGGTGTTTTCAGGCGGACAAGTCGATGCGCCAACCTTTGATGCAGAAATAGGCGCGCAACTTGGCGGAAATACCACCAACAATCTACATGTAGGGGTTTGGTCTAGCAAAGCACAAGGCTCTGAATATATGCCATTTACCGACATCAATGGCAATAAAATTGATGTTCCTGATAACCCACAAATGATTTACGATAATTTATTGGCTGACGTGGTTAATAACGCCAATCAAAGCGAAGCTTCACCAGAAGACTTACGCCGTAAACGCGTACTTGAATCCTTGCATGAAAACCTAGATTTACTACAAGGTAATACTTTAAATATTCAACAACAAGGTAAGTTACTTACCCATGAAGAGTCTTTAAATTATTATCAAAAAGTATTAAATAGCTCGCTCGACATTGGTGATGGTTCAGGATTTTACCGCCCCAATGTAGGTATGAGCGGCATAAATACTGAAGCAGAAGAAGTTGCTAAAGCGCAAATGCGAAATATTGCTATGGGCTTTCAAGCAAATATAACCCGCACTGCAAGCTTTCAATTTATGGCTGCGCAAGATGAATCATTAAAGGTTAACTTCGAAAGTATTCGTCCTTACATGGGAGAATACGGCAGTGGCGCAAGGCTAGACTGGAATGAAACACGATCGCACGTAAGTTCACACAACGAATCAAACTTATTTGACTCGCAAACACGTTGGTACAATATGATGGTAGCTTATTTAATGGATCAATTAGCTTCGCGTCCTGACAGTGCCTATGGCGGAACCTTGCTCGACAATACTTTGATATTAGTGATGTCTGAAGTTGGCGGTGGTAACCATCAACTTGAAAACCCAGGCATTTATTTAGCTGGTGGTGCAGGTAATGCTATTAACAGAGGTATGGCAACGGATGCCAACAATGCAGGTATGTCTAATTTGTACTTAGATATCGCCAATGCTTTCGGCTTAGGTTGGAATAGTTATGGCAATAGCTTTGGCGGAGTAAACGGGGTTTTGGTGTAACTTTATATATCCATCACAGCTCAAGGTGCAGATTTCAGCAAGTCGAAAAAGGCTCAGGTACAAAGCATTGATTGAAGAAAATAATTATTCTCTTGTCTAAATCAATAACGCCGTAGATGATCCTTTATCGCCTTGTCCGCAGGGAGCTAAGTAGAACATCAGTCCTGCGTTGCGATACTTGATAAGGACGCTACATGGGTGTTGCTTATTAGAGAATGCTGGAAGCATATTATCCTGAGTAACCATTATCTACGTAACGCGCCTTGACCTGTTATCCTAGCTTAACTCTGAACCTGCACCTTAAAGTGTGATGGGTATACAGCGTTATCTGTTTTTTGATTAAGACCAGATAACGCTGTTTCCATTCAAAATAACTAGTCATGTTAACGCAAAGCAGTTAATTAAAATCGTTCTGCTATTTTTTAAACGGCAACAGGAGTAACGATAAAAGTGAGCTGTTTTGCTTCGCATCAGGGTAATCTGTTAAGCCGATAGCTAACTCGCTATCACTTTTTTGCGCACTGTCTTTATAACTACCGAATAACTTATCCCACCAAATAACACTAAAGCCATAATTTGAATTGGTTTCACTAACTCGTTGACTGTGATGAATACGGTGCAGTATTTGTGTCATTAATAGTAGTCGTAACGGTTTTTCTATTACCTGCGGTAAACGAATATTAGCGTGATTAAATAATGCCAAGCCATTTAAGGTTATTTCAAATATCAACACCGCAATAGCCGGTACGCCAAATGCGCTGACAATAATAAGTTTGATGATTATGCTTAGCACTATTTCAAGAGGATGAAAACGTAAACCAGTACTGGTATCAACATGAGCGTCCGCATGGTGAACCCGATGTAAGCGCCACAATATGGGTATTTGATGAAACAACCGATGCTGCCAGTAGATTACAATATCAAGAATGAATAAGCTTAAAGTAATAACGACAAAGCTAGGTAGACTCATTACGTTAAATAAGCCAATACTATGTTCTTCGTTATAAAACGCTACCGCAGTGAGACCTATAGGTACAGTTAAACGGGCAATCACTGATGAGACAAACACTAAGCCAAAATTTGCAAGCCAACGCTTGGATGATTTTATTGGTGATTTACGTGCAGGCAGCTGCCACTCAAGCAACATCATGATCACTAAAATGCTAAAAAAGAATCCTAATCGCCAGCTCTGTTCGTTAGTCATTGCTTTCCTCTTTATCCTCAATCACATTAGCATTTACTTCATTAATATTGACGTCTTTAACATCGACCTTACTAGTCTTTGCGTCATTAACATCAAGCTTTTGTTGTTTGAGGGTGTGATAACCTCCATGAATTCGGGTGAAAATTGTGATAGCACACGCGATAGCAAAAAGATAAGCAAGCACAGCAAAGTGTTGCGGCCAAATACAAAAAGCAATAAACAAGGCAATGGTTTCTGTACCTTCGGTTAAACCATTTAAATAATAAAAGCTCTTGTATTTAAATTGCGGTTTATCAATGTTAAATTTTTCAGCGGCAATAGCAAAAGCCAGAAAGCTTGAGCCAGTACCAATAAAAGTTGTTAACAAAACAGCGCCCGCAATAGCGTTTTGTTCCGGGTTAGCCAAAATAAAACCCAGCGGAATAGCCGCGTAAAATAAGAAATCGAGGGTAATATCTAAAAAACCGCCCGCACTTGAACTTTGCTTGGCATACCTCGCAAGTGCGCCATCTAATCCATCTAAAATACGATTAACAATAACGGCGGAAAGTGCCCAATACCATAACTGAAAAGCTAATAATGGCAGCGCTAACATGCCGACTAAAAAACCATAAAAAGTAATTTGATCGGCGGTAACATTACGCTGATGCAGCAAAGCAACGACCGGAGTTAATAATGGTTTGATAACGGGTGTAATGAATTTATCTAACATAATATCCCTCTAATTAGCCGGCTAAGGTGATGATTTTTCCGCCGGCAGCCTCGGCATCACTATGATCATGGCTTACCATTAAGGCCGGTAATTGATGATAACGAATTTGTTCAAAAACTAACTGTCGCGTATCTTCGCGTAATTGCACATCAAGCTTACTAAAGGGTTCATCAAGTAATATCGCTTTCGGCTCACTCAGTAATACCCGTAGTAAGGCAACACGCGCTTGTTGTCCGCCTGATAAGTTATCAGGGTGTCTATCGCCAAATCCTGACAAACCAAATTGCTCAAGCGCGTCGTCTATTTTTTCAAGTCGTTGTTTTTTATTACTGGCAGGCATGGCAAAGGCAATATTGCCGGCAACAGACAAATGGGAAAACAATAATGCATCTTGATATAACACACCAACATGTCGTAAATGTGCAGGTGTGTTAGTTATCTCATTACCATTTAGGTAAACCTCACCCGTGGTATGAAAAGCTGACGGTAATGAGCCAGTTAGCCAATTCAACAAGCTGGACTTACCGCTCCCCGAGGGTCCCATAATGGTAAGTATTTCACCGCCATTTATTTGCTCGTTAACACTCAGCAATAAGTCATGCTGACGAAACAACTGTAAATTATTTATCTGTAAAGATGGCTGCATTCAAATAACCTTTAGCGTTGTGCGCTTTTATAAATAAATTTAGGTAATAACCAAGCAAGTATAAAACCAAGCAGTGGTAATAACATTTGCATCAGCGCATAGACCGCGCTAGTGCGACGACTTGCGCCATTAGCCAGAGTAACCGCTTCGGTGCTTATGGTGCTAATGCGCCCTCCTCCGGCTAGTAATGTTGGTAAGTATTGGCCAAAACTAATGGCGAGGCCTAAAGCGACGGCAATTAAAATAGCTGAAAATAATTGCGGTAATTTTACCTTAAAAAATACCTTACTTGGCTTAGCCCCTAAACTTGCGGCGACAATAGCAAAACGTTGGTCTAATTGGCGGTAACTGCTCGATAGCGATAAAAACACATAAGGCAATACAAATAACAGATGGGTAATAATGACATTAATATAGTTAATATAAACGGTTTTCACATTGCTTGATTGATGACTTAACTCTGCTAATGATTGCTGAGCGAGTTGTTGCACTAAAACCAAGCCAAAGAGAAAAGCAATACTAGGCACCAAAAGCGGCATATACAGTATAAAACTGATAAAACCTGATACTTTTTTACCCCTCATCTGCTCTGATTCAAGACAAAGTAAGGTTAAAATAATAGCCAATAAGGTGGTGATAGCACCAATAACTAGGGTATTAATTAACGGCGTACCCATTTGCATAACGGCGCTTTGCCAATGTAATAAAGTTAACGTATCGGGTAATAGCGCAGGAAAACGCCAAAAGCCCGCCACTGACCACATAACTAATCCAACCAACGCCAAACTTATAAATATCACCACTAACAGGGTAATAACCGAGGTAAGCTTTTGAAAATAGGCACCGCCATATTCGCGCTTGCCATTGGTTAAGCTATCAGAAAAAAAAGCGCGAATGGCTTTTTCAGCTAGCAGCCAAAGCGCTAAGATGCCGCCGGTCACAACAAGTTGTAATAATGCGCCCGCCGAGGCTTTAAGGCGAAGATTTAAATCAACATCATTAAACCAATGCATAATTGCCACCGCTAGGGTTGGCGGCGTGTTAGGTCCTAAAATCAAGGGCATTTCCACGCTTGAACTGGCATAGGCTAAAACGGCTAATAGTGGTAAACGCAGCAAGGGATATAAACTAGGCAATATCACTTTAAAGAAGGCGGTCATGGGGCAATAACCGAGATTAAGTGCCACCTTGTGCTGTTGACGGAGCTTTTTTCCTAATTCAGGTTGAGCTAATGCGCCTAATGCCATCAAAAGTAAAAAAGGTAATTCTTTTAAGGTTAAGCCAACAATAATACTTAGCCCGTAAGGATCGTGTGGAAAAATACCGTGCGGCGCAAAATCCCATCCCGTTAACCACGGCGATATTAACCGAGCAAGCATACCTGATGGCGCAATTAAAAAGCCAACGGCAATAGCCGCTGCCGCATGTGGGATCACTAAAATAGGGCTAAGTATTTGCTGAATACGCGCCAGCCAAACACTATTAAAAAAAGCGGCAAGTATCATTAAGGTAATAACAAAGGCAACAAAGGTACTTATGAAGCCTGTTGTAGCACTCAACATAATCATTTGCCCAATACCTGCGGTTTGCCATAATGCGGTAAAAGCTTGTAGGCCAATATTGTATTGATTCAACACAGGTGCCCAACCGAAAGCAGGTAATATAACCCCAATTAAACCACCAAATACCGGTACGACCAATAATAGTAATAAAAGCTTAGGGCTGAGTTTAACCAACACTGTGAACCAATCTGTTGGCTGTGCTAACGCTTGCTCTGTGTTGCGCGTAACAACAGTACTATTTATTTGGCTCATTGGCTTACCCCATAACGGGCTTGCCAACCGTCAGCAATAGCCTTTACCCAACTTGGATGCGGCTCACTTAACGTCATTTTAATACTATTAACAGCTAAGGCGCTTGGATGTGCTTGTTCAGTTTGAAACAGTGCTTGTTGCTCTTTAGTTAGGATTGCATGAACTAACACACTACGATCTCCCCACACATTGGCTTGTTGCTTGTAGGCTTGCGCTGCTGGGCTTAATAAAAAGTTTGCCACTAGCTGGGCACTTTGTTGATGGCTTGCGTTATAAGGTATACCGACAAAGTGAGTATTACTTAAACTACCATCACGCATTGCATAGCTACGGATACTAGGCGGTAAGTCATAACGCTTTACCGCGGCCGGTACTTCTGGGGCTGAAAAAGTAAACGCTAAACTCAGCTCAGTATCATCAACTAGTCGGCGCATCTCTACGCCACTTTGCATAAAATACTCGCCTTTGCGCCAAAGATGAGGGTGAAATTCATCTAAAAAATCCCATAATGGTTGGAGTATTAAATCACGGTTATTTAATGCTGCTGGCGACGTCACTGCCGATGCTGCTGGCGATGTTTCTGGCTGTGTTACTGAATGTGTTGCCGGCATGTAAAGCTGCGCTTTAATGCGCTCATCACTTTGTTGATGTAATACCACCAAAGCATATTTTAAAAAGCTTATCCCTAAAAAATCTGGGGGTTTGGGATAACTAAAACGCCCTGGATTTTTTTGACTCCAAGCTAGCAATTCATCTAGAGTTTGCGGCGGGTTAGTTGTTGCCAGCTGATCATAATAAAAGCTCAATGAGGCTTGTCCCCAGGGCGATTCCATACCTTGGGTCGGCACACCAAAATCAAGTGTTACAGTAGGATTATTATCGGGGTCAGTTAAAGCGAAATTAGGCAGTTTGTTCGCCCAGTTTTTCAATAATAATGAATGCTCAGCCATCGCAGCAAAGTTAGCACCATTTATCCATACTAGGTCAACACTACCTTGGCTATTATTGTTGGCTGACTTTTCCGCTAATACTCGACTGACAGCTTCACTGGTGTCGGTTAATTTAACCTGTTGTAAAGTAATATTGTATTTGGCTTTAACTTGCTGAGCTACCCAGCGTATGTAGCTGTTTATTTGTGGGTCACCGCCCCAGGCATGAAAAAAAACCGCTTGGTTTCTTCCTCCACTTTCAATGTTTTGCCAATGCTCTGCTTGCTCGTTACTTTGTATGCTACTTTTTACATTACTTTTTATACTGGGCGTAACTTCTCCAGCACTTACGCTTAACGTTAACATTAGCGTTAACATTAGCGTTAGTGTAAATAAAACAGTGAGCAGAAGCGTCAAACGGCTAAGCTTGATTTCTCCGAAGTTGAGCTTAAGGTTTTCTAAGTTAAGCTTGCCACAATAAATAGCAAAAAATTTAATGACTGGCATTTAAGTCACTGTTGTTGGTTTTTCCGCTATTTAAGTCCCAGTTATAGTCCAAAAAGTTAATATCCATATCACCACTATTAAGTGCCTGTTTTTGCGCTAAAGTTAAATTAAGTGCTTGGCCATAAAGCAGAAAAAACGCTTCTAAAGAATTAGCATTATTAAAGCCCTTGGTAAAATCATCGCCATACCATTTAAAAATAGATGACACATTCAAATTATCACCTTTCGCAAAGTTACGAGAACTGTCAGATAAAAATCGTACGGTTTGTTGCTCAAGTTGTTGCCTTAACTTATCGCCAGTATAGGCTTCTTCACGTAAAGCTGGACAACCAATACTGGCACAATTTACCGCAAAATGAATGCGCGGATCGTTATAGGTTGCATTGCCTTGTTTATCAACGGCGCCGCGAATTAAACCGTGCTCAATATCATTAAGGCTGCGTATTTTACCTAATAAAGGAATAAAGTCTTTATTCCACGGTGAGCTAAAAAAACTGCCTAAATCTTTAATCGACTTAACACTATGAGTAGCGTTATCTTTACTATTTAAATTTGAAACAATTAACCCTACCGTCCAGGCATTATAAGCATTGATTAAAAATGCCAATTGTTTCGGCTTGTTCCAACTATCGAATTCACTTTGCGTTACTGCGGTTAACATAGCTAAATAATCAGTTAATTCTGTATGCTGTTTTTGCATTGCTAGATAATCAACGGCAGTACTGTGACCGTTGTTAATAGTGATCACATTATTATTTAGCAAGTTGCTCCAACTATCATGCATACCTTTAACCGCAACAGGCATAGTATTTGAAGCATTGCTTATCGTATTTTGCGCACTACCCACAAATGATATTGCCAGCAGTGCCAAACCCAAGGTAAGTACTTTAAGCATATTAGCCTCTGCGCCAGGTATGATATTTTTCAAGCCACTTTAATACAGTTTGCGGTGCATGATTGCGTTTCCACTCGCCGGCTGCGTACTTGTTACCTTCTGCCCACGTTGGGTAACTATGGATAGTACCTAAGATTTTATTAAGCCCTAAACCGTGCTTCATGGCCAACACAAACTCGGCTATTAAATCACCCGCATGTTCAGATACAACGGTTACACCTAATATTTTGTCTTTACCTTTAGGGGTGATCACTTTAATAAAACCTTTCGTAGCACTGTCAGTGATAGCGCGATCTAATTCTTCAAAATCAAAACGTGTTATTTCATAATCTATGCCTTGCTCTTTGGCTTCTTGTTCATTAATGCCTACACGCGCCACTTCAGGATCAATAAAGGTCGTCCACGGGATCACACGATAATCAACTTTGAACTTTTTAAGATGACCAAATAATCCGTTTACCGCAGCGTACCAACCTTGATGGGCGGCAACATGAGTAAATTGATAAGGACCAACAATATCGCCCGCAGCATAAATATTAGGATAAAGCGTTTCTAAATATTCGTTAGTAACCACTGTACGATTAGTTTCTATGCCTAACTCTTCAAGGCCATAACCTTTAAGGCGAGCGCTGCGACCAACAGCACATAGCAATTCATCATATTCAATCTCAATTTCTTGTTCACCGTTTTCTTTAAGGCGCTTAACAATAATGTATTTTTTGCCTTCTCGAGTTTCACAACGCAGTGCTTGGTGAGAGGTTAAAATGTTCACGCCACTTTCACTAAGTGCTTGATGAGCAAATGTTGAGACTTCAAGATCTTCTTTGATCATGATGCGATCAGCCATTTCAATTTGGGTCACATTAGAGCCTAAACGGGCAAAACTTTGTGCCAATTCACTACCAATAGGACCACCACCCAATACCACTAACTTTTTAGGTGCTTCATCTAATCCTGCAAATTTAGTCCATAACGTATCGCTAGTAACGTAACCAGTTTCTTCAATTCCAGGTAATGGCGGAATAAATGGACCTGCGCCGGTAGCAATTACAATAGTACGGGCTGTTAGGGTTTGTGTGCCGCCATCATTAAGCCTTATTTCAACTGTCCACGGGTCAATTAATTTACCATAACCTTTAACAATATCGACCCCTAAGTTAGTGTAGCGCTCAACACTATCGTGCGGAGCAATATCAGCAATAACTTTATGAACTCGTGCCATTACTTTTTTGAATGCAAACTGTGGTGTAGCATTTTCTAAACCGTAGTTTTCGCCATGACGAATTTGCTCAGCTATTTTCGCACTTTTGATAATAGCTTTACTTGGTACACAGCCATAATTTAAACAATCACCGCCCATTTCACCGGCTTCAATTAACGTTACTTTAGCTTTGACCGCCGCGGCAATATAACTGGTAACTAAACCGCCAGCACCTGCGCCAATAACAATCATATTACGATCGAATTTTTTAGGTTTACTGTAATTTTTATAAACGCGACGTTTTTTAAACATGTTCAAAATTCCTTTAGCAATCAGTGGGAAAAAGCCTAATAAAGCGAACGATAGGATTAAATTAAAAGATAAAATACCTGACAGGCTTTCAATTTGAGCAAGCTGTGTTCCGGCATTTACAAAGACAAAAGTACCGGCCAACATACCAAGTTGACTTACCCAATAGAAAGTCCAAGATTTAATTGCAGTAACGCCCATCAATAAGTTAATTAAGAAGAAAGGAAATACCGGTACTAAACGCAACGTAAATAAATAAAAACCACCTTCTTTTTCAACCCCTTTATCAATGGCAGCTAAACGTTCTGGAAATCGATTTTTAATGGTGTCGCGCAGTAAGTAACGTGAAACTAAAAAAGCCAGTGTTGCGCCAATACTTGATGCAAATGATACAACCAGTAAACCTTCACCTAAACCAAATAAAGCCCCTGCTGCTAGCGTTAGAATAGCCGCACCGGGTAAAGAAAGCGCGGTAACAACAACATAAAGTAAAAAGAATCCACCAATAACAAGTAACGGTGATTGTACTCGCCATTCACTAAATTCAGTCATTGAGCCTTTTAAGCCTTCCAATGTTAGTAGTTGGTTGAGGTTAAAATGAAAGAATAGACTTATTAACGCCGATGCAATCACTAATATTGTTATTTTTTTAAGCATGTATCTCTCTTTATATTATTCCGTAAGGGTTTACTTAGAATGTGTGCGTTAGCGTTAACTGGGCATTAATAGGTAGCTCTGGAAATACTAAGGTTGCGCCAAAATAGCCACCTTCAAATACCGGCCGCCAATTTTTTTGATTAGTGACATTATTAATATCCAAACGTAGTTTCGTTTTTGCCATTATCGCGTAGCTGGTATTGATGTTTAAGGTGTACTGATCGCGAATGGTTACTGTCCCTAAAAAGTCTAATGGGTAACTACTGGTATATAGACCGGAAAAACCCGCTTGCCATTCATCAGTAAGTGAATAATTGCCATTAATACTAAATGCTTGCTCTGGAATACCTTGTACTTGCGCATTTGACGGGGCAAAAACACTATAGTTAGGCGCACCAATACCCGTGCCGGCAATAATATCAGGGCGAGAGTTATCAAATGCATCAGCAATTTGCGCGGAGTCTTGGCTGCTGGCTGAATTGTCGTATCTTGCCTTAATATAGCTATAACCTGCACTTAACCAAAACGGATGCGCATCATAAAATATTTGGCTTTCAAAGCCTTCGGTGCGAATACCCGTATTGCTACCATCACGATTACGTAAACTGCGACGTTGACTAAATAGCGCGCCATCTGCATACCAATTATTACTTGCAGGCGCATATTTTAAGCCGAACTCAACTAAGGTATTTTCGGTAGCAAAGTTTTGTGCGCTGATCAGGTTATCGCTACCTAATGCCGTGCCGCCAGCCATACTGTTTGAGGTGGCTTCGTTATAACTACCCGTACCGTACACAGTAAAATCTGTACTCATCGCATAACTAAAACTGATTTGTCCTGAGTGTAAGGTTTCGTTAATGCTATCACTCGCGGCGATTTGCCCTTGTGGCGCTAGCGGATCGCTTGCTTTGACATCGTAAAAATCAACACGGTAACCAATAGTGGTATGTAAACTGTCGCTCCAGTCGGAATCATGTTGAATAGCAAAACCTGTTTGCCACGAAGTAGAGTTAGTTGTATCTGATAAATTAAAATCGCCATTACCATCGTTATTAATATCGTACTGAGCACCCGGTGAAACAAAAACACCAGGTTGTAATTCAACTAAACGCGCTTGTTGTGCTGCCGTTAAAGGAATACGACGATTTGATACTGGCCCAGTTAAATCGATAGGAGAGTCTGCTTCGGTAGTAAATTGACTAAAGCCAAGCACTTTATTATAGCGAACATCAAAAGCAAAAATAGTTTGTTGCTGGTTATTCCATTGGTAACTTAATTCGGCTCGGTTTTGTGCAGTATAGGCACCATCAATAATTTCGACAAAACTATTTTGGGCAACTTCTTCACGTTCTAAATGCTGATAATAGGTAATATTTTTAAATGAAGTTTGAGCAGAAAGTTCACGTTTATAAATACTGTGTAATAAGTAGGTTGTTGCTTCATTTTGATTGTCAGGATCAGTTAAGACAGTACTTCTATCAATTTTCACTTGCCCCGTTGGAGACACTATCGAGCCTGCCGCAGGTATTGTGCTGCCATTACTTTGCACACCTTGTCCGGTAATGTATAAACCATCATCAATTAAGGCTTGAGTTGGCCTATTAATACCGGCGTTATCAGTAAACTCTACTTGGTAGTACTCAAAGTTTATATCCAAACTACTTTTATCATCGGGAAATAACCGAAACGCGGTAAATATACTGTCACTTTGCAAAGCAGAATAATCATAATAACTACCGTTATCTATGTGTTCTGCACTTATTCTAAATGCACTTTCATCTTTAGTAATTGGCGTACTGTAATCAATTTGAGCACTGTATTGATCCCATTGTCCTGCCGATAACGCTAGTCTGCCTTTACTTTCATCTGTTGCAGCGGTTTTAGATTGTAAATTTACGAAGCCACCATTACGCTGGCTTGAGCCAAACAGAACTGGCGGAGCACCTTTTACCACATCAATCGTTTGTACTGAATTAAACGATAATGGCACACCAAAACCATTATTACCTGCTTGCCTGCGGGTACCATCTTGAAAGAGTTCACCTAATTGACCGCGAATAGTTGGCAAACTCGGTGCGCCAAAACCACTGGCAGAGTATGTATTTGGGCTAATGGCTAATACATCTTGCAAGGTGGTAATGTTGAGTTGTTCAATCAGTTCACTTGAAATAGGCGTTATAGCGCGAGCAATTTCTTGCAATGCAACGCTGTCGCCAAAAGGGCCATCAACAGTGGCATCTTTCACTGACAAGCCTTGAGAATGATTAACTTGACCTACCACCTCAATTACTTCTAACGACTTATCATTAATCTTATCTGCTGCATAAACAGCAAGTGGGGTGTGTAACGCCACTGCTATTGAGGTAATCAAATAGGTTAGTCTCAAATTTTACTCTCTACAATTATTTTATTTACTCTGTTATGAGCATTAAGACCTTAAGCATAGGAAATAACTTTCAAAACATTTTTAAAGCCCTCTTTGGAGGTCTCTTTAAAGCCCTCTTTAAAGCCCTCCTTAGAGCCCTATTTAAAGCCCTTTTAAAATGTTTTTATAAACAGGTTAAATAAAACCACAAAAAATTGTATTGGAGATCCTATTGTATTTTTCAGTGCTTAATTAAAAATATATTATTTTGAAATAAAAAATCAAACAGTCGGTCTTAATCATCCTGATGTTTATTATTTTTAATTTGTTTTTAATTTAGGAAAGTTTATGAGTAACTCAATGAGTTCAGATGTACAAAACCGTTTGCAATGGTCTTTATTTTCGCTTCGCCTTGGTGTTTTTATCGTGATGATTATGTGGACTTTAGATAAGTTTTTTAATCCTGGGCACAGTACTAAAATATTTGAAAAGTTTTACGGTATAGCTGGCTCTAGTGACATGGTGGCCTATATTTTAGGTGCTTTACAACTGATACTTGTACTTGCTTTTTTAATGGGCTTCAAAAAGCGTTTTAGCTACGGCATTATTTTTATTATGCATGCAATGTCGACGTTCTCTTCTTATAATCAATATCTTGATGGTTTTAATAACTTATTATTCTTTACTGCGTGGCCAATGTTGGCAGCATGTTTTGCACTTTACTTGTTACGTGAACAAGATGTTAAATTTACAGTTAAATAGCTTATACCCGTTATCATTCAAAGTGCTCGACTTCAGTGGGAATAACCATTCCGTCGTCACAGCGCCTTAAATTGAAATTGCTCAAGCACTCTGAAAGATGCACCTTGAATGGTAACGGCTATAAAGGTGAACACCAGTGTTCACCTTTATCAAAATAGCGATAAGAAATACCTTTCAACAAATCCCCTACTTCTAAATATATCCCTAAATAGATTATTTAACATAAACAAATAACTGAAACATAGCTGTATTTCTTTACAAAGTGAAAACAATAAAATGTAGATGCCAAAGTAGAAACTAATTTATATATCATCGCTAATAACAAATACCGCGAGCGCCATGAATATGATCCGGTACCTCTAAGAATACGTCCAATATTAAATTCATTTATTAATGTTGAAATGGACTTATACCAATTTGATTAAGTTCTTTCCCACTCAGC
>NZ_JAHKPR010000025.1:28543-55964 GCF_018860585.1 Colwellia sp. E2M01
CGAACATAGCTCTGAGTTGGGAATAAATTTAATCAGATTGGTATTATCACAGCACAAAACCAAAAGGCGTCAACTTTCACTGGCGACTATTCAGCAAAACTCTTACGATATAAAGTCGATGCTAGAGTTTGTGCCAAGTGAAATGCGTGAAGTGTATAAATTAGGTTATGGAAAAGCGATTAAAGGCTACGACTGGCAGACGGAGATTCTTTAGAATGAATATGATTTAAAAGTGGGTAAACCAATGAGTGAATAGTTGTTAACTCAAGCTAACATCTACTCACTCCACTGTTTATATCATCTAGAGCTTATAATTTATTACTTCATTAATAATAAAAAATTAAGCTTTACTCACCGTAAAGATACCAACGAGTTTCTGCAACTTACTGGCTGTTGAGTCAACCATTTTAGAGCTGTTGGTTAGCTCTTCAATATAGCTTGCCATATCACGAGTTACTGCAAAAACAGATTGGACTGTTTCTGCATTTCTCGCACTATTTTGTTCGATAATATTAATTGCTGTAAACATTTCTTCAACAATAGCGTGCAATTCTTGGTTTTCTGCTGATGCCGCTTCAGTAAGTTTTAAACTTTCATCCACATTTTCAACACCAGACTCCATAAAAGCTACCGCCTGCTTAGTTTCATCCTGCAAGCCGTGAATCATCACTTGAATGTCTTTTGCAGCTTCAGCTGTTCTGCCCGCTAAACCCCTTACTTCGTCAGCAACTACCGAGAACCCTCTACCGTGATCACCTGCTCTTGCCGCTTCAATAGCTGCATTTAAGGCTAATAGGTTTGTTTGATTAGTGATCTCTGTGATCACTGAAATAATATGACCAATATCATTCATTTTTGTATTAATTGATTGCACAGAGTTAGCCGTTGAAGAAACAATATCGCGAATAGCTTGCGTACCTTCTCTAGCACTTTTGTAATCATCTTGAGCTTTATTAACAACATGCGCCATTGTCTCTTTCATACTTTCAGCAGTATGCGAGGCTTGTAATATAACAACCCGTTGGTTCTCTATTAAAGTTTGCATATGCTCCATCGACTCTTGTACTTGCATGGAACTTTTAGCAACCGCATCATTTTTATTCAGCATCTCTTCGTTAGTCGTTTTAACATTACCAGAAGCGCGAATCACCTGCCCTACAATACCGTCTAAATTATCGATAAAACTATTAATCCAGCGACTCATGTCACCTGTTTCATCATGTTTAATATCGGCCGGTGCTAGTCGCTGAGTAAGGTTACCTTCACCTTCGGCAATGGTTCTTATTACCTGGGTCATATGGTTCAAACGATTAGATACTTTGTTAGTGCCAAACATTGAGAAAACATAACCGCTTAACAAAATAGAACCAAGCGTTACGCTATTTACAATTACATTAGAAAGATCAGTAAAGCTACTTAGGCCGCCATGAACACAAACAATAGCACTAACCATAATGAAGTATATGTTCATTAAGCTTAGGTTAATAGAACGGCGGCGATATACTTCTTCTAAGTCGCCTTCACACATCATTCCCCAAGTGTCTAATGAGCCAGGCATTTGAAATGTAACCCCTTTACCGATAACCGGAATATGTCGATAATCTGAATAACCTGGGTAACTAACAAACAGGTTCTGACCGTGCTTAATTGTTTCTCTAATTCCTGGATGAAGTTCATTGGTTGCGGGATCTGTAAAGCGAATTTCTAACTCGGTATGACGTTTAATTTTAACCACACCAAATCCAGTATTCACTCCCGACTTTAAATTTTCGCCGTGACTAAAAGTATTATCCTCAAAGCGAGATCGAGATAAAGCGACACCTTGTTGAATACTCGTATCAAATTTGGCATCAACCATAAACAGGTAATTATCACCTGATTCAGGATAAACATGTCCTGCTTCACGTTGAATTAAATCACCTAATACATCATTAGGTACGCGTGCCGCTAATATTGCCACAGTTTGACCATTTTGTATCAATGGCAAATAAAACATAATAGTGACTTCGTCGTGAAATTTTGATGACGATGGACCGATACTTAACGTCTCTTTATCAACATAAGGACCATGTAAAAAACGTGAGGATTGTGCTGTAGCAATTGCTTTGGCTTGCTCATGACGCTTACCAACTCTTGAAGGATAACTACTTACAACAACTTTTGAGTTTTGATCTAAAATAAATATTTCAGAAAAATCACAGATTTCTTTATTCTTTTTTTGGAGTAATTGAATATTATTTTCAAGCTTGGTTAGGTCAATATCACTAGACAATAAACTTAGGTGGTCCCAATGAGTATCCGCCCACATTTGTAATAATTTAACGCGCGTATTAGCAACCCCTTCAAAAGTTTGCTCTACCGTAGAGTATGTACTTTTATTAACAAAACAACTAATACCCAATGCTAATTTACCATTACTACCAAACCAAGGTAACCATGATTTTTCTTTGTTAGATAACTTCATTTGTTGGCTTTTTAAATACATTTTTATCTCTTTAAATATTAAGTGGAGGACAACATTCGGTATAAATTTAGTATTACTCTAAATGTCTTGCAAGGACTCTAGAGCAAGAAGTATTAGTTTTTGTACACAGGGGGATGTTTTAGAAGTGTACAAGAAGAAAAACTAACTTATATCAGAACAACTCTACACTGTTACCATAAATAATGTACAGGTAAGCCCCTTTATAGGCAAGAGATTCAAAGGATAGATAAATATTTTTCATGTGTAAATATAGGGATTAAACAAGAAAAAATAGAGCAATATTCCTACACGCTAGATAAAATATAGTGTGGCTATTCACAACTGATTTTCAACTAAAAAATTAAATGAGCGTTTGTATAATGTATACGTAGCCAACAACTGAGTATAAAACCAACAGCTTTATTTAATTACTAACTAAACAAGGATCATGTTCATTTGATTCTTGCCATAGTTATTTCATCACCATTAATTAATTAGTTCGAAATGTTATTTATTTTTTTAATTCCTTTAATTCCTTTAATTCCTTTAATTCAACTTCAAGGAATTTAATTTTAGAAATTATTTTTATAATAGACAATAACTACAGTCAACTTAGACTATAAAATACCTACTGAGTTCTGTTATCGTTTCAACCCTAGATTTATCGAAAAACAGATACCTAACAGTTTGTTAAATATAGCGGTTATGCATGCGTCTATTAAATCAACCTGAGTCATGTGCATAAACATATTAATTAAAATCAAAGGGAATATTACATAACATATACAAGCTTAATTAATATAACCACTGATCTAATAAAAACAGCTCTTTAAAAGAGCCATTTTACTTTGTAACTATAAAGAATAGTATACGTTAGCAACAAGTACCTATGTTGTTTTAGGCTCACCTTCGTCTGTTAAGCCTTCTTCTTGACGAATATAACCAGCAGCTTCTTCATCTTCTTTAGATAAGTAACCATTAGTATTTACAGCTCTTGTTTGTTGATTTAGTTGATGAATTTGTGATGCATTACCTAAGTCTCTTTGGCTAGTAATTGAGGCTATAGACTCACGATCTTTTAAGAAAGATATAACATCGTTTTTAATAGCAGTTAATTGTCCTTCATCTTTATGCATTTCTAAAATATGGCGAGGGTGTTCAAGGTTTTTTAACCCTGTTGCTGCAAATGTCGTTGAAACAATTTTAGAAACAATTACCCAAGGCGTAATACTACTGCGTATCAATGTGTTTTCCGAACGAGTACTATCATGTATACCTGTACCTGTTGATATTTTAGATTCCGTAAATGTACCTTCACACTTAAAGTACACCAGTAATGATTCAAATTGAATTTCAGCAAAAAACAAATGCGCTGATGTTGTCATTATTTGACCAAAAGATTTTATCAAATAACCGATCAATAATAGATGGCTAGCGCCCACAATTAAATCCGAGAATTGCATATAGTTATCTAAATTAAAAAACTCTTCCACATTAGAAATATTACTCATAGACACTAACGTGTATATATCAATAATGTGATAAGCCAATATAAAAGTAAAAATAGAACTAATTAAGTAAAAAGCATTACCGGTAATCAATGAGGCTAAACGAACTTTATTAAATAGTTTACCTAAATTCATTAACTTAACCTGAGGTTGAACTTCCTGGATCATCTGTCCAACAAAGCCACCTTTACCGTCAGCTTGCTCATTTAATTGCGGATCAAGCTCTAGGTATACTCGATTAGGTACTTCTTTATAACGGCGGTTAGCCATCACAAGGTTATCTAAGTTGATGAATATTTCATTCGGGTGAACAGACTCTTGCCAATTTTCACGTAACTCCGACACTTCTGTTATCGGGTTAACAATTGATAAACGTTGCTTTAATAAAATAAAAGCCATAGCACTTACGATTACGGCAATGATCATAATACCAAACAAATACAAGCCAACATGCAAACTAGGCAGTTGGCTGATAAACTGCTCAATTTCAGCTTTAGATGTCGCACTAGTTGACATCAAATAAGATAAAAGAACCCCAATAGCAACAGGCAAAATAATTGATAATGATATTATTTTAACAAGCGTTATACCGCCTAATGGTTCGATATTTTTTTCTGCTGATCTAGCAACGGGTTTACCTGCATTACGCCATGTTAATAACAAATAAAGCATTAAAAAAGCAGAATAAAAAGGAAATGCTAACTCACCTGCATCGCCAGTAAAACCATTAAGCGAAACAAAAGCGACAAGTCCGTATGCGATCAATGAAATAATGGTACTTACCCAAGCACTAATAATACGCTGTGACATATTACGTATTGGGTAAGGTAAAAAGAGTAATTTGGGAATAAAACTATGAATTAAGCGAGCGATAAAGCCAACGGGCTCTACAAAAGTGGAATTTTTACGACCAACAAGCATTTCTTCTAATTGCTTTTTACTATAGCCTACGGTGTCTTTTTCTTCATTCGCTGTTGAGCTTTCTGACTTACTATAATTATAAGCTAACGAAGTAGGATGATTTCTCCCAACAAAATAACGTAATCTTGCATAAATACCCTTTGCAGCAGCACGTATGCCGGTAGCTAAAATAATGATGCCGAAAACCATTAAGATCCAGCCAGCTGTTGCGTTATCTTTAACAGTACCCGCTGCAGTTAACAGCAAATATATTCCTAAAGCACTTTGTACAACTCCACGTATAGCTGTAACTAAACCTTCCGCTTTAAACGGGTTTTTTAAACCTAAATCTATCGAGCCATGATCAAATGCCATATAAATTCCTTTTATCTCAAAGAGTAATTTTTAATAAATAAAATAATAGTATAAGGTTCTAAGGTATTTTGATAGTCATTATACTAAGAACTAGTGTTATGGAGCAGTTGTAATGCTAATTTTTGAAATACAATTAGAAGTAAAATATCGAAGAAATTTAACGAGTGAAGTGAAAATGGTGGGCCTTCGCAGACTTGAACTGCGGACCTGCCGATTATGAGTCGGATGCTCTAACCAACTGAGCTAAAGGCCCATTTTCACATTTTGGCCTGGGTTTTCAAATGCATTTTAGTTTGCTCAAAGAGCAGTAACTATCAAAGCGCGTGCAGTATAAGCATTTTTTATTTTGTTGTCACCTAATGAACTTTAAATATTTATGCTTTTTCGACTAACCGCTTATTTCTTAGTCAAAATGAGCTGATAGAGTCTAAAAACTAAAGGTTATGCCAGCATTTACTTCACTTTGAAACCACATATCATTCGAAATATATATCGCACAACTATCTATTTCACAAAAAATACGGCTATCTGAATTAAAAAAAGTGCTGTATATGCGGCTATCTATGCGTAGACTAATATGCTCACTTAAATCAAAACGGGTTGCTAGGCCAACATTCATTGAAAAACGTGTTTCATCATTAAGTGTTTTATCTTCTGGTGCAAAATAACTTAGACCGAAACCGCCGGTAACAAATACAGGTAAGAAACTATCTGATACTCTTATATTGCCCCCGATATGAGCATAGGATATACCTAACCCCGTTGCACTGATAGAGCTACTGTTTGGCTCAAAAAAGTTTGTATCGTAATGACTAATTAAAAACTCGCCCTGGCGTTCTCGATCAAAAGACCAAGCAGTTAATAAACCATAACTCGTATCATCAGTTAGTGATATTTGATGGTGAATCTTGTCTTGTGATGCATCAAAATCCCCACCAAAGCGATAGCCCATCATAGGTGTAATTTCTAGTGACTGTTTAGCAATAGCTGGTGCTGTAAAACTGAGTGCACAAGCAATAATTAACAAAACACGCATATCAATCTCCTGAATATACAATAATTATAAAATGGTAGCTACAAAATAAAAAGAGTAAGCTAGATAACTAACTTACTCTTTTTGTTGGTATTTAAAAATAGCTTTTTATACTATATTAATATTAATATTAATACGTTTATTTTTATTCGCCGTCTAAGAAGCTTTTAAGCTGCTCTGAACGAGATGGATGACGTAATTTACGTAATGCTTTCGCTTCAATTTGACGAATACGTTCACGTGTTACATCAAACTGCTTACCAACCTCTTCTAACGTGTGGTCGGTATTCATATCAATACCAAAACGCATTCTTAGTACTTTAGCTTCACGCGCGGTTAAACCAGCAAGTACTTCATGCGTTGCCCCTTTAAGATTTTCAGACGTTGCTGAATCAACAGGAAGTTCACCACTGCCATCTTCAATAAAGTCACCTAAGTGTGAATCTTCATCATCACCGATAGGAGTTTCCATTGAAATTGGCTCTTTCGCTATTTTCAATACTTTACGGATTTTATCTTCTGGCATTACCATGCGTTCTGCTAATTCTTCTGGCGTAGGTTCGCGTCCCATTTCTTGTAACATTTGGCGAGAAACACGGTTTAATTTGTTAATCGTTTCAATCATGTGCACAGGAATACGAATAGTGCGCGCTTGGTCTGCAATTGAACGAGTAATTGCTTGTCGGATCCACCATGTCGCATACGTTGAGAATTTATAACCACGACGGTATTCAAACTTATCAACCGCTTTCATCAAACCAATGTTACCTTCTTGAATTAAATCAAGGAACTGTAAACCACGGTTGGTGTATTTTTTAGCAATTGAGATAACTAAACGTAAGTTTGCCTCAACCATTTCTTTTTTAGCGCGACGAGCTTTAGCTTCACCAATAGACATACGACGGTTAATATCTTTAATACCGTGAATATTAAGATTAGCTTCTTCTTCTATTTGGTTTAGCTTGTAGATATTACGTTCAACATCTAGCTCTACGTCAGCAAGTCTTGCTGAATACGGATGACCCGCAGCTTTTTCAGCTTCAAACCATTCTTTAGATGTTTCATTACCTGGGAATATTTTGATAAAGGTAGTTTTAGGCATACCTGCACCAACAACACAGTGCTTCATGATCAAACGTTCTTGAACACGTAGTCTGTCCATCATGCCACGCATGTTTTTAACTAACTTATCAAATAACTTAGGTATTAAACGAAACTCTTTAAATACATCGGCAACAGCATCAATTGCGGCTTGTGCATCTTTATGACCACGGCCTTTTTTATTGATGATTTTAGTCGCGTTTTCATGTACTTCACGTAATAAAGTGAATTTTTCACGGGCTAATTCAGGATCAGGACCAGTATCTTCTTCTTCCTCGTCTTCATCAGCTGCATCATCTGCATCATCATCTTTGTCTTCACTGTCTTCATCTTCCAGATCATCTTTAGATAATTCACTACCTACGTGCGTTGCCGCAGCAGGTACATCTTCATCTTCAGCATCTGGATCTAAAAAGCCTGTAATGATATCAGTTAAGCGAACTTCTTCCGCTTCAAAGTTATCCCACATTTCTAATAAGTAGTTAATTGCCGGAGGGTATTCAGAAACACTACGCTGTACTTCTTTAATACCTTCTTCGATACGTTTAGCAATGACGATTTCGCCTTTGCGCGTAAGAAGTTCAACCGTACCCATTTCACGCATATACATACGAACGGGATCAGTTGTGCGACCAATTTCACTTTCTACTGTGGCTAATGCTTGCGCTGCAGCTTCGGCGGCATCTTCATCAGTATTACCTTCGCTCATCATCAAGGTATCTTGATCTGGTGCGTTTTCAAATACTTGAATACCCATATCGTTGATCATACTAACGATATCTTCAACTTGGTCAGAATCGATAATATCTTGTGGAAGATGATCGTTCACTTGAGCAAATGTTAAATAACCTTGTTCTTTACCTTTGGTTATCAACTCTTTAAGTCTAGATTTAGGGGCTTGTTCCATTGACGAGTGTCCACCTGTGTTATAAAAATATGGAATATAAATATGCACTGAGTGCAGTAGTTAAAGCGACTAAAAGACGCAATAAAGCGGGAAATTATAGCGAATTTTTCGCTTGGTTACCAGCTAATATACATCCTTAATCATTTAATAGCATTCACGCTATTTTCATAACGTCAATTTAAATTAGCGTAGCTAAAACAAAAAATTAAGCATTGAGTATTGCTTGTAACTCTTGTTTTTCTTCCACTGTCATTTGTCCCGCACGTGCTTTTTGTAATAATACTTCAGCTCGTTGCTCAACAAAATTGTTCAATAATTTTTCTATGCTATCAAGAAAAACATCGGTTGCTGCTTCAGCTTCTACGTGATGTTGCCAACACATTAGTTTTGATAATTGCGAGCCTTGCTCGGTATCTCGAAAATATTCGAGTAATTGCGCTGATTTAATATCTGGGTTTTGTTGGCATACCGCAAGTACTTGCATGAGTAGAGGTATCCCTGGCGCCGTTAGTGCTTGCAAAACATTAATATTATCTAAGCTATTTGCTATATGGGGATGCTCTAACAATAATGCAAGCGCTAATCTAACGGGAGTTACTTTTGTTTGTCGTTGCGCTGCTTTTTTAGCGGGAGATCCTTGTATATTTTTAGTAAATTTAGCGAGAAATTGTTCACTGCCGGTTCCAAAATTATTGGCTATTTCATTGAGCATAGCGTCTTTTAAAATACTATCAGGCAGTTTAGCTAAATAGGGCTGAAATGATTCAACTAGCGCGGCTCTTCCTTCTAACGAGCTGGTATCAACTTTTTGCATAAGTTGCTCAAATAAGAATTTAGACAATGGCATAGCATTATCGATAATAGCTTCAAATGCAGCTTGGCCTTGGGTTCTAATTAACGAATCAGGATCTTCACCATCGGGTACAAAAACAAATTTTAATGAAAAACCATCACGGATAAGCGGCAGTGCATTTTCCATAGCGCGCCATGCGGCATCTCGTCCTGCTCTATCGCCGTCGTAGCAACAAATAACCTCAGGAACAGTTCTAAATAAGGTTTGTAATTGTTCAAAAGTCGTTGCTGTGCCAAGAGAAGCAACAGCATAATCAACACCATGTTGCGCCAGAGCAACAACATCCATATAGCCTTCAACGACCACTAAACGTGCTAATTTTTTATTCGCTTGCTTGGCTTCATGTAAACCGTAAAGCTCTTGACCTTTATGGTAAATACGGGTTTCTGGTGAGTTTAAATATTTAGGTTTAGCATCACCTAATACACGCCCACCAAAGCCAATAACACGGCCACGTTTATCGCTAATAGGAAACATTATCCGTCCGCGAAAACGATCATAAGGGCGCTTTTTATCACCCGCAATGGCCATACCTAAATCAATTAATTGTTGGTTAGCACGTCCATTATTTGAAAAGGTATTCATCATACCGTCCCATTCATCGCTGATATAACCAATACCAAAACGTTTAACGACCTCACCACTTAAACCGCGACCTTTAAGGTATTCGATGGCTGTACCTTTGTCTTTAGCGACTTTCAATTGTTGTTGAAAAAATCGGCTTATTTGCCCCATCAATTCGTAATCATCTTGTTTTTGTTGGTAAACTTGCTGTTGCTTACGCTGCTCTTCTGGGCTTGCTGTGCTCTCTTCACGCACAACTTCCATACCGCAGTGCGAGGCAAGCTCTTCAACCGCATCAACAAAGTCAAGCCGGTCAAATTCCATCAAAAACGAAATAGCATTACCGTGTTCGCCACAGCCGAAACAGTGATAAAATTGTTTGTCTTGACTTACTGTAAAAGAAGGGGATTTTTCATTATGAAAAGGACAGCAGGCTTGATAATTTTTACCAGCCTTTTTTAAGGGCACTCGGCTATCAACAAGTTCGACAATATCTGTCCTGCTGAGTAAGTCATCAATAAATTGTCGAGAAATGCGTCCGGCCATAAGATTTAATAAGTCATTTAAAAAGAGAAATACAACGGGTTATTCTACACAATACACGAAGAGAAGTGATGGTATTTTTAAGCTTAAATATAAATTATTATCTCAATTAGTTTAACCAGTGAGTTATAGATACAAAAAATATTTATACCACTAACATATTTAAAAAAGACATAAAAAAACCGTAACAGCTAATGCTATTACGGTTTTAAAGTATTATTTATAATGAATATAAATTAATTATAAGTTTTGCAAACCAGCTCTTACTTGGCCACTTACAGCGCCCATGTCAGCCTTGCCTTGCATAACAGGTTTTAATATTGCCATTACTTTACCCATGTCAGCCATTGAAGCTGCACCAGAATTAGTAATTGCATTACCTATTAATACTTGAATTTCTTCTGCAGTAAGCGGTTGCGGCATGAAAAAATTTAAAGCAACAACTTCTGCTGCTTCTTTTTCTGCTAACTCATCACGACCACCTTCTTGAAACATCTTGATTGATTCTTTGCGTTGCTTAACCATTTTGGTTAATAACGCAATAATATTCTCATCAGTTGCTTCGATGTTGTGATCAATTTCTGCTTGCTTAACAGCTGAAATTGCCATGCGTATAACACCAAGACGTAATTTGTCTTTGGCGCGCATAGCAACTTTCATTTCATCTTTGAGTTGTATTAGAAGTGACATTTTCTCTCCATAATAAGCAATCTCTTAGAGGATAGTTTAACTAAGATAATTCTTAGTACATGCGAACGCGACGAGCGTTCTCACGAGAAACTTTTTTCGCTGCACGTTTAACAGCAGCTGCTTTTTTACGTTTACGTTCCCAAGTTGGTTTTTCATAACATTCGCGACGACGAACTTCTGAAAGGATTCCTGCTTTTTCACATGAACGTTTGAAACGACGTAATGCAACGTCAAATGGTTCGTTTTCTCTTACTTTAATTACTGGCATGTACTTTATTACCTTAGGTATCTATATAATTGGTGACTGATTTCGGCTAAATGCACGTTATTTGTGCTATTGACCTCATCTTACACCCGCTCTATTAAAAATGGGTGCCGTATTCTACTGTCAAGCACATAGTAAAGTAAAGATTAATTTAACAACACAAGGTAAATGAATGTATTTATGCACTGGTGCGTACCTAATAAACACGGTAAAATCGGCAAATTCATGCTTATTAGCCCTTATTTAAAAATATTGTTTAGCCATTAGCTAATTAAGCATTAAAGGTAAGCACAAAAATAATTCTACTTTATTGAGACTAACTATATGCGTATTTTAGGTATTGAAACTTCTTGTGATGAAACAGGTATTGCCATTTATGATGATGGTAATGGCGATCGCCCTGAAGGCATACTTGCGCATAGATTATATAGTCAAATTGCTGTGCATGCTGATTACGGTGGCGTTGTACCTGAGCTTGCTTCGCGTGATCATGTGCGTAAAACCATACCACTTATTAAAGAAGTATTAGCTGATGCTAATCTTACTCCACAGGACTTAGATGGTGTTGCTTATACTGCCGGCCCTGGTTTAGTAGGCGCGCTTTTAGTTGGATGTTCAATTGGCAGAAGTTTAGCTTACGGCTGGGAATTACCTGCTGTACCGGTTCATCACATGGAAGGTCACTTGTTAGCACCTATGCTAGAAGATGATGTACCTGAATTTCCTTTTATTGCCTTATTAGTATCTGGCGGACACACTATGCTAGTGCGAGTTGATGCCATTGGTGAATATAAATTATTAGGTGAGTCGGTTGATGATGCCGCAGGTGAAGCTTTTGATAAAACAGCTAAATTATTGGGCTTAGATTACCCTGGCGGTCCGGCGCTTTCTAAGATGGCAGAGTCTGGTATTACTGGTCGCTTTAAGTTACCTCGCCCAATGACCGACAGACCTGGTTTAGATTTTAGCTTTAGTGGTTTAAAAACTGCGGCGGGTACTTTAGTGCGTAAAGAGTGTGCTAATTTAACGGCTGAAGAATTAGCACAAACTCATGCGGATATTGCCAATGCCTTTCAACAAGCCGTTGTTGATACATTAGCAATAAAATGTAAACGCGCTTTACAGCAAGAAAACTTAAGCAGATTAGTGATAGCGGGTGGCGTTAGTGCCAATACATCCCTACGTGAAAAACTAGCTGTTACTACCAAAAAACTTGGCGGCAGCGTATTTTATCCACGCCCTGAGTTTTGTACGGATAATGGTGCAATGATAGCTTATGCGGGCTTACAACGGTTAAAGGCTGGGACGAATGCTGATTTAACTTTTAAAGCGAATCCTCGTTGGGCATTAGATTCATTACCCTCAGTAAATTTATAATTCCTGGCGTAACAACTACATTTTTCGTGTTATTTTATTTTCAGTACCCGTAAGTAACCGTTTAATGTTTTCTCGATGGCGAAAAACAATCAAAGCGCTCAACATTAACGTAGGATAGACATACAGCGGCTTTAAAAAATATACGTAAAGAGGGGCAATAGAGACAGTTACAATAGCCGCTAAACTGGAATACTTACTTATTTTAGCAACAATGACCCAAGTAATAACTAATAAACCGCCTAAAGTTAAACCAATAGGCAGTAAAGTGCCTAATGCGGTTGCTACAGCTTTACCACCTTTAAAATCAAAAAATATTGGGTACATATGTCCTAAACAAGCAGCTACACCAATAAAACCTAGATATAACGCATTAATATCTAAAAAGTATGCTCCCCATACAGGAATAGTCCCCTTTAGAATATCAAGAAATAAAACGGTAGCAGCGGTAAGGATATTACTCATACGTAACACATTGGTTGCGCCAGGGTTTTTTGACCCTGTCGTTCTAGGATCAGGTAAACCTAATAGCTTACAAACTAATATTGCACTTGAGATTGAGCCAATTAAGTAGGCCACAATAATCATAGTGAAAGTAAGTAGTAACATCTATTTGCCAATTCCATTTCTTTAAATAAAGGGGTGAATAAACTGATTTAAGTTAAAACTAGCAGTAATAAATCACCATTAAATCTAATACCAGAAGGTAATTTATATTCTATTTTCATCTCTGCTAGTTTTTATATAACTTCGCAGGTAAAATCTGCAGTGTATTTTGTAACAATTGTAGCGCGACTGCAATACTTCTTCCTGCTATTACATTATCAGCGCTAATCTAAGGCGCATGTAAGATTAGGATTAATGTAGCCGTTTTTCGCAAACATAAATAGGTAAATCATGGATAAAGTATTTATAAAAGGGTTAAGCATTCAAACCACGATTGGTTTTTTTCAGTGGGAAAAAGAAATAAAACAAACCTTAGTTATAGATGTTGCCATGGGCTGGAATACAGCGAATGCCGCTAAAAATGACGAATTAGCTAAAACATTAGACTATGCTGATATTTCTGTGGCAATTGAGCGTTTTGCCAATGATAACCCTGTTGATTTAATTGAAACGCTAGCTGAACGTTTAGCGACTTTTTTAATGACGCAATATCATATTCCGTGGTTAAAACTTAGTGTTGGTAAACCTGGTGCGGTACACAACGCACAAACCGTTGGCGTAGAAATAGAACGTGGCAGTCAAGAGTCATCACTTTAATGGCACAAATTTATATTTCTTTAGGTAGCAATATCAAGCGTGATTACCATGTTAAGCAAGGCTTACTCGCTTTAGCAGAAGCTTTCAACTTACCTTTTGGACAATTAACACTGTCTTCATTATTTGAAAGTGAGCCTATAGGCTTTAAAGGTGCTGCTTTTTATAATATGGTAATAGGTATTAATTGTTCACACAGTGTTGATGAAGTAGCTGCTATATTACGTACTATTGAGTTTGCTTATGGACGAGAGCAAAATGCTAAAAAGTTTAGCCCGCGCAGTTTAGATTTAGATTTACTACTATATGATAATTTAATTATTGATTTACCTGCACAATTGCCTCGTCATGAAATAATAACCAATGCTTTTGTGTTATGGCCGCTAAGCGAAATAGCGGCAGAGCTTGAACACCCTGTTGTAAAAAAAACCTATCAAGAATTATGGCAAGATTATGATAAATCTAGCCAGAAAATAAGTATTGTTGCTAATTGCTGGTAACAACTTACTTATTAACCATCAAATATTTACAACTTAAAGTTAAAGGACAACGAACCACTCATGAGTACTTTCGAAATAATTATTCTTGCCCTGTTGCAAGGTTTAACCGAGTTTTTACCTATTTCAAGCTCTGCGCATTTAATATTACCTTCACAAATTTTAGGGTGGCACGATCAGGGGTTAGCGTTTGATGTTGCCGTACATGTAGGTACTTTACTTGCGGTTGTTATGTATTTTCGTAAAGAAGTTGGCGGCATGGCTGTTGCCTGGTTAGGTACTGTAGGCATGGGGCCAGAAAAAGATAAAGCCAGTTTTGACGGCAAACTAGCATGGTGGATTTTACTAGCCACCATCCCCGCTGGTTTATTTGGTTTATTAGGTAAAGACTTAATTGAAGAGCATTTACGATCTGCCTTAGTTATCGCCTTAACTACTTTATTATTTGGTTTTCTGTTAGGTTTTGCTGATGTTAAAGCTGGACATAGAAAAAATCATAAGCCGATGGAAAAATTAGGTTTAAAAGGGGCAATGTTAATTGGTTTAGCACAAGCAATAGCGTTAATTCCTGGCACCTCTCGCTCAGGTATCACCATGACAATAGGTTTAATGTTAGGGCTAAGTCGTGATAACGCTGCGCGTTTTTCTTTCTTACTTTCTATCCCTGCTATCGCTATGGCAGGCAGTTATTTAACCTTAAAACTAGTATTAGCCAGTGAAGCTGTTGATTGGTTTGCAATGGGGTTAGGCAGTATTGTTGCTTTTGTTAGTGCTTATGCTTGTATACATTACTTTCTAATATTATTAGAAAAATTAGGCATGATGCCATTTGTTATTTATCGTTTAATTTTAGGCTTTGGTTTACTGTGGTTTATCCTAGCCACGCAATCATAATCACTAACCAATAGCGCTTACTGTAATACAAACCCGACAATTGATTACCTAGATTTTTAACCTATTAATAGATTTGAGAAAAAGTATATGACTGCCATCACCGTAGAAAACTTTCAGCAAGTTGTTGTTGAACAATCAAAGCAAAAGTTAGTACTTGTCAGCTTTTGGGCAGAGCAAGTCCCTGAGAGTGTTGTTTTACGCGACAAACTTGCCGCTAAACTTTCAGGTTTAGAAGAGTATATGGCATTAGTGACTCTTGATTGTCAAAGCCAAGCACAAATCGCCCAACAGTTTGGTATTCAAGGGTTGCCTACCGTTATATTATTAAAAGACGCACAACCACTTGATGGTTTTTCAGGACCTCAAGACGATGCAAATGTTGCCGCCTTTTTAGATAAACATTTACCACAACCACAAGATATTTTATTAGGACAAGCAAGAATAGCACTCGCTGAAAATCAATTAATTGAAGCTCAAAACGCTATAGTTCAAGCCTACCAACTTGACGATAAGCGTGCCGACATTAAATTAGTATTCAGTGACGTATTGTTACAGCTTGGTAAAACAAGTGATGCAAAAACTTTGTTGGCAACTATCACTATGGTTGATCAAGACAGTGATTATCATGCATTAATGGCAAAACTTGAATTAGCTGAAGCCGCTGAAAATTCACCTGAAATTCAAGCCTTAGAAGCTCAATTAAAAGCAGCGCCGGCAGACATTAATATTAATCAGCAACTTGCCGCGCAATATAGTCAAGTTAATCGTCACGAAGAAGCACTAAAAATATTATTTCGTTTAGTACAAGCTTGCGATGAAGCCACCAAAGATAAAAGCAAAGAGTTATTTATTGATGTGTTGAAGTCGTTACCTGAAGGCGATCCTCTTGCCGCTAAGTTCAGAAGAAAGCTTTATACGCTGATGTATTAATTGATTGATCATTAATTAGCAATTAAAATTAAACGCATAACGATAAAAGCCCGCGCCATAACCTATGAAGCGGGCTTTTTTGTAACTAGCTTAACTAGCTTAACTAGCTTAACTAGCTTAATAGTTGAAGTAGTAAACCAGTTGCTAACTAACCATTAGCTTACGGAAGATGCTCACTCGCTAAGTAATCATGTGATTGCATTTCTTGTAAGCGACTTAAACAGCGCTTAAATTCAAAAGCTAATCGACCACCACTATATAAGTCTTCTAATGGTTTTTCTGCCGACATTATTAGTTTTACATTGCGCTCATAAAACTCATCAACTAACGCAATAAAACGACGTGTTGTATCGTCACTATCTGGGCCCATTTCTTTAACGTTCCCCATTAATACCGTGTGATAAAGCTGGCTAATTTCCATATAGTCGCTTTGACTTCGAGCGCTTTCACACAATACTGAAAAGTCAAAATAGACAACACCATCACTGACTAATTCAGTTAATAATTGTCTATGATTAATTTCAATAGACGCTCCAGACTTTCCTTCATCTGTAGAAAGCTGTTTAAAGTAATGTTTTAAATTTTCTTCCGCTTGCGCATCAAGCGGGTGATGAAATATCTCTGCCTGCTCTAGTGTTCTTAAGCGGTAATCAACACCACTATCAACATTCACTATTTCCGTACATTCATTAATAAGCTTAATAGCAGGTAGAAAACGTTCGCGTTGTAAACCGTTTCGATATAGTTCATCAGGAATAATGTTTGATGTAGCAACTAAGGTAACATTATGGGCAAATAATTCTTCAAATAAGGTTCCTAAAATCATCGCATCGGTGATATCAGAAACAAAAAACTCATCAAAGCAAATAATTTGCGTTTCTTGTGCAAATTTCTTAGCAATAATTTTCAGAGGATCCGATTGCCCTGTTAAGCCTTTTAATTCTTGATGAACGCGATGCATAAAGCGATGAAAATGCACTCGCATTTTATTTTCAAATGGCAAGCTATCAAAAAAGGTATCAACTAAATAAGTTTTACCACGCCCTACTCCGCCCCAAAAATAAAGCCCTTTAACGGGTGTTGCTTGCTTGTTATTAAACAAACCATTAAGCATTTTTTTAAAACCAGAAGCAGCTTTAGGCTGATTTATTAGATCATCATATAAACGTTGTAAATGAATCACAGCATTTTCTTGTGCCGCATCAAATAGAAAGTCATCACGGGTTAAATCTTGTTTATACTGTGCAAGAGGGGGAAGCTTAGTCATTGATAGCCTATGTTATTTGGATCATGTTTTTGAGTTAACATTCATTTGCAGTAATCATTCCCTGAAAATTGGATAAGCAGTACACTGATTATATATATTACCTTTGAATAATCGCGCTTTTTACAAAGATATTTTTACTTAGCAAATTGTTTTGATGGTAGTATAATCTATATAGACATCAGATTTAATTTCTAATTACATACTCATCGCAATAGTCATTATAAAATAAGGTACACACCATGAATGTAGCAATAGCCCTAATCATTTTTATTATCGGTGGAATTGGTGGTTTTTTGGCAACTCGCCTTTTATCTAGCAGCAGTAAAGAGCAACGTAAATTGTCAGAACAAGCCAATAAAAGTGAAGCCGCATTAGATCAGTATAAACTTGATGTTGCCGAGCATTTAGCAAATTCTGCAGCATTACTCGAGCAAATGAATAAAACTTGCCAAACTGCAATGAAACAAATGCAAGAAAGCACTTTATTACTACAAAAAGCCACCATAGAAGAAGTAGAAAGTATGCCTTTCTTCTCAGCTGAAACACATCAACAACTTGAACAAACAGCAGCCCTACGCGCTAAAGATAGAACGAGTCAAGTAATAGAAACGACAGAAGCACCACTTGATTATTCAAATAACCCGAGTGGCTTATTTGTTGATCAGAAACAATCAGTTACATCTGCAAGTTAGTTTTAACAGGCGAGTACTGAACTAAAATTTTTTTGTTCAGTCTATTTAAAAGTACCCTTTAAAAAGTTAATTAAGGCACCTATGTCTTAATTAACTTTTTTTTTTCAATATTGGAGACCTTTTAATTATGAGCTTACAAACTGATCTAACCATGAAAAAATCATCTAAATTTTACTCTGTTACTAAATCCTTTAAAACAGCCAAACTTTCCACTCTTATAAGTGCAGCAATACTGTCCACCACTCTGGCACTAACGAGCACTCCGGCATTAGCTAATTGGCCTTTTCAAGTTGATAATCAGGAAATGCCAAGTTTGGCGCCTATGCTTGAAAAAGTAACGCCAGCTGTGGTCAGTATCTCCGTAGTAGGTACACATAAAGCACCACAACAAAACATTCCCGAAGCGTTCAAATTCTTCTTTGGCAATAGAGGTCAAGGACAAGCACAAGAACGTCAATTTCGCGGCTTAGGATCTGGCGTTATTATTGATAGCGACAAAGGTTATATTGTTACCAACAATCATGTTATTGCCAATGCTGATGAAATTATGATCACTTTAAAAGATGGTCGTCAATTAGAAGCGAAAAAGTTAGGTAGCGATGCAAAAAGTGATATTGCACTATTACAAGTAGAGGCAAAAAATTTACACGAGATAAAACTAGCTGATTCAGATGGGTTGCGTGTTGGTGATTTTACCGTAGCCATTGGTAGTCCATTTGGTTTAGGACAAACAGTTACCTCTGGTATTGTCAGTGCTTTAGGCCGTAGTAATTTAAATATTGAACAATACGAAGACTTTATTCAAACCGATGCGGCAATTAACAGTGGTAACTCCGGTGGTGCTTTGGTTAACTTACGCGGTGAATTAATTGGTATTAATACCGCTATTATTGGCCCTAACGGTGGTAACGTAGGTATTGGTTTTGCGATACCAAGTAATATGATGAATAACCTTGTAAAACAGCTTATTGAATTTGGTGAAGTTCACCGCGGCGTACTTGGCGTATCAGGACGTAGTGTTAATAGCGAAATAGCTAAAGCAATGGAATTAGAAACCAGTCAAGGTAGCTTTATTGAACAGGTAATGCCTGACTCTGCTGCTGACGAAGCAGGGATTAAAGCTGGCGATGTTATTGTGGCGATGAACGGTAAAGCCATTAAGAGCTTTTTTGAGTTACGCGCAAAAATAGGCTCTATTGGTGCTAATCAAAAAGTAAAATTAACGATAATACGAGATGGTGATACAAAAGAATTCACCGTTAAATTAAAACAAGATCAAGGCGCGACTATTGCTGCTGCAAGTATTCATCCAATGCTTGATGGTGCTAAAATGACGAATGATAATAAGCAACAAGTGATTGTGGTTGAACAAGTTACAGATGGTTCTCCAGCACAAATGGCAGGTTTACATAAGGGTGATTTAATTACAGGTGTGAACAGAACACGTATTAAAGATCTTGCTCAGTTACGTGATTACTTAAAAGATAAAACAGGCGATGTGTTTGCATTAAATATTGTACGAGATAAAAACTCACAATATATAATGATCCGTTAATACCTATATTAATACCTATACATTAGGCGCTAAAGTTAAGTTTTTAGATAAAACAATAACCAACGTCTCAACACAGTAAAAAGTATTAAGCTGAACCTAGCGAACTGAGTAAATAATTACCAGTGCGCAGTGTTCAGCTTTTTTATGTTACACTCAATACATTAAAACAATACAAATCAGAACCCCCTTGAAAATATTATCCCTAATAAAATATATTATTACAGCAATAAGTTATGGCGTATTAATTGCGGTTTTATTATTGCTACTAGTACCTAGCCTAGTACCTGGTTTAAGTGAATCAAATTTAATTGATCACCTATTTAAAGGTAATCAAACACAACAGGCACCATTATCGTTTGCCAAAGCGGTTAGTATGGCAAGTCCTGCTGTGGTAAATATTTACTCTGAACAAATTGAAGTAAACCCTCAATATGGTCGCGTTCCACGTAAAAGTACTCGCTTAGGCTCAGGCGTTATCATGAGTACTCAAGGCTACATTTTAACGAATCTGCATGTCATCAGAGAAGCTGATTTAATTCAAGTACTTTTACAAAGTGGCCAAATTTACCCTGCTGAATTAATAGGCTTTGATCATTATACCGATTTAGCCGTACTAAAAGTTAATGCGGTTAACCTGCCGGTTATTCCACATAAAGAAGAACAAACCTCATTGGTCGGCGACATAGTATTAGCTATTGGTAATCCTCTCAATTTGGGACAAACAGTAACCCAAGGTATTATTAGCGCTACTGGTCGTAATGGCTTGAGTAACACTAGTTACTTAGAGTTTTTACAAATGGACGCTGCTATTAACGAAGGAAATTCAGGTGGTGCGTTAATTAATAGCAATGGTATTTTAGTGGGTATCAATTCAAGAAAATTTACACAATCTAATCCCCAGTTATCCATTCAAGGGATATTTTTTGCCGTACCTTATCAACTAGCGAATAAGGTAATGCGACAGATAATTGAAAACGGCAAAGTGGTTCGAGGTTGGTTAGGTATTGCCACCAATAATTATAATACTAAACTAAAAGGTTTTGTGGTTGAAGAAATCGTAGAGGGTAGTCCTGCTCAATCAGCAGGCTTACAATTAGGTGACGTTGTTTATCAAATTGATGGGGAGTCAATACCGAATGTTACTGCCGCTTTAGATATCATTGCTGAAACGCAGCCTAATACCATATTAACATTTAAAATATACCGACAAGGTCAGCCAATCTCTACACAAGTTAGAATAATGGAGTTAATTAACTAGGTGCGATTGTAAGTTAGAGAAAGTAGTGAAGTGTTACTGGTATAGTTTAATTGCGAGTGTAGTACTTAACCCTCAACTTCAGTAATCATCTGCGCTGGCTTAAATAGTCACGCTACTATAGCGCATGAACTATTATGGCAAACGTATTACTCTGGCAAAATAGATGATAAACGCATGTTAAATAAAAAAGGCAGACTGTATTTTACAGTCTGCCTTTTTTGGATTTTTTATTTCAGTATTAAATTGACTGCACTAAATTTACTGCACTAAATTACTTCAGTTCAAGTAAGTATTTAACTAAGTTTTGATAATCTTGCTCAAAGTTATCTTTATCTAGTTTAGCCGCCTCTATTTTATACTTACCGTTAACAATAACCGTTGGAACACCTGTTAACGCACGCTTAGCTGACATCTCGTTTTGATTCTTTTTCAATGATTTTGCTTGGGCATTAACACTAAAGCTCTTCATTAGTTTATCGAACTTATCACCATCAGCACCGTTGGTTACAAATAAGTTACGTAAGTCACTTTCAGAAGTAATTACAGCACGTTGTACATGAATGTAGTTAAAGATAGCACCAATGTATTTATCAGCATCACCTAGTTGTTCAGCAACAATAGTCGCCTTAGTGACCATTTCTTGAATTTTAGGGCTAGCAGCGCGAAGAAAATCAACATGGTTACGTTCAAATGCTGAGTCTTCTGGTAAAACCTTTTTAAGATTATGCATTAACGGTTCAAATTTAAAACAATGTCCACAATAAACAGAGAAATACTCACGTACTTCTTTCTTACTGCTAACGGTTTCATTTACTTTAGTGTATTGCTTACCTTCAGTATACTTTTCGGCACAAGCGCCAATTGATAATGCTAATAGTGGCATTAATAAAAGAGATTTTAATAATTTATTCATTCTTATCTATTTCCTAAAATAAAAGTAAGTTGCCTCGTTAAACTTAACGAATGCTAAAAATTCTGTAAGCTAAGTGGTGGCTGTTGTAATGCTGACATTTGCTCTTTAAGCATCAATATTTGCTGTTCCCAATATTTTTCTGTATTAAACCACGGAAAATTTTGTGGAAAAGCAGGATCTTGCCAACGTTTGCATAACCATGCCATATAATTTACCACACGCATAGTTCTTAATGATTCTATCAAGAGAAGCTGTTCGTTTTCAAACGTAAAGAACTCTTCGTAGCCCATTAATAATGTATCAAGTTGTAACAGTTGCTGTTGTCTGTCACCAGAAAGCATCATCCACAAATCTTGAATTGCCGGTCCGGTTCGACAATCATCAAGATCTACAAAGTGCGGACCTTCATCACGCCACAAAATATTACCAGCATGGCAATCGCCATGTAAGCGTATTTGTGGAGTGTGTTTTGCGGGTAAATATTGCTTAGCAGCAAGTTCAATGACTTGATCTAAAATAGTAAAAAAAGCGGTAGATAAACTTTTAGGTACATAGTTTGAAGTAATGATAGTTTCACGCGCTTGATAAAGTAACTCATCAGTATTAAAGCTTGGTCTTTGTTGAAAGTTATTTTGTGATGATACCGCATGAATACGACCTAAAAATCGCCCCATCCATTCTAATTGGTCAAGGTTGTCAACTTCAAAAATACGACCGCCACGGCAAGGAAACACCGCAAAGTGATAACCTTGGTATTCAAACAAACTTTGCCCATTTATTTGTAAGGGCGCCACAATGGGTAACTCTTGCTCTTCTAACTCAAACGAAAACTGATGTTCTTCTAATATTTGCGAAAGTTGCCAACGTTGTGGTCGATAAAACTTAGTAACATATTTTACTAAGTTATCATCATGAAATTGATACACACGGTTTTCATAGCTGTTAAGAGCCAATAAACCACTGTCTACCGTGAAACCTACACTTTCTAAACCATCAATAATTAAATCAGGTGACAGTGCGCTAAAGTCGAATGATGCCATTAGCGTTTATTAAAAAATCGGCTTTCTTGCTCGATTTTAGCATCAGATTCAGGTGAAATTTGCTCTACCACAAAGGTAATGTCGTTCATATATTTATCCAAATCATAAGGGTCAACCGCAATACTAATAGGCAAGGTGGAAACAGTAGCGGCTTTAACAGTGATCTCTTGATCACCATTCCATTTAGCGTTTTCAATGCCTTTAACAGATAACTTATAAGTATTATCAGTTTGTGACATATTAAGAATTTTTAAAGTGTAAACATTTTCTATTTCACCATCAAAGTTTTCACGCGCTAATTCAGTACGGTCACGAATAATATCTAACGATAGAGGTACACGATTTACTATTTCAAATATTAGCAATGTACTCATTATTAACAGCACTACTGCGTAGCCTATGAGTTTGGGACGCAAGATGTGAACTTTTTTGCCTTTCAGTTCATGCTCAGTAGTGTAGCGAATAAGTCCTTGTGGGTAATTCATTTTGTCCATTACGCCATTACAAGCATCAACGCAGGCGCCACAGTTAATACATTCATATTGCAATCCATTACGAATATCAATGCCGGTTGGGCACACTTCAACACATAAATTACAATCGATACAATCACCTAGTCCTTTAGCTTTATGGTCGTCTTTACGACTACGAGGCCCTCTACTTTCACCCCGGTTACTATCATAGGAAACCGTTAATGTGTCTTTATCAAACATAGCAGATTGAAAACGCGCATAAGGACACATGTGTAAACAAACAGTTTCACGCATCCAACCTGCATTGCCGTAGGTTGCAAAGGTAAAGAAAATTAAAATACCAGCCATTGCCAAACTAGTATTAAAGGTAAAGACATCAACAAATAAAGCTTCCATTGGCGAGAAATAACCCGCAAAAGTCATGGCGGTAAACAGTGAAAACAGTAACCATGCGCTATGTTTTAAAGTTTTTCTAATCACTTTATTAGCATTCGTTTTTTGAGCATCCAATTTACGACGCTGGTTTGCGGTGCCTTCAATTTTTTCTTCAAACCAGATAAAAATAAAAGTCCAAACCGTTTGTGGACACATATAGCCACACCACACGCGCCCAAGAAAAACGGTAACAAAGAATAGTAAAAAAGCGCTAATAATAAAAAGCCACGCTAATAAGGTTAAATCTTGCGGCCATAACGTTAAACTCCACAAGGTAAAGCGCTGCTCGCTAATATCAAATAATACCGCTTGGTGACCATCGTACTGAAGCCACGGAATAATCAAAAAGAAAGCAAAATAAACTAAGTTCATTCTTTGCCTTAGTTTTTGAAAAAAACCTGAAAATTTACGAACGTAAATTTGGTCTCCCGGCGCATAACGCGCTTTACCTGTATTTTTATTGCCGTGAATTTTTACATTTTTAACCGGAATATGTTGCTCTACTACAGCTTTACTTTTATCACCTGTAGCTGATGATTGGTCATTTATTGTCACAATAAATCCTTGAATAGCGGAAAAAAGTCACCATTAATAGCGTAACTCGCGTATCAACAAGAGTCGTAATTTTATTAATAATAACATTTAATAGATAATATATTATTACCTTAACGATACTAATTGATATAAAATCGATTTATATCACTATTATATGGAAAATTATGAAGCATTTATTATTCTTGATCGTCGCAGCTGCAGTTTATTTACATTTTTACCCTAATGAAGAAGTAACTAAGTTCTATAACGAGCAAAAAACAGCCGCTCAATCGATGTTTTCTGACTTTAGTGATACTAAAATCCGTTTAAAGGCCGATAAAGTCTATACGGATTTGGAAAATAAATTAGATCGATTTTCAGATAAAGAAGTACAGCATTTAAAAGAAATTACCGCTTCAAGAGATGATGTAAAATTATATTATTTCACTATTTGTAAAACTGAAAAAAGAGATATAATTTTTCATATTAATAATGAACAACTTGTTTGCAATACAATAAGTAAGTACACAAACCTACTTTAAGTGTTGATTGATACAAAATAACACTGTGTTATTTGTCTACAGCTTGAGTCTCCTCCTCCTTTTAACGACTAGCAACCTAGAAATGCTAGTCGCTGCATCCACCGCCATAATATCTAACTTATTTTGTAATAATTCTATGATAGGGTTTACCTATTATCATGATAGATTTAATCAACTGTACTCAACTAAGTAGTTTTATCATAATAGCTTCAACAACAAGGCATTACTAATTAGTCTTATTAATTAAGCGCAATACAAGTGAACTTGACTGTACTTAATTTAAAGTTGACACTGAACTCGTATTAACAAATACCCAAATTAATTAACTTATAAAGGATCTCAATATGTTTAAAGATATTACCGGTCAAAAAGTTCCAACTATTACCTTTCCAATAATGACTGATGACACATGGAGCACTCGTAATTATGACGATATTTTTGCGAACAAAACAGTTGTTGTATTCTCATTACCAGGCGCGTTCACGCCAACCTGTTCTTCATCACATTTACCTCGTTATAACGAATTAGCACCAGTATTCTTTGCTAATGGTGTTGATGAAATAGTATGTGTTTCAGTAAACGATACCTTCGTTATGAATGCTTGGGCACAAGATCAAGACGCCGAAAACATTAGCTTTATTCCTGATGGAAATGGTGAGTTTACTGAAGGCATGGGATTATTAGTAGACAAAGCAGCCATTGGTTTTGGTAAGCGCAGCTGGCGTTATGCTATGTTAGTTAAAAATGGCGTAATTGAAAAAATGTTTATTGAGCCTAATGTTCCAGGCGACCCGTTTGAAGTATCAGATGCCGACACTATGCTTAACTACATTAACCCTGAAGCAGCGCAAAGTAGCGAAGTAGCTATTTTCACTAAGCCTGGTTGTTCACATTGTACTAAAGCTAAAGCCTTATTAACTGAAAAAGGCATAAAGTATGAAGAGTTAGTGCTAGGTGAAAACACTACCATCAGTGCTATGCGTGCAACATCAGGTGCAGATACAACACCACAAATATTTATTGATGGTAAGTGTATTGGCGGTAACGATGAGTTAGTTAAATACTTTAGCTAAAACTGACTTTATACAGTTAATTTTCACTATTAGTGATTAATCAACTAAGCTAACCTGCCCTAAAAACACAATGATGATATACTCTCGTCATTGTGTTTTTTTATGTCCGATTTTTGGCATAATTTACTGGAATAAATAATGGATAATCAGCCTTATAACCCGCTACATGGTTTGACGTTAAAAACCATTGTGACTGAACTTGAAGCTTATTTTGGCTTTGAGACATTAGGTAAAACAATTAAAATAAAATGCTTTACTGACAACCCAAGTATTCAGTCAAGCTTAAAGTTTTTACGCAAAACGCCTTGGGCAAGAGAAAAAGTAGAACAACTCTACATTAAAAATAAGAACAAAATTCATAAATAGATCATGATAAGTGCTTGGCTAATATATTAAAAAATCTATAATATAGCCGACTTCATTATTAAGATGCCGTTAAATTGCAGTAAAACTACTTTTAAGCCGCAGATTTATACTTAAAACTTTACCATTTACTTAATAGAAAACTTCCTATGTCTGACGCTACACAATATATTCTTACTTGGCAATGCCCTGATAACACAGGTGTTTTAGCCAAAGTTTCGCAAAGCCTATTTTTACATGGCGCGTTTATTACCGAAACATCGCAGTACAGTGATCCATACACCGAGACATTTTTCTCACGTATCGCTTTTGATGATCGCAACTTAACAGTTTCAAGTAATGAGTTTATTGAAGCGTTAGAAGAGTTAGCAAAACCGCTTGGTATGCAATATCAATTTCGTAAACGTGAAGATGTGCCAAACATTTTAATTGCAGTGTCTAAAGATGATCACTGTTTAGTATCACTGTTAACCAAATGGCGATCAGGTGTTTTACCTATTAATATTGTTGGTGTTATTTCTAATCATAAAGATTGCCAACCATTAAGTGAATGGCATAATGTGCCTTTTTATCATTTCCCGATAACGGCAGATACGAAACCACAACAAGAAAAACAAATAACAGATTTAATGACTGAACTTGACGTTGATTTACTCGTTTTAGCGCGTTACATGCAAATATTATCTGATGATTTATGCCAAAAATTAGCAGGTAAAGCGATTAACATTCATCACTCGTTCTTACCAAGCTTTAAAGGTGCTCGTCCTTATCATCAAGCTCATTCTCGTGGTGTTAAAGTTATTGGTGCAACCGCACATTATGTAACAGCTAATCTTGATGAAGGTCCAATTATTGCCCAAGAAGTTAAGCCAATTAATCATACCTTTACTATTGAACAAATGGTGCACATGGGACATGATTTAGAAGCGACAGCTCTAAGTCATGCAGTACGTATTCATGCTGAACAACGTGTTTGTATTAATGGTGATAAAACGGTTATTTTGGCATAAAAACTTTATTAATTTAGCCAAAATAAGTGAACATAATAAAACACCATACCTGAACAGTTATGGTGTTTTTTTTCATCTCACTTTTTGTCTAATACCAATTCCGATAAT